>NZ_JAVYJH010000002.1:0-619395 GCF_032621685.1 Pseudomonas sp. zfem002 | reverse complement strand
CGCTACGCGCTTCTTTCAGCTTGGCCTCACGGCGTCCACCTTGCGTTTCACTACAGTTGTCGTCACTCATTCTGGTCACCGCTTTCAGGTGACTGATTTTGGCCCATGCCGGGCACACTGGGAGCGGGCGTTGCCCGCGATGAGGCCACTGCTGTTCTCAGATCCCTTCGCGCAGCACACTCTCCGGCAACGCCTCCCCCCGCTCCACACACCCGGCCACCAGCGCAATCAACCGCTCCAGTTCGAAGCCCTGGGCCTTGAGCCAATCCTCATCGTAGTAGGTGGTCGCATAACGCTCACCACTGTCGCAGAGGATCGCCACGATCGATCCCGACTCCCCCGCCGACTGCATATGCAACGCTGCCTGCAATGCGCCGACCAGGTTGGTCCCGCTCGATCCTCCCACGCGCCGGCCCAGGCGTCTGGCCAGGTAATGCATGGCCGCCAGCGACAGGGCATCCGGCACCTTGACCATGGCGTCGATCACCGCCGGCAGGAATGACGCCTCGACCCGCGGCCGACCGATGCCCTCGATCCGCGAGCCGCAGTCCAGGCGCAGTTCGCGGTCGCCCGTGCGATAGCAGTCGAAGAACACCGAACGCTCGGCATCGGCGCACAGTACCCGGGTCGGATGCCGGCGGTAACGCACGTAGCGCCCCAGGGTCGCAGTGGTACCGCCGGTGCCCGGACTGGAAATCAGCCACGCCGGCTCGGCATGTCGCTCGAAGTGCATCTGGCTGAAGATCGACTCGGCGATGTTGTTGTTCGCCCGCCAGTCGGTGGCGCGCTCGGCGTAAGTGAACTGGTCCATGAAATGCCCACCGCTTTCCCGCGCCAGGCGCTCGGATTCGGCGTAGATCTGCGTCGGATCCTGCACCAGATGCGGCTTGCCACCATAGAACTCGATCTGGGCGATCTTCTCCCGCGAGGTGGTCGCCGGCATCACCGCGATGAACGGCAGGCCGAGCAGGCGGGCGAAATAAGCTTCGGAAATCGCCGTGGAACCACTGGACGCCTCGATCACCGGCGCACCGGGACGCAGCCAGCCATTGCACAGGGCATAGAGAAACAGCGAGCGGGCCAGACGGTGCTTGAGACTGCCGGTGGGATGGCTGGATTCGTCCTTGAAATACAGGTCGACATCGGGAAAGCCGGCCATCGACAGCGGAATCAGATGGGTATCGGCGCTGCGCTGGAAATCGGCTTCGATGATGCGGATGGCTTCACGAACCCAGGTGCGGTGATGGTTCATAGGCGGTTCTCCGGGATGAGGGCGAAAGACTGTAGAAGCGACTACCGTCCTTACAAGCAAATCCCTACACGCTTGCCAGAAAAGCCCGATAGCCATGGAAAACTTGAAATAGCTTATAACAAAAAAGAATATAATTTTTATTTTATTGAATAACACAACCGGTTAGGGTGTTCAGCCTTTTTGCAATTCGATGGAGGAGCGACCTTGCCTCTGCGTAGCACATTTACCCGATTCTTCCAGCTGGAAGCCGCCAGCGGTCTGCTGCTGATCGCCGCCGCGGTGCTGGCCCTGATCGTCAACAATTCACCCCTGTCCTGGCTGTACAACGGCCTGCTCGAAGTCCCGGTGGCGGTACAGATCGGTGCGCTGAGCATCGCCAAGCCGCTGCTGCTGTGGATCAACGACGGCCTGATGGCCCTGTTCTTCCTGCTCATCGGCCTGGAGGTCAAGCGCGAGCTGGTGGAAGGCCACCTGTCCAGGCCGTCCCAGGTGGTCCTGCCCGGTGCCGCGGCCCTCGGCGGCATGCTGGTGCCGGCGCTGATCTACTGGTTCCTCAACCGTGACAATCCCGCCGCCATCGCCGGCTGGGCGATTCCCACCGCCACCGACATCGCCTTCGCCCTCGGCGTGCTGGCCCTGCTCGGCAAGCGCGTGCCGGTATCGCTGAAGCTTTTCCTGATGACCCTGGCGATCATCGACGACCTCGGCGCGATCATCATCATCGCCCTGTTCTACTCCGGCGCCCTGTCCACCCTGTCGCTGATGCTGGCGGCGGCCTGCCTGGTGGCACTGATCGCCATGAACCGGCTCGGCGTGGTCAAGCTCGGACCTTACCTGGTGATCGGCCTGATCCTCTGGGTCTGCGTGCTGAAGAGCGGCGTCCACGCCACCCTCGCCGGCGTCACCCTGGCCCTGTGCATCCCGCTGCGCACGCGCAATGCCGAGACCTCGCCGCTGCTCAGCCTGGAACATGCGCTGCATCCGTGGGTGGCCTACGGCATCCTGCCGCTGTTCGCCTTCGCCAACGCCGGCGTCTCGCTGGCCGGGGTGACCCTGGAAAGCTTCACCCACGCGGTGCCCATGGGCATCGCCGTCGGCCTGCTGGCGGGCAAGACCATCGGCGTGTTCGGCCTGACCTGGATCGCCATCAAGCTCGGCCTCGCCGCCCTGCCCGCCGGCGCCAACTGGGGACAGGTCCTCGGCGTGGCGATCCTCTGCGGCATCGGCTTCACCATGAGCCTGTTCGTCGGCTCCCTGGCCTTCGTGCCCGGTGTCAGCGAATACGTAGGCATGGACCGCATGGGCATCCTCACCGGCTCGATCCTCGCCGCGATCATCGGCTACACCATCACCGCGCTGTCCAGCCCGAAACAGCCGGCCCACTGATTCGCAGGCAAGAAAAAACCCCGAGCGGCGCGAGCCGGCTCGGGGTTTTCGCTTTCTGGTGCTATCGCTCAGTGGCTGACGCGGCTGGTACCGTTGACGGTCATGATGCGCACGCGCTCACCGACCCGGAAAATCTCGTTTTCCTGAACCTGCTGCACGTAGGCGCGCATGCTGCCGTCGTCCTCGCGCACGGTGATTTCCACGCCCTGGGTACGGGTCAGGCCCTCTTCCGCGGCGGAACCCGCCAGGCCACCGGCGACCGCACCGATCACCGCGGCGACAATGCTGCCGCGGCCGCCACCGATGGCGCTACCGGCGACACCACCGACGACCGCGCCGGCGCCACCGCCGATCGGGGTCTTGGTGCCTTCGATCTTCACTGGACGCAGGGATTCGATGGTGCCCACGCGAACGGTCTGCACGCGACGCGCCTCGTCCCGGGAATAGGAATCACCGGACAGGTTGGAGGCACAACCGCCCAGCAACAGTGACATCGTGGTGAACGATGCGACCAGCAGTACAGATTTACGCATAGGATCATCTCCTCAAGACAGGTGCTCATTAGACTGCGCGCATTGACGACTGTCACGATGCACCCAGGGAAAAATTGCTTCCATTCAGCTTCAGTACAGGCAGCAGACCCTGAACCCTCAGAAGACTTGGGAAACAAGAATAGACATGGATTACTTCATCATCGCCGTCACCACCGTGGCCGGCCTGTATTTCCACGGCTGGCTGTATGTGCGGATCAGACGCTGGACCGACCGCGACCTGGCCCTGTCGTTCGCCGGCAAGGACGAAGGCAAGCGCGC
This sequence comes from Pseudomonas sp. zfem002, assembly GCF_032621685.1. NCBI lineage: Bacteria > Pseudomonadati > Pseudomonadota > Gammaproteobacteria > Pseudomonadales > Pseudomonadaceae > Pseudomonas > Pseudomonas sp. zfem002. Next base: position 615,945 of record NZ_JAVYJH010000002.1, on the reverse strand, counting down.
ATTCATGCTGCAACGGCTGGAGGCCGCACGGACGCAGAAGGTCAAACGCAAGGAGCTGGCGACCTGGCTGGAACGCGAGGCCGCCGGCTATCAGGGCGGTTAAGGCGCCAGCCGCTCGCGCAGCCAGGCGCCGTCTTGCAGGCGGTAATTGAGACGGTCATGCAGGCGGCTGGCGCGTCCCTGCCAGAACTCGATGCGCTCCGGCAGCAGGCGGTAGCCCCCCCAGTGCTCGGGGCAGTCCGGCTGGCTGTCGCTGAAACGCTGCTCGGTGGCCTTGAGCAGGTCTTCCAGCTCACCACGATCGGCAATCACCTGGCTCTGCGGTGAAGCCCAGGCACCCAGGCGACTGCCCAGCGGGCGCACCTGGTAATAGGCATCGGACTCCTCGGCCGAGACCTTGACCACCCGCCCCTCGATACGCACCTGGCGCTCCAGCGCCGGCCAGAAGAACGTCATGGCGGCGAACGGATTGGCCTGCAGGTGCTGGCCCTTGGCGCTCTCGTAGTTGGTGAAGAAGGTGAAGCCCTGTTCGTCGAGGCCCTTGAGCAGCAGGACGCGGCAATGCGGCCGGCCTTGCGCGTCGACGGTGGCGAGGGTCATCGCATTGGCTTCCACCGGGGCCTGTTCGGTCTTCACCGCGTCGGCGAACCATTGGTGGAACAGCGCGAAGGGCTCGGTCGGGGCCTGGGCCTCGGCCAGGCCATCGCGGGTGTAGTCACGGCGCATATCAGCCAGGGATTGAGTCATCTACAGCGTTCCTTGAGAGGATCAGTTGGTCTTCGCAGGGCTGTTGTTGGCCGCGACCTTCTTCGCCGCGGGCTCGGCTTTTTTCGCAGCCGGTTTGGCTGGAGCCGCTTTTTTCGGGGCCGCGGCGGTTTTCGCCGGCGCGGCTTTCTTTGCTGCAGTGCCCTTGGCCGGGGCTTTCGCCGCGGGTTTGGCGGCGGCCTTGGTGGCTGGCTTGGCGGCGGCGGCCGGCTTGGCGTCCTGCACGGCGACCAGTTCGGCCGGGCTCGGCGTCGGCTGCTGGTACTTGGCGAGCAGCGCGACCATGGTCGCCTGCGGGGTCAGGATCATTTCCACCCGACGGTTCAGCGAACGGCCCTGGACACTGTCGTTGGCTGCGCGCGGCGCCACCGCGCCCATGCCGCGCAGGTTCAGGCGGTCACGCTGCAGGCCGCTCAGGCGGAAGATCGCCGACACCGACTGGGCGCGCTCCAGGCTAAGTTTCTGGTTGGCCACGGCGGCACCGCTGCTGTCGGCATGGCCGAGGACCAGCACGGCCGTCTTGCTGTCGGTTTCGATGATCTTGGCGACCCGGGTGATCGGGCCGAGGGAAATCGGCAGGAGCATGGCCGGACGGTCCGGGTTGTAGCCGCTGTCCACCGGCAGGGTTACCACCAGCACGTCTTCGCGGCGCTCCAGCTCCAGCTTGCTGTCCTTGATCGCCTCGCGCAGCTTCGGCTCGTAGCTGTCCAGCCAGGCCTGGGTCGCCTTGACGTCGATCTTCGGTACCGCGGCGGTCTTCGCGGCGGCCTTGTCGTCGCTGCCACCAAACGGCCACCACCAGCTGCCGCCTTCGGACTTGGCTTCCGACTTGGCTTCGGCCTTGGCCACCTTCTCGTTCACCGCGTCCTTCACTTCCTGGTCGGCCACCTTGTCCGAGCCGAACGGCCACCAGCTGCTACCGCCGGCAGCGCTGTCGTTCTGGGGATGCTGGGCGCAACCAGTGATGGCCAGGCACAGAGCGAGAGCTAAGGTTTTATGTGAAGACATCAGCGATACACCATGAAAATGAAAGAAAAAATACCAACGAAGTGGTTGCAGGATAGCCAATGAGGCTGCCGGGTACAGCGGCAACCGATCAAAGGCAGCTGGCCAGGACCCGCACCAGTTTCTGCGCGCGAGGGTCCATGAGGACGTAAGGGCCGAGCGTATTGGTGACGAAACCGAAGGCGACATCGTGCTCCGGGTCGGCGAAGCCCACCGATCCGCCAGCCCCCGGATGCCCGAAGGCACGGGCACCGAGGCCGAAGGTGGCGTTGGCCACGTCCGGCTGGTCGAGCATGCAGCCCAGGCCGAAACGGGTGCGGGTCAGCAGGGTCTTGTCGTCGCCCAGGCTGTGCTCGCGGGTCAGCTCGTCAAGCAATTCCGACTCCAGCAGGCTGCCGTCGAGCAGGCCGGCGTAGAAACCGGCGAGGCTGCGGGCGTTGCCGTGGCCATTGGCCGCGGGTTGCTGCATGCGCCGCCATTCCGGCTTGTTGGTGCTGGTGAGGATCGCCGGCGGGTTGGTGAAGGCGCGAGTCGACAGAGCCTGGGGTTCGCGCATGGTCACCTGCAACAGGCGCTGCGCCGCTTCGTCGCCAAGGTTGCCCTTGCCCCGGGCGATGTGGGCGACGCGGTGGAATTCCGCGTCGTCCAGGCCGATATGGAAGTCCAGCCCCAGGGGTCTGGCGGTGCGCGCGACGATGGACTCACCCGGACCACGACCATCGACCCGGCGGATCAGTTCGCCGATCAGCCAGCCATAGGTGATCGCCGCGTAGCCATGGGCGGTGCCCGGCGTCCACCACGGCGCTTCGGCGGCCAGGGCGTCGGTCATGGCCTGCCAGTCGTACAGCGCTTCGGCGGGCAGCAGTTCGCGGATCGCCGGCAGACCGGCCTGGTGGCAGAGCAACTGGCGCAGGGTCACCGCTTCCTTGCCGGCCTGGGCGAACTCGGGCCAATAGCGGGCCACCGGCGCATCCAGTTGCAGCTTGCCCTCGCCCACCAGTTGCAGGGCGGTGACCGCGGCAAAGGTCTTGGTGCAGGAAAACAGGTTGGCGATGGTGTCGCTGTGCCAGGCCTCCTGGCCGTCCTTGTCGGCGCTGCCGGCCCACAGGTCCAGCACGGTTTCGCCACCGACCTGGATGCACAACGCCGCGCCGCGTTCCTGGGGATCGTCGAAAAGGGCCGCGAAGGCCTCGCGTACCGCCTCGAACTCGAGCTCGAAATGACCCTGAATCTGCACCCGGCGACTCCTGCACAACCTGTCTGAAAAGTGGCGGGCATTGTTTCAGCCCGCGAGGGATTTGGGAACAGACGCGGGTCAGACCGCGTCGTTATTCATCTGGGATTCAGGGTTTGACCGCTTCAGCCTGCGCCTCACGGGGCGCTGGCGGCGTACCGACGATCGCCTTCTCCACCTGCAGGTTGGCCTTGCGCACCTGGTCGATGAAGCCCTGATAGGGCACATCGGTGATGGCCACCAGGCCGAAATGACCATTCTCGCCATCCAGCAGGCGTCCGCTGGCCGGCTGGTCGAAGAACTGGAACCAGTGCGCGCCGACGATCGCCGGCTCGGCCAGGGCTGCCTTGAGGAAGGCCGCATAGGCCGGGCCGCGGTCTTCCTCGCGGGCGACCTCCATCGGCCCCGGCCAGAAAGGCCCGCGATCGCGGGAGCCGAAGTGGAACTCGGAAACCAGGATCGGCTTGTCCAGCGCGCGCAACTGGGCGAAGTCGTAGCCGTCCTGCGGCTTGGGCGTATAGAAGTTGAAGCTCAGCACATCGCAATACTGGGCGCAGGCGGCCACCGCTTCCGGGGTGGTGACGGCGAAGCGGCCACCGAGCAGCAGATGGTTCGGCGCATGCCACTTCAGCGCATCGGAGATGGTCTTGAAATAGGCATCGGCGAACGAGCGCTGGAAGTGCTTGAAATCTTCCTCGATCTGCGGGTGCTCGGGGCTCGGCAGCGGCGGCTCGAAGCCCGGGTCCTCCATCAGTTCCCAGGCCGTGAGCTGGATCCCCCAGGCCTTGGACAGGCCCTCCTGGTTGCGGTACTTGTCGCGCAACTGCTTGAGGAAGGCCCGCTTGGCCGGCACGTCGGTGGTCAGGCGCAGGGTGCCGTAGGCCAGGCCGTAGCGCGACCTGGGATCGTCGCCAGGGGCGGCCCAGGCCAGTTCGTTGTCGGCGAAGTAACCGATCAGCCAGGGATCGTCGCGGTGGTCGCGGGCGGCGATGGCCACGGCGCGCTCGGTGGCCATGGCGAAGCGCGGGTCGAACGGGTCGGGCATGGCACCCCACCAGTCCATGCCGGTGCTGATGCTGGCGTAGTCACCGACGATGGCCAGCGGCAGGGTATAGGGCACCCGCTGCGCCTGGCCCAGGCTGGCCTCGCTCCAGTTGCCGAGGGTGTTGAAGCCCCAGGCCTGCAGGCGATCGAGGCTGTGGCTCTGCCAGCGCGCGGCGTCGAAGGCCGGCGCCGGGCAAGGCGCGGCGGGCTGCTCGGCAGCCGGTTTCGCGCAGGGCTGGCCATGGCCACGTTCGAGGTTGGCGGCATAGAAGTCGAACCAGCGGCCCTGATTGAAGGCGCGGCCCCGGGACGAGGCATTGCCGTCGTTGTTGTTGCCCTCGCCGTAGAAGGTCGCCAGGGGCGAATCCGCTGGCGGCAGTTCGCTGAACATTGGCTCGCGGCCGGCCACGTAGGTGCGGCCCGGCTCGTCGTTCACCGCATTGACTCCCAGGGAGTAGAACGGATGGCCTTCCGGGGTCACCAGGTACCAGCGGTCATCGCGCTTGACCGTGCGGAAAAAGCCCTTGGCATCGAAGGTCTGCCCGCCGGTCCAGCCGCCGAAGCGGTCCAGTGGCTGCTTCTGGCGCTCGGCCAGCCAGGTCTTCAGCTGTTGCTGCTCCCTGGCCGCGGCGCTCTTCAGTTGTTCGTCGCTACCGACCTTTTCCGGCCAGCGGCCGCGGGAGAACTGGCCGTAGCCATCGATCAGCCCGGCGTAGGCCGCCTGTTGCAGGCGATCGTCGTCCTGCACGTTGATCCGTTCGATCAGCACGCTCTGGGCGACGTTCGGCTGGTTCATCGACAGGGTCACGGCGCTGACCCGGCTCAGGTCCAGCTCACCGCTGCTGCTGCCGACCAGCACGCGCTGGCCTTCGAAGGTCCAGGGCATCGGCGGACCGGCGCGCATGCCCTGGCTCAGCGGCGAGCTGGCCTGCAGCGGAACCACCACGGTCTGCGCCGGGCCGGCGGGCAGGTCGATGCGGCTGGTGAGGATCTTGCCGTCGGCGCTCTCGATGCTGACATCGACGGTCAGGGCCCAGTCCATGCCGCTTTGCAGGCGCAGGGTCAGGGCCTTCTGCGCCGACCAGTCCCACACGCCCGTCTGCGGACTCATGCGCAGGTTCGGCCGCGGTGCCGGGTTGAACACCACCCGCCGCAGCACCTCGCCTTCGGCCGTCTGCTCCGCGTTGTACTGCGGCAGGCTGGCATCTCCGGTCGCCACCGTGACCACCGAGGTCGGACGCACGAAGTTGAACAGCGTCTGTTGCCCGGCCAGCAGGGGCTGGCTGATCAACAGTGCGATAACGGCAGGCAGGGTACGGCGCAGCATGGGGGTGTGGTTCTCCTTGAGAGGGCCGGGTTCGGCCTTGATTCCGACGAGTAGACAACGAATTCGGGACCGCGTTGCGGTCCTTTCGCTTTGTAGGAGCGTGGCTTGCCCGCGAAGGCCTGCAAAGCAGGCCCGGAACACTAAGAGATTTCCCGCCGGAACGGCGGCAACGCATTGAGGATAGCCTTGCCATAGCGCTGGGTGACCACCCGACGATCCAGCAAGGTGATGATCCCGCGGTCCTCTTCGGTCCGCAGCAGCCGACCGCAGGCCTGGATCAGCTTGAGCGAGGCATCCGGCACGGCGATCTCCATGAACGGGTTGCCGCCCCGCGCTTCGATCCACTCGGCCAGGGCCGCCTCCACCGGATCATCCGGCACGGCGAAGGGGATCTTGGCGATGACCACGTGTTCGCAGTAGGCACCCGGCAGGTCGACACCCTCGGCGAAGCTGGCCAGGCCGAACAGCACGCTGGATTCACCGTCGTCGACCCGCGCCTTGTGCTTGTTGAGGGTTTCCTGCTTGGACAGGTTGCCCTGGATGAACACCTGCCGGCGCCAGTCGCGATCCAGGCCGTCGAATACGTCCTGCATCTGCTTGCGCGAGGAGAACAGCACCAGCGACCCGCGCGAGCCTTCCACCAGGTCCGGCAGGTCGCGAATGATCGCCGCGGTGTGGGCGGCGGCATCCCGCGGGTCGGCGCGCAGGTCGGGCACTCGCAGCACACCGGCATCGGTATGGTGGAACGGGCTCGGCACCACCGCGGTGATCGCCGCCTTGGGCAGACCGGAGCGCATGCGGAAACGGTCGAAGGTACCCAGCGCGGTCAGGGTCGCGGAGGTCACCAGGGCGCCGTGGGCGACGCTCCACAGATTGCGCCGGAGCATCTCGGCGGCGAGGATCGGGCTGGCGTTGACCTCGATGTCGAACAGCGCCCCGCTCTCGGCCAGGGTCAGCCAGCGCGCCATGGGCGGGCTGTCCTGCGGGTCTTCGGCGGTGAACGCGGTCCACAGTTCCCAGTTGCCCTGGGCCCGGGTCAGCAGGGTGCCGAACAGCGGATACCACTCCTCGGCCTGGTGACTGGCGATGCCGATGTTGACCTCACCGTCCATGCCTTCCTTGAGCAGGTCGGCGAGACGGGTGAACAGGTCGTTGAGGCGGGCAAAGCCCTTCTTCAGTTCGATGCCGATCTCGCGGATATGCTCCGGCACCACCCCGCCGACGAAACGGTGACGCGGACGCTCGCGGCCCTCCACGTCCTCGCCGGGGCGGAAATCGGCCACCTGCTCGCAGGCACTGAACATGAACTGCTGGTGGGTCTTGATCTCCCGTGCCAGCTCCGGCACCTGTTCGATGTACTTGCCCAGATCACCCGGCAGCGGGTGCTGGGCCAGCAGCTTGGTCAGGTTCTTCGCGGTCTGCTCCAGCCAGTCGGCAGTGGAGCGCAGGCGGCTGTAGTGGGCGAAGTGGCCGATGGCCTTGTCCGGCAGGTGGTGGCCCTCGTCGAACACGTAGATGGTGTCGCGCGGATCCGGCAGCACGGCGCCACCGCCCAGGGCCAGGTCGGCGAGGACCATGTCGTGGTTGGTGACGATCACGTCGACCTTGCCCATGCCCTCGCGGGCCTTGTAGAAGGTGCACTGGCCGAAGTTCGGGCAATGGCGCCCGGTGCACTGGCTGTGATCGGTGGTGACCCGCGCCCAGTCCTGGTCTTCGAGGGCGGTGGGCCAACTGTCACGATCGCCGTCCCAGCGGTTGCCGGCGAGCTTTTCGATCATGCTGTTGAACAGCTTCTGGCTGGCCTCGTCCACTTCGATCTTGAAGCCTTCCTCCTCGAACAGCTGCGCGGTGGCGCTCTGCGCATGGCCTTCCTGCAGCAGCAGGTCGAGCTTGGACAGGCACAGGTAGCGACCGCGGCCCTTGGCCAGGGCGAAGCTGAAATTCAGGCCGCTGTTGCGCATCAGGTCCGGCAGGTCCTTGAACACGATCTGTTCCTGCAGGGCGACGGTGGCGGTGGCGATCACCAGGCGCTTGCCGGCGGCCTTGGCCGCGGGGATCGAGGCCAGGCTGTAGGCCACGGTCTTGCCAGTACCGGTGCCGGCCTCCACCGCGACCACGGCGGGATCGCCGCTACGCCGGCCTTCGTCGTCGACGTCGATGTCGCCGAGCACCTTGGCGACTTCGGCGATCATCAGGCGCTGGCCATAGCGCGGCTTGAGGCTCTTGGCTTCGAGGAAACGCGAGTAGGCGCCCTGAATCTGGGACTTGAGTTCGTTGCTGATCATGGTCTCGGGCGCCCGCGGAGGGCTGGATATATTTTCAGTGTTTTCGATGAGCCGGCTATCATACCCCGCTATTGTCCTTTGCGCCGAACGGAGTGCCCGATGACCGCCTTTGCCCTTCCCTACAGCCTGCATGTCCTGGCCGCCCTGGTCTGGGTCGGCGGCATGTTCTTCGCCTGGATGGTCCTGCGCCCGGCGGCCGCCAGCGTCCTCGAAGGCCCCGCCCGCCTGCAGTTGTGGCTGGAAGTGTTTCCGCGTTTTTTCAGCTGGGTATGGATCGCGATCCTCGTCCTGGCGATCAGTGGCGTCGGCATGCTGCACATGCACTTCGGCACGCTGGATAGTGCACCGCGCCATGTACAGGTGATGATTGGCGGCGGGATCGCGATGTTCGCCCTGTTCATGCGGATCCAGAGCCTGCTGCTGCCGGAATTGCGCAAGGCGGTGGAAGCCGGTGACTGGGCGGCGGGCGCCGCGGTGCTGGGGCGGATTCGCAGGCTGGTGGGGATCAATCTGCTGCTGGGGATTGCCGTGGTGCTGGTGGCGACCTCGAGGTTGTCCTTCTGACTCGATGGCCTCATCGCTGACTTGCCAGCGATGAGGCCATCGAGAACAAAGATGATCAGAGGCGCTGAACGCTCAGTTCTCCAGCCGCCCCCGCCATCCCCGGCTGCCCGGCCGCCCCGGGCCGGCCATTGGCCCCGGCCTCGGTGCGATACACCAGGCAGCCCTTGCTCGCCCCGCCCTGCCCGGCCTTGCCGGCCGCACCCGCGACGCCCGGCGCACCGCCTTCCAGGCGCACCTTGATCCGCTCGGCCGGATAATCTGCCGGCACGACCAAATGCACCCGACCACCCGCGGCGCCATCATGGCCATTGCCGCCATCGTCGCCATTGGCCCCGCGACTCGCCGAACCCCAGGTGCAGCCACCGGCCTTGCCGTTGGCCCCATCGAGGCCGACATACCCCGGCGCCCCCGCACCACCGCGGGCGTCGATCGACAGCAGCGGCGCCTGCAACTGGCGCAGACGCAGGTCCAGGCTGCGTCCCGGCCTGGCCGCACGCTCGTAGTTGCCCGCTGCCCCGGTGGCGCTGATCAGGCTGCCTTCGGCCAACTGCGCCCGGGCCACCTCGACGCGCAGGGGATCTTCGGCCGAGACCACGGAAATCCGCGCATCGCGTCCCAGCGTCAGTTGATCGATCCTCAGTTCCACCAGGCTCGCCGGCAGCACCAGGCTGGCCGCCTCCGCCACCTCGAGGCGCTCCAGGTGAACGACACTGGCCTTGCTCGCCAGGCGCAACACCGAATGCGGTGCCACGCTCAGGGAATCGGCCAGGACCAGCGGGCTGAACAACGCGGTCAACAGCATCAGCTTACGCATGCGGAACTTCCTTGCGGGGTGCGGGGATGGAAAGAATATGGAAGATGCCCACCAGCAGGATCTGCAGGCGGTCGAACCAGCGGTGACTGCGCTCGCGCAGGCGACCGTTGTAGAACAGTACTTCGAGAAAGTGCAGCCCCAGCAACGCCGCCCCGGCCAGGTTGATCAGCTGGTGGAAGGGTTTTTCCGCGGGAATCAGCAGATTCACCAGCACCACCCACCAGAACACCACGGTCAGGGCCTTGAAGAATCCCAGCAAGCCTTTCATCGCCTTACCTCTTCAATGGTTCGCGTCAGCCGTGGCAGCCCGCCCGGAGACAGACTGCCACCATAGCCGCTGGCGTCCCCTCGATCAATTGAGGTGCAGCTCTACCCGGCGATTCTGCGCCCGACCGGCATCGCTTTCGTTATCGGCCACCGGCTCGCTTTCGCCACGCCCCTCGCTGCTGACCTTCTGTGGCGTGATCCCGGCATTGATCAGGTAGGTCGCGACACTGCCCGCGCGGCGCTCGGAAAGTCCCTGGTTGTAGGCATCGCTGCCCTGGCTGTCGGTGTGCCCGACCACGCGAACGGTGCGCACCTGCGGATTGCTCAACTTCTCGACCAACCCCTGCAACTGCTGCTGGGCGGCCGCCGTGAGCTCAGCGGAGTCGAAGGCGAACAGTACGTTGCCCTGATCGCTCAGGGTGATCACCTCCGACGGGGACGCTTCCGGTTCGGCGGGTTTCTGCGAAGGCGGATACTGCGGTGTCGGACAGCCGTTGTGTTCCACCGGTGTGTTGGCCGGCGTGTCCGGGCAGCGGTCGCGGCGGTCGAATACCCCATCACCGTCCTCGTCGCCATCCTGGGCATAACAGATCAACCCACCGGCGATCGCGCCGGCGGCCGCGCCGCCGCCAGCCCAGGCCGAGCTTTCGATGGCGCCGAGACCGCCACCGACCAGGCCGCCAAGCAGGCTGCAGATCGGCCAGGTCCGCTGGTTGAGCGGCGCGCTGCCATCGCTGTGGGTTGCACATCCTGAAAGAAGGCCCGCCGCCAACAGCACGGGCAGCGCGACCTTGGTAAGTGCGGTCATGGGGAAATGCCTCCTGTGTTACCGGCTATTACCGGTCACACAGGAGTAAAGACCGGCCCATGGCACTTCACAAGCCACGGGCGGCGAGGTTTCAACGCTGGATCTTGATCTCGGTACGGCGGTTCTGCGCACGGCCATCGGCGGTACTGTTGTCGGCCACAGGCTGGCTTTCACCCATGCCGCTCACCGAAACGAAGCTGGCCTGCGGCACGCCGCTTTCGACCAGGTAACGCACCACCGAGTGCGCCCGCTTGTCGGAGAGCCGCTTATTGTAGGCATCGGAGCCGACGCTGTCGGTATGCCCGGTGACGGTCAGACGGGCGCTCGCCGATTCCTGACGCAGGCGCTCGGCGATGACGTTGAGGCGCTGCTTGTCGCTGGCGGTGAGCTTGTCGGAGTCGAAGGCGAAGTGCACATCGCGGATGACGATGGTTTCTTCCTTGACCACGACCACTTCTTCGACCACTGGCGCGGCCGGCTCAGGCGGGCAACCGTTGGCATCGACCTGCACGCCACGCGGGGTGCCAGGGCACTTGTCGCGGCTGTCCGGTACGCCATCGCCGTCTTCGTCGCCATCGCCGTGAACCCAGCAATAGGCGGCGGCCATGGTGCCACCGACCAGGGCGCCCCAACCGGCCCAACTGCTGCTCTCGATAGCGCCTAGCGCGGCGCCGCCTACACCCCCGACGGCGGCACACTTCGGCCAGTCGGTTTTTTGCAAACCTGCGCAACCAGTCAAAACGCTGGTCAGCAGAACCAGAGGTAAAACTGTGCGAACTATGCTCATTTGTTGCGTCTCCATGGGGGGAACTCGGTGGGAACCGATCAATGGGAGTAAAGACCGCTGAAACCATCTCCGCCAGCGATAAGCCATTACGCCCCCTTTGCCTGAGCGTGGTTGCCCGCTAGTCTTGGCGGGATCAGATGAGGACCTTCGATGACCGAAAGCTTTTCTTCGCGCACGCCGCAACAGGCCCTGGCCGCGCTGCTCGAACACCATGCGCCGCAACGCCTGTTGCTGGTCGGCGCGCGCTTCCCCGCGCTGGACGCCTTCGCCAGCGCGCACCCGCAGTCCAGCATCGACGTCGCCGCTCCCGGGCCGTTGCCGAGCGAACTGGCCGGCAAGCGCTACGACCTGGCCCTGCTGGTGGACTGCCTCGAGCACCTGCCCAAGCGCAGCGGCCTGCAACTGCTCGGCGGCATCCGCAATCTCAATTCGAGTCGCATCGCGGTACTCGCCGACCTCGCCGCGAGCGGCTGGGCAGACACCGATTTCTACGCACTGGCCCTGCAGGCCAACGAACGCTTCCAGCGCGAGGAACAGGTACTCGGCCTGTACACCTACGATCTGCGCGATTACAAGCAGGTCCCGGACTGGCTCAACGCCAAGTTCTGGGCCAATCCGGAAAACTTCGGCAAGTACTGGTGGTGACGCGATGAGTGTTTCGGTTTGTCCCTGCGGCAGCGGCGATCTGCTGGACGCCTGCTGCGGGCATTATCACGCCGGCCAGCCGGCCCCGGATGCGCAGACCCTGATGCGCTCGCGCTACAGTGCCTATGTGCTGGGCCTGGTGGACTACCTGGTGGCCACCACCCTGCCGGTGCAGCAGGCCGGTCTCGATCGCCAGAGCATCGCCGCCTGGAGCGCGCAAAGCACCTGGCTCGGCCTGGAGGTGGAATCGGCGGAAGTCTTCGGCGGCCAGCCCGAGCATGCCTTCGTGACCTTCACCGCGCGCTGGCACGACCTCGATGGCGAACACAGCCACCGCGAGCGCTCGGCCTTCGTGCAGAACCAGGGCCGCTGGTACTTCATCGACCCGACCGTGGGCCTCAAGGCCGGACGCAACGATGCCTGCCCCTGCGCCAGCGGGCAGAAGTACAAGAAGTGCTGCTCGAGCTACGTCGCTGCCTGAACGGCGATGCGCGGCGGGCTGCGCTCGTCGCGCAGTGGTGCGATAATCCCCGGCGATTTTTTCCCGGAGCAACCCGCAATGAGCCAGCAACCCCACGTCCACGGTCCTGACTGCAATCACGACCACGACCATCATCACCATGACCACGGCCACGTGCATGGCCCGCACTGCAACCACGGCCCGCAGGAGCCGGTGCGCAACGCGCTGAAGGATGTCGGCCGCAACGACCCTTGCCCATGCGGCAGCGAGAAGAAATTCAAGAAGTGCCACGGCGCCTGAGCGCGCCGCTCTGTAACAGCGGTCTGGCTTTGTGATATCCATTGCACCGACCGCTGCGCGCCAGCGCGGCAGACCGACGGCAGCGCTCATCCTGCTGCCGTCTCCTGACGGAGCGCCTCATGATCGATCTGTATTACTGGACCACCCCCAACGGCCACAAGATCAGCCTGTTCCTTGAGGAGACCGGCCTTCCCTACCGGATCCATCCGATCAATATCGGCAAGGGCGAGCAATTCGCCGCCGACTTCCTGAAAATCGCCCCCAACAACCGCATCCCGGCCATCGTCGACAACGACGCCGTGGACGGCCAGCCGCTGGCCTTGTTCGAATCGGGCGCGATCCTGCTCTATCTCGCGGAAAAGACCGGCCAGTTCATCCCCCGGGACCTGCGCGGCCGCCAGGAAACCCTGCAGTGGCTGTTCTGGCAGATGGGCGGCCTCGGCCCGATGGCCGGGCAGAACCACCACTTCAATCGCTTCGCACCGGAAAAGGTGCCCTACGCGATCAAGCGCTACGTCGACGAGACCGCGCGGCTGTACGGTGTACTGAACAAACGCCTGGGCGACCGACCGTTCGTCGCCGGCGAGTCCTACAGCATCGCCGACATGGCGATCTACCCGTGGATCGTGCCGCACACCTTCCAGCAGCAGGATCTTGACGACTTCCCTCACCTGAAGGCCTGGTTCGAGCGAATTCAGGCGCGTCCGGCGACCCAGCGCGCCTACGCCCTGGTCGACAGGATCAATCCGCCGCAGAACTAAGCCTCACGGCCAGCGCGGCGCTTTGAAAATAAAGCGCCCGCCCCTGCTTGCACGGCGTGCGAGCGCTCACTAACGTAGCGCCTTTCAGCCGCCACCCCCTTGCAGGAGCTTTGCCATGGCCTCGCCAGCCTTTTCCCTTTCCCGTCTTCGCCTCGGCGTCGTCGCGGCCGCGCTCGGCCTGGCAGGTTGCCAGACCGGCAACTACGCCGACAGCGTACCGCCCACGGTCGGGGTGCAACCGCTCAAGGGCCTGGCGCAGAACGTCTCGGTACGGCGCAATGCCCAGGGCATGCCGCTGATCGAAAGCAGCTCGTTCCACGATGCGCTGTTCAGCCTCGGCTACGTGCATGCCTCCGACCGCATCGGGCAGATGCTCGGCATGCGCCTGCTGGCCCAGGGACGCTTGTCCGAGATGGCCGGCGCCGACGCCCTGGAAGTCGACCGCTTCATGCGCGCGACCAACCTGCGCCAGAGCGCCAACCAGCTCTACGCCGATGCTTCGCCACGCCTGAAGCGCTTCTTCGAGGTCTATGCCCGCGGGGTCAACGCCTACCTGTTCCGCTACCGCGACAAGCTGCCGGCGCCGGTGGCCGGTTACCGTGCGGAATACTGGAAGGCCGAGGACTCGGCGCTGCTCTTCGCCCTGTACAGCTTCAGCCAGTCGGTCAACCTGCAGGAAGAGCTCGCCGCCCTGACCCTGGCGCAGAAAGTCGGTGCCGACAAACTCGCCTGGCTGCTGCCGAACTACCCGGACGAACCGCTCAACGACGCCGAGGCGGCCAAGCTCAAGGGCCTCAACCTCACCAGCCAGCTCAGCGGCCTGGCGCCCGTGGCGGCGGTCAGCGAACAGCTGGCGGCATTCAATGTGCTGGGCAGCGCCAACTCGGCCAGCTGGGCCATCACCGCGCAACGCAGCCGCAACGGCAAGAGCCTGCTGGCCAGCGACAACCAGGGCGCCTGGGCGCTCAGCCCGGTGCAGATCCGCACCACCAAGTACCAGGCCGCCGGCTTCAGCCTGCCGGGCCTGCCGATGATCCTCTCCGGCTTCAACGGCGCCCTGGCCTGGAGCGGCAGTACCGCCATGGGCGACAACCAGGACCTGTACCTGGAAAAGCTGCGCCGCCAGGGCAGCCAGTTGCAGTACGAAACCGATGGTCGCTGGCAGAACGCGCGGGTGCGCAACGAGACCTACTTCATCAAGGGCCGCGGTGCGCAGCGCGAAGTGATCTACGAAACCGCCCACGGCGCCCTGCTCACCGGCGACAAGGGCAGCCTCGGCCTGGCCCTGAAGATGCCGGACCTCAAAGGCGACAGAAGCCTGGATGCGTTCTTCGACCTGTCGCGGGCACGCAACGTCGAACGGGCTTTCGAGGCCAGCCGCGAGATCGGCGCGGTGCCGCTGAACATGGTCATCGCCGATGCCAGCAATGTCGGCTGGCAGGTCACCGGGCGCTACCCGAACCGCCGCGAAGGCCAGGGCCTGGTGCCCTCGCCGGGCTGGGAAAGCCGCTACGACTGGGACGGCTACGCCGACGCCATGCTCCACCCCTACGACCAGGATCCACCCCAAGGCTGGCTGGGCAATGCCGCCCAGCGCAGCGCGCCCCGGGGCTACGGCATGCAGCTGTCCAACAGCTGGTCCTACCCGGAGCGCGCCGAGCGCCTGGCGCAGTTGGCCGGCAACGGCAAGCACGACGCGCGCAGCCTGATCGCCATGCAGAACGACCAGACCACCCTGTTCGCCGGCAAGCTCAAGGCGATGTTCGAAGCCCCGGGCATGGCCCAGGCGCTGAAGAAGGCCATCGATGCCCTGCCCGCCGAGCAGCAGGCCAGGGCCCGCGAAGCCCATACCCGGCTGATGGCCTTCGACGGTCGCCTGAGCCAGACCTCCGCCGACGCCGCGATCTACGAGCTGTTCCTGCAGCAGAGCGCGCGGTTGACCTTCCTCGACGAGCTGGGGCCGGAATCCAGCGCGGCCTGGCAGGCCTTCGTCGCCAATGCCCGGCTGTCCTACTCGGCCCAGGCCGACCACCTGCTGGGCCGCGACGACAGCCCGTTCTGGGATGACCGCACGACCCCGACGGTGGAAGACAAGCCGACCATCCTCGCCCGCAGCCTGGCCGCGGCGATCAGCGCGGGCGAGCAGCAGCTGGGCAGCGACCGGCGTGGCTGGCAGTGGGGCAAGCTGCACCAGTACCAGTGGCCGGTGGCCAATCTGTTCGGCATCGGCGACAAGCTCGACCGCCGCGCCCAGGCCAGCGGTGGCGACCACAGCACCCTGAGCGCCTCGCCATTCGCCTGGGGCCAGGACTTCAAGGCCAGCCTGGCGCCAGCGCAGCGCCTGGTGGTGGACTTCGGCCAGGCCGAACCGCTGCAGCTGCTGAGCAGTAGCGGCCAATCAGGTAACCCGGCCAGCCCGCAGTTCGCCAACGGCCTGGATGCCTGGTTCCGCGGGCAGTACCAGAGCGTGCCGCTGCAGGGGCAGAACTACGAGCGGGTGTATGGCAGCAAGCGCCTGACCCTGGTGCCTGGCAAGTAACTCGTCCATTGCCCTCAAGGACCTCATCGCTGGCAAGCCAGCGATGAGGTCCCGAAAATCAAAGAACTTCTCCCGCCCGCCACCGCTCTACCGCTACAAGCCCACCACCCAGGCCCATCGCCATGGACCTCGTCATCGCCCGCCCCGAAGGCCTGTACTGCCCACCCGGGGATTTCTACATCGACCCCTGGCGCCCGGTGGACCGCGCGGTCATCACCCATGGCCATGGCGATCACGCCCGCTCCGGCAATCGCCACTACCTCTGCGCCGAAGCCGGTGCCGGCATCCTCCGGGCCCGCCTCGGCAGCGACATCGACCTGCAGACCCTGCCCTACGGCCAGCCCCTGGACCACCACGGCGTCACCCTCAGCTTCCACCCCGCCGGCCACGTGCTCGGCTCGGCCCAGGTGCGCCTGGAATACCGCGGCGAGGTCTGGGTCGCCTCCGGTGACTACAAGGTGGAACCCGATGGCACCTGCGCGCCCTTCGAACCCGTGCGCTGCCACACCTTCATCAGCGAATCCACCTTCGGCCTGCCGATCTACCGCTGGCCGCCGCAGGCCGAGATTTTCCAGCAGATCAACGCCTGGTGGCGCGACAACCAGGCCCGCGGCAAGGCCAGCGTGCTGTTCTGCTACGCCTTCGGCAAGGCGCAGCGCATCCTCCACGGCATCGACGCCAGCCTCGGCCCGATCCTCGCCCACGGCGCCGTGGAGCCGCTGAACCGGGTCTACCGCGAGGCCGGCGTAGACCTGCCGACCACCCGCTACGCCGGGGATATCCCGCGCAACGACCCGCTGTTGCGCCAGGCCCTGATCATCGCCCCGCCGTCGGCCGGCGGCAGCAGCTGGATGCGCCGCTTCGGCGACTACAGCGACGCCTTCGCCAGCGGCTGGATGCGCCTGCGCGGAACGCGGCGGCGGCGCGGCGTCGATCGCGGCTTCGTGCTGTCCGACCACGCCGACTGGCCCGGCCTGCTCTGGGCCATCGAACAGACCGGGGCGCAACGGGTGATGGTCACCCACGGCTCGGTGCAGGTGCTGGTGCGCTATCTCACCGAACAGGGCCTCGATGCCCGCGCCTTCGTCACTGAATATGGCGAGGAAGACGATGCGCCAGGCAATGCGGAGGCCGCCTCATGAAGGCGTTCGCCGAGCTCTACCTGCGCCTGGACGCCACCACCTCCAGCAACGCCAAGCTGCAGGCCCTGCAGGACTATTTCAGCCAGGCGCCGGAGGAGGACGCGGCCTGGGCGGTGTACTTCCTCTCCGGCGGACGCCCGCGGCAATTGGTGCCGACGCGCCTGCTGCGGGAACTGGCGGTGCGCCTGTCAGGCCTGCCGGAATGGCTGTTCGAGGAGAGCTACCAGGCGGTGGGCGACCTCGCCGAGACCTTTTCCCTGCTCCTGCCGCAAAGCCCTCACAGCAGCGACGCCGGCCTGGCCTACTGGGTCGAGCAGCAGTTGCTGCCCCTGCGCGGCCTGGCCCCGGAGGTGCTGGCCGAGCGCCTGCCATCGCTGTGGGCGCAACTGGACCGCAACAGCCTGCTGGTGTGCATGAAGCTGATCACCGGCAGTTTTCGTGTCGGCGTGTCGAAGCTGCTGGTGACCCGGGCCCTGGCGCAACTGGCCGGACTGGATGCCAAGCAGGTGGCGCAGCGCCTGGTTGGCTACACCGACCTGCGGCACAGGCCGGACGCCGCCGCCTACCGCGCCCTGATCGCCGCGCCCAGCGCCGAGGAACATGCGCAGCGTGGCGGCCAGCCCTACCCGTTCTTCCTCGCCCACGCCCTGCAGCAGGACGTGGAACAGTTCGACACCCTGCTCGGCCCGGTCGATGCCTGGCAGGCAGAGTGGAAGTGGGATGGCATTCGCGCGCAGCTGGTCAAGCGCGAGGGGCAGTTGTGGATCTGGTCGCGGGGCGAGGAACTGGTCACCGAGCGCTTTCCCGAATTGCACGCGCTGGCGGCGAGCCTGCCGGACGGCACGGTGCTGGACGGCGAAATCGTCGTGTGGAAGCCCGACAGTCGCGTCGACGGGATCGCCGTGCAGCCCTTCGCCCTGTTGCAACAGCGCATCGGACGCAAGACCCTGGGCAGGAAACTGCTGGCCGAAGCGCCGGTGGTCCTGTTGGCCTATGACCTGCTGGAGTGGCTTGGCGAGGACTGGCGCAACCGCACGCAGCAGCAACGCCGTCAGCAACTGGAACAGGTCGTGGGGCAATGCCAGAGCGCGGTCCTGCAGCTTTCGCCGCTACTGCGGGCCAGCGACTGGGCCGACCTCGCCCGCCAGCGCGAGGCGTCGCGCAGCCGGGGAGTCGAGGGGCTGATGCTCAAGGCCCGGGAAGCGCTGTATGGGGTCGGCCGGACCAAGGACATGGGCGTGTGGTGGAAATGGAAGATCGACCCGTTCACCGTCGATGCCGTGCTGATCTACGCCCAGCGCGGCCACGGTCGGCGCGCCAGCCTCTACAGCGACTACACCTTCGCCGTGTGGGACGCCCCGCCCGGCAGCGCGGAACGCACCCTGGTGCCGTTCGCCAAGGCCTATTCCGGCTTGAGCGATGTGGAGATGCGCGGGGTCGACAGCATCATCCGCAAGACCACCGTCGAGACCTTCGGCCCGGTGCGCAGCGTGACCCCGAGCATGGTCTTCGAGCTGGCCTTCGAAGGCATCGCCCTGTCGAAACGGCACAAGAGCGGCATCGCCGTGCGCTTTCCGCGGATGCTGCGCTGGCGCCAGGACAAGCCGGTGGAGGAAGCGGACGACCTGGCGACGCTGCAGGCGTTGCTCAGCTAGTCCCTGCAGGCGCTGGCATTCCTCGCAAACTGCGCAGGACCAGAAGCGCAAACAGCACCACGCCCAACGCCACCACCCCGCTGGTAACGCTCACCCCATCGCGAAACGCGGCATTCACCGCCGACAGCACGCCGCCGCCCTCTTGCAGCGCATGCGCCCCGCCCAGCGTCGCGGTGGCGCGCAGCACCTCCTCGGAGACACCCTCCGGCAGCACCAGCGACAAGCGATACAGCGCCGCCACCGCCCCGCCGATCAGCGTGGTCCCCAACACCACCCCCACTTCATACGCCGTCTCGCTGACCGACGAAGCACTGCCGGCCCGCTCCGCCGGCACGCTGCACAGCACCAGGTCATTGGACACGCTGGTGATTGCCGCCACGCTGACATTCAGCAGCAGGAAGGCGATGCCCAGGCTCGCCACGCTGGCCTCGACCAGTGCCATCACGGCGAACGCCCCCGCCGCCAGCAACAGACAGGCGCTGATCAAGTGGTTCGGTGCAACCCGGCGGGCAAGCGTGACTACCGCCATCCCGGCCAGCAGGGCCAGCACCTGCCCCGGCACCAGGATCAGGCACGCCGCCAGCGGTGACAGGCCGAACACCAGTTGCAGCAGTTGCGTGGCGAAGAAGATGAAGCCGACCAGCAACCCCAGACTCACCAGGTTGACCAGGATCGACACGCTGAACGCCCGGTGCCGAAACAGGCGCAGGTCGAGCAGCGGCTGCTCCAGCTGCAACTGCCGGCGCACGAACGACAGGCCCCAGGCCAGCCCCGCCAGCAGGCACAGCAGCGCCTGGGCATCGAAACCGCGGGTGGCGGCCTGCTTGAGCGCCAGCATCACGCAGGTCATGGCCGCCAGGCTGAGCAGGATGCTCGGCACATCCACCGCCCCGCCCGCCTGTCGCTCGGTGTCGTTGATCGACGGTGCCAGCAGCAGGACCGGCAGGAGAAATGGCAGGGCCACGAGAAACACCGATGGCCAGTCGAAGAACTGCAACAGCACCCCGCCGAGCAACGGCCCCAGGGCCGAGCCGAGGGTCAGGCAGGTGGCCCACACCGCCACGGCGAGGCGGCGTTCCTCGCGATCGTCGAAAGCGCTGCGGATCAGCGCCAGGGTTGCGGGCAGGATCATCGCCCCGAACACCCCGAGCAAGGCCCGCCCGGCGATCAGTTGCCAGTCCTGCCAGGACAGGGCCAGCAACAGCGACACCACGGCAAAACCGCCGCAGCCGATGAACAGCAGCCGGCGGTGGCCGAAGCGATCGCCGCTGCTGCCCATGGTCACCAGCAGCGCGGCCAGCACCAGCGAGTAGGCATCGATCATCCACAGCTGCGCCGCGGCCGAAGGGTTGAGTGCCACGGCGATGCGCGGCAGGGCGAAATTGAGGATGGTGTTATCGATGGTGACCAGCAGCACCGGCAGCATGATCACCAGCAACGCCGTCCCCTTGCTGCGGTCCCTGAGCATCGAGAACAGAGGGCTTGCCGCTTGCTGCATCGTGGGTCTCTCCCTGAGTGGTGTTCAACAGACTGAAAAGCCGGGCGCACATCCGTGCGTGGTGCTCGTGGCTGGCGCCGAGGTAGTCGCGCACCGCGTCGAGTTCGGCGACGAAGGCGTCCGGGGTGTCCTGGCGGCAGAACTGGTGCAGCAGGTCCAGGCCCGCCGCCAGGTACTCGCGCTGGCGCGCACCGTGACGGTTGTGGCGCTGGATGTCCCAGTAGGTTTGCGGCGGGTTGTCGAGGATCCGTGCGCACAGGCCGAGCAGGGCCTGCATCGGCGGCGGCGCCAGCGCCGCGAGCAGCGCCGGATCGCATTCGCTGCGCTGCACGGCCAGGGCGAACGCCAGCACCGCGGCGTGCGGCAGGGTCTGGCAAACCGCCATGAGGCGGTCATGTTCATCCGGCCGCAACCGGCTGACCCGCATCCCGCACGCCTGCAGCAGCCCGGCAAAGTCATCGCCCGCCGCGCCAGGTTCACGCTCGCAAAGCAGCAGTGGACGCCCGCGACAATCCAGGGTCGGCGAGAACATCGGGTTGACGCCCAGCGACGGCACGCCGGGCAACAGCCGTACCGCCCGGGCCTGGAAGGGCTGCTGCACCGAGCAGGTGTTGATCAGCAGGCGCAGCGAAGGCAGGCGCGGCGCATAGCGCTCCAGCACCTGCAGGGCGACCTCCTCCGGCAGCGCCAGGACCAGCACGGTGGCGGCCTGGAGCAGTTCCGGGGCCTCCTCGGGCAGCTCCAGGGCATCCATCACCCGCTGGTCGAAGGCCCGTCCGGCCGGCTCGCGGTCGATGACGATCGGCGCATGCCCGGCGTCGGCCAGCAGGCCGGCGATGAAGCGCCCGACGATGCCGGCGCCGCCGACGATCAGATACTTGTCCATGTCTCACCTCCTGATGGCGTGGAACGGCACGCTGGCCTTGACCAGCGTCTCGTGCATTTCCTGCTCGGGGTCCGAGGCCGCGACGATGGCGCCGCCGATGCCGAAGCGGGCGATGCCGTCGCGGAGCACCGCGGTACGGATGACGATGCTCAGCTCGGTGTGCCCGTCGAGGCCGATCCAGCCCAGGGCACCGGCGTACACACCGCGCGCCGATGCCTCCAGGCGGTCGATGATCTGCATGGTCCGGCGCTTCGGTGCACCGGTCATGGAACCACCGGGAAAACAGGCGCGGATCGCCGCGAAGACATCGACATCGGCGCGCAGGCGTCCCTCCACGGTGGACACCAGCTGGTGCACCGAGGAATAGCTTTCGATGGCAAAGGCCTGCGGCACCCGCACCGTTCCCGGCACGCAGATGGCGTTGAGGTCGTGACGCACCAGGTCGACGATCATCAGGTTCTCCGCACGGTCCTTGGCCGAACCGGCGAGGTCTTCGCGCAGCAGCCGGTCGATCTCCGGGGTGCAGCCACGCGGGCGGGTGCCCTTGATCGGCCGCGACTGCACCCGAGCGTCACGGTCGATGCGCAGGAAGGTCTCCGGCGAAGCGCTGAGGATGGCGAACTCGCCCGTGTCGATGAACGCACCATAGGGCACCGGACTGATTGCCCGCATGCGCTGGTAGACGCGCAGCGGTGCTTCGGCGCAGGGCATGCGCGCGCGGTTGGTCAGGCAGATTTCATAGGACTCGCCCTCGACGATCTGTTGCAGGCAGGCATCCACCTTGGCCTGATAGGCGCTGGAACAATCCGCCAGCCCCAGGGCGGCCTCGGCCACCGGCCCCGGAAAGTACTCGGGGACCTTGCCCGGCTCGGCCTGACGCGGCGGCCGCAGGCTCAGGCGCTCGCCCCACAGGTGGCAATGCCAGGCCTGGTCGCGATGGTGATCGAACACCAGGAAATTCTGCGGCAGGTAGAACAGCGCGTCGGGCAGGTCCGAAACGTGCAGGTTGTCGGCACCGGTCAGCGCCTTCAGTTCGTAGCCCAGGTAGCCCACCAGGCCCGCGCTGAACGGAAACGGCGCCTGCGTCTCCCCCGTTGGCCGCAAGCACACCATGATCCCGCTCATCAACGCGAAGAAATCGCCGCGCAGCACGCTGCGTCCGCCAGGGCCCTCGATACGCAGCTGGCAGCGCTCGACGTCATAGCGGAACACCAGCGCCGAGCCCGGATCGCAGGCCCCCATCAGCGAATAGCGGGCCTGGCCCGGGTCGGCCAGTTCGCTGTCCAGCCAGAAGGCCGCGGCGGCGTCGCCGAACTGGCTGGCGAAGGCGTCCAGCGGCGCCGGCAGGGGCGCCAGCGCCTGGTAGTCGAGCTGCAGCCGCGCGGGCCCGCCGGCGGCGTCCAGGGCCGCGGCGATCGCCTCCTGATCGGGCAGGCCGCGCCTTTCGTCAACCAGGCGAACGAAGTTGCGCAGGATCTGCCGGCCGAACTGCGAATCGATGGATTCGGGATGGAACTGCACGCCCCAGATCGGCCGCTCGCGATGGGCCAGGCCCATGACCAGGCCGCAGGCCGAGCGCGCGGTGACCGCCAGGCAGTCCGGGACTTCGGTGCAGACCAGCGAGTGATAGCGCACCACCTCGAAGTCCTGCTCGATGCCGGCGAACAGGTCGTCGGCGCTGTGGCGGATGCGCGTGCGATAGCCGTGTACCGGCTGCGGTGCGCGCTCCACCCGGCCGCCGAAAAAGCAGTTGATGCCCTGGTGGCCGAGACAGACCCCGAGCAGCGGCACGCTCGCCTGCTCCAGCACCTCGCGACAGACCCCGAAGTCGGCGGCCCGCGCCGGATGCCCCGGTCCCGGCGACAGCACCACGGCATCGAAACACGCCAGGTCGAGCTGCTCGAAACGCCGGGTGTTGGGCACCACCACCGGCTGCTCGCCGCAGACCTCATAGAGGTACTGGGCGATGTTGTTGGTGAAGGAGTCGAAGTTGTCGACGATCAGCACGCGCATGGCTCAGCCCTCGCCCAGGCGCTGCAGATCGGTAATGACCCGCAGCTCTTCGTCGCAGGTTTCCTCGATGATCAGCTGGAACAGGTCTTCGAGGTATTCCGCGCGCAGTTGCCGGGTCCGCGACAGTTCGCGCACCCGCTCCAGGGTCGACACCACACGCTGCGGCTGGATGACCGGCATGCCGCGACGCGCCTTGATGTGGGCGATGACCCGGCAGATGGTCATGCGCTCGGCGAGCAGGTCGACCAGCAGCAGGTTGATCCGGTCCAGTTGCTCGCGGCAGGGCCGCAGGTCCTGGAGCCCCGCGGACGCCGGATCGAAAGGAATGCCTGACATATCGCTGCCTCCGCGTTCAACGTTGGCCGGGAGCCCGGCTCAGTTGCAGGTTGAGCTTGCGTGCCAGGCAGTCGATCTGCTCCGGGCTGTGCGCCGCCGAAACCGCGCAGCGCAGCAGGGCGCGGCCGCTCTCGACGATCGGGTAGAACACCGGGAACACCACCAGCCCCGAGGCACGCAGGGCACTGGCGGCGATGCTGCCCTGGCGCTCGTTGTCGAACAGCGCGCCGCGGATCGGCGCACGCAGACCGCTGTTCAGCAGGGGCTGCTCGACCCGCTCGTCGAGGCGTCGCAGGTTGCCCCACAAAGCCTGTTGCAACGGCTGGATCTCCGAGGACAGGTGGATCTGCGCCGCGGCGACGTTGGCCGCCAGCAGCGGCACCGGGATGCTGTGACCGAATACCAGGGGATTGGCCAGGGCGCGCAGTTGCCCGACATTGGCCCCGGGCTTGAGCACGATGAAACCGCCGGCGCCGCCGAAGGCCTTGCTCAGCGAGCCGGCGATCAGGGTGTTGGCCGGCAGCTCATGGCCGAGGTTGTCGAAGGCATAGCCGGCGCCATAGCGACCGCTGATGGAGATGCCGTGGGCATCGTCGACGTACAGATAGCCAGCGTGCCCGCGCAGGCGCTCGGCGAGAGATGCCACCGGCAGCAGGCCGGACATCGAACCGACCCCATCGATCAGCAGCACCGGGGTGCGGCGCTCTCGATCGCACTGGGCAAGGGCCTGGTCCAGCGCATCGCTGTCGGCGCTGTCGACCCGCTGCACCGGGCCGAACTGCGCCAGTACCCCGCGCAGCACCTGCATCGAGGCATGGGCGGTACGGTCCACCAGCCACATCACCCCGGCCTCGCGGGTGGCATAGCCGTCCATGCCGCCGCTGCCGAGCAATGGCAGCACGCCGAGATGGGCATTGCTGGTGGAACTGAACACGGTGACGCTGCAACCGGCGTAGATATCGCCGAGCAGTTGCTCCAGCTGGCGCAGGTACACCGGGCTCATCGCCCCGCGACTGGACGACAGGTGTACGCCGATCCGCTCCAGCGCCACCTGGGCGGCGAGGATCAGCGCCGGATGGCTTTCCAGGCCGAGGTAGGAACAGGAGACGAACTCGGTGCAGGTGCTGCCGTCCACCAGGGTCAGTTGCTTGCCGTTGCGGGCGATCACCTCGAAGCCGGTGAGGCCCTCGGCCAGCGCGCTGTCCAGGGCCTGGCTAGTGCGCTGGCGGCGGATGTTCATCCAGTTGTCGTCGGTGCCGGCGGGCACCGGTGCGTGGTCATTCATGCCGTTCTCCCCACGGTAAAGACGGAGGGCCCCGTCGCGTCGCTGAAATCGTCGTCGTGGCAGTGCCGGATCGAGTGGAAGCCCTGCGCTTCCAGCAGGCTGCCGACCTGCGCCGACTGCGTCTCGCCGTGCTCGACCAGAAGCACCCCGCCCGGGCGCAGCAGCGCCGCGGCCAGGCGTGCGCTGGCGGCGATCAGCTCGCCACCCCGCTGCCCGGCGAACACGGCAGCCGGTGGATGGTGCCGGCTCCATTCGGGCAGCAGCTCGGTGCCATGGGGCACGTAGGGCGGATTACTGACCACCACATCGACGCCGCCACGGGCATGCTCGAACGCCTCCGGGCAGGTGATGTCCGCCGCCAGCAGGCTGACCTCGTGCCGCGCATCGACACGCTGGATGTTGCGCCGCAGATAGGCTTGCGCGGTGCTGTCGTGCTCGACGCAGACCGTGCGCGCGGCACTGCCGGCCCAGATCGCCAGGCCGATGGCACCGACCCCGGCGCACAGGTCGTAGACCGTCGATTCGCGACTCAGGGCCAGGTTGCGCTCGATCCAGCGCACCATGGCCAGGCTCTGCCGGCGTGGCACGAAGGTGCCGCTGCCGACCAGCAGGCGCTGCTCGCCGAAGTCGACGTAACCGAGGATGTGGCCCAGCGGAATGCGCGCGCAGCGCTCGGCGACATCGCTGCGGAAACTATCCAGGCGCTGCGCATCGAGGGCCCGGTCGGGGCTGAAGTGCTTGTCGGTGAGGGCCCGCAGGTCGCCGAGCGGATCCCACACCCCGGCGCCGTCGAGTTTGCGCAGGGCCATGGCCTGATGGTGTTCGAACGCACAGAGAATCATGACCAGGCCTCGTAGTAGCGGGCCAGGCGCTCGTACATCGAGCGGTACAGCCAGGAGAAGGCCACCAGCTCTGGCGGCGGGGTGTAGCGCGGATGCAGCGAAGTGACCAGGCGCGTGTAGTTCTCGCTCATGCCCTGGTCGAGCAGCGGCATCCAGTACGGCTTGATGTTCCAGCGATACTCGTAGCCCGTGGCGAACATCTGCCGCACCGTTTCCGCCACCGTCTCGTCCCGCGGCAGTCCGGCCAGGGGTTCGCGCAGCGGGGTGAAGCCGCTCAGGTCGAGGGGGTTGTCGAGCCCTTCGATACGGTCGGCGATCCAGCCGGCCAGCAGCGGCGACTGGTGCAGGCCGTCGCGGTAGGTGCCGGTGGCCAGCCACAGGCCGTCGTACTCGCAGGGCCCGATCAGGGGGAAACCATCGGCGCTGATCGGCCGGTTGCCGACCTGGATATCGACGATGGCCGCGTCATGCAGATCGAGGTTGAGCTGGTCGACCGCGCAGTCGAGGAGAAACTGCACGTCGGACACCTGGGCATGGCTGCGCGGTTGCTCGGCAAGGATATTGGTAGCGCCGACATACAGCAGGTCGTCGCCCCGCGGCACGCAATGCAGCCCGCAGGCGAAGGCCCGGTTCGGCGTGCGGATCACCGTGCGCGGCAGGCTCTGCCCGGGCCGCAGGCGCAGGAGGATGGACACGCCGTAACCGGCGAACAGCGGCGGAAGGTGCCGATGGATTTCCTCCAGGCCCTCGAGCAGTTCCAGCGAGTGCACCCCGGCGGCCACCACCACGTGCCGGGCCGGCAGATGCCGGCCATCGTCGAGCGCCACGCCGGTGACGCTCCAGCCTTCGCTGAGCACCGCGCGGGCGTTGCCGTCGATGATCTCGCCGCCACAGCCGAGCAGCGCGGCGTCGAGCTTGTCCAGCAGCAAGGGCGCGTCGATGGCGTTCTCGTCGGGAATCAGCAAGGCCTGCATCGGCCGCACCAGCTCGTTGGCCCTGACCCACTCCAGTTGCTCCGGCGCCAGCGGGGTGTAGAAGGTCTGGTAGTCGCGCAGGGCCTGCTCGATGGCTGCGTAGTTGCCGCTATCGATCTCGCCCAGGCCGGCGGAATTGAGGATCACGTGGGTGCCGCAGGCACTGAGCAGGCCGGCCGGGTTGCCGCTGGCGCGACTCAGGCGTTCGCTCCAGTGCGCCCAGAGGCCCTTGGCCTGGATATCCATCGCTAGTTTCAGGCGACCGGGCTCGCTGGCCAGCAGACCGCGAGTGACCTCGCCGAAGCAGCCGTTCATGGCGCCCGCGGCGCGCGAGGCAGCATTGCGCCGACTGACCTCGCCAACCCGGCAGACGCTCAGCCCGCGGCTCGCCAGTTCGAATGCGATGGATGCGCCGACAGCACCGCTGCCGACCACAACAACGTCATGAATCATGGTTGTCTCCAGCAATTGCGAAAGCGAAAAACGGGACGGCTGGCACGCGGGGGCAGCGCCAGGAGACAAGCTGCCGACTTGCCTCGAACCCGTCCGAAATGTCAGGGGGGAGCCGAGAGCGAACAAAGGGTGGGATTGTTCGCTCGCGGCTCATCCACTCGACAGCACGGCGCAGACACTAGGGGCAATGGGGCTCAGCAACAACTGCCGGAACAGGTAGGCTGCACGTTGTAGGAAATATCCCAGCTGATAGTTCCTGATTGACGAAGATCGTTATCTTTCGCGGCGCCATCGCTTTCAACAATGACGTTTGCCCTGGTCGACCCCGGCCTAAACAGGCCGCCCGACATTCGCCGCAAGACGACGAACGGAGCCTCAGATCAGGCCCAATGCCGCGGCATGGGCCGCCGCCAGTACGCGGTTGGGCGAGTCGAACTTGCGCAGGATGCTCTTGATGTGGAAGTTCACCGTGTGTTCGGAAAGCTGCAGGATCCCGGCGATGCCCTTGGAGCACTTGCCATCGGCGATCCAGCGCAATATCTGGGTTTCCCGCTCGCTGAGGATGATCTTCGGCGGAAGGCCTTCGACACGTTGCAGATGCTCGTCGAGCAACTCCAGCAAACTGCGCAGCTGCAACTTCAGGGGCAGCAGTTCCCGGGACTTTATCGAGCCTTTGCGTCGGGCCACGCACAGCAGTTGCCAGGCGCCATCGGCACCGCGCTGGATGCAGGTGGCGCCGCTGGCATAGCCGTGCTCGCGCAGGTCGCCGGGGGCCTGGCCATAACGGTCCCAGATCAGCAGGCCCGGACGCAGGGTCGTGCTGGCGCCAGTGTCGTCGCGCCAGTCGGCGGGATAGTTGCCGTTGAAGCGTGTGCGCGCCTGGCTGAACGGCAGCCGCGGGCGACGGCCATGGGCAAAGCGCTCGAAGCCCAGGCTGCGTACCTGGCGGGCGGTTTCGGCGAACAGTTCTTCGGGAGTGCAGCAATCGTCGAAGCGGGCGTTGGTGGTGAGCCACCATTGCAGGATGTCGGGGGTGGCGCTCACTGGCTGATCCTTGTCAGGTGCATGTCGGCACTCTCCTGTGCCCTCCAGAGCCAGCTCCCACAAGGTTCGGTGTACGCCGTCGATGCGGGAGCCAAGGTCCGGACCCTATCCAGCCGACCCCGGCAGCGGCAACGCTTCCCCCCGATGCAAATGTTTCAGCATTTGACCCCGCACGCACCGACACCCCGCACACCCCGCGCGCAGCCGCCCTGCCACGGGGCATGCGGCCTTATCGACAAGGCCAGGTCAAGCAACACAATCAGCGCCCCGGGCACACTGGTGCGGAACTTGCTATCACTGTGAAGTCAGGCCGCGACCGGTAACGGTGCACGGCCAACTCCAACATTCGCCGCATCTCAAGGACTACACGATGAAAAAAGCATGGCTGACGCTTTCCGCTGTTGCTCTGTGTCTGGCTGCCGGCAGTACCCTGGCCAAGGAATACAAAGAGCTGCGCTTCGGCGTCGATCCGTCCTACGCCCCCTTCGAATCCAAGGCCGCCGACGGCAGCCTGGTGGGCTTCGATATCGATCTGGGCAATGCCATCTGCAAGGAACTGAAAGTCACCTGCAAATGGGTCGAAAGTGACTTCGACGGCATGATTCCGGGCCTCAAGGCCAACAAGTTCGACGGCGTGATCTCATCCATGACCGTCACCGACGCGCGGGAGAAAGTCATCGACTTTTCCAACGAGCTGTTCTCCGGCCCGACCTCGCTGGTCTACAAGAAAGGCTCGGGCCTGAGTACCGACCTGGCCTCGCTCAAGGGCAAGACCGTGGGCTACGAGCAAGGCACCATCCAGGAGGCCTACGCCAAGGCCGTGCTGGACAAGGCCGGGGTCAAGACCCAGGCCTACGCCAACCAGGACCAGGTCTATGCCGACCTGCTCTCCGGCCGCCTCGATGCCTCGATCCAGGACATGCTCCAGGCCGAGCTGGGCTTCCTCAAGTCCGAGAAAGGCGCCGGCTACGAAGTGAGCCAGCCCGTGGACAGCGAACTGCTGCCGTCGAAGACCGCGGTCGGCATCCGCAAAGGTAACACCGAGCTGAAGGAGCTCCTGAACAAAGGTATCAAAGCGTTACACGATGATGGCACCTATGCCGAAATCCAGAAGAAGCACTTCGGTGACCTGAACCTCTACAGCGGCAAGTAACCGCGCAACCGGTGCCCGCCCTGCGATGGCGGGCACTTCTTTTTTCTGCCTTGGGGTTCGCGTCAATGCTCGACGACCTGCTCGCCCTGCTCGGGCTTTCCGCATTCAGTCTGAAAGGCTTCGGCCCACTGCTCTGGCAGGGCACCTGGATGACCGTGAAACTGTCCTTCGTCTCCCTGCTGGTGGCGGTCGGCCTCGGCCTGATCGGCGCCAGCGCCAAGCTCTCGCCGATCCGCCTGCTGCGCCTGCCGGCACAGTTCTACACCACGCTGATCCGCGGCGTGCCGGACCTGGTGCTGATGCTGCTGATCTTCTACAGCCTGCAGACCTGGCTCACCAGCCTTACCGACTACATGGAATGGGAGTACATCGAGATCGACCCGTTCGCTGCCGGGGTCATCACCCTCGGCTTCATCTACGGCGCCTACTTCACCGAGACCTTTCGCGGCGCCATCCTCGCCGTGCCGCGCGGCCAGGTCGAGGCGGCCACGGCCTATGGCCTCAAGCGCATGCAGCGCTTCCGCTTCGTGGTCTTCCCGCAGATGATGCGCTTCGCCCTGCCGGGCATCGGCAACAACTGGATGGTCATGCTCAAGGCCACCGCGCTGGTCTCGATCATCGGCCTCGCCGACCTGGTCAAGGCGGCGCAGGACGCCGGCAAGAGCACCTACCAACTGTTCTACTTCCTGGTGGTGGCGGCGCTGATCTACCTGTTGATCACCAGTGCTTCGAACCTGGTCCTGCGCTGGCTGGAACGGCGCTATAACGTCGGCACCCGGGAGGCGCTGCGATGATCGAACTGCTGCAGGAATACTGGCGCGCCTTCCTCTACACCGACGGCAGCAACATCACCGGCCTGGCGATGACCATGTGGCTGCTCAGCGCGTCGCTGGCATTCGGCTTCGTCGCCTCGATCCCGCTGTCCATCGCCCGCGTCTCGCGGCGCTTCTGGATACGTTGGCCGGTGCAGTTCTATACCTACCTGTTCCGCGGCACGCCGCTCTATATCCAGCTGCTGATCTGCTACACCGGGATCTACAGCATCGCCGCGGTGCGCGAACAACCGCTGCTGGATGCGTTCTTCCGCGATGCGATGAACTGCACCATCCTCGCCTTCGCCCTGAACACCTGCGCCTACACCACGGAGATCTTCGCCGGGGCGATCCGCAGCATGCACCACGGTGAAATCGAGGCGGCCAGGGCCTACGGGCTGCACGGCTGGAAACTCTATGCTTACATCATCATGCCGTCGGCGCTGCGCCGCTCGCTGCCGTTCTACAGCAATGAGGTGATCCTGATGCTGCATTCGACCACCGTGGCCTTCACCGCCACCGTGCCGGATATCCTGAAAGTGGCGCGGGACGCCAACTCGGCGACCTTCCTCACCTTCCAGTCGTTCGGCATCGCAGCGCTGATCTACCTGTGCGTCACGTTCACCCTGGTCGGCCTGTTCCGCCTCGCCGAACGGCGCTGGCTAGCCTTCCTCGGCCCCGCTCACTAGGACTTTCCATGCATCACAAGACCCACGACCTGCTGGCCCCGGTGCCCGGCATCGCCCGCCAGATCCACAGCTTTCACTTCGGCCCGCGCGCCGGCGGCAAGATCTATATCCAGGCCTCGCTGCACGCCGACGAACTGCCCGGCATGCTGGTGGCCTGGCACCTCAAGCAACGTCTCGCCGAGCTCGAGGCCCAGGGCCTGCTGCGCCGCGAGATCGTCCTGGTGCCGGTGGCCAACCCGGTGGGCCTGGAACAGGTACTGATGGACGTGCCCCTGGGCCGCTACGAAATGCAGAGCGGCGAGAACTTCAACCGCCGCTTCGTCGACCTCAGCGACCAGATCGGCGACCAGATCGAGGCTCACCTGACCCAGGACCCGCAGCACAACCTGGACCTGATCCGCGAATACCTGCGCCGCGGCCTCGACGCCCACCCGGCGGCCACCCCGCTGCAATCGCAGCGCCTGACCCTGCAGCGCCTGGCCTGCGACGCCGACATGGTCCTCGACCTGCACTGCGACTTCGAGGCCGTCGAGCACCTCTACACCACACCGGAAGCCTGGGCCCAGGTCGAACCGCTGTCGCGCTACCTCGGCGTGCAGGCCAGTCTGCTCGCCACCGACTCCGGCGGGCAGTCGTTCGACGAGTGCTTCACCCTGGTCTGGTGGCAACTGCAGCAGCGCTTCGGCAAGCAGTTCCCGATCCCCATGGGCAGCTTCTCGGTGACCGTTGAATTGCGCGGCCAGGGCGATGTCAGCCATCCGCTGGCCCAGGCCGACTGCGAGGCGATTTTGCAGTACCTGACCCGCTTCGGCGCCATCGAGGGCGAACCGGCGCCGCTGCCGCCGCTGCTCTACCCCGCCACGCCGCTGGCCGCGGTGGAACCGGTGGCGACGCCGCTGGGCGGGCTGCTGGTGTTCCATGTCGCGCCGGGCGAATACCTGGAAGCCGGGCAACTGGTGGCCGAGGTCATCGACCCGCTGAACGACCGCGTCACGCCGGTGCGCAACACCCAGGCCGGCCTGCTCTACGCCCGCTCGCTGCGGCGCATGGCCAGCGCCGGCATGGTGATTGCCCATGTCGCCGGGCGCGAGGCCTACCGTAGCGGTTATCTGCTGTCGCCATGAGGGATCGTGCGTGTACAAACTGACCATCGAAGACCTGCACAAGAGTTACGGCGAGCACAAGGTGCTCAAGGGCGTCTCGCTGCAGGCGAAGACCGGCGACGTGATCAGCCTGATCGGCGCCAGCGGCTCGGGCAAGAGTACCTTCCTGCGCTGCATCAACTTTCTCGAACAGCCCGACGACGGGCGCATGACCCTGGATGGCAAGGACATCCGCATGGCCCACGACCGCCACGGCATGCACGTGGCCGACGCCAACGAGCTGCAGCGCCTGCGCACGCGGCTGGCCATGGTGTTCCAGCACTTCAACCTGTGGAGCCACCTCAGCGTGCTGGAAAACATCTGCATGGCGCCGCGGCGGGTGCTCGGGGTGAGCAAGCAGGAGGCCGAGGAACGGGCGCGGCGCTACCTGGACAAGGTCGGCCTGGCGTCGCGGGTCGCCGACCAGTACCCGGCGTTCCTCTCCGGCGGCCAGCAGCAGCGCGTCGCCATCGCCCGCGCCCTGGCCATGGAGCCGGAAGTGCTGCTGTTCGACGAACCCACCTCGGCCCTCGACCCGGAACTGGTCGGCGAAGTGCTGCGGGTGATCCAGGGACTGGCCGAGGAGGGCCGCACCATGATCATGGTCACCCATGAAATGGCCTTTGCCCGCCAGGTCTCCAGCCAGGTGATGTTCCTCCATCAGGGCCTGGTGGAAGAACAGGGGCCGCCCGCCGAAGTCCTTGGCCAACCGAAGAGCGAACGCCTGCAGCAGTTCCTGCGGGGCAATCTGAAATAAAACCAATGGCCGTCGCCGGAGGTCTGTGAAGACACAGACCCCACCGGCCACGCGCATGCCTGTCACGCCCAATCTCGCCGATGCCTGGTTCGCCGCCCGCGGCTGGACGCCGTTCGCCTTCCAGCGCCAGGTCTGGGCGGCGCTGGGCCGCGGCGAATCCGGCCTGCTCCACGCCAGCACCGGAGCGGGCAAGACCTATGCGGTCTGGCTCGCCGCCCTGCGCGCCTTCGGCAACCGCCCGAGCGCGCCCGGCCAACAGCCTGCGCCCCTGCAGGTGCTGTGGATCACGCCCATGCGCGCCCTCGCCGCCGACACCGCCCGCGCCCTGCTGCGCCCGCTGGACGACCTCGGCCTGCCATGGAGCGTCGGCGTGCGCAGCGGCGACACCGGCAGCGCCGAGCGCGCGCGCCAGGCCCGACGCCTGCCTTCGGCGCTGATCACCACACCGGAAAGCCTGACCCTGCTGCTGACCCGCGCCCAAGCCGAAAACGACTTCGCCAGCCTGCGCATGGTGGTAGTCGACGAATGGCACGAACTGCTCGGCAACAAGCGTGGCGTGCAGTTGCAACTGGCCCTGGCGCGCCTGCGCCGCTGGCATCCGGGCCTGGCGGTCTGGGGGCTGTCGGCGACCCTGGGCAATCTGCAGCACGCCCTCGACGTGCTGCTGCCGGAGGGCGGTCGGCTGGTCGAGGGACGCCAGGACAAGCGCCTGCAGGTGGACTGCCTGCTGCCCCGGGCCATCGAACGCTTTCCCTGGGCCGGGCACATGGGCCTGAGCCAGGCGGCACAGGTGGCGGCGGAAATCGATGCGTGCCACAGCTGCCTGGTGTTCACCAACACCCGCGCCCAGGCCGAGCGCTGGTACCAGGCGCTGCTCGAGGCACGACCGGACTGGGCCGGGCTGATCGCCCTGCACCATGCCTCGCTGGCGCGCAGCACGCGGGACTGGGTCGAACGCAGTCTCAAGGAGGGTGGCCTGAAGGCCGTGGTCTGTACCTCCAGCCTCGACCTCGGGGTGGATTTCCTGCCGGTGGAACGGGTGCTGCAGATCGGCTCGGCCAAGGGCGTGGCGCGCCTGATGCAGCGCGCCGGGCGCTCCGGGCACGCACCGGGACGCGCCTCGCGGATCACCCTGGTGCCGACCCACAGCCTGGAGCTGGTGGAGGCCGCCGCCGCCCGACACGCCCTGGCCGCCGGGCAGATCGAGGCGCGGCAGTCACCACGGCTGTGCCTCGACGTGCTGGTCCAGCATCTGGTGAGCATGGCCCTGGGCAGCGGCTTCCGGCCCGTGGAGCTGCTGGCGGAGGTACGCAGCGCCTGGGCCTATTGCGAGCTGCGCGACAGCCAGTGGCAATGGGCGCTGGATTTCGTCCGCCATGGCGGCAGCTCGCTGACCGCCTATCCCGACTACCAGCGCGTCGAGCCCGGCGCCGACGGTGTCTGGCGGGTCGCCAGCGAGCGCCTGGCGCGACGCCATCGCATGGGCATCGGCACCATCGTCAGCGACGCCAGCATCCAGTTGAAGTTCTGGAGCAAGGGCGGTGGCGGCGCCAGCCTGGGCAGCGTCGAGGAAGCCTTCATCGCCCGCCTGCGCCCGGATGACGCCTTCGTCTTCGCCGGGCGCGTGCTGGAGCTGGTGCGGGTGGAGAACATGACCGCCTACGTGCGCCGCAGCACCTCGCGCAAGGCCGCGCTGGCGCGCTGGAATGGCGGGCGTATGCCCCTCTCCAGCGAACTGGCGGATGCCCTGGTGGCACAACTCGACGCCGCCGCCCACGGTCGCTACAGTGGCCCGGAGATGCAGGCCGTGCGCCCGCTGCTGGAACTGCAGGCGCAATGGTCGGCCATTCCAACCCGCAGCAGCCTGCTGGCCGAAACCTGGCATTCGCGCCAGGGCTGGCACCTGTTTCTCTACCCGTTCGCCGGGCGCATGGCCAACCTCGGCCTGGCCAGCCTGATCGCCTGGCGCGCCAGTCGCGAGCGGCCGCTGAGCGTGTCCATCGCGGTCAACGACTATGGCTTCGAACTGCTCACCCCGAGCGCGCTGGACTGGGCCCAACTGCTGCCGGTGGCGCTGAGCCCGGAGCATCTGCTGGAGGACGTGCTGGCCAGCCTGAATGCCGGTGAAATGGCGCAACGACGCTTTCGCGAGATCGCGCAGATTTCCGGCCTGGTGTTCGGCGGCTACCCGGCCGCGCAGAAGAGCACCCGGCAGATCCAGGCCTCCAGCGGGCTGTTCTTCGAGGTCTTTCGACGGCATGACGCCGACAACCTGCTGCTCGGCCAGGCCCGTGACGAGGTGCTGCGCGAGGAGCTGGAAATCGAACGCCTGCAGCGCCAGTTGCTGAAGATCAATGACCTGCGCCTCGACCTGCATGTCCTGCGCCGCCCGGGCCCGCTGGCCTTCGCCCTGGTGGTGGAGGGCATGCGCGAAACCCTGAGCACGGAGAAACTCGCCGACCGTATCGCGCGGATGGTCGCCGACCTGGAGAAGGCCGCGGACAAGGAACAAGCTCATGCCCGCCCACGTTGAAATCGAACTGTGTGGCGCGCGCCTGTGGCTGCTGGCCGACCGCGCACTGTACTGGCCGGCGCGGCGCGCGCTGCTGGTGGCGGACCTGCACATCGGCAAGGCCGCCAGCTACCGCGCGCTGCATCAGCCGGTGCCGCGCGGAACCACGGCGGCGACCCTCGCACGCCTGGAGGCGCTGCTGGCGGCCTATCCCTGCGAGCAGTTGTTCGTGCTCGGCGACTTCATCCACGCCCGCTCCGGTCGCGCGCCGGCGACCCTGGGCCTGCTGCGGGATTGGCGCGAGCGTCACCCGGCACTGCACATCGGCCTGATCCGTGGCAACCACGACCGCCACGCCGGCGATCCACCGGCGCAACTGGGCATCGAGGTGCTGGATCAACCCTGGTTACTGGAGCCGTTTGCCCTGCAGCACGAACCGACCGTGCATGCGACCCGGCCAGTGCTGGCGGGTCATGTGCATCCGGTCTGCGTGCTGCGCGGTCGTGCCCGGCAGCGTCTGCGCCTGCCGTGCTTCGTGATCGACGAGCAGGTCAGTCTGCTGCCGGCGTTCGGCGAGTTCACCGGTGGCTGGGAGGTCATGCCCAGCGCACCGGCGCGCCTCTATGTGGCGGGCGACGGCCAGGTCTGGCCGTTGCCGCGCTGACTCAGGCGACCGGGGCGGGTGGTGGTTCATCCGGCAGGGTCGGCTCTCCCGGCTCCATGGGCGGGGTTTCACCGGGTTGTGGCGGTTGCGGGGTGTCGGGGTCGGGCTGGCCTGGCACGCCACCGACCTGCATGGGCGGATGCGCCAGCAGCGACCATGCCGGCAGCCCGATCTGGTTGGGCTGCAGCAGGGCCAGCTTGGCGCTGATGCTGGGGTCGAGTTTCATTGGCTGCTCCTGACGAGAGCCGACGCGCCTCGTGCGCGCCGGGACGGTTCATCTCGTTGGAGTACCGAACGCCGGGGGAATTCCCCCCGGTTCGTCGGATCAGGCGCTGCGTGTCAGGTGCGAGGCAGGGTCACGCCACGCTGGCCCTGGTACTTGCCGCCACGATCCTTGTAGGAGACTTCACATTCCTCATCGGACTCGAGGAAGAGCATCTGCGCCACGCCCTCGTTGGCGTAGATCTTCGCCGGCAGCGTGGTGGTGTTGGAGAACTCCAGGGTCACGTGGCCTTCCCATTCCGGTTCCAGCGGGGTGACGTTGACGATGATGCCGCAGCGCGCGTAGGTGCTCTTGCCCAGGCAGATGGTCAGGACGTTGCGCGGGATGCGGAAGTACTCGACGGTACGGGCCAGGGCGAAGGAGTTCGGCGGGATGATGCAGACATCGCTCTTGACGTCGACGAAGCTGCCGGCGTCGAAGTTCTTCGGATCGACGGTGGCCGAGTTGATGTTGGTGA
This sequence comes from Pseudomonas sp. zfem002, assembly GCF_032621685.1. Classification (NCBI taxonomy): domain Bacteria; kingdom Pseudomonadati; phylum Pseudomonadota; class Gammaproteobacteria; order Pseudomonadales; family Pseudomonadaceae; genus Pseudomonas; species Pseudomonas sp. zfem002. The sequence continues at coordinate 579,743 of NZ_JAVYJH010000002.1, read as the reverse complement.
AGACCTTGAATTCGTCGGCGCAACGCACGTCGTAGCCATAGCTGGAGACACCGAAGGAGATCAGGCGGTCGTTGCCGTCGCTGCGTACCTGGCGCTCGACGAACGGTTCGATCATGCCGTGTTCCTGCGCCATGCGGCGAATCCACTTGTCCGATTTGATGCTCATGGCGGGGGTCCTGAAATAGCGGGGTGAAAAAGGTGACGCGCATCTTACCGGGACGCGCGCCGGCTTCAAAGATTTAGCCTGCATCCGCTCGCCGGACGGACCGGTGGAGGCCACGGATGCCGCCGTCAGTCATGAATTGCGCAAAAGGCCGTCGAGACCATTGGCACCTTGGAAAAAAAGGGTTAAGGTGCCGCCACTGTGCTGCACGTTGTCACTGAGAATCTCTACTTGATGCATGATTTCGATCACCCATCCATGAATTTTCTGTCTTTTTGCACTCAGTCCCGGCCAGGGCGTTCCTGAGCCGTAATCAACTTTGTCCAAGGAGACAGACCATGTCCAATCGCCAAACCGGTACCGTCAAGTGGTTCAACGATGAAAAAGGCTTCGGCTTCATCACCCCACAATCCGGTGACGACCTGTTCGTACACTTCAAGGCTATCGAAGCTGATGGCTTCAAGAGCCTGAAAGAAGGCCAGCAAGTTTCTTTCGTCGCTACCCGCGGCCAGAAAGGCATGCAAGCTGAGCAAGTTCGCGTAGAAGGCTAATCGCCCTCGTTTCGCGCTTGAAAAAACCCCGCCTGATGGCGGGGTTTTTTATTGCCTGCATGCCGCTGCGCCCGGTGCCTCCGTAGGAGCGCGGTTTGTCGGTGTGCCGAACCACCGCGAAAGGATCGCGCAGCGGTCCCAAATGGATACCGCCAGTACGATCTTCGGGGCCGCGCTGCGGCCCTTTCGCGGTGGTTCGGCACACCGACAAGCCACGCTCCTACGGGAAGTATTTTCAATCGTCGCTGATGGTGATGTTCGGCATCGCCGGCGCCGACGCTTCCTGCAATACCAGCCGCGCCCCTACCGACCGCGCCAGCTCCTGGTAGACCATGGCGATCTGGCTCTCCGGCTCGGCGATCGCCGTCGGCTTGCCGTTGTCCGCCTGCTCGCGAATCAGCATCGACAGCGGCAGCGACGCCAGCAGCTCGACCCCATACTGCGCCGCCAGCTTCTCGCCGCCGCCTTCACCGAACAGGTGCTCGGCGTGCCCGCAGTTGGAACAGATGTGCACGGCCATGTTCTCGACCACACCGAGCACCGGGATGTTGACCTTGCGGAACATCTCCACGCCCTTCTTCGCGTCGAGCAGGGCCAGGTCCTGCGGCGTGGTGACGATCACCGAACCGGCCACCGGGACCTTCTGCGCCAGGGTCAGCTGGATGTCGCCGGTACCCGGCGGCATGTCGATCACCAGGTAGTCGAGGTTGTCCCAGGCGGTCTGGGTCACCAGTTGCAGCAGCGCGCCGGAAACCATCGGACCACGCCAGACCATCGGCGTGTTGTCGTCGGTGAGGAAGGCCATGGACATGACTTCCACGCCATGGGCCTTGATCGGCACGAACCACTTCTGCTCCTTGACCTGCGGCCGGGTGCCCTCGGGGATACCGAACATCACGCCCTGGCTCGGGCCGTAGATGTCCGCGTCGAGGATGCCGACCCGCGCGCCTTCGCGAGCCAGGGCCAGGGCCAGGTTGGCCGCGGTGGTGGACTTGCCCACGCCGCCCTTGCCGGAGGCCACGGCGATGATGTTCTTCACGTTGGCCAGGCCCGGCACCTGCGCCTGGGCCTTGTGCGCGTCGATCACGCAGTCGATGGTCACCTTGGCGGCGCTGACGCCGTCGAGCCCTTCGATAGCGGTCTGCAGCACCTGCGCCCAGCCATTCTTGAACAGGCCGGCGGCATACCCCAGTTGCAACAGCACGCCGACCCGATCGCCCTCGATGACGATGGCGCGCACGCAGCCGGCGCTGACAGGGTCCTGGTTCAGGTAAGGGTCGGTGTATTGACGAAGGACGGCTTCAACCGCTGCGCGAGTGACGGCGCTCATGGAGACTCCCGATAAAAGACTGGATCGAACAGGCCGCTATGCTAACCCGTGTGTCAGCGCCGGGACGTCCACGGGGTGAAAAATAGTTGCCGGCCCTTTATAGTGGCCGATCACCGTTTTCCCTTGATAGCCGAATAAAGTAGCCGAGCCCCCATGTCCGAGCCACGCCAGATCCTCGTTACCAGTGCCCTGCCCTATGCCAACGGTTCCATCCACCTTGGCCACATGCTCGAGTACATCCAGACCGACATGTGGGTGCGTTTCCAGAAGCACCGTGGCAACCAGTGCATCTACGTCTGCGCTGACGACGCCCACGGCTCGGCGATCATGCTGCGCGCGGAAAAGGAAGGCATCACCCCGGAACAGCTGATCGACGGCGTGCAGAAGGAACATGCCGGCGATTTCGCCGACTTCCTCGTCGACTTCGACAACTTCCACTCGACCCACGCCGAAGAAAACCGCGAACTGTCCAACCAGATCTACCTGGCCCTGCGCGACGCCGGTCACATCGCTACCCGCTCGGTCACCCAGTACTTCGACCCGGACAAGAAGATGTTCCTGGCCGACCGCTTCATCAAGGGCACCTGCCCGAAATGCGCGGCCGAGGACCAGTACGGCGACAACTGCGAGAAATGCGGCGCCACCTACGCACCGACCGAGCTGAAGAACCCGAAGTCGGCGATTTCCGGCGCCACCCCGGTCCTCAAGGACTCGCAGCACTTCTTCTTCAAGTTGCCGGACTTCCAGGCCATGCTCCAGGAGTGGACCCGCAGCGGCACCCTGCAGGACGCCGTGGCCAACAAGCTGGCCGAATGGCTGGACTCCGGCCTGCAGGAGTGGGACATCTCCCGTGACGCGCCGTACTTCGGCTTCGAGATCCCGGGCGAGCCGGGCAAGTACTTCTATGTCTGGCTGGATGCGCCGATCGGCTACATGGCCAGCTTCAAGAACCTCTGCGCGCGCCGTCCCGAGCTGGACTTCGACGCTTTCTGGAACAAGGACTCGACGGCCGAGCTGTACCACTTCATCGGCAAGGACATCGTCAACTTCCACGCCCTGTTCTGGCCGGCCATGCTCCAGGGCGCGGGTTTCCGCAAGCCGACCGCGATCAACGTGCACGGCTACCTGACCGTCAACGGCCAGAAGATGTCCAAGTCCCGCGGCACCTTCATCAAGGCGCGCACCTACCTGGACCACCTGGCGCCGGAATACCTGCGCTACTACTACGCCTCCAAGCTGGGCCGCGGCGTCGATGACCTCGACCTGAACCTCGAGGACTTCGTGCAGAAGGTCAACTCCGACCTGGTCGGCAAGGTGGTCAACATCGCCAGCCGTTGCGCCGGCTTCATCCACAAGGGCAACGACGGCGTGATGGTCGCCGGCGACGCCGCGCCGGAGCTGACCGAGGCCTTCCTCGCCGCCGCCCCGGGCATCGCCGAAGCCTACGAGGCCCGCGACTTCTCCCGCGCCATGCGTGAAACCATGGCCCTGGCCGACCGTGCCAACGCCTGGATCGCCGACAAGGCACCGTGGTCGCTGGCCAAGCAGGAAGGCAAGCAGGACGAGGTCCAGGCCATCTGCGCCCAGGGCATCAACCTGTTCCGTCAGCTGGTGATCTTCCTCAAGCCGGTGCTGCCGGTGCTGAGCGCCGAGGCCGAGGCGTTCCTCAACGTCGCGCCGCTGACCTGGAACGACCACCTGACCCGCCTGGAAAACCACCAGTTGAACCCGTTCAAGGCGCTGATGACCCGTATCGAGCCGGCCAGGGTCGAAGCCATGGTCGAAGCCTCGAAGGAAGACCTGGCCGCCAGCCAGGCTGCCCCTGCGCCAGCCGGCAACGGCGAGCTGGCCAAGGATCCGCTGTCGCCGGAAATCGAATTCGACACCTTCGCCGCGGTCGACCTGCGCGTCGCCCTGATCGTCAAGGCCGAAGCCGTGGAAGGTGCCGACAAGCTGCTGCGCCTGACCCTGGATATCGGTGACGAGCAGCGCAACGTGTTCTCCGGGATCAAGTCGGCGTACCCGGACCCGGCCAAGCTGGAAGGTCGCCTGACCATGATGATCGCCAACCTCAAGCCACGCAAAATGCGCTTTGGCGTGTCCGAGGGGATGGTCATGGCCGCCGGTCCTGGCGGTGAGGAAATCTACCTGCTCAGCCCTGACAGCGGCGCCAAGCCGGGTCAGCGCATCAAGTAAGCCCGACGCCCCGGCCTCACCCGCCGGGGCGTTCTCATTGCCTCGTCATTGCCGGATAATGGCCTCCTGCACCTTGCCGCTGGCACCGTCATGACCGAACTGATCCTCGCGCTGATCGGCGCAGCCCTGATCAACAACATCGTCCTGCAGCACACGCTGGCGCTCGATCCGTTGTTGCGCGAGGACGCCGCGCCGACCCGGCCGCGGGTCCACGCGCTGGGGCTGGCCACGCTGGTAGCGATGCTGCTGGTCAGCACGTTCGGGCAACTGCTCTACCAGTACGGCCTGCGCCCGCTGCACCTCGACTACCTGCGTCTGTTTGTCTTCCTGCCCCTCGGCGTGCTGAGCGCCGCACCGATTCTCGCGGGGCTGCGCCGCGGCCTGAAACACTGGCGCTTCGACGGCCTCCAGCCGCTGCTCGCTGGCAATGCCGCGCTGCTCGGGCTATGCCTGCAGTTGAGTGACGCGAACCGCGGCGTACTCCCTGCACTGCTGGTCGGACTCGGCAGCGGCCTGGGTTTCTGGCTGGTGTTGGCGCTGTTCGATGACCTGCGCCAGCGCAGCCAGCATGACGATGTGCCCCTGGCCTTCCGCGGCCTGCCCATCGAGCTGATGGGCGCCGGGATCATGGCCATGGCTTTTCTCGGTTTCAATGGATTGTTCACATCATGAGCCTGATTCAACGCATCGACGCCCTGCTGCCGCTGGGCGCAAGCAGCAAGGTGGTGTCCATCGTCAGCGCCCCCCGTCTGGACGCCCTGCAAGCGGTCGATGGCCATGCCCGCGGTTGAGACCGACGTTCGTCTGCGCAGCGCCATGCAACTGGTGCTGCTGGCCTGTCTGCCGGGGTTCCTGGTGCTGTTCTGGACCTACGGCTGGGGCGTTCTGTTCAACCTGCTGCTCGCCGCCGCCGGCGCGCTGTTGACCGAAGCCGCGCTGCTGCGGCTGCGTCAGCGCCCGCTACGGCCAGCACTGAATGACGGTAGCGCGCTGGTCAGCGCGGTCCTGCTGGCCATCGCCCTGCCCGCCCAGGCGCCGTGGTGGTTGCCGCTGATTGCCGCCAGCAGCGCCATCGCCCTCGGCAAGCAGCTGTACGGCGGGGTCGGGCGCAACCCGCTCAACCCGGCGATGCTCGGCTATGCCGTGGTGCTGCTGTCCTTCCCGGTGCAGATGACCCACTGGCCGGCGCCGCAAGCGCCGGACCTCGGCCACAGCCTCGATGCCCTGTTCAGCCTCGGCGAACGACCCGACGCCTGGGCCCAGGCCACCGTGCTCGACGGACTGCGGCAGAACCGCAGTCTGACCATCGACGAACTGTTCGCCAGTCACCCCGGTTTTGGTCATTTCGCCGGGCGCGGTAGCGAATGGGCCAGTCTCGCCTTTCTCGCCGGCGGCCTGTTCCTCCTGCAACGCAAAGTGATCAGCTGGCACGCACCGCTGGCGCTGCTGGGCAGCCTGTTCGTCATCAGCCTGCTCTGCTGGAACGGCTCGGGCTCCGACTCCAACGGCTCGCCGCTCCTGCATCTGCTGGCCGGCTCGACCATGCTCGGCGCCTTCTTCATCGTCACCGAGCCAGTCAGCGGCGCGAAAACCCCATGGGGCCGCCTGCTGTTCGGCGCGGGCGTCGGCGTGCTGGTCTACCTGCTCCGCACCTGGGGCAACTACCCCGACGGCATGGCCTTCGCCGTGCTGCTGATGAACCTCTGCGTACCGGCGCTGGATCGCTGGGGCGAACGTCGGCAACCGGAGGCGACATGAAGCGTCGCGGCCTGTTGCTGGTCCTGCTCCTCGCCGTGTTGACGGTGGGTGCCAGCGTTGCCTGGCAGCACTATTGCGCGCCGCGGATCAGCGCCGCAGAGCAGCGCCTGCAGGCCCGCACCTGGCTCAGCGTGCTGCCCGAGGGCAGCTACGACAACCAGCCCCTGCAACAACCACTGACCCTGCCCGATCCGCAATTGCCACACAGCCGCCTGCAGGCCGGTTATCTCGCCACACTGCAGGGCCGCCCCAACGCAGTGGTGCTGCATAGCCGTTTCCAGGGTTACGGGGGCCCGATCGACCTGCTGATCGCCATCGACCGCGAAGGCCGGCTGCTCGCCAGCCGGGTGTTGCAACAACAGGAAACCCCGGGCCTGGGCGCACGCCTGGCGGAGCCGGGCAATGCCTGGCTGCAGGCCTTCAACGGTCGCAGCCAGGGCAATACACCGGAAGGCGCCTGGGCGCTGAAGCGCGACAATGGCCAGTTCGATCAGTTGGCCGGAGCCAGCGTGACCTCACGGGCGGTAATTCAGGCCATCCAGGACGCCCTGCGCTACTTCGACGGGCATGCGCGGCTGTGGCTGGCGGAGGATGGCACTCATGAATAGGTCCTGGCTCGCCGCCCTGAGCCTGGCACCACTGCTGGGCGCAAGCCAGACGCTGGTCCAGGGCGCCAGCATGGCGTTGCTCAGCGTCGTGGCGATCGGCATCCATCGCGGCCTGATGACCCCGCTGCGCAGCCGCCTGGACACGACCAGCAGCAGGCTCGCCAGTATCCTGCTGGCCGCCCTGGTGGTCACCTGCCAGACCCTGGCCCTGCAGGCCTGGGCCCTGGAGTTGCGCCAGGCGCTGGGCATCTACCCGGAACTCATCGCCGTGAGCTGCCTGCTGTTCGAACAGAGCCTCGGCAACGCCGGGCAATGGCGTCGCGTGGCCATGCTGCTGGCTGGCTACAGCGCGCTGTTCCTGCTGCTGGGATGTAGCCGCGAACTGCTGGCCAGTGGCGCACTGCACCTTTCATTTACCGGCGGGTCGGGCAGCACCGGCCTGCATCTCGCCAGCCTCGCACCGGGCGCCCTGCTGTTGCTCGGCCTGCTGCTGGCCCTGATCAATCGAGCCTGTCGCAACAGGCCATCCAAGACCGTGAAGGAAACCGCTGATCGATGAACGCCGCCAAACGCCTGGAGATTTTCCGCCGGCTGCATGAAGACAATCCCGAACCCAAGACCGAACTGGCCTACAGCTCACCCTTCGAGCTGCTGATCGCCGTGATTCTCTCGGCACAAGCCACCGACGTCGGGGTCAACAAGGCCACCGCGAAACTGTTCCCGGTGGCCAACACCCCTGCGGCCATCCATGCCCTGGGCGTGGAAGGCCTGTCCGAGTACATCAAGACCATCGGCCTGTACAACAGCAAGGCGAAGAACGTCATCGAGACCTGCCGCATTCTCGTGGAGCAGCACGACGGTCAGGTCCCGGAAACCCGCGAGGCGCTGGAAGCCCTCCCCGGCGTAGGACGCAAGACCGCCAACGTCGTCCTCAACACGGCCTTCCGGCAATTGACCATGGCGGTGGATACGCACATTTTCCGCGTCAGCAACCGCACCGGGATCGCGCCCGGGAAGAATGTCCTGGACGTGGAAAAGGCATTGCTGAAGTTCGTGCCCAAGGCCTATCTGCTGGATGCCCACCACTGGCTGATCCTGCACGGACGCTATGTTTGCCAGGCCCGCAAGCCGCGCTGCGGAAGTTGTCGGATCGAGGACTTGTGCGAATACAAGCAGAAGACCTCCGACGATTGACGAAATAGGGAATTCCTGCCCCATTGATTGAAAAAATCTTTTTTACCCGTGTCTGGAATATCGTTATAAGGAGCGCCAACGGCCCTCTTGGAACGGAGTGACACATGAGCACTGATAAAGAAGACCTTGATATTGATGATGAATCCGCAGCGCCTGAAGAGTTTGCTTCCGACACTCCCGTAGAAGCGGCGAAAACCAACCTGAGCAAGCGTCGTACCATCGACAATCTGCTGGAAGAGCGCCGTTTGCAGAAGCAACTGGCTGATTACGACTTCGATCTTTGAAACGTTATGGGCCTGAAAAAACAAAAGCCTCCATTACCGGAGGCTTTTTGCGTTTTGTACCGACATCAGACCAGACCGTTGCGTTGCGCCAGCTCGATCAGGTCGACCAGTGAGCGCGCGTTGAGTTTGAGCAACAGGCGCGTCTTGTAGGTACTTACCGTCTTGTTGCTGAGAAACATGCCATCGGCGATCTCCTTGTTGGACTTGCCGCGGGCCAGTTGCTGCAACACCATCATTTCCCTTCCGGACAAGCGTCCGACCATGTCCGCCTCGCTGGATCCGCCCAGGTTCGAACGCACCGAATGCAACGCCTGGTTGGGGAAGTAACTGTAGCCGGACAGCACCGCCTTGATCGCACTGAGCAACTCGGTGAGATCCTGCTGCTTGCACACGTACCCCGCCGCCCCCGCCTGCATGCAGCGCATGGAAAAATGCCCCGGCGCCTGCGAGGTAAGCACCAGGACCTTGATGACGATGCCATTGGCCGTCAGCCGGCCAATGACTTCCAGACCATCGAGCTTGGGAATCCCGATGTCCAGAATGACGATATCCGGCAGGTGCTCCCGGGCCAGTTGCAGCGCATCCACGCCGTTGTCCGTTTCCCCAATCACTTCATAACCATGCCGGTCCATCAGCATACGCACGGCCAAGCGAATGACCGGATGGTCATCGACGATCAGCACTTTATTCATGGGCAAGATCCATTATTAACTATTCGACTTATTAGAGGCCCGCAACAATAGCCCAGTCAGTCCGTGCAATGCATGATGTCTGTGGCGAACACTTGCACGCAAAGACAAGTACTACATAAATAAGGGAATGCTCTTACAGAATATTCCTACAGACTGTTTTGTTTGACGGTTCTCGCGCGCCTTGTGCGAAGCCACCAAGGCATCAACGGATGCTAGCCATGCACATCAAAAATATCGTTACGAATAACGACTGACTGCTTGAAGGAAATTTCCCTAATAAGCACGAAATAAGTCCGATCCACCTGGCCCCAGTCGCCTGCGGTCCCAAGCCGCCCCCCCGAAAGACTTCCTCGGCAAGAGCCATCACCCGGTGATGAGCCAGCGCATTGTGCGCCAGACTCGCGGCAAAGCCCCCGGACCACGCGGCCCGAACAGCCGCGAGCAGACGCGCGACAGCGCAGAGAACACCGCCCATGAGCAGCTCAGAACCGAAGAGTCCACTGACCATCATCGCCATCTTCGCCGGAATCATCGAAGCATCGGCGCTGGCGTCTCTGCCGTTTCTGGATGAAAGCAGCCAGAGTATCTACACCTGGTTCCTGGTTGGCTTTCCTCCGTTTCTGACATTGCTGTTTTTTCTTACCCTGAACTTCAACACCAAAAGTCTTTATGGTCCGGAGGATCAGACGGCGGAAAACACGACAACGGAAACAATGGCAACGTCATCCCCTGCAGCGGATGCACGCAACCTGGAAAGTTCTCCGACACTTGCACTTCCGTTTTCACACGCAACAACCTTGACCACGGTGACCCTGTCCGGCCCCGGTTCACAGGCGCTTCTGGAAGTTATCGCGCGGCATGCCCTGCAGAACACAACGACGGGAACGCTGACGCTGCACAATCTGGAATCGGGGAAACGCATCAGTATCGTCGCCGAGACGCCACAAAATCATTCCCCACCGATCTGCGAATAAAAAAACCCGGCATCGATGCCGGGTTTTTTCAGTGACGCTGCCGAATCAGAGCGGCGAACGGCCCTTGCTCGCGGCAATGCGCATGCGCAGGGCGTTGAGCTTGATGAAGCCTGCGGCGTCGGCCTGGTTGTAGGCGCCGCCGTCTTCCTCGAAGGTCGCGATGTTGGCGTCGAACAGCGAATCGTCGGACTTGCGGCCAGTGACGATGACGTTGCCCTTGTACAGCTTCAGGCGTACCACGCCGTTCACGTTGACCTGGGAAGCGTCGATCATCTGTTGCAGCATCAAACGCTCAGGGCTCCACCAGTAGCCGGTGTAGATCAGGCTGGCGTACTTCGGCATCAGCTCATCCTTCAGGTGAGCGACTTCGCGGTCCAGGGTGATCGACTCGATGGCGCGGTGGGCCTTGAGCATGATGGTGCCGCCAGGGGTCTCGTAGCAGCCACGGGACTTCATGCCGACGTAACGGTTCTCGACGATGTCCAGACGGCCGATGCCGTTGGCGCCGCCGATACGGTTCAGTTCGGCAAGGACAGTGGCCGGGCTCATCTCGACGCCGTCGATGGCGACGATGTCACCGTTGCGGTAGGTCAGTTCCAGGTAGGTCGCCTGGTCCGGGGCGTTTTCCGGGGAAACGCTCCAGCGCCACATGTCTTCCTCGTGCTCGGTCCAGGTATCTTCCAGGACACCGCCCTCGTAGGAGATGTGCAGCAGGTTGGCGTCCATCGAGTACGGCGACTTCTTCTTGCCGTGACGCTCGATCGGGATGCCGTGCTTCTCGGCGTAGTCCATCAGCTTCTCGCGGGACAGCAGGTCCCACTCACGCCATGGCGCGATGACCTTGACGCCCGGCTTCAGCGCGTAGGCGCCCAGCTCGAAGCGGACCTGGTCGTTGCCCTTGCCGGTGGCACCGTGGGAAATGGCGTCGGCGCCGGTTTCGTTGGCGATTTCGATCAGGCGCTTGGCGATCAGCGGACGAGCGATGGAAGTACCCAGCAGGTACTCGCCTTCGTAGACGGTGTTGGCGCGGAACATCGGGAACACGAAGTCTCGCACGAACTCTTCGCGCAGGTCATCGATGTAGATCTCTTTGACGCCCATGGCCTGGGCTTTGGCGCGGGCCGGCTCGACCTCTTCGCCCTGCCCCAGATCGGCGGTGAAAGTCACCACTTCACAGTTGTAGGTATCCTGCAGCCACTTGAGAATCACCGAAGTATCAAGGCCGCCGGAATACGCCAGTACGACCTTTTTTACGTCCGCCATGCCATCACTCCACGGGGTTGTACGGAAAACCGTAGAGTCTACCATCCCGCCATGAAATTTACAGTGGGGCGACAGCTTGTGACGACAAAGCGACAGGAACTGTCGTGAGCGCGACGGACCGTCGCACTCAGGACTTGATCGCGGGTTTACCTGGCTGGGCCTGGGCCGCGGGACTCGCCGGGGCGCTTGACGGCGGCGTCGGTGCCGCGGGCTCCGCCGGTTTTTCCGCGGCGGGTTTCTCCACGGGCGTGACACGATCCAGCTGGATGTTCACCCGGCGGTTGCGCGCGCGGTTGGCCGGGGAGTTGTTGGCCGCCAGCGGATAACGCTCGCCGTGGAAACGCACGACGATGCTCTCCTCCGGCACGCCATGCGCCTTGAGGTACTCCTGCACCGCCAGGGCACGGCGCCGGGAGAGGTCGCGGTTGGTCAGGCGGTTGCCGCTGTTGTCGGAGTGACCGTCCAGCTCGATGTGGTTGACCGTGGGATCGGCCTTGAGGAAATCGAGCAGCACGTCCAGTCGCGCGCGGGCGTCGGCATCCAGGTCGATGCCGTTGCCCGGGAAGCCGACACGGGTCTGGCGGATCTGGTCGAAGTTCATCGGCAGCAGCTTGACCGAGCAGGCCTGGTAATCGGCATAGGCCTTGTTGAACTTCACCGGCAGCAGACGCACTTCCATGCTCTGTCCGGCCTCGCCGGCATAGTTGCGCACCACCGTGCTGCGGCCATCGAGCAGGCCGTTGATCAGGCGGCTGGCCTGGCCCTGGGAACTGTTGAACAGCACACCGCTGCGAGCCATGCGGATCGAACCGAGGTTGATGTCGCCGCGCCCCGGCTGCCACGGTGCGGCGGCGGCCAGCAGGGTCGCCGAGCCGGCACCGAGCACGTTGCTGGTCGAGCGCAGGCGGAAGGTCGCCTGCTCGCCGGCGCGCCGCACGAACTCGCCGCTGCCGAAGTCGGCAATGGGCTGGATCAGTCGGCACTCGAACTGATCGCCTTCGACCTTCCACTCGATGTTTTCCACGCGCGTCTGGAACGTGAGCGCGGCGGCCGGAAGGCTGGCGAACAGGCTGAGCAGGGCTAGATAACGCTGGCGCACGGGGCGGCTCCACAAAATTCTCTCGACTTACCTGCAGGCTATCGGACGGCATCGGCAAAACTTGATAGCGAGTGCTCGGAACAGGCTTTTCCGGTAGCATTCGCCCAGAGTTCGAACCGCCTGGAAAGCCCAATGTCCGATCGCCTGACCCTTCTGCGTCCCGATGACTGGCACATCCATCTTCGCGATGGAGCCGTCCTGCCTCATACCGTCGGCGACGTGGCGCGCACCTTCGCCCGCGCCATCATCATGCCCAACCTGGTGCCACCGGTACGCAATGCCGCCGAAGCCGGCGCCTATCGCCAGCGCATCCTGGATGCCCGCCCGACTGGCAGCCGTTTCGAGCCGCTGATGGTGCTGTACCTCACCGACCGTACCCAGCCGGAAGACATCCGCGCGGCCAAGGCCAGCGGCTTCGTCTACGCCGCCAAACTGTACCCGGCCGGTGCCACCACCAACTCGGATTCCGGCGTCACCAGCATCGACAAGATCTTCCCGGCCCTCGAAGCCATGGCCGAAGTCGGCATGCTCCTGCTGGTCCACGGTGAAGTGACGCGCAGCGAGATCGACGTGTTCGACCGCGAGAAGCTGTTCATCGACGAACACCTGCGTCGCGTGGTGGAACGCTTCCCGACCCTGAAAGTGGTGTTCGAACACATCACCACCGCCGATGCCGCGCAGTTCGTCAAGGAAGCCCCGGCCAACGTCGGCGCGACCATCACCGCCCAGCACCTGCTGTACAACCGCAACCACATGCTGGTCGGCGGCATTCGCCCGCACTTCTACTGCCTGCCGATCCTCAAGCGCAACACCCACCAGGTCGCCCTGCTCGACGCCGCCACCAGCGGCAACAGCAAGTTCTTCCTCGGCACCGACTCGGCCCCGCATGCCCGTCACGCCAAGGAAGCCGCCTGTGGCTGCGCCGGCTGCTACACCGCCTTCGCGGCGATCGAGCTGTACGCCGAGGCCTTCGAGCAGCGCAATGCGCTGGACAAGCTGGAAGGTTTCGCCAGCCTGCACGGCCCGGCCTTCTATGGCCTGCCGGCGAACACCGACACCATCACCCTGGTCCGCGAAAGCTGGACCGCCCCCGACAGCCTGCCGTTCGGCGAGCAGACCGTCGTTCCGCTGCGCGCCGGTGAGCAGATGCGCTGGCGCCTGCTGGAGGACAACGTGTGAGTGACGATCAGTTCGACGACGACCAGGAAGGTCTGGGCGGCGGTGGTTCGCGCCACCCGATGGCAGCGCGCTTTCGCGGCTACCTGCCGGTCGTGGTGGATGTCGAGACCGGTGGTTTCAACTGCGCCACCGACGCGCTGCTGGAAATCGCCGCGGTCACCATCGGCATGGACGAAAAGGGTTTCCTGTTCCCGGAACACACCTACTTCTTCCGTGTCGAGCCGTTCGAAGGCGCCAACATCGAACAGGCAGCCCTGGAGTTCACCGGGATCAAGCTCGATCACCCGCTGCGCATGGCGGTGAGCGAAGAAGCCGCGCTGACCGACATCTTCCGCGGTGTACGCAAGGCGCTGAAGGCCAACGGCTGCAAGCGGGCGATCCTGGTCGGCCACAACAGCAGCTTCGACCTCGGCTTCCTCAACGCCGCGGTGGCGCGCAACGACATGAAGCGCAACCCGTTCCATCCGTTCTCCAGCTTCGACACCGCGACCCTGGCCGGCCTGGCCTACGGTCAGACCGTGCTGGCACGGGCCTGCCAGAGCGCCGACATCGACTTCGACGGACGCGAGGCGCACTCCGCCCGCTACGACACGGAGAAGACCGCCGAGCTGTTCTGCGGCATCGTCAACCGCTGGAAGGAAATGGGCGGCTGGCACGACTTCAACGATTGAAGGCGTTTTCCCGCGCATAAAAAAACCGGCCATCGAGGCCGGTTTTTTTATGCATGGCAATTACAGCTTGCCAGCGTTCTCGCTCAGGTACGCGGCAACGCCTTCTGGCGAAGCGGTCATGCCCTTGTCGCCTTTTTTCCAGTTGGCAGGGCAGACTTCGCCGTGCTCTTCGTGGAATTGCAGGGCGTCGACCAGACGCAGCAGCTCGTCCATGTTGCGGCCCAGCGGCAGGTCGTTGACGATCTGCGAACGCACGACACCGTTGGTGTCGATCAGGAAGGCGCCACGGAAGGCCACGCCGCCTTCGGACTCGACGTCATAGGCCTTGCAGATCTCGTGGGAGATGTCGGCGGCCAAGGTGTATTTGACCGGGCCGATACCGCCGTTGTTGACCGGGGTGTTGCGCCAGGCGTTGTGGGTGAAGTGCGAGTCGATCGAAACGCCGATGACTTCGACGTTGCGCGCCTGGAACTCGGGGATGCGGTGGTCCAGGGCGATCAGCTCGGACGGGCAGACGAAGGTGAAGTCCAGTGGGTAGAAGAACACCAGGCCGTACTTGCCCTTGATAGCCGAAGCCAGGTTGAAGCTGTCGACGATTTCGCCATTGCCCAGTACAGCGGCGACGGTGAAGTCCGGGGCTTTTTTGCCAACGAGCACGCTCATTCGATATCTCCTGATGGTGTTGAATTTGACTACGCAGGCGTGAGAATCCGCCTGACATGGGTTGAGCATCATACACGGCCCCGGGCGGGACGCCGAGTCATGGCGATTCGACTCTTTTTCCTACCGGCGGTCGCTCTATTTCGCCCCTTGAAGAAAGTGCTTTGACAAGCATTCTCATTACCATTAGGCTTCTCTTATTCGAGCCTAACGCCCTGATGGTTTTCTTCTATGTATGTGTGTCTTTGTGTTGGTGTAACCGACGGACAGATCCGCGATGCGATCTATGAAGGATGCTGTAGCTACAAGGAAGTCCGCGCCGCCACCAATGTGGCAAGCCAGTGTGGCAAATGTGCGTGCGTCGCCAAGCAGGTGGTACGCGAGACCCTCGCCGAAATCCAGATCAGCCAGGCCGCTGCCCTGCCCTATCCCGTGGAATTCACCGCGGCCTGAAAAATAATTTTCCCGCATTCCTGAAGAACCGGACCCCGTGTCCGGTTTTTTTATGCCTGAAATTCAAATAGTTAGGTATAGAACGCGGACCAAAAACATTCTTATTCCGATTAATTTTTATTTATTATTCAATAACTTAGGTTTGACAGCGAAAGTTGTCAGGATCAAACTTCCGCTCATTGACACTCTGACAGGGCGGGACCCCACCATGAAAGGCGACGTAAGCGTCATCCAGCATCTCAACAAGATCCTCGGAAACGAGCTGGTCGCGATCAACCAATACTTCCTGCATGCCCGCATGTACGAAGACTGGGGTCTGGATAAGCTCGGCAAGCACGAATACAAAGAATCCATCGACGAAATGAAGCACGCTGACAAACTGATCAAGCGGATTCTGTTTCTCGAGGGCATCCCCAACGTCCAGGACCTGGGCAAACTGCTGATCGGCGAACACACCCGGGAAATGCTCGAGTGCGACCTGAAGATCGAGCAGAAGGGCCTGATCGACCTGAAAGCCGCCATCGCCCACTGCGAAACCGTCGGCGACTTCGGCAGCCGTGAGCTGCTGGAAGACATCCTCGAGTCCGAGGAAGAACACATCGACTGGCTGGAAACCCAACTGGGCCTGATCGACAAGGTCGGCCTGGAAAACTACCTGCAATCGCAGATGGGCGACGGCGAATAAGCCACGCTTTCCGGCACACGAAAACGCCGCGCTCCCACCCGGAGCGCGGCGTTTTTGCATTTCAGCCCACCAGAAACGAAAAAGCCCCGCATCGCGGGGCTCCTCGACAACACCAGGCAATCAGGCTTCGGCAGCCTTGGCCTTGGCGGCGGCATCCTTGATCAGGGTCTGCAGCTCACCGTTCTGGAACATCTCGGTCATGATGTCGCTGCCGCCGACCAGCTCACCGCCCACCCACAGTTGCGGGAAGGTTGGCCAGTTGGCGTATTTCGGCAGGTTGGCGCGAATTTCCGGGTTCTGCAGGATGTCGACGTAAGCGAACTTCTCGCCACAACCCATCACGCACTGCGCTGCCTTGGCCGAGAAGCCGCACTGCGGGGCATTCGGCGAACCTTTCATGTAAAGCAGAATGGTGTTGTTGGCGATCTGCTCTTTGATTGTTTCAATGATATCCATGAAGCACCTCGGCTGAACTTTCCGACCTGGTTTGTCGGCACGGTGACGCATTGTATCGGAAAGCCGAGCACGACGCTCGGCCTTGCCGACAATCATGCGGCGACCACCTCCACCGGCACACCGTTGAACACGGCATTGCCGGACAACGCATCGACCAGGCGTTCATCGGTCAGGTCGTTGGCGCTGGCCCCGGACTGGGCGCTGGCGATGTCCAGCAGCACACCCGGCCGAGCGTGGCCAAAACCGTGGGGCAGGCTGACCACGCCGGGCATCATGTCGGTGCTGGCCTGCACTTCCACCTCGATGCAGCCGACCCGCGACGTCACTCTCACCCGCTGCCCGTCCTGCAACTGGCGCCCGGCCAGGTCCTGCGGGTGCATGAGCAGTTGATGGCGCGGCTTGCCCTTCACCAGGCGGTGAAAGTTGTGCATCCAGGAATTGTTGCTGCGCACATGGCGACGACCGATCAACAGCAATTGCGCGGCGCTGGGCGGCTGTTGCGCGGCAAAGCGCTGCAGATCGGCGAGAAGCGCTGCGGGGGCCGCCTCGATGCTCCCGCTCTCGGTCTTCAGGCGCGCGGCCAGATTGGGCTGCAGAGGCCCCAGGTCGATGCCGTGCGGATGCTGGTCGAGGGTCTGCAGCGACAGATCGAACGGCGAGCCCTGGCCATAGCGGCCGCCACGCAGGCCCAGGTCGATCATCTGCGCCGGCGGCAAGGTCGGCTTGAGCGCTTTGCCGGCGATCCGCGCGAAGGCTTCGGCCAGGCCGACGAAGATCTCCCAGTCGTGCAGCGCGCCCTGCGGCTTGGGCAGGATGGCGCGGTTGAAGCGCGTGACATTGCGCACCGCGAACAGGTTGAAGGTGGTGTCGTAGTGATCATTCTCCAGTGCCGAGGTCGACGGCAGGATCAGGTCGGCGTAGCGCGTGGTCTCGTTGATGTACAGGTCGACGCTGAGCATGAATTCCAGGCCATCCAGCGCCTGCTCCAGCTGCCGCCCGTTGGGCGTCGACAGCACCGGGTTGCCGGCCACGGTCACCAGGGCGCGGACCTGGCCCTCGCCCTCGGTGAGCATCTCCTCGGCCAGGGCCGCCACCGGCAACTCACCGCCGTACTCCGGCAGCCCGGAAACACGGCTCTGCCAGACATTGAAATGCCCGCCACTGGTGATCGCCACCAGGTCCACCGCCGGCTCCGTGCACAGCGCCCCACCGACCCGGTCGAGGTTGCCGCTGACCAGGTTGATCAGTTGCACCAGCCACTGGCAGAGCGTGCCGAAGGCCTGGGTGGAGACGCCCATGCGCCCGTAGCACACGGCCTTGTCGGCGGCGGCGAAATCCCGCGCCAACTGGCGGATCAGGCCGGCTTCGATGCCGCAGAGCATGCTCATGACTTCCGCGGTGAACGGTCGCAAGGCCGCGCGGACCTCATCCAGGCCGCTGACCGGCAGGTGCGTGGCGCGGGTCAGGCCTTCCTCGAACAGCGTATTGAGCACCCCGCAAAGCAGCGCCGCGTCGCCTCCCGGACGAACGAACAGATGCTGGTCGGCCATCGCCGCGGTTTCGCTGCGGCGCGGATCGACCACCACCAGCTTGCCGCCGCGCGCCTGCAGGGCCTTGAGGCGCTTTTCCACGTCCGGCACGGTCATGATGCTGCCGTTGGAGGCCAATGGATTGCCCCCCAGGATCAGCATGAAATCAGTGTGATCGATGTCCGGGATCGGCAGCAGCAGGCCGTGGCCATACATCAGATAGCTGCTCAGGTGATGGGGCAACTGGTCGACGGACGTGGCGGAAAAACGATTGCGGGTTTTCAGCAGGCCGAGAAAGTAATTGCTGTGGGTCATCAACCCATAGTTGTGCACGCTGGGGTTGCCCTGATAGACCGCCACGGCGTTCTGCCCGTGGCGCTGCTGGATGTCGTGCAGCTTGCGCGCGGCCAGTTCGAAGGCTTCGTCCCAGGAAATCGGCAGCCACTGCTCGCCGGCCCGCATGACCGGGCCGCGCAGGCGGTTGGGGTCGTTCTGGATATCCTGCAGCGCCACCGCCTTGGGGCAGATATGGCCGCGACTGAAGCTGTCCTGCGGATCGCCCTTGATCGAGGCGATGCGCGGCGCGGCGCCGTCGTCGGTTTGCAGCTCGAAGGTCAGGCCGCAAATGGCCTCGCACAGGTGACAGGCTCGGTGGTGCACGGTCTTGGTCATGGCCGCCTCTTGTTCTGCGATCGGGGGAATGCCGTCCCCGACTATGGCTGCGGCCCCGGCGTGCCGCCAGCGATCTTCGTCGCGTGAATCCTCCGGCATCAGCCCGGACGATGGCCCCGGCGCCCGACAAAGCCCTGCCCGTCGATTGCAAAGCCCGCTGCGGGCAGTGTACAAAGGTCGCTTGCTCTGTCGAAAAAGCAGACCAACGGCAACGCCGCTCCCCTGGCTGGAGCCGCTGTGCCAGCGAAAGGTCGCAAAGCGACCTCCACTGCGCCACCCGCGTCACGGCGCAACCCCACTTGGTAAGACGCGACATTTAATTATAGTATTGCGCCTTCCCCTATTTCGTCGCCCCGTGCGGCTTACGCCGCAGGTCTCATCCGTGTTTCCGAAAAACCGGTTGTTGCTGATCTGCGGTCTGTTGCAAAAAAGGTAGTCAATGATGAGCGCTAGGCACTTTCTCTCCCTGATGGATTTCACCGCCGAAGAACTGGTCAGTGTGATCCGCCGAGGGATCGAGCTGAAAGACCTGCGTAACCGCGGCGTACTCTTCGAGCCCCTGAAAAATCGCGTGCTGGGCATGATCTTCGAGAAGTCCTCGACCCGCACCCGGCTGTCCTTCGAAGCCGGCATGATCCAGCTCGGCGGCCAGGCGATCTTCCTCTCCCCGCGCGACACCCAGCTGGGCCGCGGCGAGCCGATCGGCGACTGCGCCATCGTCATGTCGCGCATGCTCGATGCGGTGATGATCCGTACCTTTGCCCACAGCACCCTGACCGAATTCGCCGCCAATTCCCGCGTACCGGTGATCAACGGCCTGTCCGACGACCTGCACCCGTGCCAACTGCTGGCCGACATGCAGACCTTCCTCGAACACCGCGGCTCGATCCAGGGCAAGACCGTGGCCTGGATCGGCGACGGCAACAACATGTGCAACAGCTATATAGAAGCGGCCATCCAGTTCGACTTCCAGCTGCGCATCGCCTGCCCCGAAGGTTACGAGCCCAACGCCAAGTTCGTCGCCCAGGCCGGTGACCGCGTGCGGATCGTCCGCGATCCCAAGGAGGCGGTACGTGACGCCCACCTGGTCAGCACCGACGTCTGGACCTCCATGGGCCAGGAAGAGGAAACCGCGCGGCGCCTGGAGCGCTTCGCGCCGTACCAGGTAACCCGCGAACTGCTCGACCTGGCCGCCCCCGATGCCCTGTTCATGCATTGCCTGCCCGCCCACCGTGGCGAGGAAATCAGCATGGATCTGCTCGACGACCCACGTTCGGTCGCCTGGGACCAGGCGGAAAACCGTCTGCATGCACAGAAGGCGCTTCTCGAATTCCTTGTCGAACCGGCCTACCACCACGCATGAGTCAACCTCTACTGCTCAACCTTCGCGACCTCGCCTGCGGCTATGGCGAGGCGCGCATCGTCCAGAACCTCAACCTGCACCTCAACGCCGGCGACATCGGCTGCCTGCTGGGCTCCTCCGGGTGCGGCAAGACCACCACCCTGCGCGCCATCGCCGGCTTCGAGCCGGTGCATGGCGGCGAAATCCAGCTGGCGGGCGAAGTCATCTCCCGGGCCGGGTTCACCCTGGCCCCGGAAAAACGCCGGATCGGCATGGTCTTCCAGGACTACGCACTGTTCCCCCACCTGAGCGTGGCGGAAAACGTCGCCTTCGGCCTCGGCAAGCACCCGCGCCGCCAGGACGTGGTCAAGGACATGCTGGAGCTGGTCAAGCTCGACGGCCTGGGCGCGCGCTACCCGCACGAACTGTCCGGCGGCCAGCAGCAGCGTGTGGCCCTGGCCCGCGCCCTGGCGCCCGAGCCGCAACTGCTGCTGCTCGACGAACCCTTCTCCAACCTCGACGTGGAACTGCGCCGCCGTCTCAGCCATGAGGTTCGCGACATCCTCAAGAGCCGCGGCACCAGCGCGATCCTGGTCACGCACGACCAGGAAGAAGCCTTCGCCGTCAGCGACCATGTCGGCGTGTTCAAGGAAGGCCGCCTGGAGCAGTGGGACACGCCCTACAACCTCTATCACGAACCGGCCACGCCATTCGTCGCCAGCTTCGTCGGCCAGGGCTACTTCATCCGCGGCCAGTTGCTCAGCCCGGAAACGGTGCAGACCGAGCTCGGCGAGCTGCGCGGCAACCGCGCCTACACCTTGCCGGTGGGCGGTGCGGTGGATGTCCTGCTGCGTCCCGACGATATCGTGCATGCCCCCGACAGCGCCCTCAGCGCGCGGGTCAGCGGCAAGAGCTTCCAGGGCGCCTCGACCCTGTACCGCCTGCAACTGGCCACAGGCACCCAGCTCGAAGCGATCTTCCCCAGCCATCTGGACTTCCCGATTGGCCAGGACGTCGGCATCACCGTGGCGGCGGATCACCTGGTGCTGTTCGCCGCCTCGGGCAGCGTCGAAGCCAGACTGCCAGCCGCAGACAACGGCGTTCGCCGCCACAGCGTGGCGCACTGAACGAAAAAGGCCGTCACAACCGTGACGGCCTTTTTCGTTCAACGATGCCTGCCTACTCCCGGCCGATATCGGCGAACTTGCCCTGGGTATGCTCAGCCAGCACCGCAGCCGCCAACTCCACCTCCAACCCGCGCCGGCCGGCACTCACGTGGATGGTAGGAAAACCTTCCGCGGATTGATCGATAAAAGTCCTCAGACGTTTCTTCTGACCGAGTGGGCTAATTCCGCCAACTAGATAGCCAGTCGAACGCTGGGCTGCGGCCGGATCGGCCATTTCGCACTTCTTCACCCCCGCGGCCTGGGCCAGCGCCTTCAGGTCCAGCGTCCCCACCACCGGTACCACCGCCACCAGCAACTCGCCCTTTTCCGTGGCCGCAAGCAGGGTCTTGAACACCTGCTGGGGGTTCAGGTTGAGCTTCTCCGCGGCCTCCAAGCCATAGGAAGCGGCTTTGGGGTCATGTTCGTAACTGTGAATACGATGTTCGGCGCGAACCTTCTTCAACAGATCCAGGGCAGGGGTCATGCGGGGGCTCCAACAACTGAGTTCGGTTTCCGTTCGCTGGCTACTGTAGGACAAAACCTAGTCCGCAACCATGGTCTTGTAGGACAAGGCGAGACAGTGCGTGGGCCATCAGTCAATTTGTGGATGATGGTTCGCTTTCGACCTTTGACATAAGCGTTTCTTGTCTATATTTTTTCGAATCTGAATATGGCGATGCCCTCATTAAGCGCATCAACACCGTCCACCTGGCCGAAATGGGGATTTCTGCCGGGTTTCCGTCGAGCGCTCAGTGCGCCTCACAACAACAAGAACCGAGGTATCGAATGACGACTGCTCTACAACAACCGACGTTGTCCAGCCAATGCATGGCCGAATTCTTCGGCACCGCGCTCCTGATCTTCTTCGGCACCGGTTGCGTCGCCGCGCTCAAGGTCGCGGGTGCCAGCTTCGGCCTGTGGGAAATCAGCATCATCTGGGGTGTCGGCGTCAGCATGGCGATCTACCTGACCGCGGGGATTTCCGGCGCGCACCTGAACCCGGCCGTGAGCATCGCCCTGTGCCTGTTCGCCGGATTCGAAAAAGGCAAACTGCCCTTCTATATCGTCGCCCAGATCGCCGGGGCCTTCTGCGGCGCCGCGCTCGTCTACGCGCTGTACAGCAGCCTGTTCTTCGATTACGAACAGACCCACGCCATGGTCCGCGGCAGCCAGGCCAGCCTGGAACTGGCTTCGGTATTCTCCACCTACCCGCACGCGGCGCTGTCCACCGGCCAGGCCTTCCTCGTCGAAGTGATCATCACCGCCATCCTCATGGCCGTGATCATGGCCCTGACCGATGACAACAACGGCCTGCCCCGCGGTCCTCTCGCACCGCTGCTGATCGGCCTGCTGATCGCCGTGATCGGCAGCGCCATGGGGCCGCTGACCGGCTTCGCGATGAACCCGGCACGGGATTTCGGGCCGAAACTGATGACCTTCCTCGCCGGCTGGGGCGATGTGGCCTTTACTGGCGGTCGCGATATTCCCTACTTCCTCGTTCCGGTTTTCGCGCCGATCATGGGAGCCAGCGTGGGTGCCGCCCTGTACCGTGGCGTGTTCGCCCGCAGCCTGCCCAATGCCGCCGCGACCGCCGCGCAGACCGACGACAACGCTCAGGGCAAGACCCAGACTTCCTGATTCCTGCACGAATCAGCGAGCCCTGACCTCAACCTATTTCACTGCAAGGCCAACGACATGACAGACCTTCAGAACAAGAACTACATCATCGCCCTCGACCAGGGCACGACCAGTTCGCGGGCCATCATCTTCGACCGTGACGCAAACGTTGTCGGTACCTCCCAGCGCGAGTTCGCCCAGCACTATCCGCAAGCCGGCTGGGTCGAACACGACCCGATGGAGATCTTCGCCACGCAGAGCGCGACCATGGTCGAGGCCCTGGCCCAGGCGGGCATCAGCCACGACCAGGTAGCCGCCATCGGGATCACCAACCAGCGCGAAACCACCGTGGTCTGGGACAAGGAAACCGGACGCCCGGTGTACAACGCCATCGTCTGGCAGTGCCGCCGCAGCACCGAGATCTGCGAGCAGCTCAAGCGCGACGGCCTGCAGGACTACATCCGCGAAACCACCGGCCTGGTCACCGACCCGTACTTCTCCGGGACCAAGCTGAAGTGGATCCTCGACAACGTCGACGGCGTGCGCGAACGTGCCGAGCGCGGCGAACTGCTGTTCGGCACCATCGACACCTGGCTAATCTGGAAATTCTCCGGCGGCAAGGTGCATGTCACCGACTACACCAACGCCTCGCGGACCATGCTGTTCAACATTCATACCCTGCAGTGGGATGAAAAGATGCTCGACGTACTGGGCATCCCCAAGCAGATGCTGCCGCCGGTGCGCCCGTCCTCGGAAATCTACGGCTACACCAAGAGCAACATCGCCATCGCCGGCATCGCCGGGGACCAGCAGGCCGCGCTGTTCGGCCAGATGTGCGTGGAACCGGGCCAGGCCAAGAACACCTACGGCACCGGCTGCTTCCTGCTGATGAACACCGGCGAGAAGGCCGTGCAATCGTCCCACGGCCTGCTCACCACCATCGCCTGCGGTCCGCGCGGTGAGGTGGCCTATGCGCTGGAAGGCGCGGTATTCAACGGCGGTTCCACCGTGCAGTGGCTGCGCGACGAACTGAAGATCGTCAACGATGCCCACGACACCGAGTACTTCGCCAGCAAGGTCAAGGACAGCAACGGCGTCTACCTGGTGCCGGCCTTCACCGGTCTCGGCGCGCCGTACTGGGATCCGTACGCCCGTGGCGCGCTGTTCGGCCTGACCCGCGGGGTCAAGGTCGACCACATCATCCGCGCCGCGCTGGAGTCCATCGCCTACCAGACCCGCGACGTCCTCGACGCCATGCAGCAGGACTGCGGCCAGCGCCTGAGCGCCCTGCGCGTGGACGGCGGCGCGGTGGCCAACAACTTCCTCATGCAGTTCCAGGCGGACATCCTCGGCACCTGTGTCGAACGTCCGCAGATGCGTGAAACCACCGCGCTCGGCGCCGCCTACCTGGCGGGCCTGGCCTGCGGTTTCTGGAGCGGCCTGGACGAACTGCGCGGCAAGGCGCTGATCGAGCGCGAGTTCACGCCGCAGCTGGATGAAGCAGCGAAAGAGAAGCTCTACAGCGGCTGGCTCAAGGCCGTGGATCGTACCCGCGACTGGGAGCCTCACGAAGAGTAACGTTTCAGCGGCGAGGCGCGGCCCTTCCCGTTCGGGGACGGCTGCGCCAAACGCCATGCCGGTGCCGTCCCCGGACTGGTCCCCCGCGCCTTCCTCCGGCATCATTGCAGGCATTTTTCGGCCGCCCCATAGGACGCCCATGAATCTGCCTCCCCGCCAACAACAAATTCTCGAACTGGTCCGCGAGCGTGGCTACGTCAGTATCGAGGAAATGGCGCAGTTGTTCGTCGTCACCCCGCAAACCATCCGCCGCGATATCAACCAGCTGGCGGAAGTCAATCTGCTGCGCCGTTATCACGGTGGCGCGGCCTACGATTCCAGTATCGAAAACACCGCCTACGCCATGCGCGCCGACCAGATGCGCGACGAAAAGCAACGCATCGCCGAAGCCGTGGCGCGGCAGATTCCCGATCACGCCTCGCTGTTCATCAATATCGGTACCACCACCGAATCCATCGCCCGCGCCCTGCTCAACCACAACCACCTGAAGATCATCACCAACAACCTGCATGTGGCCTCGATCCTCAGTGCCAAGGACGATTTCGAAGTCCTTCTCGCCGGTGGCAACGTGCGCCGCGACGGCGGCGTGGTGGGCCAGGCCAGCGTCGACTTCATCAACCAGTTCAAGGTGGATTTCGCCCTGGTCGGCATCAGCGGCATCGACGAGGACGGCAGCCTGCTGGACTTCGATTACCAGGAAGTGCGGGTGTCCCAGGCGATCATCGCCAATGCGCGCCAGGTGATCCTCGCCGCCGACTCCAGCAAGTTCGGACGCAACGCCATGGTGCGCCTGGGCTCGATCAGCCTGATCGACTGCCTGGTGACCGACCAGGCGCCGGTCAGCGCCCTGACCCAGTTGCTCAACCAGTACAAGATTCGCCTCGAAGTGGTCTGAGCCCAGCATCGCCGCCAGCGCAAGGCTGGCGGCGCGAATGTTCGGAATTTTTCATTTGTTTGTAACACGATCAGTATTTTCTATGAAAAGTCACTGGTCGCGGCCTTTTCGTTCGGCTAACATTTTCGAATACGAACATTAATGTTCATAAAAGATATCAGAACGACTTTTCGAGAGGCCGCGCCGTGTCCCAATCCAGCTCTCCCATCCTTGCCGAGGTCTATGACGTCGCCGTCATCGGTGGCGGCATCAATGGTGTCGGCATCGCCGCCGATGCCGCCGGACGCGGCCTTTCGGTGTTCCTCTGCGAAAAGGACGACCTCGCCAGCCATACCTCCTCGGCGAGCAGCAAGCTGATCCACGGCGGCCTGCGCTATCTCGAACATTACGAATTCCGCCTGGTCCGCGAAGCCCTGGCCGAGCGTGAAGTGCTGCTGGCCAAGGCGCCGCACATCGTCAAGCCGATGCGTTTCGTCCTGCCGCACCGCCCGCACCTGCGTCCGGCCTGGATGATCCGCGCCGGCCTGTTCCTCTATGACCACCTGGGCAAGCGCAAGCAGCTCGGTGCTTCGCGCAGCCTGCGCTTCGGCCCGGGCAACCCGCTGAAGCCGGCGATCAGCCGCGGTTTCGAATATGCCGACTGCGCAGTGGACGATGCCCGCCTGGTGGTGCTCAACGCCATGGCCGCCCGCGAACACGGCGCGCATATCCTCACCCGCACCCGCTGCGTCAGCGCCCGTCGCAGCGGCAACCTGTGGCAGGTGCAGATCGAACGCGCCGACGGCAGCCAGCAGACCCTCCAGGCCCGCTCCCTGGTCAACGCCGCCGGCCCGTGGGTCGCGCGGTTCATCGAGGACGACCTCAAGCTCGACGCCCCCTACGGCATCCGCCTGATCCAGGGCAGCCACCTGATCGTGCCGAAGCTGTACGACGGCGAGCATGCCTACATCCTGCAGAACGAAGACCAGCGCATCGTCTTCGCCATTCCGTACCTGGAGCGCTTCACCCTGATCGGCACCACCGACCGCGAATACAGCGGCGACCCGGCCCGGGTGGCGATCACCGAGGCCGAGACCGACTACCTGCTGAACGTGGTCAACCAGCACTTCAACCATCAACTGAGCCGGGCCGACATCCTCCACACCTATTCCGGTGTGCGCCCCTTGTGCAACGACGAGTCGGACAACCCGTCGGCAGTGACCCGCGACTACACCCTGGCGCTGTCCTCCGAGGCTGGCCAGGCGCCGTTGCTGTCGGTGTTCGGCGGCAAGCTGACGACCTACCGCAAGCTGGCCGAGTCGGCGATGAGCGAACTGGCGCCCTGGTTCCCCCAGATGAGCGCCAGCTGGACCGCCAGCGCGCCGCTGCCGGGTGGCGAAGGCATGAGCACGGCGCAGGCCCTGTGCGACGAGATCCTCGCCCGCCATGGCTGGTTGCCGAGTGCACTGGCCAAGCGCTGGGCACTGACCTACGGCAGCCGCACCTGGCGTCTGCTGGAAGGCGTGCAAGGGCCGGAGGATCTGGGCGAAGCCATTGGCGGCGGACTGTTCAGCCGGGAAGTGGATTACCTCTGCAGCGAAGAATGGGCGCTGTCGGCGGACGATATCCTGTGGCGGCGGACCAAGCTGGGGCTGTTCCTCAGCGCGGCGGAGCAGCAGGGGTTGCGCGATTATCTGCAGCGCCGCGAGCTGAGCCGCGCGGCCTGATCCAGGCGGCCCATGAATACCGGGACCGCTTTGCGGTCCTTTCGCGGTAGCGCGGCATTCCGACAAGCCGCGCTCCTGCGGCGGCTAGCCGCCGGCCTCTGCATTCGGTTTTCCGAACAGCAAACAATGCCACTATTCGGCCAGCCGACCGAACACTCCTGCAATTCCCCCGTCAGAAAACCCTGCTACCCCTTTAGCACGGGCCTTGCTGATCGAAATCACGGCCTGGCACGACTCATGCTCTACACTCAAAACCCGGATGCGCCAGCGCTTGAACGCGCCGGTCGCTGAACGAACGGCCGATCAACGGCCTCATAAAAAAAACAAACACACCTCGAGGAAAATTCGATGCGTATCGTTCGTCATCTGTTGGGCGCCGCCATCACCGCCGCCGTGATCGCCTCCCCGGCCATGGCCGAAGAACTGACCGGCACCCTGAAGAAGATCAAGGACCAGGGCACCATCACCCTGGGCCACCGTGACTCGTCCATTCCGTTTTCCTACCTGGCCGGCAAGCCCGAGCCGATCGGCTACTCCCACGACATCCAGCTGGCCATCGTCGAGCACCTGAAGAAGCAACTGAACGCTCCAGAGCTGAAGGCGCGCTACAACCTGGTCACCTCGCAGACCCGTATCCCGCTGGTGCAGAACGGCACCGTCGACGTCGAGTGCGGCTCCACCACCAACAACGTCGAGCGCCAACAGCAGGTCGCCTTCTCGGTCGGCATCTTCGAAGTCGGTACCCGCCTGCTGACCAAGGTCAAGGACGGCCAGCCGGCCTACAAGGACTTCGAAGACCTGAAAGGCAAGAACGTGGTGACCACCGCCGGGACCACCTCCGAGCGCCTGCTCAAGGCAATGAACGCCGACAAGCAGATGGGCATGAACGTGATCTCGGCCAAGGACCACGGCGAAGCCTTCAACATGCTGGAAAGCAATCGCGCCGTCGCCTTCATGATGGACGACGCCCTCCTCGCCGGCGAAATGGCCAAGGCCAAGAAGCCGTCCGACTGGGTCATCACCGGTACCCCGCAGTCCTACGAGATCTACGGCTGCATGGTGCGCAAGGACGACCCGGCGTTCAAGAAAGCCGTGGATGACGCCATCGTCGCCCTGTACAAGTCCGGCGAGATCAACAAGATCTACGACAAGTGGTTCCAGCAGCCAGTCCCGCCAAAAGGCCTGAACCTGCAGTTCCCGATGAGCGACGAACTGAAGAAGCTGATCGCCGAGCCGACCGACAAAGCCGCGGACGAAAAGAAGTCCTGAACCCCGTCTAGTTAGTGTCTAACCTTTCATCCGAGGGCGCTTGCGCCCCCGGATGCTCGAAGGTGCCCGTGAAACAACCTATCCGAGGGGAGACCCCGATGAATTACAACTGGGACTGGGGCGTATTCTTCAAGTCCACCGGCGTGGGCGACGAAACCTATCTGGACTGGTACATCACCGGCCTGGGCTGGACCATCGCCATTGCCATCGCCGCCTGGATCATCGCCTTGCTGCTGGGCTCCGTGCTCGGCGTGATGCGCACCGTGCCGAACCGCGTGGTATCGGGTATCGCCACCTGCTACGTGGAACTCTTTCGCAACGTACCGCTGCTGGTGCAGCTGTTCATCTGGTACTTCCTGGTCCCCGACCTGCTGCCCGAGAGCGTGCAGGAGTGGTTCAAGCAGGACCTGAACCCGACCACCTCGGCGCTGATCAGCGTGGTCATCTGCCTGGGCCTGTTCACCGCGGCGCGGGTCTGCGAACAGGTGCGCACCGGTATCCAGGCGCTGCCTCGCGGCCAGGAAGCCGCCGCCCGCGCCATGGGCTTCAGCCTGCCGCAGATCTACAACAACGTGCTGCTGCCCCAGGCCTACCGGATCATCATTCCGCCGCTCACCTCGGAATTCCTCAACGTCTTCAAGAACTCTTCGGTGGCCTCGCTGATCGGCCTGATGGAACTGCTCGCGCAGACCAAGCAGACCGCCGAGTTCTCCGCCAACCTGTTCGAAGCCTTCACCCTCGCGACGCTGATCTACTTCACCCTGAACATGGGCCTGATGCTGGTCATGCGCATGGTCGAGAAGAAAGTCGCGGTGCCCGGCCTGATTTCCGTGGGAGGTAAATGATGGAACTGGACTTCAGCGAAATCATCCCGGCCCTGCCCGCATTGTGGGACGGCATGCTCATGACCCTGCAACTGATGGTCATGGGCGTCATCGGCGGTATCGCGCTGGGCACCGTCCTGGCCCTGATGCGCCTGTCGTCGAGCAAGCTGCTGGCCAACGTGGCCGGCGCCTACGTCAACTACTTCCGCTCGATCCCGTTGCTGCTGGTGATCACCTGGTTCTACCTGGCGGTGCCGTTCGTGCTGCGCTGGATCACCGGCGAGGACACCCCGGTCGGCGCCTTCACCTCCTGCGTCGTGGCCTTCATGATGTTCGAGGCGGCCTACTTCTGCGAAATCGTCCGGGCCGGCGTGCAATCGATCTCCAAGGGCCAGATGGGCGCGGCCCAGGCCCTGGGCATGAACTACGGGCAGACCATGCGTCTGATCATCCTGCCCCAGGCGTTCCGCAAGATGACCCCGCTGCTGCTGCAGCAGAGCATCATCCTGTTCCAGGACACCTCGCTGGTCTACACCGTCGGCCTGGTGGACTTCCTCAACTCGGCCCGCGCCAACGGCGACATCATCGGACGCTCCCATGAGTTCCTGCTCTTCGCCGGCGCTGTCTACTTCGTCATCAGCTTCTCCGCTTCCTTCCTGGTCAAGCGTCTGCAGAAAAGGATAACCGTATGATTTCCATCAAGAACGTCAGCAAGTGGTACGGCGACTTCCAGGTACTGACCAACTGCAATACCGAGGTCAAGAAAGGTGAAGTGGTGGTGGTCTGCGGACCGTCCGGCTCGGGCAAGTCGACCCTGATCAAGTGCGTCAACGCCCTGGAGCCGTTCCAGAAGGGCGACATCATCGTCGACGGCACCTCGATCGCCGATCCGAAGACCAACCTGCCCAAGCTGCGCTCCCGGGTCGGCATGGTGTTCCAGCACTTCGAGCTGTTCCCGCACCTGAGCATCACCGAGAACCTGACCATCGCCCAGCGCAAGGTGCTCGGCCGCAGCGAAGCGGAAGCGACCAAGAAAGGCCTGGCCCTGCTCGACCGCGTCGGCCTCGGCGCCCATGCCAAGAAGCACCCCGGCCAGCTCTCCGGCGGCCAGCAGCAGCGCGTGGCGATCGCCCGGGCGCTGTCCATGGACCCGATCGTCATGCTGTTCGACGAACCGACCTCGGCGCTGGACCCGGAAATGGTCAACGAAGTACTGGACGTGATGGTCGAACTGGCCCACGAAGGCATGACCATGATGTGCGTGACCCACGAAATGGGCTTCGCCCGCAAGGTCGCCAACCGGGTGATCTTCATGGACAAGGGCAGCATCATCGAGGACTGCCAGAAGGAAGAATTCTTCGGCGATCCGTCGGGCCGCCACGAGCGCACCCAGCACTTCCTCAGCAAAATCCTGCAGCACTAAGCAACTGGCGCCCCGCCTCCGCTTCGGCGGACGCGGGGCGCTGGTCGTTACAAGGCCTCTGTGATGAAATGCGATCCCACGCTCCTTCGCCCAGCCAAGCCTGCCCTTGCCGTGAAACCCCGTCTGATCCGCCAACTGCTCATTCCGCCGCTGATCCTCCTGCTGACCATCGGCCTCGGTGTCGGCGGTTACCTGGTCAGCGAACACAACGGCATCCGCACCTTGAGCGACAACGGCGAGCGCCAGCTCGAACTGCACGCGCGCACGGTCGAGAGCGAAATCAGCAAGTACACCTACCTGCCCAGCCTGCTGGAGCTGGAAGACAGCGTGTCGAAGCTGCTCACCGAACCCGATGGCGAACACCGCCAGAGGGTCAACGAATACCTCGAGGGCCTGAACCGGCGCAGCCGCAGCCGGGCAATCTTCGTCCTCGACACCACCGGCCGGGTCCAGGCCACCAGCAACTGGCGCGACGTCGACAGTTTCCTCGGTGAAGACCTGTCGTTCCGGGCCTATTTCCAGGACGCCGTGCGCGGCCAGCCGGGACGTTTCTACGGCATCGGCAGCACCACCGGCGAACCCGGCTACTACCTGGCCCACGGCCTCGAGGAACACGGCAAGATCATTGGCGTGGCGGTGATCAAGGTGCGTCTGGAGAACCTCGAGGAACGCTGGCAGCGCGCCCGCCTGGAAGCCTTCGTCAGCGACGAGAACGGCATCATCATCCTCTCCAGCGACCCGGCACGACGCCTGAAATCGGTGCGGCCGCTGACCGCGGAAGTCAAGGAGCGCCTGGCGCGCAGCCTGCAGTACTACTGGTTCTCGCTCAACGAGCTGCAACCGCTGGCCCGTGAAAAGCTCGGCGACGGCCTGGAGAAACTCACCTTCCCGGCCAATGCCCGGCTCGACGAAGGGGCCCGCCAGGTCAGCTACCTGGCGCAGACCCGCCGCCTCGCCGACACACCCTGGCATTTCACCCTGCTCACCCCGCTGCAGGACCTGCGCCGCGAATCGATCATCCAGGGCGTGCTGGTGGCCGTGGCCTTCGCCCTGCTGACCATCCTCGCCATCGCCTGGAACGAACGGCGCAAGGTCATCGCCACCCGCCTCGCCGCCCGCGAAGCGCTGGAAGAAGCCAACAACCAGCTGGAGCGGCGGATCACCGAACGCACCGCCGACCTGCGCGCCAGCAACGAACGCCTGAAGGCGCAGATCCGCGAACGGCGCCAGGCCGAACAGACCCTGCGCCACGCCCAGGACGAACTGGTCCAGGCCGGCAAGCTGGCGGCAATCGGGCAGATGTCCACCAGCATCGCCCACGAGCTGAACCAGCCGCTGGCAGCGCTGCGCACCCTGTCCGGCAACACCGTGCGCTTCCTCGAGCGCGGCTCGCTGGAAGTGGCCAGCGCCAACCTGCGCACCATGAACGACCTGATCGACCGCATGGGCCGCATCACCGCCAGCCTGCGTTCCTTCGCCCGGCGTGGCGACGACCGCGGCCAGGCCTCGCTGGGCAAGGCGGTGGAAGCCACCCTGCAGGTGCTGGCCGCGCGTATCGACGGCTGCCACCTGAAACTGCACAGCAACTACAGCGAGCAGACCCTGGCCATCGACCAGACCCGCCTGGAGCAGATCCTCGTCAACCTGATCGGCAACGCCCTCGACGCCATGGCCGCGGTGCCGCTGCCGGAGCTGTGGCTGGAAGGCGACGTGCAGGACGGCAAGTACCGCCTGCGCGTGCGCGACAACGGCCACGGCATCGACGACGAAACGCGCAAGCACCTGTTCGAACCCTTCTTCACCACCAAGCCGGGTGAACACGGCCTGGGCCTCGGCCTGACCCTGTCCGCCAGCCTCGCCGCCGCCGCCGGCGGCAGCCTGAACGTCGAACACCCCGCCAGCGGCGGCACCGCGTTCGTCATCAGCCTGCCGCTGCTGCCCGCCCCCACCGAATCCGCCGAGTCCCTATGAACACATCGCCCCTTACCGTCCTGATCGTCGAAGACGACCCGCATGTGCTGCTCGGCTGCCAGCAGGCGTTGGCCCTGGAAGATATCGTCAGCGAAGGCGTGGGCAGCGCCGAGCAGGCGCTGGAGCGCATCGGCGATGACTTCGCCGGGATCGTCGTCAGCGATATCCGCCTGCCCGGCATCGACGGCCTGGAACTGCTGAGCCGCCTCAAGGCCCGCGACAGCAGCCTGCCGGTGGTGCTGATCACCGGTCACGGCGACATCGACATGGCGGTCGGGGCCATGCGCAACGGCGCCTACGACTTCATGGAGAAACCCTTCTCGCCCGAGCGCCTGGTGGACGTGGTACGCCGCGCCCTGGAACAGCGCGGCCTGGCCCGCGAAGTGTTCGCCCTGCGCCGCCAGCTGGCCGAGCGCAGCACCCTGGAGGGGCGCATCATCGGGCGTTCGCCGGCCATGCAGAACCTGCGCGAGCTGATCGCCAACGTCGCCGACACCTCGGCCAACGTGCTGATCGAAGGCGAGACCGGCACCGGCAAGGAACTGGTCGCGCGCTGCCTGCACGACTTCAGCCGGCGCCAGGCCCAGCCCTTCGTCGCCCTGAACTGCGGCGGCCTGCCGGAGAACCTGTTCGAAAGCGAGATCTTCGGCCATGAGGCGAACGCCTTCACCGGTGCCGGCAAGCGCCGCATCGGCAAGATCGAACACGCCAACGGCGGCACGCTGTTCCTCGACGAGATCGAGAGCATGCCGATCAACCTGCAGATCAAGCTGCTGCGGGTGTTGCAGGAACGCACCCTGGAACGCCTCGGCTCGAACCAGAGCATTGCGGTGGACTGCCGGGTGGTCGCGGCGACCAAGTCGGACCTCGAATCCCTCGGCCAGAGCGGCCAGTTCCGCAGCGACCTGTACTACCGCCTCAACGTGGTGACCCTGGAACTGCCGCCGCTGCGCGAACGCCGCGAGGACATCCTGCAACTGTTCGAACACTTCCTCCAGCAATCGTCGCTGCGCTTCGACCGCGAGGCGCCGCAACTGGACAGCCAGACCCTGTCGCGACTGATGAGCCACGACTGGCCGGGCAACGTGCGCGAGCTGCGCAATGTCGCCGAGCGCTTCGCCCTCGGCCTGCCGGCGTTCAAGAAAGCCGGGGCCGCCACCTCGCAGGGCGTGGGCTTCGCCGAGGCCGTGGAAGCCTTCGAGCGCAACCTGCTCAGCGATGCCCTGCAGCGCACCGGCGGCAATCTCAGCCAGGCCAGCCAGGAACTGGGCATGGCCAAGACCACCCTGTTCGACAAAGTGAAGAAATACGGTCTGGGTTGAGGAGACACGCATGGACCT
Source organism: Pseudomonas sp. zfem002 (assembly GCF_032621685.1). Lineage (NCBI taxonomy): Bacteria > Pseudomonadati > Pseudomonadota > Gammaproteobacteria > Pseudomonadales > Pseudomonadaceae > Pseudomonas > Pseudomonas sp. zfem002. Next base: position 546,195 of record NZ_JAVYJH010000002.1, on the reverse strand, counting down.
GCTACTCAAGGCCGGCCTCGGCGCCGCCGTGGTGGTGATCCTCGCCATGCTGGCCAAGACCCGCAATTACTACATCGCCGGCCTGGTGCCGCTGTTCCCCACCTTCGCCCTGATCGCCCACTACATCGTCGGCAAGGGCCGCTCCCTCGACGACCTGAAGACCACCATCGTCTTCGGCATGTGGTCGATCATTCCCTACTTCGTCTATCTCGCGGCGCTGTATGTGCTGGTCGACCGCCTGCGCCTGGAAGCCTCGCTGGCCCTGGCGGCGCTGGCCTGGCTGGTGGCGGCGGGGATCCTCGTCAGCGCCTGGGTCCGCCTGCATTAACGCTGGGCGATATGGCCGATATCGTCCGCCCGGTGTGACTGCAGGTAGGGCAGCACCGCCGCCAGCAACGCCGCCTTGAACGGTTCCTGGAAACGATGGGCCAGGCCGGGGATCAGTTTCAGCTGGCTGCCCTGGATATGCGCCGCCAGGTGCACCCCGTGCATGACCGGCAGCAGCGGATCGGCGGTACCGTGCACCACCAGGGTCGGCACGCGCAGGCGGTCGAGCAGTTCGACCCGGCTCGGTTCGGCGAGGATCGCCAGGATCTGCCGCTTGACCCCTTCAGGGTTGAAGGCGCGGTCGTAGGAGACCGCCGCCTGCTCCAGCAATGCCTGACGATCGTCCGTTACCTGCGGACTGCCCAGTGCCGCCAGCAGGTCGGCCTGCTGCTGGATGGCGACATCACGGTTCGGCGCGCTGCGCCGGGCCAGCTGGCGGATCAGCGCCGGGCTCGGTGCCGGCAGGCCCTGGGCGCCGGAGCTGGACATGATCAGCGTCAGGCTCTCGACCCGCTGCGGCGCCATGGCCGCCAGGTGCTGGGCGATCATCCCGCCCATGCTTACGCCCAGCACATGAAAGCGAGGCTGCCCCAGCTGATCCATCAGTTCCAGGCCGTCTTCGGCCATGTCTTCCAGGGTGTAGGGCGCGCTCACCGCCAGGCCGAGGCGATAGCGCAGCAGTTCGTAGGTCAGGCTGGCGTCCGCCGGCGCCTGGTTCCAGTGCGACAGGCCGACGTCGCGGTTGTCGTAGCGGATCACCCGGAAACCCTGGCGGCACAGCGCCTCGACCACTTCGTCGGGCCAGTGGATCAACTGCCCGCCCAGGCCCATCACCAGCAGCAGGGCCGGATCGTTGGTACGACCGACGCTCTGGTAGGCCAGGCTGACCTGCTTGAGCCGCACCTGCTGGACAGGCGCGTGGACATCGCAGCGCGACGCGGCGAACGACGGAAACGCGCAGAACAGCGCGAGGAGAAATAAATAGGCCCGCATGAAAAACACCGAAAACGAAATCCCCAGTAGAGCGCGAGTGTGATGATGTTCATGCGAGCGCGCTGCCACAGTTCGATGACAATTTCATGAACCCCGCTGAATGGACATGGCGCCCCTCCCCAGCAGCGCCGTCCTGCGAAAAATACCTATCTACCGCCCCAGCCCCCAGGGCTTGCCCTGAAATCCGCGCTTCACGGTGCTTCCAGCCGCCCCAAGCAAGGACAAGCCAGCATGCTCGATACCCCGGATCAATCCTTCATGGACGTGGTCGATTTCGACCTCGCCCGTCAGCTCGATACCCTTCTCCCCGAAGACGAGAACCTCTTCCTCGCCGCGACCCGCGCCTGGCGCCAGAGCCGCCAGCGCCTGTTCGACCTGCTGCGCGACGCGCCCGCGACCCGCACCGGCACAGACCCTGACCTGCGCGAACAGCTCGACCGCGAATGGCTCGCCTACTGGCGTGCTCGCGCCCCGGGCACCGCGCTGTCCCGCCAGGACGATGGCGCGCGGCACTACCGCCGGCACTTCCAGGCCGCCGGCGCGCGGACCCTGGCCATGGGTCAACTGAGCGCCGCGCAGTGCCAGGCCTTGCAGCGACTGGTCGACGGCGACGGACCCGCGCGGATTCCCCACGGGCGCCTCGCCTCGGGCGCCCAGCTGGCATTGCCTGGCGCGCTGGTCATCGATGAAGGCGCCAGCCGCCTGCTCTATGTGCCGACCCACGAGCCGGTCATGCAGGCGTTCGCCAGCCAGGACGAACTGGACCAGCACCTGCGGCAACGCCAGGACCTCCTGCCCGACAGTGTCGGCATCGACTACGAAAGCGTTGCCGCCGCGCTGGACAGCGCCTGCAAGCGCCTGATGAACGCCCTGCGCACCCGCCGCCTGGATGAGCCGGCCAGTTTCGAGACCTGGCGCACCGGCACACCGCTGCTCGCCGACGCGCCTGCAGTGGCGCTGCTGGACGACGCGGCGCTGGCGAGCGATGGCTTCGGCGCCCTGTACCGCGACCTGCCGCTCAGCACGCGCCTGCACAAGGTTGACCGGCAACTCGCCGCCTTCGACGCCGTGGCCGACGGCGCACGCCTGCCCGCCCCACTGCAGGCGGCACTCGCGGCCCTGGACAGCGCCCAACACGACAGTTTCACCGCAGCCTCGGCCTTGCTCGCCACGCCGATCCCCGACCGGACCAGCCCCCACTGCCAGGCGCTGCAGCAGGCACGGGTCGCCGGCCTGCGCGCCGAAGCGGATATCCAGCAGGCCCTGCGCCTGCTCGACAGCCCGCAGCGCGCCCTGCTCGACGCAGTGTTGCAGGCGCCCCTGGCCAGCCAGCGCCTCGACCCGGTCAGCGTTGCCACCCTGCACCTGCACTCCGCCGAGGGAACCCATGAGCTGGACGGTGTGCTGCTGATCGGCCATGGCGACAGCGCGGGCGATCTCGCCGCCGACCAGCCGGTGCTGCTCTACTGGCCGGGCGTGAGTGGTGGCCTGCAGGGCTTCGACTCGCGCCAGTCGCTGGAAAGCGCGTTCTTCAAGTCCGCGCCTGGCGACCGCAGCCTGCAGGTACTGACGCTGGAGGAGGATGCCTTCGCGTACAGCCTCGCCCGGCAGTTGTCCCGCTACGAAGCCAGCCTGCGCGCCCTGTACCAGCAGCACTTGGGCGACACCCCGGAGGTGCTCGACGACGCGCTCCAGGCCCTGCGCCAGCAGACCCGGGACAACCTGCAGGTTGCCGCCCACGCCGCCCGTGACCTGGCCCACCAGCAGTGGCTGGAACAACAGCGCGCCCTGCAGCTCGCGCAGCAGCGCCCGGCCTGGCTGGGTCGACTCGACGAGCAAGGACGCAGGCAACTGCGGCAACTGATCGAAGACTACCTGCAAGCGGTACAGCGTTCGCGGGCCTACCTGGCCGGCGTACTGCCCAATCGCGGCGAATTCGTCCGCCGGCAGGTCGCCCGTCGCGTGCGCCAGGCCTTCGCCCTTGACCACGACGTGCAGATCCAGCTCGATCTGCCCGACAGCGTGGTACAGCGCCGCGAGCCCATCCCCGGTTCCGGCGCACCGGGTACCCCGGTCAAGCGGGTGCCGATTGCCAGTCTCGAACGCAGCCGCCTGAGCCTGGAAGACCTCGCCCTGCAACAGCTCGACGAGACGCTGGAACAACGCCTGTGGTTCATGCGCGTACTGGTCAGCGGCGGCGACAGCGACGCGCATCCGCGCGTGCTGGCGGGCGTGACCCTGGCCTGGCTGCGCGACACGGTCAGCGAACTCGACGTCGGCGGCCACTACGAGCGCTGCCTCGTCGATGCCTTCATGGGCAGCGCCGGCGAAACACCCTTCGCCGCCGAGTACCGCGAGGAATGCCTGCTCGATCCGCTGCGCCTGATGCTGCGCATCCAGGGCGAGGCGGCCCTGCAGCAACAGCGCATCGACGAACGCGGACGGGCGATTCTCGAGACCGCCATCGACGCGAACTCGCAGCAGGCGTACAACCGCCACGCCCTGCAGGTCAGCCTGCTGCCCCTGCTGCTGACCAGCGGCGGCGACGATACCGCCGGCCACAGCGCCGGACTGTCCGGCGTGACCCTGATCCACTCCGCGGCGGTGGGCATCACCCTGCTCTATCTGCCAGACAGCCCGGACGGGATTTTCCTGCGCCAGTACGACACCCTGGAAAGCGCGCGCAAGGCGCTGTTCCAGCTCTGCTTCGACAGCCGCATGGCCGAATACCTCGGCGGCCGGGCGCTGGCCGGCGAGGTCAGCGCCCATGTCAGCCGCCTCCAGCAGGCCTGCCTGCGCCACTTCGACGGCATCATCGGCGTGGGCCTGGCCTGGCCGGCGACCACCTCCCTGGCCCGCCACCTGTGCGACGCGCACAAGGGCCGGCTGATCGTCGCGCACCGCTCGTCCTCGCGCTCCGCCCACGACCTGTTCATGGAAGGCTATGCCCTGGAAAGCGGCATGCTGTTCAACTACATCAAGATGGCCCTGGGCGCGCTACCCTTCGTCGGTGCCGCGGTTGCCGTGTTCGACGGCTGGCTGGCGGCCAACGAGGCGGCCGCGGCGCTGCAGCGGGGCGAGCCGGGCGAAGCCCTGGAGCACCTGGAGTCGGTGCTGATGTGCGTCATCGACGCCCTGATGGATGTGCTGCCGGGGGCCGGCATCAACCCGACCGCCCTGCGCCGGGTCACGCGCCAGCGCCAGGCGACGCGCCTCACCGGCCTGCCTGCATCGGCGCCGGGCCAGCACCGCGCGGTGCAGCGCTTCAGCGGCTACGAGTACCCCGAGCGCCTGTCCCTGGCCGGCCTGACGCCAGGCAGCGAAGGCATCTACCGCAACGTCTATCGCCTGCAGCAGGGCGACTTCATCCTCAACCACGGCCGCCTGTACCAGGTGACGTTCGACGAAGCCCGACATACCTGGCGCCTGTTCGGCCAGGGCAAAGGCTACCGTCAGCCGATCGCCCTGGACGACAGTGGCCACTGGGACACCCACGGCGCGCTTTTCGGCGTCAACATCCTCAGCCCGGTCAGCGGTGGCGGTGCCGTGCTCGGGGTCCTGGCCGACGGCCTCGACCCGCTGTGGCCGGCGGCGATCCGCGAACGCCTGCCGCGCTGGTGGACCGATCCGGCCCTGCGCCGCCTGCGTGCGCTGCGCAGCAGCACCGACTACCAACTGCGCGAGCTGGACCGGCTCAACCGACAAACAGTGGATGAGCAGCGCCTGTTCAATCGCATGACCGACGACCAGCAGCGCTACCAGCAGGCCGAGAAGCTGGCCAACCACTTTGCCTACGAGCGCCAGCTCGCCGACAGGATCTACCCGCAACTGGAGGAGCTGGCGCAACTGAGCGCCGGCAACAACCGCACCCGCGCCCGCGACCTGATGAGCCGGGTGTCCTGGCTGCAGGTCAATCGCCTGGTCAATGAACTCAATGCGCTCAAGCGCAGCGCCACGGAACTCCTCGACCAGGTCGACCGCCTGATCGAGCAGACCGGCAACACCCCGGCCACCGAGGTGGGGCGGCACCTGGAAATCATGAAACGACGCAAGGTCCTGCGCATCCAGGTGATCGGCAAACTGCAGGCGGTGGCCAACTACACCCACGCCATCGAGATGTGGGGCAAGCGCATCACCAATGCCACGCAGAAATCCAAAGTCAGCGCAGACATCGAGTACGCCCGGCGCAATTTCAACCAGGCAACCTGCGACATCCTCAAAGTGCGCAACTACCTGGAAGTGATCAGCCGCTACGAAACCGCCACCGACGAGTCGTGGTTCTACCTGCAGGTCCCGGTGGCCAAGGCCTGGGCCGAAGTGGACCGCAGCCTGAACAACCTGTTCCACCTGCCCCAGGTACGCAGCAACGCCGAGCAGCGCCGGCGCATGCTCGAAGCCTGCATCGACACCTTCGAGCGCTACAGCCACAACCTGCGGGCCTGGACCACCAGCTACCCGCACTGCTTCGACCAGGACTTCGTCGAGCCGCTGCTGGAGCACCTGGAGTCGATCAGCGACCTGGCCGAGCGCTGGAAGCAGAAGATTCCCGAAACCGCGATCAAGGCCCCTTCCGAACGTGGCCCGTCGGTAGCCCGCAAACTCTTCGAGACCGAGGACAACCAGTTCTTCATTGGTGTCGAAGAGGACGTCGGCGGACCGCAACGGCGCATCACCATCAACCGCATCAACAACCGCACCGAAGTCTACGTGCCGGGCGAGGCCGGGCGCTGGCGCCTGCTGAACACCCCGGGCCATTCGGCACCGGGGACACCGGTGGACATCAACCGCCTGCTGCGCGAAGCCCGCGAGCGCCTGGGCAAGCTGCCGGCCTACCTGGACAAGGTCGAGGGCTACGCGCGCCAGGACATGCTGCCGCGCAACCTGGAACACCTGCTGCTCAGCGAGGCCAACGAGCTGCGCGTGCGGGCCGAGCGCATCGCCGAACAGAACCCGCATGCCGAACTGGTCGTCACCCTGCGCGGCAAGGCCGACGAACTGGTGGGTAGCGGGCGGACCTTGCGCATCCGCCAGTCGCTGGCGAGCAGGACGCCCAGCGAAGGCCTGCTCGATTACCTGCTCGCGCAGGGGGCGGTGGAGCTGCGCAAGCTCGGCAGCCTGACCCCGTTGCCGAAGCGCATCGAGGGCCGCACGGACTTCCTCCAGGAGTACGAGGTCCGCGACCTGACCCTGGGCGAGCCACGAGTCGTGTGGTATGCGCACTTCCACTACCCGGTGCAGACGCCCGGCTTCGAGCGCTTCACCAAGGCCCACCTGAAGACCGCCGAGCAACGCCGCCTGGGCCTGCAATGGCAACTGGCGCAGGGTGACGCCGCCGAACGCATCTGGCGCGGCGACATCGGCAAGCCAATGGCGAAAAAGCACTTCGCCGAGCTGTTCCGCCAGGCCGCCGAGCACTGACGGCAGCGCCGGTATTGCCGTGGCCCACGGCAGTACCGGCGTTCTCTGGAGGGCGGGTCGACAGCCACGGCTGCATGAGACAAACTCAACGACATTGCGTTTTCGTCAAATTGCTCTCATGGAGAACCCGGGTGCTCGAAATCCGCCACCTGAAAACCCTGCACGCCCTGCGCGAGGCCGACAGCCTGGTCGAAGCCGCCGAGCGCCTGCACCTGACCCAATCGGCGCTGTCCCACCAGTTCAAGGAACTGGAAGAACGCCTGGGCATGCCGCTGTTCGTGCGCAAGACCAAGCCGATCCGCTTCACCAGCGCCGGCCTGCGCCTGCTGCAACTGGCCGATGCCACCCTGCCCCTGCTGCGCGGCGCCGAACGGGATATCGCCCGTCTCGCCGGCGGCACTGCCGGACGCCTGCACATGGCCATCGAATGCCACAGCTGCTTCCAGTGGCTGATGCCGACCATCGACCAGTTCCGCGATGCCTGGCCGGAAGTCGAGCTGGACCTGGCCTCGGGTTTCGCCTTCGCCCCGCTGCCGGCCCTGGCCCGCGGCGACCTCGACCTGGTGGTGACCTCCGACCCGGTGGACCTGGCCGGGATCACCTACGTCCCGCTGTTCACCTATGAAGCCATGCTCGCCGTGGCCAACCAGCACGCGCTGGCGAGCAGGCCCTATGTGCTGCCGGAAGACCTGGCCGCGGAAACCCTGATCACCTACCCGGTGGAACGCGACCGCCTGGATATCTTCACGCGCTTCCTCGAACCGGCCGATGTCGAACCCGCGCAGGTACGCACGGCGGAGCTGACGGTGATGATGATGCAACTGGTGGCCAGCGGCCGTGGCGTCTGCGGCATGCCGCACTGGGCGCTGCACGAATACAGCTCACGGGGCTACGTGAAGGCCAAGCGCCTCGGCGAGAAAGGCCTGTTCGCCACGCTGTACGCCGCGGTGCGCAGCGACATGCTGGACGCGCCGTACATGCGTGATTTCCTCCTCACCGCCAAGGACACCTCGTTCTCCACCCTCGACGGCGTCAGTGCCGTGCGCTGAGGCTCAGGCCAGCTTGCGCTGCTCCTGCACCAGGCGCAGCGCCAGGGCGGCGAGGACGAAGCCCATCACATAGCGCTGCAGCATCAGCCACAGCGGGTAGCGCATGAACCAGGCGGAAATGCCGGCGGCGAACAGAGCGATCAGCAGGTTGACGGTGAAGCTCACGCTGATCTGGGTGATACCGAGGATCAGGCTCTGGGCCAGCACCGAGCCGTGTTCCGGGGTGATGAACTGCGGCAGGATCGACAGGTAGAACATTGCCACCTTGGGATTCAGCAGGCTGGTGAGAAAGCCCATCAGCACCAGCTTGCGCGGCGAGTCCGGAGTCAGCTCGCGGGGTTCGAAGGGCGAGCGCGCCCCGGGTTTCACCGCCTGCCAGGCCATCCACAGCAGGTAGCCGGCACCGGCCCAGCGCAGCAGGTCGTAGCCCAGCGGCACGGCCATGAACAGCGCGGTCAGGCCCACGGCCGCGGCCGTCATGTGCACCAGGAAGCCGGCGACCACGCCCAGCAGGGACGTGATTCCGGCCACGCGGCCCTGACAGATGGAGCGGGAGATCAGGTAGATCATGTTCGGTCCGGGGGTGAGGACCATCAGCAGGGCGGCGCCGGTGAACAGCAGCCAGTCGTTGAGGGGGATCATCAGGGGCACTCCTTGGCAATATTGTTGTGATCAGTGCTTGTAGGAGCGTGGCTTGCCCGCGAAAGGACCGCGTCAGCGGTCCCCCCCGCAGGTGATAGAAAACGGGACCGCTTTGCGGTCCTTTCGCGGGCAAGCCGCGCTCCTACACGAAACGCGAGCAAGACATCAGGCACCACGGTAGATCGGCAAAATCCGATCCCGGGTCAGCGGCGCCAGTTCCAGTTCAAGGGCAGCAGCGGCATCTACCCACACCGCCTCCTCGATCTCGGCCGCCGGCACCACCGCCTCGGCGGTTTCCACCCGAAACAGCTCGCAGACCACCTCGAAACCCGGCTCGTTCGCCGCCGGCGCGCTGAAATTACCGAGATAACAGGCCTGCGTCACGTCGATGCGCAAGCCCAGCTCCTCGAACAGCTCCCGCGCCAGTGCCGTCACCGGCAACTCGTCCGCCTCGATCTTGCCGCCCGGCTGCATGAACGCCAGGGTGCCGCGCTTGCGCACCAGCAGGGTCTGGCCGCGCGGGTCGATCAGCAGGGCAGCGGCGATACGGATGGTCTTGCTCATGAAGGCGACTCGTGAAAAAAGACGAGCAAGGATCACACGCCACCGGCCAGCTGACCAGTGGCCTCTTGCAACCATCGGCCCGCGGACGCATAAACAGGCCATGAACCTGCCCGCCCTCGATCATCCGGTACTGGACGCCTTCCACCCCGCGTTGCGCGCCTGGTTCCGCCGTCGCTTCGCCACGGTCACCAGCGCCCAGGCCCGCGCCTGGCCGTTGATCCACGCTGGCGAATCGCTGCTGGTAGCCGCGCCCACCGGTTCGGGGAAGACCCTCACCGCCTTTCTCGCCGTGCTCGACGAGCTGTTCGTCCAGGGCCTGGAGCATGACGGCCAACTGCCGGACGCCACCCTGGTGGTCTACGTCTCGCCGCTCAAGGCGCTGTCCAACGATATCCAGATCAACCTGCAGGAGCCGCTGGCCGGGATCAGTGCCGAACTCGAGCGACTGGGCCTGCCGCCCCCGCGCATCCGCACCGCCGTGCGCACCGGCGACACGCCGCAGAAAGAGCGCACGGCCATGCGCCGGCAGGCTCCGCACATCCTGGTGACCACCCCGGAATCGCTGTACGTGCTGCTCGGCTCCGAATCCGGACGCAAGGGCCTGGCCACGGTGCACACGGTGATCGTCGACGAGATCCACGCCCTGGCCGGCAACAAGCGCGGCAGCCATCTGAGCCTGACTCTGGAGCGGTTGCAGGCCTTGTGCGGACGACCGTTGCGACGTATCGGCCTGTCGGCGACGCAGCGCCCGGTGGAACGGGTCGCGCGCTTTCTGGTGGGCCGCGAGCGTCCCTGCGCCATCGTCGACATCGGCCATGCCCGCCAGCGCGACCTGGGCATCGAAGTACCGCCGCAGCCACTCGGCGCGGTGATGGCCAACGATGTCTGGGAGCAGGTCTACGATCGCCTCGCCGTGCTTGCCCGCGAACACCGCACCACGCTGATCTTCGTCAACACCCGGCGCCTGGCCGAACGCCTGGCCCGCCACCTGAGCGAACGCCTCGGCCGCGAGGCGGTGGCCGCGCACCACGGCAGCCTGGCCAAGGAGGCGCGACTGGAGGCCGAGCAACGCCTGAAACGGGGCGAACTGCAGGTGCTGGTGGCCACCGCCTCGCTGGAGCTGGGCATCGATATCGGCGAGGTGGAACTGGTCTGCCAGATCGCGTCGCCGGGCTCCATCGCCGCCTTTCTGCAGAGAGTCGGGCGTTCCGGGCACCAGGTCGACGGCACGCCCAAGGGCCGCCTGTTCCCCACCAGTCGCGACGACCTGATCGAATGCGTCGCCCTGCTCGACTGCGTGAACCGCGGCGAACTGGATGAAGTGCAGATACCGCGGGCACCGCTGGACGTGCTGGCGCAGCAGATCATCGCCGAAGTCAGTTGCCAGGCCTGGCCGGAGCAGGCGCTGCTCGACTGTTTCCGTGGCGCCGAGCCCTATGCGCAACTCGATGAAACGCATTACCAGGCCCTGCTGCGCATGCTTGCCGAAGGCTACAGCGGGCGCCAGGGCGTGCGCGGCGCCTACCTGCACCGCGATGCGGTGAGCGGCGAGCTGCGCGGTCGTCGCGGCAGCCAGCTGACCGCCCTGACCAGCGGCGGCACCATTCCCGACAATGCCGACTACGCCGTGCTGCTGGAGCCGCAGGCGCTGAACATCGGCAGCGTCAACGAGGATTTCGCCGTCGAAAGCATCGCCGGCGATATCTTCCAGCTCGGCAATGCTTCGTACCGCATCCTGCGCGTCGAGCCGGGTCGGGTGCGGGTCGAGGATGCCCAGGGCCAGCCGCCGAACATTCCGTTCTGGCTCGGCGAAGCGCCGGGGCGCAGCGACGAACTGTCCCGTGCGGTGGCGCGTCTGCAGGCGCAGATCGACCAGCGCCTGGCCGCCAGCGACGGCCGCGACCAGCCGTTGCTGGACTGGCTGGCGAGTACCCTCGGCCTCGGCCCGGACAGCGCCGGGCAACTGCTCGATTACCTGGGGCGCACGCGCCAGGTGCTCGGCGCCCTGCCGTCCCAGGACACCCTGGTGATGGAGCGCTTCTTCGACGAGTCCGGCGGCACCCAGCTGATCATCCACTCGCCGTTCGGCAGCCGCATCAACCGCGCCTGGGGCCTGGCCCTGCGCAAGCGTTTCTGCCGCACCTTCAATTTCGAACTGCAGGCGGCGGCCAGCGAAGACGCGATCATCCTGTCGCTGTCGGCCGGCCACAGCTTCCCGCTGGAAGACGTCTGGCGCTACCTGCCCAGTGCCAGCGCCGAGCACCTGCTGATCCAGGCCGTGCTCGACGCCCCGCTGTTCGGCGTGCGCTGGCGCTGGAACGCCGGGGTCGCCCTGGCCCTGCCGCGCTTCGCCGGCGGCAAGCGCATCGCCCCGCAGATCCAGCGCATGCGCAGCGAGGACCTGACCGCCGCGGTGTTTCCCGACCAACTGGCCTGCCTGGAAAACCTCGCCGGTGAGCGCGAGGTGCCGGATCATCCGCTGGTGGAACAGACCCTCGACGACTGCCTGCACGAGGCCATGGATGCGCAAGGCTGGCTGGCCCTGCTGCGGCGGATCGAGAGCGGCGCGATCGGCCTGATCTGCCGCGACCTGCCGGCGCCCTCGCCGCTGGCCGCGGCCATCCTCAATGCCCGCCCCTACGCCTTCCTCGACGATGCCCCGCTGGAGGAGCGGCGCACCCAGGCCGTGCTCAACCGGCGCTGGAACGACGTCCAGCCTGGCGACGACCTCGGCGCGCTGGACCGCGAGGCGATTGCCGCGGTGGCCGCCGAAGCCTGGCCGACACCGGGCAACAGCGATGAAATGCACGAAGCGCTGATGACCCTGGCCGCGATCAGCGATGCCGAGGTGGCCGCCAATAGCGCCTGGGCGCCGTGGCTGGAAGAGCTGGCCCAAGGCGGTCGCGCCTGCCGCCTGCAACTGCAAGGCGGCGGCCTGTGGCTGGCGCGGGAGCGCTTGAATGGCCTGCGCGCGGTGTATCCCGACGCGCCGCTGGCGCCGACCCTGACGCCGTTGCCGGGTTTCGACAGCCGCGTGGACGAGGACGACGCGCTGCTGGAACTGGTCCGCGCCCGCCTCGGCGGCTTCGGCCCCTCGACCGCGCAACAGCTCGCCGCGCCGTTGCAGTTGCGCCGCGCGTCGATCGAGCAGGCCCTGGTCCGCCTCGAAGGCGAAGGCTACGTGCTGCGTGGCCGGTTCCATCCCGACCAGCCCGGCGAGCAGTGGTGCGAGCGCCACCTGCTGGCACGCATCCACCGCTACACCCTCAAGCGCCTGCGCCGCGAGATCGAGCCGGTCAGCCTGCAGGATTTCATGCGTTTCCTGTGCGACTGGCAGCACCTGTCCAGCGCCACCCGCCTGCAGGGCAACGCCGCCCTCGGTGAGCTGCTGGAACAGTTCGAAGGCTATGCCGCGGCCGCCGGCGCCTGGGAAAGCGACCTGCTGCCGGCGCGCCTGGGCGACTACAGCCCGCGCTGGCTGGACGAAGCCTGCCGTGCCGGCAAGTTCGTCTGGGCGCGCCTGGCGCCGACCGGCAAAGCCGCCGCCAGTACCTTGCGCAGCACGCCGCTGGTGCTGCTGCCGCGCAGTCGCCTGGGCTTGTGGCAGGGCCTGGGACAGCCATTCGACAGCGACGCCTTGTCGCCAAGGGCGCAGAAAGTGCATACCGCCTTGAACCAGCACGGCGCGCTGTTCTTCGACGAACTGCGCGACGAGGCCCGCCTGCTGCCCAGCGAACTGGAAAATGCCTTGCAGGAGCTGGTCGCCGCCGGCCTGGTCAGCGCCGACAGCTTCGCCGGCCTGCGCGCCCTGATCACCCCGGCGAGCAAGCGCCAGGCCCATGGCAGCCGGCGCGGACGTGGTCCGCTGTTCGGTGGCATGGACGACGCCGGGCGCTGGGCCCTGCTACGCCGCGGCGGTAGCGGCGATGATCGCGAAGCGGTCCACGAACACATCGCCCGCACCCTGCTGCGGCGTTATGGCATGGTGTTCTGGCGCCTGCTGGAGCGGGAAGCCGACTGGCTGCCGAGCTGGCGCGAACTGCTGCGCACCTTCCACCGCCTGGAGGCCCGTGGCGAGATTCGTGGCGGGCGCTTCGTCAGCGGCCTGGCCGGGGAGCAGTTCGCCCTGCCGGAAGCCATCGCCGTGTTGCGCAGCGTGCGGCGCCGACCTGTGGACGGCGATCTGCTCGTGGTCAGCGGCAGCGATCCGCTCAATCTCAGCGGCAGCCTGCTGCCGGGGGCCAGGGTGCCGGCGCTGACGGGCAATCGCCTGCTGTATCGCGACGGGGTGCCGGTGGCGGCGCTGGTGGCGGGGGCGGTGCAGTTCTGGCCAGAAGTGCCGGAGAAAGATGAAAACATGCTGCGCGAGCGTCTGATACGGGGCCGCTGACTGGCTTCATGCCCCCATCCGCTATATGGTTTATGGCTTGCCCGACGACTCCACCAAGGAAACCGTATGAGCCTGTCACTCCTGAGCCGCTACGCCTTTTTCGTCGCCTGCGTCCTCTTCACCTTCGCCAGCCTGCCGTTCCTGCGTTACGACTGGCTGTGGCCGTTCACCCTGCTGACCGCCGTGCTCAGCCTGATCGGCCTGTTCGATCTGTTGCAGACCCGCCACGCGGTACGCCGCAACTACCCGATCCTCGGCAATATCCGCTACCTGGTCGAAGGCATCCGCCCGGAGATCCGCCAGTACCTGCTGGAAGCCGACAGCGATGCCCTGCCCTTCTCTCGCGCGCAGCGCTCGCTGGTCTACGCACGGGCCAAGAACGAGCAGTCGGACAAGCCCTTCGGCACCCTGATCGATGTCTACCAGTCCGGCTTCGAGTTCATCAGCCATTCCATGCGCCCGGCGCCGCTGAGCGACCCGGACAGCTTCCGCGTCACCGTCGGCGGGCCGCAATGTACCCAGCCCTATTCGGCCTCGGTGTTCAACATCTCGGCGATGAGCTTCGGCTCCCTCAGCGCCAACGCCATCCGCGCGCTGAACCAGGGGGCGAAGCTGGGCAATTTCGCCCATGACACCGGCGAGGGCAGCATCAGCCCCTACCACCGCGAACACGGCGGCGACCTGACCTGGGAGCTGGGCAGCGGCTATTTCGGTTGCCGCACCGCCGACGGCCATTTCGATCCGCAGCGCTTCGCCGAGCAGGCACGCAACCCGCAGGTACGGATGATCGAGATCAAGATGAGCCAGGGCGCCAAGCCCGGTCACGGCGGCATCCTGCCCAAGCACAAGGTCACCCGCGAGATCGCCGAGACCCGCGGCGTGAGCATGGGCGAGGACTGCATTTCGCCGTCGGCGCACAGCGCCTTCTCCACGCCGATCGAGATGATGCACTTCATCGCCAGGCTGCGTGAGCTGTCCGGCGGCAAGCCGGTGGGCTTCAAGTTCTGCCTCGGCCATCCGTGGGAGTTCATGGGCATCGCCAAGGCCATGCTGGAAACCGGAATCCTCCCCGACTTCATCGTCGTCGACGGCAAGGAAGGCGGCACCGGCGCGGCGCCAATGGAGTTCACCGACCATATCGGCGTGCCGATGCGCGAAGGCCTGCTGTTCGTGCACAACACCCTGGTCGGCCTGAACCTGCGCGACAAGATCAGGCTCGGCGCCAGCGGCAAGATCGTCAGCGCCTTCGATATCGCCAGCGTGCTGGCCATCGGCGCCGACTGGGCCAACGCCGCGCGCGGTTTCATGTTCGCCATCGGCTGCATCCAGTCGCAGAGCTGCCACACCAACAAGTGCCCGACCGGCGTGGCCACCCAGGATGGCCTGCGCCAGCGCGCCCTGGTGGTGCCGGACAAGGCGCAGCGGGTGTTCAATTTCCATCGCAACACCCTCAAGGCGCTGGCCGAAATGCTCGCCGCCGCCGGCCTCGAACACCCGTCGCAACTGGAGGCCAGGCACCTGGTGCGGCGCATGTCGGCGACCGAGATCAAGCTGTTCTCCCAGACCCATGTGTTCCTCAAGCCGGGCGAACTGCTCAGCGGCGAGATCAGCGGCGAGTTCTACCAGCGCATGTGGGCGATGGCGCGAGCCGACAGTTTCGAACCGCGGGCCGAGGCCGCCTGAGAGACATTCGGTAACATCGTCACTTTGCAATGTCCGGCAAAACTCCCCACCCTCCGCGCCACTGATCGGCAAAGATCCGTGGTGTGGAACCGCCAGGCGCCGATCCCGATCCTCTACTGAAACACACCTGTGCAAGAGCGCCGATCATGACCAACGCCCGCGACCATCGAATCGACTTCTTCCGTGGCCTGGCGCTGGTCTTCATCTTCTGGGACCACATTCCCGGCAACCCGCTGGCCAACCTCACCGTGCGCAATGTCGGCTTCAGCGATGCCGCGGAGATCTTCGTCTTCCTCGCCGGCTACGCCGCGGTGCTGGCCTACGGCAAGGTGGCGCTGCGCGATGGCTGGGTGGTGGCCTGCGTGCGCATCCTGCGCCGCGCCTGGGTGCTGTACGTGGTGCACATTTTCCTGCTGGTGTTGCTGATGGGCATTGTCTTCGTCGCCAACAACCATGTGGAAACCCGCGACATGATCGAGGACATGGGCCTCTACTATTTCCTCGGCAACCCGCAGCAGGCGCTGGTGGACGAATTGCTCCTGCGCTTCAAGCCCAACCTGATGGACCCCTTGCCGCTGTACATCCTCCTGCTGCTCGGCCTGCCGCTGGTGCTGCCGCTGCTGTTGCGCCGGGCCGAGTACGTGGTGGGGTTTTCCGCGGCGCTGTACCTGATGGCGCCGATGTTCCAGTGGAACCTGGCGGCGCAGGAAGGCGGGGTGTGGTTCTTCAATCCGCTGGCCTGGCAGCTGCTGTTCATCCTCGGTGGCGCGGTGGCGATCCATGCCCAACGCGAGCAGGTGCCGGAACTGCGACCGGTGTGGCGGCAGCCGTTGTTCATGGTCGCGGCGGGGTATCTGCTGGTGTGCGCGGCGATCGCCCTGTCCTGGCGCTGGCCGCAGGTGCATGACGCGCTGATGCCGAAGCTGCTGGCCGAGTGGCTGTACCCGATCAGCAAGACCAACCTGTCGCCGGCGCGCTTGCTGCATTTCCTCGCCCTGGCCTACTGCACGGCGCGTTTGCTGCCGAGCGGTCCGTGGGTGGAAAGCTGGCTGGCGCGACAAAGCTGCCGCATGGGGCGCTACTCGCTGGAGGTGTTCTGCTTCGGGGTGCTGCTGGCGCCGCTGGCGGACATGGCCAATGCGCTGAGCGACGATCACTGGGCCGTACAGGTGCTGACGGCACTGGCGGGGATGGGCCTGATGATGGGGCTGGCGGTTTGGCTGGACTGGAACAGGCGGTTGAATCGGGTGGTGGCGGTACAGACCGTGTAGAGCTACCCAAATCCTTGTAGGAGCTGGCTTGCCTGCGAAAGGACCGCATAGCGGTCCCAGAGCGCAATGAAATCTGGGACCGCTATGCGGTCCTTTCGCAGGCAAGCCAGCTCCTACAAGTCGGTGAGTCGCGAGGTCAGGACGCGGTTCGTACCACTCCAGCCTCGTCCCCTTTCGGCGCCAGCTTCAACCCGTAGTACAGGGCCGTCAGCAGCACCAGGAACGCCGGACCGACATACAGGGCCACGCGGGTGTCCTCGAAGTACGCCATCAAACCCACCACCAGGATCAGGAAAGCCAGCGCCAGGTACGAGCTCAGCGGCCACAGCCACATGCGGAACTGCAGGCGGTCGCGCTCGGCAGTGCTCAGACCGGCGCGGAACTTCAGTTGCGCCAGCAGGATCATGGCCCAGGTCCAGATCGCGCCGAAGGTGGCGATCGACGTCACCCAGACGAACACTTTCTCCGGCACCAGGTAGTTGGCCAGCACGCCCAGCAGCAACGCACCGATCGACAGCAGCAGGGCATTGCGCGGTACGCCGTTGCTCGCGGTACGCGCGAACACTGCCGGGGCCTGGCGGTTCTGCGCCAGGCTGTAGAGCATGCGCCCGGTGCTGAAGATGCCGCCGTTGCACGACGACAGCGCGGCGGTGATGACCACGAAGTTGATGATGCCGGCGGCGGTCTTGATGCCCAGGCGTTCGAAGGTCATGACGAACGGGCTGCCAGCGCTGCCGATGCCGTTCCACGGATAGATCGAGAGGATCACGAACAGCGCACCGACATAGAACAGCAGAATGCGCCAGAACACCGAGCCGATGGCGTGCGGGATGGTCTTCTGCGGGTTGCGCGCTTCACCGGCGGTGAGGCCGATCATCTCCACGCCGAGGTAGGCGAACATCACCATCTGCAGCGACATCAGCACACCGGTCACGCCATTGGGCATGAAGCCGCCGTTGCTCCACAGGTTGGAAATCCCCACCGCGACCCCGTCGTTGCCGAAGCCGAAGGCGATCACGCCAACGCCGCCGATGACCATGGCAATGATGGTGACGATCTTGATCAGGGCGAACCAGAACTCGAATTCACCGAAGGCCTTGACCGCGATCAGGTTGACCGCGCCCATGCTGCCCAGGGCGGCCAGGGCCCAGATCCAGCGCGGTACGTCGGGGAACCAGATACCCATGTAGATGGCCACCGCGGTGATCTCGGCGACACAGGTCACCAGCCACAGGAACCAGTAGTTCCAGCCGGTGAGGAAGCCCGCCAGCGGGCCGAGGTAGTCCTGGGCATAGCGGCTGAAGGAACCGGCCACCGGGTTGTGCACGGCCATTTCGCCAAGGGCGCGCATGATCACCAGGATCGCCAGGCCGCCAATGATGTAGGAGAGCATGATGGCCGGACCGGCCATTTCGATGGCCTTGGCCGAACCGAGGAACAGACCGACGCCGATACAGGCACCAAGGGCCATGAGACGAATGTGCCGTTCGCCGAGTTCACGTTTCAGCGGGCCGCCCTGAACGGTCCCGTCGTGAGTGGAGGGATTGCCGACTGGCATGAGATACAACCTCATCTTGTTATTGGATATGAGCAATCGTGCAGACGCGCGCATCGCCGATAGGCAGGACGCGGCGCCTCGCCGGCTTCGACCTTGTGGGTGAAACCGTCCGCGGGCAGTCAAGGTGCCAGCAGAGCGAAGGGCGTGCAGTATAGGGAGGCATAAGCAGGGCTTTCCACTATAAAAGCAGTGATATTTGGCGATAAGTCTCGGCAGAAATGCCCTTTACGGAGTGGCATTTCCCAGAAAACCACGGCTGGCGTGGCGTAGGCGGTAAAACGGGGCGGACAGAAAAAAACGGGCAAATGAGTGCTTTTCGCACATGGTTTTATGAAATAGCTGGCAGGTCTCAACAATTTTTTCACCATGCCCGGCCAGCGTCTAAGCTTCAGACAATGCAAGAGAAATAACGAAATCAGGCTTAAGACTATGGGCGCACAGTGGCACTCGGATCACGACAAAAATCTGGCCCCTGAGCCAACGGAACAACCGTCGCCGTCATCGCCCCGCCGCCGTTCCCCGCTGCGCTACCTGTGGTGGCTGATCCTGCTGATCGTGCTCGCCACCCTGGCCCTGATCGCCTATGCCGCGAGCAAGGAGATGCAGACCTCGGCCGTGCAGTCCCGCGAATTCAGCAAGTTCGCCAGGACCCTCACCTACTCCCTGGACAAGGGCCCGACCGACGCCATGGTCTATCCCGGCGAAGGGCCGTTCGACAAGCGCCTGGGCTACAGCTCGCTGGGAGAATTCATTCCACGTCTGCTGAAGCGGGACTACGTGATAGTCCAGCAGACGCGCTTCTCGCCTGCACTGATGAACTACGTCGATCACGGCTTTTTCGTACCCTATACCGAGAAGATCCAGAGCGGCCTGAGCATCACCGACTGCAAGGGCGATGTGCTCTACCAGTACCAGTATCCGCAACACCTGTATCCGGACTTCACCTCGATTCCGCCGGTGATCGTGCACAGCCTGCTGTTCATCGAGAACCGCGACCTGCTCGACCCCAACGACCCCAACGCCAACCCGGCGGTGGACTGGCCACGGTTCGCCAAGGCCGCCTACACCCAGGTCGCCAAGTACCTGGCCCTGCCCGGCCAGTCCGCCGGTGGCAGCACCCTGGCGACCCAGCTGGAAAAGTACCGCCACTCGCCTGACGGTCTGACCGTGTCCGGCGCGGAGAAGATCCGCCAGATGATTTCCGCCAGCGTGCGCGCCTATCAGGACGGCCCGCAGACCCTCGACGCGCGCCAGCGCATCGTCCGCGACTACCTCAACAGCGTGCCGCTGTCGGCGGTCCCCGGGCATGGCGAAGTACACGGCATGGCCGAAGGCCTGCGCGTCTGGTACGGCGCCGATTTCGCCGAGGTCAACCGCCTCTTGGCATCGAACGCCAGCGATGCGCAGAGCCTCGCCGCACGCGGCCTGGCCCTGCGCCAGGTACTCTCGCTGATGATCGCCCAGCGGCGCCCCTCGCATTTCCTGGCCAAGGGGCGCAACGAGTTGGCGACCCTGACCGACAGCCATATCCGCCTGCTCGCCGCCAACGCCATCATCGACCAGCCGCTGGCCGACGCCGCCCTGGCCAGCAAGGCGATCTACCGCGACTGGGTGGCGCAGCCGACCATCGTGCCGATCGTCACCAACAAGGGCATCAGCGTTGCCCGCAGCCGCCTGTCGAACATGCTCGCGCGGCCGCTGTACGACCTCGACCGTCTCGACCTGTCAGCCACCAGCACCTTGCAGTCGGGCCTGCAGAACCAGATCAGCGAGTACCTGAAGAACCTCGCCAACCCTGAGTTCGCCGCCAAGATGGGCCTGTTCGGCGAACGCCTGCTGACCCCCACCAGCACCACGCAGGTGCGCTACAGCTTCACCCTGATGGAACGTACCGCCGACGGCTCGCGGGTACGGGTGCAGACCGACAGCACCGACCAGCCGTTCGACATCAACGAAGGCAGCAAGCTGGAACTGGGCTCCACCGCCAAGCTGCGGGTGCTGACCAGCTACCTGGAAATCATCTCCGAGCTGCATGACCGCTACGGCAAGATGACGGTGCCTGAGCTGAAGAAGGTCGAGGTGGCCGAACTCGATTTCATCACCCGCTGGTCCATCGACTGGCTGATCCAGAACAAGGACCGCGATATCAACGCCATGCTCGACGCGGCGCTGGAGCGCAAGTATTCCGCCAGCCCCGGCGAAGCCTTCTTCACCGGCGGCGGCCTGCATGTGTTCAACAACTTCCGCAAGGAAGACAACGGCCGCATCCCGACGCTCAAGGACTCCCTGCGCGAGTCGATCAACCTGCCCTTCATCCGCCTGATGCGCGACCTGGTGCGCTACAGCACCTACCAGGCGCCAGGCAACAGCGCGGCGCTGCTGCGCGACGATGCCGAGCCGCGCCGTCAGGAATACCTGGCACGCTTCGCCGATCGCGAAGGCACCGACTACCTGCGCCGGTTCTGGAAGAAGTATCAGCGCAAGACCTCCCAGGAACGCCTCGACACCTTCCTCGACGGCATGCGCGTCACGCCGATCCGCCTGGCGGCGGTGCATCGCTACCTGTTCCCCGAGGCCGACCAGGCCACCTTCAACGCCTTCGTGCGGGCCCACATGAAAAAAGAGGGCCTGGTGAGCAAGCCTGTCAGCGGCAAGAAGGACCCGCTCAGCGAAGAGCGCCTGGACACCCTGTACTACGCCTATGGCCCGGGCAAATACGACCTGCCCGACCAGGGCTTCATCGCCAAGGCCCACCCGCTGGACCTGTGGCTGCTCGGCTACCTGCTCAAGCACCCCAGCGCGAGCTTCCAGGAAGCGGTGCTGGCCAGTCATTTCGAGCGCCAGGAGGTGTATGGCTGGCTGTTCAAGAGCAAGCACCAGGGCGCCCGCGACAGCCGGATTCGCACCCTGGTCGAGGTCGAGGCCTTCCTCGATATCCACCAGCGCTGGAAGCGCGTCGGCTATCCCTTCGATCACCTGGTGCCGTCGCTGGCCACCGCCATCGGCAGCTCCGGCGACCGTCCGGCGGCCCTCGCCGAGCTGATCGGGATCATCCAGAACGACGGCGTGCGCCTGCCGGTGCTGCGTATCGACACCCTGCACTTCGCAGCCGGCACGCCTTATGAAGTGAGCCTGGCCGGTGATCCGGACCGTGGCGAGCGGGTGCTCTCGGTGGAAGTCGCCCGGGCCCTGCGCGGCGCCCTGTCGCAAGTGGTGGATGCCGGTACCGCGCGGCGCGTGGCCGGTACCTTCAAGCTCGACGATGGCACGGTGCTGACCATGGGCGGCAAGACCGGGACCGGTGACAACCGTATCGAAAGTTTCGGTGCCGGTGGCCGGCTGATCGGCTCGCGCTCGCTGAACCGCACCGCGACCTTCGTGTTCTTCCTGGGCGACAACCACTTCGGCACCCTCACCGCCTTCGTCCCGGGGCGCGCGGCGGAGTCGTTCAAATTCACCTCGGCGCTGCCGGTGCAGGTGCTCAAGGGCATGGCGCCGATCCTGCTGCCGTATCTCAAGCCGGGTGGCAACACCCAATGCGCGGTGCCGCTGATGGCGGAGCCGGGGTCGAGCGTGACCCAGGCGCACTGAACCCGCTGCTGGCACCTCCCCGTAGGAGCGCGGCTCGCCCGCGAAAGGACCGCAGAGCGGTCCCATAGCCAATCAGAAACTGGTCGGACTGAGGGACCGCTCTGCGGTCCTTTCGCGGGCGAGCCGCGCTCCTACGGGAGAGATCGTTGGGGGTCGGGGTTGCAATAAGATATATCTTGAGTAATATCTTAAGACATATCGCACGCAACCAAGGAGACACCCCATGCGCGATCACCACCACGGCCACCATGGCCACCGAGACACCGAGGGCTTCGAACGCCGTCGCGAACGCGGCGACCGCGGCCCCCGGGTATTCGCCCCCGGCGACCTGAAACTGCTGCTGCTGTCGATGCTGGCCGAACAGCCGTGCCACGGCTACGACCTGATCCGCCAGATCGAAACCCTGTTCGACGGCAGCTACAGCCCCAGCCCCGGGGTCATCTACCCGACCCTGACCTTTCTCGAAGAAAGCGAACTGATCAGCGGCGAAACCCACGGCAGCAAGAAGCGCTACCAGGCCACCGACGCCGGTCGCGCGTCGCTCAAGGAACAGGCGGTGGCCCTCGACGGCGTACGCACCCGCATCGAAGTGAGCAAGCGCTCGCTGCGCGGTCACGACCGTCCGCCGGAGATCCACGAAGCCGTGCACAACCTGCGTCACGCCCTGCAGATGCACAGCGGGCGCTGGAACCCACAGGAAATCGAGCGGGTGCGCAAACTGCTCAACGACACCGCCAAGGCCATCGTTGCCGGCCCGGCACATCAACCTTCCCAGGAGCCCTCCGAATGACAGCCAGCGAAACCACCATCCACCGCGTCATGCACGAAATCCGTCACCGCCAGCTGACCGTGCTGCGGGTGACCGAGCTGACCCCACGCATGCGCCGCATCACCCTCGGCGGCGTGCAGTTGCAAGGCTTCATCAGCCTCGGCAGCGACGACCACGTCAAACTGCTGTTCGCCAACAACGCCGAGGAACAGGCGGCCATGGACGCCCTCGACCTGCCTCGCGACGGCATCAAGCCGACGATGCGCGAATACACCCCGCGGCGCATCGACCTGGTCAACAACGAACTGGACCTGGACTTCGTCCTCCACGGCGACGGCCCCGCCTCGACCTGGGCGGCCCAGGCCGAACCCGGCCAGCGGCTGAACATCGCCGGGCCGCGCGGCTCGCTGGTGGTACCGGACATTTTCGACAGCTACCTGCTGGTGGGTGACGAAACCGCGATCCCGGCCATCGGTCGGCGTCTGGAGGAACTGCCGGCCGGGCGCAAGGTTCTGGCGCTGATCGAGATCGAGGACGAACAGGAGCGCCAGCCGCTGCCGAGCAAGGCCGATGTCGAGGTGATCTGGATCGAGCGCCAGCGCGACGACCTGCTGCAGGTGCTGGCCGACCTCAGCCTGCCCTCCGGCGATCTGTACGCCTGGGTCGCGCTGGAAAAAGCCCTGACCCGCAAGGCCAAGGCGCTGCTGCTGGAACACAAGGGCATCGCCGACGATCGCATCAAGGCCGCTGCCTACTGGCGTCTCGACCCGAACGACGACGACTGACTCAGGGACTTATGGCAGGCGCGCCACGCGCCTGCCCTGCCAGCGATCGAGGCCGATGATGCCCAGGCCCAGCAGCATGAACGCCAGCAGCATCACCAGGGCATTGCCCAGCACTCGCGCATAGCCCAGCGTCGGCACATCGATGAACGGGTACGGGTAGAAACCGACCCAGTGGCCACGCAGCAGCGCATAGCCGAAATAGCCCAGCGGATACAGGACCCAGGCCAGCAGGTGCCTGAGCCGCAACGTTCCCTTCGCCACCCGCCGCCACCAGTAGAGCGCGAACAGCGCCGGCATCACGTCGTGCAACAGAGCGTCCGCCAGCCATTGCCAGCCCTGGGGTTGCCAGAGATGACGGAGCAGCAGGCTGTAGGCGATCGCCACGAACAGAATGCTTACCAGCACCCCGGAAGCGACCCACGGCAGCAGCCACAAGCGCCACGCCGACGCGGCGCGACCGAAGGCCGCCTGCGTCAGTACCGTGGCCACCAGCACATTGCTCAATACGGTGAAGAAACCGAAGAAATTCACCAGCCCGCCCAGCAGGCTGGCCTGGTCCTGCCAGCGCGCCAGGAGAATCAGGTACATCTGCACCGCCAGGGCGAACCAGCCGAGCACCGCCGCCGCGCCGGTCAGGCTGCGCGGGGTCATCGCCTTACTGCCCGCGTTTGAGGTCACGCAGCATCTTCAGGTACAGGCTCTCGACCTTCTCCCGGGCCCAGGGCGTCTTGCGCAGGAAGGTCAGGCTCGACTTGATGCTCGGATCGCTCTTGAAGCAGCGGATATCGATGCGTTGCGCCAGTCCGTCCCATTGGTAGTGAGCCACCAGCGCGGTGACGATCTGTTCCAGGGTCACGCCATGCAGCGGGTTCTTGTCAGCGGCACTCATGCCTGTCTCCAGCCAAACGAAGGTGCGCACCTTAGCCCAGTGGCCAGATGCTGTCAGCAGTCTAGTCGGCGGCCTGCGCCGGAGGAGGATTGCATTCTGATTCAATTGAAATGTTATAGTGTAACCATTCATGACCTCTGCCAAGGACCCTGCATGCGTTACCTGCCCCTCCCCCTTTCCCCCCTTGCCGTCGCCCTCTGGCTCGCTTCGACGTCCAGTCAGGCGCTGGAACTGCAACCCCAGGTGATCACCGCCAACCCGCTGGGCAACGCGCAATTGGCGACCCCGAGCAGCGTGCTCGAAGGCGACCGGCTGCTGCTGGAGCAGAAAGGCAGCCTCGGCGAGACCCTCAACGGTGAGCCCGGGGTGTCGTCCACCTGGTTCGGCCCGGGTGCCAGCCGGCCGATCATTCGCGGCCTGGACGGCGACCGCATCCGTCTGCTGCGCAATGGTGTCGGCGCCCTGGACGCTTCGTCGCTGTCCTACGACCACGCCGTACCGCTGGATCCGGTGAATGTCGAGCGCGTGGAAATCGTCCGCGGCCCCGCCGCCCTGCTCTATGGCGGCAGTGCCATCGGCGGCGTGGTCAACACCTTCGACAACCGCATCCCGACTGCCGCCATCGAAGGCATCCATGGCGCCGGCGAGCTGCGCTACGGCGGTGCCGACACCACCCGCAGCAGCGCCGGCAAGCTGGAGGCCGGCGACGGCACCTTCGCCCTGCATCTGGATGCCAACAGCCGCCAGTTCAACGACCTGCGCATTCCCGGTTACGCGCAGAGCGCGAAGGTCCGCGATGCCGACGCACCCGGCCGCCGCCATCGCCTGGAGAACAGCGACGGGCGCCAGGACGGCGGCGCCGTTGGCGGCTCCTACACCTGGGAGCATGGCTACACGGGGGTTTCCTACAGCCGCTACGACGCCAACTACGGCTCCGTGGCCGAACCCGGCGTGCGCCTGGCGATGGAGCAGGATCACTACGGCTTCGCCTCGGAGATCCGCGATCTGCAGGGGCCGTTCAGTTCGCTGAAGATCGACCTTGGCTACACCGACTACGAGCACCGCGAACTGGAACAAGGCGAAGTCCACACCACCTTCAAGAACAAAGGCTACGAAGCCCGCGTCGAAGCCCGGCACCAGCCGCTGGGTCCGCTGGAAGGGGTGATCGGCGCCCAGGTCAGCCGCAACGAATTCTCCGCCCTCGGCGAGGAAGCCTTCGTACCGCAGACCGATACCGACAGCCTCGCCCTGTTTCTGCTGGAGCAGTGGCAAGCCAGCGAGCGCCTGAACCTGAGCCTGGGCGGACGCCTGGAGCACACCCGGGTCGACCCGGACAGCCAGGGCAGCGAACGCTTCGCCGACGCCGACCGCGCCAGCAGCTTCACCGCCGCCAGCCTGTCGTCCGGTGCGCTGTATCAGCTGACCCCGGTCTGGTCCCTGGCCGCCAGCCTCGGCTATACCGAGCGTGCGCCAACCTTCTACGAGCTGTATGCCAACGGCGCCCATGTAGCCACCGGCAGCTATGAAGTCGGCGACCCGAACCTGGCCAAGGAAAAGGCCATCGCCAGCGACCTGGCCCTGCGCTTCGACAACGGCACCCACAAGGGCAGCGTCGGCGTGTTCTACAGCCACTTCCGCAACTACATCGGGCTGCTGGCCAGCGGCGAGGTACGCGAAGGTCACGACCATGACCATGACGACGAGGCGCATGACCACGATCACGAGCATGCGGCCGAAGGCGTACCGGAGTATCTGTACCGCGGGGTGCGCGCGCGCTTCTACGGCATCGAGGCCCAGGACCGCTGGCAACTGCTGGAAAACCGCTATGGCAGCTTCGCCCTGGAACTGTCCGGCGACTATACCCGGGCGAAGAACCTCGACAGCGGCGAGGACCTGCCACGCATCGCCCCGCTGCGCCTGAACAGCGGGCTGCTGTGGAACCTGGACCGCTGGCAGGCACGGATCGACGTGCAGCACGCCGCATCGCAGCATCGCAAGCCGGCGAACGAGACCAGCACTGATGGCTACACCACCCTGGGGGCCAGCGTTGGCTATCGCTTCAATGTGGGTGAGAGCGACTGGCTGGCGTTCGTGCGCGGCGAGAACCTGACCGACCAGACCGTGCGCTATGCCAGTTCGATCCTGCGCGATATCACCCCGGCGCCGGGGCGCAGTGTGGAGGTCGGGTTGCGCACGACCTTCTGATCCGGGTGAACCCATCGCGGGCAATCGGAACGCCGCCCGGCCCGCTCCCACAATGTCCGGCGGTGCATGCGGTCCCTGGGGGAGCGGGCGTTGCCCGCGATGAGGCCCTCAAGAGCACCGATTGTTACCGAACCGACAACACACCCTCACCACACCCAACCTTCCCCTCCCCGCCATCCCCCTGTATCCTCCGCGCCACAAGCTGAAACGCTTCACTTACCCAAACCACCCAACCCATCCTGGCGAGATCCCCCGCGCCGGGACATTTGCCGTTTTTTCATACTTTCAAAAGATAGCGCTATCTCATGCCCCGTTTCCCTGCCCTTCGCCCTTTCACCGCGCCGCTGCTGTGCGCCTTCACTGCCGCCGCCCACGGCGCGGCACCGTTCGAATCCGACTCGCCGTGGATGCTCGGCGACTGGAACGGCAGCCGCAGCGAACTGGCCGAACGCGGCTACACCTTCAACCTCGACTACACCGGCGAAATGGGCAGCAACCTGCACGGCGGGCATGATCACGACCGCACTGCGCGCTACAGCGACCAGTTCGCCTTCGGCAGCCATCTGGACCTGGAGAAGATCCTCGGCTGGGACGCCAGCGAGTTCCAGCTCACCGTCACCGAGCGCCATGGCAACAACATCAGCAACGACCACATCAACGACCCGCGGGTCGGCGGCTTCACCTCGGCCCAGGAGGTCTGGGGCCGCGGCCAGACCTGGCGGTTGACGCAGATGTGGCTCAAGCAGAGGTATTTCGACGGCGCGCTGGACCTCAAGGTCGGGCGCTTCGGTGAAGGCGAGGACTTCAACAGCTTCCCCTGCGACTTCCAGAACCTGGCCTTCTGCGGCTCGCAGGTCGGCAACTGGGTCGGCGACAGCTGGTACAACTGGCCGGTCAGCCAGTGGGCCGCGCGCCTGCGCTACAACCTGAGCCCCGAGCTGTACGCCCAGGTCGGCGCCTTCGAGCAGAATCCGTCGAACCTCGAGCGGCACAACGGCTTCAAGCTCAGCGGCAGCGGCACGCAAGGCGCGATGTTTCCACTTGAACTGGTGTGGAGCCCGGAGATCAGAGGCCTGAAAGGGGAATATCGGGCGGGCTACTACTACAGTAATGCCAATACCAAGGATGTTTACCGCGACGACAACGACCAGTCCGCCGCACTGAGCGGCCAGAACTACCGCAGCCGTTCGGGCAAGCACGGTTTCTGGCTGGGGGCACAGCAGCAGGTGACGTCGTTGGCCAGCGATCATTCCCGTGGCCTGAGCGTGTTCGCCAATGCCACGCTGCACGACAAGAAGACCAATGTCATCGACAACTATGTTCAGGCAGGGGTGGTGTACAGGGGGCCGTTCGACGCTCGCGCCAAGGACGATATCGGTTTCGCCCTGGCCCGCGTGCACGTCAATCCCGCCTACCGCAAGAACGCCGAAGCGCACAACCGCGCCGCCGGTGTCAGCGATTTCGACGATCCCGCCTACCTGCCGGTCCAGGACACCGAGTACAGCGCCGAGCTGTACTACGGCATCCACCTGGCCGACTGGCTCACCCTGCGCCCGAACCTGCAGTACATCCGCCATCCGGGCGGGGTCGGCCGGGTCGATGACGCACTGGTCGGCGGCCTGAAGATCCAGAGCCACTTTTAACCGGCCCGCGGGCCTGACGCTTTCAACCTGATGGAGAACATTCAATGCGCACTGAAGGAACCCGCTGGCTACCGAGACTGCTCGGTGTCCTGCTGTTGCTGATGGGCATGGCCCTGGTGGCCGGGGGCATCAAGCTGATGAACCTGGGGGGCTCGCTGTATTACCTGATCGCAGGCTTCGGTTTCGCCGTGTCCGGTGTGCTGTTGCTGGCACTGCGCAAACATGCGCTGGGCCTGTACGGCCTGGTCCTGCTCGGCAGCACGGCCTGGGCGCTGTGGGAAGTGGGCCTGGATTGGTGGCAACTGGTGCCGCGCCTGTCGCTGTGGTTCGCCCTCGGCGTGGTCCTCCTGCTGCCCTGGGCCCGGCGCCCGCTGCGCGGCCTGGCCGGCCAGCCGGCGCGAGTCAACCTGGCGATCCTCGGCGTTGCCGTGGTGGCGTCCGGCGCCAGCGCCATCGGCAGCCAGTTCACCCATCCGGGCGAGATCAAGGGCGAGCTGGGCCGGGACACCACGACCCTGTTCAACACCGCCCCGGACATGCCCGACGGCGACTGGCAGGCCTACGGCCGCACCGAGTTCGGCGACCGCTATTCGCCGCTGCGGCAGATCACCCCGACCAACATCTACCAGCTCGAAGAAGCCTGGCGCATCCGCACCGGCGACCTGCCCAGCGCCGACGACCCGGTGGAGCTGACCAACCAGAACACCCCGCTGAAAGTCAACGGCATGCTCTACGCCTGCACCGCGCACAGCCGGGTGCTGGCCCTGGACCCGGACACCGGTGCGGAAATCTGGCGCTTCGACCCGCAGATCAAGAGCCCGGTCGGCAGCTTCAAGGGCTTCGCCCACATGACCTGCCGCGGTGTCTCGTACTACGACGAGAACAACTACCTCAATACCGACGGCAGCCCGGCGCCGAAGATCTCCGAAGCCGGCCAGGCCGTGGCCCGCAGCTGCCCGCGGCGTCTCTACCTGCCTACCGCCGATGCCCGCCTGATCGTGCTCAACGCCGACAACGGCAAGGTCTGCGAAGGCTTCGCCAACCAGGGCACCATCGACCTGACCCAGGGCATCGGCCCGTTCACCGCCGGTGGCTACTACTCCACCTCGCCGGCGGCGATCACCCGCAGCCTGGTGATCATCGGCGGCCATGTCACCGACAACGAATCGACCAACGAACCGTCCGGCGTGATCCGCGCCTATGACGTCCACGACGGCCGCCTGGTGTGGAACTGGGACAGCAACCGACCGGACGACACCAAGCCGCTGGCGCCCGGCCAGACCTACAGCCGCAACTCGGCGAACATGTGGTCGCTGGCCAGCGTCGACGAGAAACTCGGCATGGTCTACCTGCCCCTGGGCAACCAGACCCCGGACCAGTGGGGCGCCGACCGCACCCCGGGCGCGGAGAAGTTCAGCGCCGGCATCGTCGCCCTGGACCTGGCCAGCGGCAAGGTGCGCTGGAACTACCAGTTCACCCACCACGACCTGTGGGACATGGACGTCGGCAGCCAGCCGACCCTGCTCGACCTGCGCACCGCCGATGGCATCAAGCCGGCGCTGATCGCGCCGACCAAGCAGGGCAGCCTGTATGTCCTCGACCGTCGCGACGGCAGCGCCATCGTGCCGATCCGCGAAGTGCCGGCGCCACAGGGCGCGGTGGAAGGCGACCATACCGCGCCGACCCAGGCCCGCTCCGACCTCAACCTGCTCGGCCCGGACCTCAGCGAACAGGCCATGTGGGGCGCCAGTCCGTTCGACCAGATGCTCTGCCGCATCCAGTTCCGCCAGCTGCGCTACGAAGGCCAGTACACCCCGCCGTCGGTGCAGGGTTCGCTGGTCTATCCGGGTAACGTCGGGGTGTTCAACTGGGGCAGCGTGTCGGTGGACCCGGTGCGCCAGCTGCTGTTCACCAGCCCCAACTACATGGCCTTCGTCTCGAAGATGGTGCCGCGGGCCGACGTGGCCGAAGGCAGCAAGCGCGAGAGCGAAACCAGCGGCGTGCAACCGAATGCCGGCGCGCCGTACGCGGTGATCATGCACCCGTTCATGTCGCCGCTGGGCGTACCGTGCCAGGCCCCGGCCTGGGGCTATGTCGCCGGGATCGACCTGCTGAGCAACAAGGTGGTGTGGAAACACAAGAACGGCACCAGCCGCGACAGCTCGCCGATCCCCATCGGCCTGCCGATCGGCGTGCCGAGCATGGGTGGCTCGATCGTCACCGCCAGCGGCCTGGGCTTCCTCAGCGGCACCCTGGACCAGTACCTGCGCGCGTATGACGTCAACACCGGCAAGGAACTGTGGAAATCGCGCCTGCCGGCCGGCGGCCAGGCGACGCCGATGACCTACACCGGCAAGGATGGCAAGCAGTACGTGCTGGTCACCGCGGGGGGACATGGCTCGCTGGGGACCAAGATGGGCGACTACATCATCGCCTACAAGCTGGCGAATTGAGGTAAGCCGGGGGCCGCTTTGCGGCCCCTTGGCCCGTAGGAGCGTGGCTTGCCCGCGAAGGACCGCAAAGCGGTCCCGAAACCTACTTGGCGTATCGCTCGGTCCACTCCCGCGCCCGCTTCTCGAACTCCGCCCGGGTGCGCTGGAATTCCGTCCCGATCTGCGGCCGCAACGCCTCCCGCCCCTCCGGCTCGGACAACAACGAGGTGACGCTCAGCAACACCTTGGCCAAGGTAAGCGCCGGCGACCAGTTCTCACCCAGGATATCCAGGCCGATCTCGCCGTCCTCACCGATGTTCGGGTGATAGATCCGGGTGAAGAACTTCACCGTCGGCGCCTTGAACGGGTAGTCCTCGGGAAACTGCACATCGAGGAAAAACACGCCCCCCTCGTACGGCGAATAACGCGGCCCGATGATCGTCGCCTGCCAGTGGAACAGGTCGTCGCCAACCGGCCCGGCGCTGCAGTTCTCCGGCGGGTTCTTGCTGAAATCGTGCAATTCGTGATCGATACGTTTCAATGCCGTAGGCATGGGTGACTTCCTGTGCAGGTGAGTTGGCCACAGTAGCATTTGGCAATCATCCACCGCGACCTTGCACTACGCTGGATCAACGCGGTTTTCGTACAGGGCTACCCGACAAAAGCCGTCAAGCATTGAAACCACCCTCCTACCGCCCCATCTAAGCACCATAGTCATTTACGCAGGTGCCCCATGAGCGACCAGCAGGATCTCCCGGAACATCCCGACGACTACGCGCAAGTCGAGCATCTCGACGATGCCGACCCCACCGGCCGCCACCTGGCCCTGCCGGGTCAGCAGTTGCCGGACAAGGTCTACGTGATCCCGATCCACAACCGCCCGTTCTTCCCGGCGCAGGTGCTGCCGGTGATCGTCAACGAAGAACCCTGGGCGGAAACCCTCGACCTGGTGGCCAAGACCGACCACCACACCCTGGCCCTGTTCTTCATGGACGAGCCGGCGCAGGACCATCGCCATTTCGACACCTCGGCCCTGCCGCTGTACGGCACCCTGGTCAAGGTGCACCACGCCAGCCGCGAGAACGGCAAGCTGCAGTTCGTCGCCCAGGGCCTGACCCGGGTGCGCATCCGTACCTGGCTCAAGCACCACCGCCCGCCGTACCTGGTGGAAGTCGAATACCCGCACCAGCCTGCCGAGCCCACCGACGAGGTGAAGGCCTACGGCATGGCCCTGATCAACGCGATCAAGGAACTGCTGCCGCTCAACCCGCTGTACAGCGAAGAACTGAAGAACTACCTCAACCGCTTCAGTCCCAACGATCCGTCGCCGCTCACCGACTTCGCCGCGGCGCTGACCTCGGCCACCGGCAACCAGCTGCAGGAAGTGCTGGACTGCGTGCCGATGCTCAAGCGCATGGAAAAAGTCCTGCCGATGCTGCGCAAGGAAGTCGAGGTGGCGCGCCTGCAGAACGAGATTTCCGCCGAGGTCAACCGGCAGATCGGCGAGCACCAGCGCGAGTTCTTCCTCAAGGAACAGCTCAAGGTCATCCAGCAGGAGCTGGGCCTGACCAAGGACGACCGCAGCGCCGACCTCGAACAGTTCAAGCAGCGCCTGGAGGGCAAGACCCTGCCGGCCGCCGCGCAGAAACGCATCGACGAGGAAATGGGCAAGCTGGCGATCCTCGAGACCGGTTCGCCGGAATACGCCGTCACCCGCAACTACCTGGAATGGGCCAGCGCCCTGCCCTGGGGCGTGTACGGCAGCGACAAGCTCAGCCTGCAGCACGCACGCAAGGTCCTCGACCAGCACCATTCCGGGCTGGAAGACGTCAAGGACCGTATCCTCGAATTCCTCGCGGTCGGCGCCTACAAGGGCGAGATCAGCGGTTCCATCGTCCTTTTGGTAGGACCGCCCGGGGTGGGCAAGACCAGCATCGGCAAATCCATCGCCGAGTCGCTGGGGCGGCCGTTCTATCGCTTCAGCGTCGGCGGCATGCGCGACGAGGCCGAGATCAAGGGCCATCGCCGCACCTACATCGGCGCCCAGCCGGGCAAGCTGGTGCAGGCGCTGAAGGATGTCGAGGTGATGAACCCGGTGATCATGCTCGACGAGATCGACAAGATGGGCCAGAGCTACCAGGGCGACCCCGCCTCGGCGCTGCTGGAGACCCTGGATCCGGAGCAGAACGTCGACTTCCTCGACCATTACCTCGACCTGCGCCTGGACCTGTCCAAGGTGCTCTTCGTGTGCACCGCCAACACCCTCGACTCGATTCCCGGGCCGCTGCTCGACCGTATGGAAGTGATCCGCCTGTCCGGCTACATCACCGAGGAAAAGCTGGCCATCGCCAAGCGCCATCTGTGGCCCAAGCAGTTGCACAAAGCCGGGGTGGCCAAGACCAGCCTGAGCATCAGCGACGCCGCTTTGCGCACGGTGATCGAGGGCTATGCCCGCGAGTCCGGGGTGCGCCAGCTGGAGAAGCAGCTGGGCAAACTGGTGCGCAAGGCCGTGGTGCGCCTGCTCGACGAGCCGGATGCCACCATCAAGATCGGGCCCAAGGACCTCGAAGCGGCGCTGGGCATGCCGGTGTTCCGCAGCGAGCAGGTGCTGGCCGGCAAGGGCGTGATCACCGGCCTGGCCTGGACCAGCATGGGCGGTGCCACCCTGCCGATCGAAGCGACGCGCATCCATACGCTCAATCGCGGCTTCAAGCTCACCGGGCAACTGGGTGATGTGATGAAGGAGTCCGCGGAGATCGCCTACAGCTACGTCAGCTCGCACCTCAAGCAGTTCGGCGGCGACCCGACCTTCTTCAACGAAGCCTTCGTCCACCTGCACGTGCCGGAAGGCGCGACGCCGAAGGACGGCCCCAGCGCCGGTATCACCATGGCCAGCGCCCTGCTGTCCCTGGCCCGCGACCAGGTGCCGAAGAAAGGCGTGGCGATGACCGGGGAAATGACCCTGACCGGGCATGTCCTGCCGATTGGCGGGGTGCGCGAGAAGGTGATTGCGGCGCGCCGGCAGAAGATCTTCGAACTGATCCTGCCGGAGGCGAACCGCGGTGACTTCCTCGAATTGCCGGATTACCTGAAGCAGGGGCTGACGGTGCATTTCGCCAAGCGCTTCGCGGATGTGGCGAAGGTGTTGTTCCAGCCTTGATACCTGCTTGAAAGGCCTGTAGGAGCGGGCTTTGCCCGCGAAAGGACCGTGAAACGGTCCCTGATGGCGCTGCTGTCTGGGACCGCTGCGCGGTCCTTTCGCGGGCAAAGCCCGCTCCTACAGACATATGCAATCCGCTAGAACCACATCACCGTTCCGGTTTAAGCTCCCGCCGCATCCCACCCTGCGACCCGGAGTGCCCATGACCATCCGCCGTGCCGCCCTGCTGCTGGGCGTCAGCCTGCTGGCCGCCTGTTCCCACGACGCCACCCGCACCGAACCGGTGGTGCTGGAAGCGCAGAGCCAGTGCCCCGTCCACCTCGCTGTCGGCCAGGCCCTGACCCTGAGCCTGCCGAGCAACCCCAGCACCGGCTACCGCTGGCTGCTGCAGAACCCTGCCACCGCCGTGCTCACCGCCCTCGGCCCCGAGGTCTACAGCAGCGCCGACAGCGACGGCATGGTCGGCAGCGCCGGGCAGTCCACCTGGCGCTGGCGTGCCAGCCAGCCCGGCAGCGGCCATCTGCTGCTGGTCTACCAGCAACCCTGGGCCCCGGAAGAGAAACCCGCGCGCACCTTCGACTGCGACATCGAGGTACGCTGATCGAAGCGGCATGCATCGACAGGGCAACTTGGCTAAAATGCCCGCCCTGTCCGACTGCCCCGTGATGACGCCGTGAGCAAAGAGCCCGATCGCCTGTTCGCCACTCCCCTGGCCCAGGTTCCCGATTTCACCTTCAACGAAGATGTCGTGCGGGTCTTCCCCGACATGATCAAGCGCTCGGTGCCCGGCTACCCGACCATCGTCGAGAACATCGGCGTGCTCGCCGCGCAGTTCGCCCGCCCGGATACCCTGCTCTACGACCTCGGCAGTTCCCTCGGCGCCGTGACCCAGGCCCTGCGCCGCCATGTGCGCAGCGAAGGCTGCCGGGTGCTGGCGGTGGACAACTCGCCGGCCATGGTCGAGCGTTGCACCGAGTACCTCAAGGCCCAGGACGCCATGCACCAGGAGCTGCTCCCGGTGCAGGTGATCGAAGCCGATATCACCGCCCTTGAACTGCAACCGGCCTCGGTGGTGGCGATGAACTTCACCCTGCAGTTCATCGAACCGGCGGCGCGCCTGGCCCTGCTCGCGCGGATCCGCCAGGCCCTGGTGCCCGGTGGTGCGCTGATCCTCTCGGAAAAACTGCGCTTCGCCGACGAAGATGAACACGCCCTGCTCACCGACCTGCATATCGCCTTCAAGCGTGCCAACGGCTACAGCGAACTGGAAATCGCCCAGAAACGCAGCGCCATCGAAAACGTGATGAAACCCGACAGCCTCGAAGAACACCGCGCACGCCTCGAGGCCGCCGGTTTCTCCAAGGTGGTGCCGTGGTTCCAGTGCCTGAACTTCGCCTCTCTGATTGCCCTGCCATGATCGATCTGTCTTCCCTCGTCCGCCGTCTGGCGGGCACTCCCCTGGCCCCCTGGTCGCAAGGCCTGCAGGCGCAACTCGATACCAAGCTGGAAAAGGGTCATGGCGACCTGGAACGCTGGCAGAGCGCGCTGGACGGCCTGCCTGACCTGGCGCCCAGCGACGTCGACCTGGTCAACGGCCTGCGCCTGGACTTCGCCTGCGACGACGCCACCCGCGAGCAGGCCCGCGCCGCGCTGATGGGCCTGTCGCCGTGGCGCAAGGGCCCGTTCGACCTGTTCGGCGTGCATGTCGACACCGAATGGCGCTCGGACTGGAAATGGTCACGGGTCTCGCCGCACCTGGACCTGCGCGGCAAGCGCGTGCTGGATGTCGGTTGCGGCAATGGCTACTACCAGTGGCGCATGCTCGGCGCCGGCGCCGACAGCGTGATCGGCATCGACCCCAACTGGCTGTTCTTCTGCCAGTTCCAGGCGGTCCAGCGCTACCTGCCGGACCTGCCGGCCTGGCACCTGCCGTTCGCCCTGGAAGACCTGCCGCCGGCCCTGGAAGGCTTCGACACAGTGTTTTCCATGGGCGTGTTCTATCACCGGCGTTCGCCCATCGAGCACCTGCTGGCGCTCAAGGACTGTTTGCTCAAGGGCGGCGAACTGGTGCTGGAGACCCTGGTGATCGAAGGCGACGAGAACCAGGTGCTGGTCCCGGAAGACCGCTACGCACAGATGCGCAACGTGTGGTTCCTGCCGTCGGTGCCGGCGCTGGAGCGCTGGCTGCGCCGTGCCGGGTTCCGCGAGGTGCGCTGCGTCGACGTCAGCCTGACCAGCGTCGAGGAACAGCGCAGCACCGAGTGGATGAAGTACCAGTCGCTGAGCGATTTCCTCGATCCGCAGGATCACAGCCGGACCGTCGAGGGCCTGCCGGCGCCACGCCGGGCGGTGCTGGTGGCCAGAAAATAGGGGGCAAACACAACCCTTGTGGGAGCGAGCTTGCTCGCGAATGGGCGCGAAGCGGCCACGAAACCTGAGTCCCCGTTATGCCCTCCAAACCCAGGACTCAGGTTTTACGACGGCTACGCCGCCGTTCGCCAGCAAGCTCGCTCCCACAACAAGCCCGCTATACGGGCCGAAAGATCACCTAACCCCCAAATGGCTGAAACATTACAAATCTGTAACTTACCCCTCCTTCGCAACACCCTGTCATACCATTCCTTCCCCCGCCCTTGACCCTGAAGCTGCTTCAAGGTCGAGAATCGCCGCTTTTCTTCAGTTCGAGACTTTCATGCGCCTACTTGTCATCGAGGACGAGGTCCGTACCGCCGACTACCTGCAGCAGGGCCTCAGCGAGAACGGCTACGTGGTCGACTGCGCCCGCAACGGCGCCGACGGCCTGCACCTGGCCCTGCAGCAGACCTACGACCTGGTCATTCTCGACGTCAACCTGCCGCAGCTGGACGGCTGGACCGTGCTGCAACGCCTGCGCGCGCAGTCGGCGACGCGGATCATGATGCTGACCGCCCACGGCCGCCTGTCCGACCGGGTCAAGGGCCTCGACCTGGGTGCCGACGACTACCTGCTCAAGCCCTTCGAGTTTCCCGAGCTGCTGGCACGGGTGCGCAGCCTCCTGCGACGCAGTGAGCAGTCGTTGCAACCATCGACGCTGAAAGTCGCCGACCTCGAGCTCGACCCCGGCCGCCACCGTGCCTGGCGCGCCGGCCAGCGCATCGACCTGACCGCCAAGGAATTCGCCCTGCTGCACCTGCTGATGCGCCAGAGCGGCGAGGTGCTGTCGCGCACGCAGATCATTTCGCTGGTCTGGGACATGAATTTCGACTGCGACACCAATGTGGTGGAGGTGTCGATCCGCCGCCTGCGGGCGAAGATCGACGATCCGTTCGAGGACAAACTGATCCATACCCTGCGCGGTGTCGGCTACGTCCTGGAAGCCCGCCCGTGAGGCCTGCGCGCCTGTCGCTGCGCCTGGGCCTGAGCGTGATCCTGATGGGCGCGGCGCTGGTGCTGTTGCTCGCGGCGCTGGCGGTGATGGCCCTGGATCGCGAACTGGAACGGCGCGCCCGCGACCATCTCGAACGCAAGATGGAACAGATCGAGCACAGCCTGAACGTCGATCTGCGGGTCAGCGACCTGCGCGCCCGTGCCCACCCGTTGCTGGATGTGGTGATGGGCCATGACAACCTGAGCCTCAGTGTGATCGAGCTCAGCGCCCGCCATCCGGCCCGGCTTAGCCTCGGCCCGGCACTGGAGACACCGAAGGAGCCGCTGCCGATCGGTCCGCGCCTGGCCTTCAGCGAGTGGACCGACAGCCGCAACAACTCGCTGCTGAGCGCCACCCACAGCATGCGTCTGCAGGACGGCACGGCGGTGCAGGTGCTGCTGACCCTCAATCGCAGCGAAGACCTCGACCTGCTTCATGCCTACCTGCGCTCCACCCTGTTCGCCCTGCCGCTGTTGCTGCTGCTGATCGGCGTCTGCGCCTGGAAGCTGGTGCAGCGCGGCCTGTCGCCCCTGCGCCGGTTTCGCCGTATCGCCGAGCAGGTGTCCGCCCAGGACCTCGGCCACCGCCTGCCGGAAACCCGCCTGCCGCAGGAACTGCAGACCCTGGCGCGAAGCATCAACGTCATGCTCGATCGCCTGGAAAACGGCGTACAGCAGTTGTCCCAGTTTTCCGACGACCTCGCCCACGAGTTGCGCACGCCGATCAGCAACCTGATGGGCCGGGCCCAGGTCACCCTCAGCCGCGAGCGGCCGACGGCGGATTACAAGGTGGCCCTGGAAGACAGCATCGAGGAGCTGACCCGCCTGAGCCGGATCATCACCGACATGCTGTTTCTCGCGCAGGTCGAGCAACCCCTGGTGAAGATGCAGCTCAACCCGGTGGCCCTGGACGACGAGGCGCGGCGGGTAGCGGAGTTGTTCGATATCAGCGCGGAAAGCCGCGGGATCACATTGAAGGTCAGCGGCTGGGGCACGGTGAGTGGCGATCGGCTGATGGTGCAGCGGGCGTTGTCGAATCTGTTGAGCAATGCCATCCGGCATGCGCCCGAGGGCAGCGTGGTGCGCATCGGCATCGGCGCGCGGGACGACGGCCTGCATTGCTGGGTGGAAAATGGCGGACCGGGAATAGCCACGGAGCATCTGCCCCATCTGTTCGAGCGCTTCTACCGGGTGGGCAGCGGCCGCTCGCGGCTGGATGGCGGAACCGGGCTGGGCCTGGCGATCGTGCGCTCGATCATGCAGGTGCATGGTGGGCGGGTCGAGGTGAGCAGTTCGCTGCGGGGGCCGACGCGGTTCAGCCTGGTGTTTCCGGGGTAAACGGTCGTGGCGAGCCTGTAGGAGCGGGCGCTGCCCGCGAAAGGACCGCAAAGCGGTCCCTGATAGCGGATAGCAGCGAGGTCTGGGACCGCTTTGCGGTCCTTTCGCGGGCAAGC
Source organism: Pseudomonas sp. zfem002 (assembly GCF_032621685.1). Taxonomy (NCBI): domain Bacteria; kingdom Pseudomonadati; phylum Pseudomonadota; class Gammaproteobacteria; order Pseudomonadales; family Pseudomonadaceae; genus Pseudomonas; species Pseudomonas sp. zfem002. Next base: position 507,967 of record NZ_JAVYJH010000002.1, on the reverse strand, counting down.
CCGCTCCTACAACAACGGCCGGAAGCGTCTTTAACCGCGGCTGGCCGCCAGGATCAGCGCCTTCATCTCCGCCACGGCGCCCTTGAAGCCGACGAACAGCGCATGGGCCACCAGCGCATGGCCGATGTTCAGTTCGTTGATGCCCTTGATCGCCGCCACCGCCTCCACATTGTGGTAGTGCAGGCCATGCCCGGCATTGACGATCAGCCCCTGGCCCAGGCCAAAGGCCACACCATCGGCGATGCGCTTGAGTTCGTCGGCTTCCTCGCCTGGGGTGTGCGCATCGGCATAGCGCCCGGTATGCAGTTCGATCGCCGGTGCGCCAACCCGGCGCGAGGCTTCGATCTGGCGCTCGTCTGCGTCAATGAACAGCGACACTTCCGAACCAAGACGCGACAGGCGCTCCACCGCCGCCTTGATCCGTGCTTCCTGGCCAGCCACGTCGAGGCCGCCCTCGGTGGTCAGTTCCTGACGAGTCTCCGGCACCAGGCAGATATGCGCCGGACGGATGCGCTCGGCGAACGCCATCATTTCCTCGGTGACACCCATCTCGAAGTTCATGCGGGTCTGCAGCACGTCCTTGAGCACCAGCACGTCGCGCTCCTGGATGTGCCGGCGATCTTCGCGCAGGTGCACGGTGATGCCGTCGGCACCGGCCTCTTCGGCATCCAGCGCGGCCTTGACCGGGTCGGGGTATCGGGTGCCACGGGCCTGGCGCAGGGTCGCCACGTGGTCGATGTTGACGCCGAGAAGGATGCGGTTGCTGTGAGTCACGAAGAAGCTCTCCTGAAAGTTGAGCCCGACAGCATACGACGAGCTCAACGCTTGCGAAACAGTTCCCGGCTGACCAGGGGCCGGCCGCCCAGATGAACGGCCAGGGCCTGGCGCATCAGGCGCTTGGCCGCGCTCAGGGCGCCGGGCGCGTCCCAGTCGGCGTTGGCCATGGCCGCCAGTTCGACACCGCTGAACAACCCCGGCTGCAGCAGGTAGACCCGCTCCAGCCCGGCATCCACCTGCAGGCGGTACCAGCCATCCGCCACCAGGGCATCGCCGTTGATGTCCTGGTCGAGGGCGAAGGCATAGCCCAGCTCGTCCAGCAGGCGCCATTCGAAGCTGCGCAGCAGCGGCTCCAGCGCACGCCCGGCGGCCAGCGCCTGCAGGGTCGCGGCGTAGTGGTCGAACAGCACGGGATGGGGATCTTCCGCCGGCAACAGGCGGATCAGCAGTTCATTCAGGTACAGCCCGCTGAACAGCGCGTCGCCATGCAACCAGGCGGCAACGCCGACGCTGTCCAGGCGGCCGACGTTCTTCAGCTCGCCACGCCCGCGCAGTTCCACTTCCAGCGGTACGAACGGCCGCGCCAGGCTGCCGCCCTTGCCGCGGGCGCGGCGCATGACCGCGCGGACCCGCCCCTGCGGGGTGAGGAAATCCACCAGGGCGCTGGTTTCGCGGTAGGCGCGGTTGTGCAGGACGTAGGCCGGCAGGGCCTCTGGCTGTTCCATGATCGGCTTCGAAGAAGGCTTGGCCCGGCAGCGGACGCCGCCGGGCGCGGGGGCTTACAGGTCGCCGTAACCCAGCGAACGCAGGGCGCGCTCGTCGTCGGACCAGCCGCCCTTGACCTTGACCCAGAGGTTGAGCATGACCTTGGCGTCGAACAGCACTTCCATGTCCTTGCGCGCCTCGGAACCGATGCGCTTGATGCGCTCGCCCTTGTCGCCAATGATGATTTTCTTCTGCCCGTCGCGTTCCACCAGGATCAGCGCATGGATGTGCAGGACATGGCCCTGCTGCTTGAATTCCTCGATTTCCACGGTGATCTGGTACGGCAGCTCGGCGCCGAGCTGGCGCATGATCTTCTCGCGCACCAGCTCGGCGGCGAGGAAGCGGCTGCTGCGGTCGGTGATCTGGTCTTCCGGGAAGAAGTGCTCGTTCTCCGGCAGGTGCTTGGCGATCAGGCCTTCCAGGGCGTCGAGGTTGTGCCCCTGCTGCGCGGAGATCGGCACGATCTCGGCGTTCGGCAGTTGTTCCTGCAGCCATTGCAGGTGCGGGATCAGCTCGGCCTTCTCCTCGATGCGGTCGGTCTTGTTGATCGCCAGGATCACCGGGCCCTGCACGTACTGCACGCGCTCGAGCACCAACTGGTCCTCGTCGGTCCAGCGGGTGCGGTCGACCACGAAGATCACCACGTCGACGTCCTTCAACGCCGCCGAGGCGGTCTTGTTCATGTAGCGGTTGAGCGCCTTCTCGTTGCTCTTGTGCATGCCCGGGGTATCGACGTAGATCGCCTGGATATCGCCCTCGGTCTTGATCCCGAGCATGTTGTGGCGGGTGGTCTGCGGCTTGCGCGAGGTGATCGCCAGCTTCTGCCCGAGGATATGGTTGAGCAGCGTCGACTTGCCCACGTTGGGACGGCCGACGATGGCGACGTAGCCGCAACGGGTGGTGTTCAGTTCTTCAGTCATTGCCATTCTCCACGCCCAGGGCGATCAGTGCCGCGGCGGCTGCCACCTGCTCGGCGATACGCCGGCTGACACCCTGCCCCCGGCTCTTTTCGGTCAACAGGGTCACTTCGCACTCGACGAAGAACGTCCGGCAGTGCGGCTCGCCCTGGATATCCACCACTTCATAGCGGGGCAGTTCGCAGGCCCGCGACTGGAGGAATTCCTGCAGGCGGGTTTTCGGGTCCTTGTTGGTGTCGACCAGGGTCAGGCTGTCGAACTCGCCCGCCAGCCAGGACAGCACGCGCTCACGGGCGGTCTGCATGTCGGCGTCGAGGTAGATCGCGCCGATCAGCGCCTCGAGGGCATCGGCGAGGATCGACTCGCGACGGAAACCGCCGCTTTTCAGCTCGCCCGAGCCCAGGCGCAGGTAGTCGCCCAGCTCGAAGCCACGGGCCAGCAGGGCCAGGGTCTCGCCCTTCACCAGGCGGGCGCGCAGACGCGACAGCTGGCCTTCGCGGGCCTGGGGAAAACGTTCGAACAGGGCTTCGCCGGCGACGAAGTTGAGGATCGCATCGCCCAGGAACTCCAGGCGCTCGTTGTTGCGCCCGGCGAAACTGCGATGGGTCAGGGCCAGCAGCATCAGCTCCTGGTTCTTGAAGGTGTAGCCGAGCTTGCGCTCGAGGCGACTCAGGGAAGGGCTCACGGTGTACCCACGCGATGTTCTTGGTGGTTCAGAAAAGCGTTGTTCAAATGCAGATCCTGAAAGACGGTATGGAATCATGCCTGCTGGCCTGCAAGGGCCGGGAGCCGCGGCGGGGCCCCTCGATACAGCCTATGCCAGAAAAGCATTCGGCGCCGTCCCGAGGGACAGCGCCGTGAAGGTGCTACTTGATCAGCCCTACCCGCGACAGGCTCGGGAAGTGGCTGAGTTTCGGCTCCGGCCAGCTCATCCATACGGCAAAGGCCTTGCCGACGATGTTCTGGTCCGGAACCATGCCCAGCAGCTCCTTGGGAATCGACGGATCGTCCCAGTAGCGGCTGTCGTTGGAGTTGTCGCGGTTGTCACCCATCATGAAGTAGTGCCCGGCGGGCACCGTCCACTGCTGGTCGGCCGGTACGTTGTAGCGGCTCATCTGCTTGCGGATCAGGTGTTCGGCCTCGCCGAGCTTTTCCTTGAACAGCTCCGCGCTGCCCAGCGTGCCCGGCTCGGCACCGACCAGTTGCTCGGCGACCAACTGGCCGTTGACGTACAGGCGCTTGTCGCTGGTATAGCGCACCTGGTCGCCCGGCAGGCCGACCACGCGCTTGATGTAGTTGACGTTCGGATCGCTCGGGTAGCGGAACACCATCACATCGCCGCGTTGCGGATCACCGACCTCGATGACCTTCTTGTCGATCACCGGCAGGCGGATGCCATAGGAGAACTTGTTGACCAGGATGAAGTCGCCCACTTCCAGGGTCGGTTTCATCGACCCCGAAGGGATCTGGAACGGCTCGACCAGGAACGAACGCAGCACCAGCACGATGAACAGCACCGGAAAGAACGACTTGCCGTACTCGACCAGCAACGGCTCCTTGTTCAACTGCTCGACCACCGACATCTCGGGCTGGCTGACGCTGCCCTGGTAAGTGGCGATCGCTGCCCGCCGGCGCGGTGCCAGGAACAGCAGATCGAGCAGCGCCAGCAGCCCACAGACAGCGACTGCAATGACAAGCAACAGCGGGAAATTTAGTGACATAGGACCTAGCTATCCAAGCGGAGCACGGCGAGGAAGGCTTCCTGTGGAATCTCCACGTTGCCCACCTGTTTCATGCGTTTCTTACCAGCCTTCTGTTTCTCCAACAGCTTGCGCTTACGGCTCACGTCGCCACCATAGCACTTGGCCAGTACGTTCTTTCTGAGTGCCTTGACCGTGGTCCGGGCAACGATCTGGCCGCCAATGGCTGCCTGGATCGCCACATCGAACATCTGCCGAGGAATCAGTTCCTTCATCTTCTCGGTCAACGCGCGACCTTTGTAGTGCGCATTGTCACGGTGAACGATCAATGCCAGGGCATCGACCTTGTCGCCGTTGATCAGTACGTCGAGCTTGACCAGGTTGGCCGACTGATAACGGTCGAAATGGTAATCCAGCGAAGCATAGCCACGGCTGGTGGATTTGAGACGGTCGAAGAAGTCCAGCACCACTTCGTTCATCGGCAGGTCATAGCGCACCTGCACCTGCGAGCCGAGGAACTGCATGTCGCGCTGCACGCCGCGTTTCTCGATGCACAGGGTGATGACGTTGCCCAGGTGCTCCTGCGGCACCAGGATGGTCGCGGCGACGATCGGCTCGCGGAAGTCCTCGACCGAGGACACGTCCGGCAGCTTCGACGGGTTGTCGACGTAGATGGTTTCGCCGGTCTTGAGCTTGACCTCGAAGATAACGCTTGGCGCGGTGGTGATCAGGTCCAGGTCGTATTCGCGCTCCAGGCGCTCCTGGATGATCTCCATGTGCAGCATGCCGAGGAAGCCGCAACGGAAACCGAAGCCTAGGGCGTCGGAGCTTTCCGGGGTGTACTGCAGCGACGAATCGTTCAGGGTCAGTTTCTGCAACGCATCGCGAAAATCTTCGAAATCGTCGGAACTGACAGGGAACAGGCCGGCATAGACCTGCGGCTGGATCTTCTTGAAGCCATCCAGCACGGCCACTTCCGGGGTCGAGGACAGGGTCAGGGTGTCGCCTACCGGCGCGCCATGGATGTCCTTGATGCTGGCGATGATGAAGCCCACTTCACCGGCCTTGAGATCGGTGGTCTGGGTGTGCTTCGGCGTGAACACGCCGACGCTGTCGACCAGGTGCACCTTGCCGGTGGACTTGACCAGGATCTTGTCGCCCTTCTTCACGCGGCCGTGACGCACGCGGACCAGGGACACGACGCCCAGGTAGTTGTCGAACCAGGAGTCGATGATCAGCGCCTGCAGCGGCGCGTCGATCTCGCCTTCCGGCGCCGGAATGCTCTGCACCAGGCGCTCCAGCACCTCGTCCACGCCCATGCCGCTCTTCGCCGAGCAGGCTACGGCGTCGGTGGCGTCGATGCCGATGATCTTCTCGATTTCTTCCTTCACGCGGTCCGGATCGGCCTGCGGCAGGTCCATCTTGTTCAGGACCGGCATGACTTCCAGGCCCTGTTCGATGGCGGTGTAGCAGTTGGCTACCGACTGCGCCTCGACGCCCTGACCGGCATCGACCACCAGCAGCGCGCCCTCGCAGGCCGCCAGGGAGCGGCTGACTTCGTAGGTGAAGTCGACGTGGCCGGGGGTGTCGATGAAGTTCAGCTGGTAGGTTTTGCCGTCGCCGGCCTTGTAATGCAGGGTGACGCTGTGGGCCTTGATGGTGATCCCGCGTTCACGCTCCAGGTCCATGGAGTCGAGGACCTGCGCTTCCATCTCACGGTCGCTCAGGCCACCGCACATCTGGATGAACCGGTCAGCCAGGGTCGACTTGCCGTGGTCAATGTGGGCGATGATGGAGAAATTGCGGATATGACTCAAATCACTCACGGATCAACACTCAAAAAGGCCGCGGGCCGGACGCCCGCCGAAAAATAGCCGGGAATTGTACCTGATGCCGAAGGGTTATGGGAGATTCCATTCGCCGGGCGCAACAGCGCCACGACGACCGCCCGTCTTGCACGGGCGGCCGGAAGCAACACGCTCACGGCATGGACTGCTGCACCGGATCGAAGGTGAACACCGAGCCCGGTGGCGCGCTGAGATCGATCAGCACGATGGGCAGGAATCCGCCGGTCACCTGGGCGTAATTGCGCTGGATGTACTGGGCGCCCTGCACTCCTGCGGGCTGCGCCCAGTTATAGAAGAAGGCCTCCAGCGGCAGTCGCCTGGGAATATCCAGCGGCCAGGGCGCGATGATGATTTCGTTCCAGGTGCCGGCGGTCCAGGTCTGGTTGTGGCGTACCTGGTTGTTCAGGTCGAAGGCCTGGGCACTGGGGCCCAGGCTGCAGTCTCGGGCGTAGCCGGTCGGATAATGCCTGCGGTAGTCGGCCAGCGTATGAATGCCCTTGAGGCTGCAATCGGCACGGCAGCGATCGGGAGGACCGGTTCCCGCGTCGCCGGCATAGGCACAACGCAAGGTCACCGGATAACTGGCCGGAAAGCTCAGCTCGCGAAAGATGAAGCCCTGCGCATAAAAGATGGTGCGCGAGCCCAGGTCCTGGCGCAGGTAGGAAAACGATACACCGTTGTCCTGGTAGGCATTCGGCTTGGGGTTCCAGGACGGCGGCGGACCGGGCACCGTGCCACGGATCAGCACCCCGTCACAGTACAGGGACGCCTTGCCATCGGCACAGATCGCCCTGTCGTCCTGATAACGCTGGTTGAGCCGCGCCGCCACCTGGTAGCCAACATACATCTGCTCCCTGAGATCGAATCCGAATGGATTCTGCTCCGCGCTGCTGTCCAGGCGCAGTACCGGCAGCCATTCGCCAGTGGCCTGGAACCAGGCGCGCTGGTTGCGCAACGCCGTGCCCAGGCCCGCAGGCTGGTGGATGTGGTAGTACACGGCAATCACCGGCAATAGCGTCGGCGGCGTGGCATTCCAGTTGCGTACCAGCAACTCGGGCGGACGGTCCATGCCATCATCGCCGAGCAACTGGTAGTCCTTGTTCTGACCGATGGCGGTGAAACGATCGGCGAACAGGTAACCGCTGGCCTCGCTCAGTGGACCCGGCGTGATATCACGGCGCAGGTAATCGAAGCGCTCCGCGCCGCGCTGGATCGCATCCGGCCCGTGACTCCAGAACGGCGCGGGGTCGGTGGGCAGGATCGGCTTGGCCATCACCCCGCTGCAGTAATAGGCCGCGTGGTTGTCCACGCAGTGCTCGGGCGTGCTGTTCCAGGCCTGGTTCAGACGCTGGGCCAGTTCCGGACCGTTGAGCGCCAGGGCCTGCCCCACGTCGAGGCAGAGCCAGAGAACGAACAGCCAGCGACACAGGGATCCACACATGTTATTCCCTCCCGTTCAATAGCTCTGGTCCGCCGGCACATAGACGAACTTCGCGCCGGCCGGGGCGCCCAGGTCGACCCGCACGATGGGCATGAACCTTCCGGTTTCCTGCAGGAAGTCGTTCTGGATATAACGGGCACCGGTCAACCCGGGGCCTTCCCAGAAGACCGCCTCGATCGGCAACTGGGTCGGGATGTCCTGCGGCCAGGCGCCGATGATCAGTTCGTTGTGACCGTTGGCCCAGCCCTGCCCGACCCGCACATCGGTGTTGAGCTGAAACTCGGCCGGCGTGTCGAGGAAGGTGCAGCTCGCTCCGGGGTTGGCGTTGTACTTCGCCCTCCACGCCGCGACCGTGGTGATGTTTTCCGACTTGCAGCTGGCCCGACAGCTGTTGGGGATACTGCTGGTACCCGCATTGGCCGGATAGGCGCAGCGAAAGCGCACCGAATGGGCAGCGGGCCTGCCCAGTTCGTGAAAGATCAGCCCCTCGTTGCCGACCACCCCGACGGTGCCGACATCGCTGCGCACATATGAAAACGACACACCGTCGCGCGAGACCGAATTCGGACTGGGATTCCATGAGTGGAAGCCGGTACCGTACCCGGTCCCGCGGATGATCACGCCATTGCAGTACAGCGCCGAACGCCCATCGGGACAGGTATCGGCGGTATCGGCGAAGCGCCGGTTGATCCGCTCCGCCACCTGATAGCCGCCGTAGAGCTGATCACGCTGGTTGAAACCGAACTGCTGCCCGGGACTGGCGCCGGGGTCGAAGCGCAGGACCGGCAGCCAGTCGCCGGTGGCCTCGAACCAGTCGAGCTGATCGCGCAGGGCCAGCTTCAGCCCGGCCAGCGAGCGGTAGTACAGCGCCTGCACCGGCAGCCGCGCCGGCGCCGCCGCCCCCCAGTTGACCACCAGCAACTCCGGCGGACGGTTCATGCCGTCATCGCCCTGCAACTGGTAATCCTTGTTCTGGCCGATGGCGGTGAAGCGGTCGGCGAGGATGTAGCCGCTGTCCTGGGCCAGCGGCCCCGCCGCGACATCGCTGCGCAGATAGTCGAAGCGCTCGGCGCCACGGGCGATGGCGTCCGGTCCGTGGCTCCAGAACGGCTGCGGATCGCCGGGCAGCACCTGCTTGGCCATCACCCCGCTGCAGTGATAGGCCGCGCGGTTGCCCACGCAGCGCTCCGGGGTACTGATGTGGGCCTGGTTCAGGCGCTGGGCGACCTCCGGCCCGTTGAGGGCATGGGCCTGCAGCGTCCCGAGGGCGAACACCAGGCAAAGTGCCAGCCTGCCGCACCCTTGCAGCAAAAGATTGCTCATGTTCCTGTCTCCCCGGCGCCGACCGTCGGATCAGGCTCGGCGCCCGCGGTGGTGGTCGAGTCTCAGCCGTGCAGAACACCCACCGCCTGCAGCAGGGCACTGATGTCCATGCCCTCGGCGGCGCCGCTGTTGAGGTCGAAGGTGTTGGCGGTTCCGGCGCCGATGAGCGTGCCCCACACCGGGTAGTCCGGCAGCTCCAGGTAAAAGCCGATGGGCAACGGATAGAACAGCTTCAGCCGGGAGAAATCCGCCAGCGTGGGCAGGCTCAGGCCGGTGTCCCGGCACAGCTGGTCGGCCCCGGACCAGTCCGCGGCACTGCTCAGCACATGCAGTTCGTCGATACCCTTGACCGTCAGCTGATAGCTGGCCGGCCCCGACGGCGCGCCGGACGCGGTGATGCTGGCCGCGCCGTTGCTCAGCGCGGTGACGATGCCGAGGCTGTCCACCACGGCCACTTTCTCGTCGCTGCTGCTGTAGCCGGTGGCACCGGGCAAGGCCCGCTGCATGCGGGTAAAGGCCGGCAGCTCGGCGGGCGGCCGGGCCTGCGAATGGGTGTAGGCGACCAGGTAGTTGTGCGGCGACAGATCGAACTCCACCGCCCCGGAAAACCCCTGCGCCAGTTTGAATTCGAGGGGAACGGAGTCGCCGACATTGGTGATGCTGTAGCTCACCGCCACATCCTTGCCGATGTTGGCCAGCAGGATGTCCTTGTCGATGGGGAGGGTGATCGGCCGGCCATGGGGGCCGATCGGCCATGGCAGTTCGAACAGTACCGTGCCGTCGTCGTCGCGCAGGTACAGGGTCAGGGTCTCTCCCCCCCACGCCGGGAGTACTTCCAGGACATGCGCGTTGGCACCGTCTTCCGGCACGCTGTTGGGGTCCAGCTCGCCATTGAGCACGCCATCGACACTGGGCGCGGCGAGGTCCATCTTGATCGAGTTCATCTGCTTGATCCTCTGTGCGCGGCCCTGGTTTCAATCGCCAGGGCCGCGATCGCCGTCAATGTCAGGCTTTGCCCTGCTCTTGCGCCGCCGCCGGGTCCAGCAGCGCGGCTTCGCCGGGCGGCACGACGCGGCTGTGGGTGAGCTTGCCGGTCAGGTCCGGCTGCACCGCCGAGCTGTCGCCACCACCCGCCGCCACACCCCAGGTCACCACCCGGCCGTCGTGGGTCAGCGCGGTGAAGCCGTGGCTGTTGGCATAGATGGCCCGCACGTTGACCAGTTGCGCGGCCACCGGCGTCGTATCGCCACCGGTCTTCGCATCGCCCCAGGCGACGACCGTGCCGTCGCGACGCAGCGCGGCGAAGCTCCAGGCACTGCCGACCACCGAGACGATGTTGGAGATCTTGGCAATGTCCTCCCCCACGTCTCCACCGTTGTCCTCATTGCCCCAGGCCACTACATGGCCGTTGGCGCGCCGCGCGCACATGGCATGCCAGGTGCTGCTGATTTCCACGATGTCCTTCATCGCCAGGATATCGGGGTGCACCACGCCCCCATGGGTTTCCGCTCCCCAGGCCTGCAGGCCACCATCGTCGAGCAGGACACTGAAGGCCTGGGCCGTTGCGGCACCGAGGGCCTTGATGTTGGTGAGCTTGGCGACATCAGAGGAGACATCGCCACCGTAGCTGGTGTGCCCCCAGGCGATCACCGTCTTCGAGCCGCCGCCGTCGCGCAGCGCGGCGAACGCGCCGTAGTTGCCGGCCAACTGGACGATGTTGCCCATGGCCTCCTGGCCTTCCTTCATCTGCCCGCCCATGCTCACGTCGCCCCAGGCCACCACATGCCCGCTGGCCCGCCGCGCGGCGAATGCCATAGCCGCGCCGAGCACCTCGACGTAGTCCCTGTGCTGCTCGACCGCCTGCGACACCGGGACCCCATGGGTCGCCGGGCCCCAGGCATACAGCGAGCCATCGCTCAGGCGACCGACGAACGCCTGGGCATTGCTGCGCACCTGCTCGAAGGTGCCGTTCTTCTCCGGCGCCGCCGCCCCACCCCAGCGCACCACATAACCATCGCGCAGGCGCGCCACGTAGCCATTGCCGCTGCCAGTGATCTCGGCAACGTTCTTGATGGTGATCAGAGTCGGGGACAATTTGCCGCCGTAGGTTTCGTTGCCCCAGGCGCGCATGTCGACTTCCGGCTCGCTGCCGACCACGACCTCGTCGCGCATCGCGACGAAGGCGGCGGCACCGTCGGCGGTGGTATCGGCACCGTTGCCGACGACATTGCACGGACGCAGCTCCAGGGTCTGGCTTTCGCTGCGCACGTAGAGCTTCAGCCACGGCTTGTTGTCAAACCAGTGCGTCCTGGCCGTCCATTGCTGGCTGTCTTCGTAGCGCCACTCGGCGAGCATCGGCGCCAGGGTGGTGTCGTGGAAGGCACTGATCATCCGCGGCGCGCTGGACGCCCGGTAGGTGTTGACGTTGAAACGCGCGCCCATGACCCGCAACGGCCCGGAGCCGACCTCGCGGTTGACCGTGTAGGTCTGCTTGCCGGACGCCTCCACCGGTCCACCCGGGATTCGCTCGACTTCGTAGGCGAGATCGAAGGTGGTGCCGTTGCTGGCGTTGATGATCGTATAGGGAATCGTGACCTGCACCGGCTGCCCGCCGCCACCTGGTGGTACCAGATAAGAGATGGTGGTGCTGCCGCCCGAAGCACTGCTGGCGACCAGCACGTACACGGTATTGCCCTCCTCGACCTGCACGGCGGCGTCGATGCGCACCGTGGCCCCATTCAGGACGTCGTCCGGGTTGAGCTGATCGCCCTCGGCCTCGAGGATCACCGGCAGCGGCAGGGTGGCGCGCTGGACCCGCAGGGTCAGCGTTCCGGACACTGGCGCGGAGCCGTCCTGTTTGAACACCTGATAGGACACCACCACCATGCCCTCGGCGTTGGCCTCGACGTACTCATAGTCGATGGTCAGGTCGAAGGGCTTGCCAACGTCGCCCTGGAACACCTGCTTGCTTTCCTTGGTGACACCACCCGGTTTGTCGCCTTGCCAGGTCACCTCGACTTCGTCGCCGAACTCCAGATCGGCCTCGACCGGGATCCGCACCGTCGCACCTTGCAGCGCATCGGACGGATTGAGGATGCCGTCGACCGCCTCGACCACTACCGGTAGCGGCAGTGGCGCCTGTTTGGCCCCGATGCTGAACCTGGCGATCGCGGACAGGCGGGTCGGCTCGTCATCGCTTTCGACCCGGTAGGACAGTTCGATGTCCTGTCCCAGGTATTCCTCGACCTTGGCTTTGCCCAGTTGGAACAGCACTTCCTTGCCTTCCATGTGCTCGCTGATCGGCATGTAGTCCGACTCGCCCGTACCGCCGCTGCCGCTCCAGACCAGATGGACCGTCTGATCAGCCTTCATGCCCGAGTAGGGGGAAACGACGATATCCAGTTGTGCGGGCAACTCCTCGGGATCGAGCACGCCGCCGTCGGACGGTGGTCGGGTGAACGGCGCCGGCAGTTCGAACTGGGCCTCGCCCACCCGCAGCAACTCGCGCTCCGAATCCAGCTCCGGCCCAGCGAACTTGAGCAGTTTGTAATAGAGGGACAGCGAGCCGCCATTCAGCGGCGCGATCAGTTTTTCGCCGAGGATCGGCACAAGCCAGGGCTTGCCGGCATTGCCGCCGCTGATGTTGTGCTCGAACACTTCGAGCAGCGCGCTGCCATCGGAGCGGGTGCCGAGCCAGGTCAGCCGCACCGTGTCACCCGCCCCCAGCGCATCGCCTGGCACATTGACGGTGGCCTCCGCCAGGTCCGGGGCGAGAACGCCCTCGATCGCTTCGAGCACCGTCGGTTTCGGCAGCTTCTGCTCGCTGCCGAGGAAGCTCACGAAGTAACGCTTGGACGGCCCGACCACGCTGCCATCGCGGGTTACCGTATAGAACGCCAGGGCACGCCCGGCAGACATCCTCACGGCGTCGGCGTTGGGCACGGCGAACTCCAGCTCCATCGGCATCCGTGTCACCGTCTTCGCGTCCGGCGTCACGGTGACGGTTTCACCTTGTGCGGTGGTGCCGATCCAGGTCGCCGCAACCACGTCGTTGAGCTGCAGGCCGCTTCCAGGGTAGGCGTAGGCCTGAACGATCAGATCGTCAGTACCCAGCAGGTCGAGGTCGATCACCTCGTAGGGGTCGGCGTCCGGATCGGGGTTCAGGATCACCGGGCCGGGGAACAGACCCAGCCCCACCTCCACCTGCACGCTGGTGCGGATCGACCATTCACTGGACTGGTTGTGCACCTCGTCCATCACCCGGTAGACCAGGATCAGGGCATCACTGTCGCCGGCCTCGAGGATCACCTCCTCGGTCACCAGGAAATCCACCGAACCGGCGCCCACGTCGGCCTCGGTCACCTCATGCTCGAGCAGTTGTCCGCCCCAGCTCAGGGTGATGGTGTCGTACACGCGCATGTTGGGGTAGCCGGGGATGGTGACCTTGACGCCGTTCCTCGCCGCCTCCTCGTCGATGACGCCACTGTCCGGCAACTCCGGCTCGGGGGCCGCCAGGTGCTGGTGGCCCGGCACATCGGGTTCGGGGTCGGTACCGCCGGGAAACACCGTGCGTACCAGCACACCGATCCGCTCGGATTCATCCTCGTTGCCACTGCCGGCCCGGACCACCACGCAGTACAGATCATTGACCCCTTCAGGCACCTGGCTGGCGGCAATGTACATGGGGAAATTCTCGCCTTCCTGCCCGGGGTGGACGAGACCGGAGGTGACGGGGGAGCTGTCGTTGCCCCAGAACACCTTGATCCAGTCGCCCGCCTTCATGTTCAGGTAGGCCTGGATGATGATCAGCAGGCCCGAGGCATGGGTGTGCACCGCCATGTGGTTGACGCCGCCAACCGCCCCCTCCGTCTGCACCGGCATGATCATGTTGGGGATGTAGACCGGGTCGAGCACCAGGGCGCCGCTGCGCTCGCGTTCGCCGTGGCGCGCACGGACCCACTCATTGAACTGACGGATGCGCTCTTCCAGAAGCGAGTTGGCGGGGAAGCTTTCGGTGCTGGTCATGGGTGCTCTCCAGATCATGTCGAACCCGATGGACGTGCGCGCGGCACGGATGAGGTTGAGCAGATTGAAGAGCCAAGTGCCGCAGCGGCACAACTGACAGAAATACCAGGTAGGCAGGCAAAGCCAGGCAATTCAAGGGCTTGCCGCGCCCACGAAAAAGGGCAGCCGAGGCTGCCCTTTTTCGCGGCTTGCCGGGGGTTATTCGGCGAGCTTGAAGGTGATGAAGCTGGCGCGGCCCTGACGCAGCACGCGCATGGACACCGAACGGTTCTTCGGCAATTCCTTGGCAATCTCGGTGAACTCCTTGGCCGAGGTGATCGCCTGGTTGTTCAGGTGGCTGATGACATCACCCGGACGCAGGCCGATCAGCGCCGCCGGCCCCTCCTGGACGTCCTTGATGACCACGCCGCCCTGCAGTTCGAGGGACTTCTTCTGCTCGGCGGTCAGGTCCGAGACGGTCACGCCAAGGCGGTTGCTGCTGCGCTCGACCGAGCCGCTCGGGCTGGTGGTGACTTCCTGGTCTTCGTCCGGCAGCGCGCCGATGGTCACGTCGAGGTTCTGGCGCTTGCCGTTGCGGATGATTTCCAGCTTGGCCTTGGCGCCGTCCTTGAGACCGCCGACCAGGTGCGGCAGGTCGGCCGACATGATGATCGGCTGGCCGTTCAGGCTGAGGATCACGTCGCCCACCTGCAGGCCGCCCTTGGCCGCCGGGCCGTCTTCCAGGACCTGGGCCACCAGGGCACCGGCCGGCTTGTCCAGGCCGAAGGATTCGGCCAGGTCCTTGTTGACCTCCTGGATCACCACGCCGAGCCAGCCGCGGCTGACCTTGCCGTCTTTCTTCAGCTGGTTGGAAACGTCCAGCGCCACGTCGATCGGGATGGCGAACGACAGGCCCATGAAGCCGCCGGAGCGGGTGAAGATCTGCGAGTTGATGCCGACCACTTCACCGTTCATGTTGAACAGCGGGCCACCCGAGTTGCCCGGGTTGATCGCCACGTCGGTCTGGATGAACGGCACGTAGGTGTCGTTGGGCAGGGTACGGCCCTTGGCGCTGACGATGCCCTTGGTCACCGAATGGTCGAAGCCGAACGGCGAACCGATGGCCAGTACCCACTCACCGACCTTCAGCTTCGCCGAATCGCCCAGTTTCACGGTCGGCAGGTTCTTGCCCTCGACCTTGAGCAGGGCCACGTCGGTACGCGGGTCGGTGCCCACCAGCTTGGCCTGCAGCTCGCTGCGGTCGGAAAGGCGGACGATGATCTCGTCGGCGTCGGCGATCACGTGGTTGTTGGTCAGGACATAGCCGTCATCGGAAATGATGAAGCCCGAGCCCAGCGACTGTGCTTCGCGCTGGCGGTCGCCACGGGGCGAGCGAGGCTGCTGCGGCAGGCTGCGCTCGAAGAATTCGCGGAACATCGGCGGCAAGCCTTCCAGGTCGGGCATCTGCCCCTGGGCGTACTTGCGATCCGGCAGCTTCTGCTTGGTGCTGATGTTCACCACCGCCGGCGAGGCCTGCTCGACCAGGGTGGTGAAGTCCGGCAGGGCTTCGGCTTGCGCGGTCGCCATCTGACCGAGCATGAGCACGGCGGCGAACAGCGATAGATAGGATTTCAAGCGTGGTATCGACATACGGCTCCCGTCACAACGAGCGTGGTTAAGCGGTAGGGACCTGCCAATGAAAAAGGCCCGGCGGCAACCCGAAGGCTGCGACCAGGCCTGGAACATCGGCATTTCTTGAGGCTGCAACAGCAGGAAAGGCCAGACCCGCGAGGGCCTGACCTATAGAAAATTCTGGATGGTTTTGCAAACTTGAAGGCTTACCAATCATGTCAGCGGCTCTGGGACATGCCTTTCATCCTTTGTCGTCCTTGTACCCTGCAACACCGGTCGTCACTGGCTGGCCTGAGCGTCCTGCGGGCGCATCGACAGGGCCACGCGCTCGGCGGTACCGATGGGAATCTCGCCGACCACCGTCACCATCACTTCACCCTTGGGCGTGGTCAGTTGCCGCGACACCGCGACCGTCGGCCCCAGCTGGGTG
Organism: Pseudomonas sp. zfem002; assembly: GCF_032621685.1. Taxonomy (NCBI): domain Bacteria; kingdom Pseudomonadati; phylum Pseudomonadota; class Gammaproteobacteria; order Pseudomonadales; family Pseudomonadaceae; genus Pseudomonas; species Pseudomonas sp. zfem002. The sequence continues at coordinate 492,131 of NZ_JAVYJH010000002.1, read as the reverse complement.
CGGGTGTCGAGACCGCCACCGCCATCCAGCGCCTCGAGGAACACCGAGAAACGCGCGAGGCCGTCGTCATACATCAGGCTGCTGACGTTGTGCTTGCCGTCGGCATCCTTGCGCACATTGCTGGTGACCAGTTCGAAACCCGGCGGCAACCATTCCGAACGCCAGCCGGCCACGGCCTCGGCGGCCTGTGCGCTGACCTGGGCCACAGGTCGGCAATTGCTGCTGGGCTTGAGCTGACTGTCCTCGGGGATGTTGCGGGTATCCAGGCGGGTGAACTGGAAGCGCTCCAGCAGCTGTTCCTTGTCGTTGATCAACAGGGATTTCAGCGGCAGCGCGGTTTCCCGGTCCAGGTGCAGTTCGAAGGCATAGCGGTGCTGGTCACGGGGGCGCAAGGTGACGATTACCACATCACGCCCGGCTACCCTGGACTGCCCTGCGACAGCCAGGTCGTACCAGCTCATCAACTTCAGAGGATCGAGCACACGTGCCGACGACTGCGTCGCATTGCCGACTCCCGACACCAGGGCCCCACTCACGCACTGGGTGTGGCCATCCACGCGCACGACTTCCTGAGCCGGGCCATCGAGCTGCAACAAACGCTCGCTGACCTTGCCGTCCTGGACTCGATGCCAGATATCGTGAGTGGAAAAACTGCCATTGCGTTCGTAGACGAAAGTGCCCTGGTAACTCTGCTCCTGCTCGGACCTGGCCAGACGATTGAGCCAGTCGGCGGCATCGGTCGACGAATTGGCGGCGTGGGCCGGCAAGGTCATGAAGCCGCTGAGCAAGAGCGGTATGAGAGGTAGCGCGCGCATGATCCTCCTTCAGGTGTTCTGGGTCCTAGCGGTTTTCCAGGCTGGCCGCGCGGGCATAGGGCAGCGCGCTTTCAGTACCTTTCACGGCAGCTTCCTGGGCATGTTGGCGCAGGTAGCCCGGCAGACGCTGGTCCTGCCAGCCGCTCTGACCTTGCAGCACGCCATTGGCCATCGGGCCAGGGGCCTGCTCGGAACTTTCACTATAGCCTGCCAGAACCGCCGGGCCCTGAACTTGCGGTGCGACCAGGCCCTGCTGGGTCGGTTGCTGCGCCGCCAGTTGCGCACCGGTGATCTCGTCCTGGTTGTACAGGCGCACACCCGCCAGCACCGCCAGGGTGACCGACGCGGCAACCGCCAGGCGGCCTACGCTGCGCCATGGGCCGCGAGCGACCTTGACCGGCGTGGCCTCGTCGGCCAGCGCGGCGGAGACTGCCGAGGCGATGTCCAGCTTGGGCATCAGCAGTTCCTTGTGCATCGCTGCACGGGCAACCTGATAGCGCGACCAGGTGGCACGGGTTTCGGGGTCGTCGACGGCATTCAATACCCGACGCAACTCCAGTTCGTCCGCTTCGTTATCCATCACCGCGGACAGCGATTCCTGCAAAGCTTCACGACTCATGACGGTTCCTCTCTTGGCTGTCGCCGCTGTCTCAGGTTTCCTGCAACAACGGCTGCAGGGCTTTGTCTATGGCCTCCCGAGCGCGGAAGATTCGAGAGCGCACGGTACCCACCGGACACTGCATGACGCTGGCAATGTCCTCGTAACTCAGACCATCGAATTCACGTAAAGTTAACGCCGTACGCAAATCTTCTGGCAGTTGCTGAATGGTTCGATGGACGGTGCCTTCGATCTCATCGCGCAACAGCGAGCGTTCGGGGGATTCGAGATCCTTGAGGCCATGATCGCCGTCGTAAAACTCTGCATCCTCGGAACTTACATCGCTGTCCGGTGGCCGCCGACCGCGGGACACCAGATAGTTTTTCGCCGTGTTGATCGCAATGCGGTACAGCCAGGTGTAGAAGGCGCTGTCACCACGAAAATTGCCAAGTGCACGGTAGGCCTTGATGAACGCTTCCTGCGCCACATCCTGGGCCTCATGGGTGTCGTGCACGAATCGCACGATCAACCCGAGAATCTTGTGCTGATACTTCAGCACCAACAGATCGAACGCTCGCCTGTCGCCGCGCTGCACGCGCTCGACAAGCTGCTGATCCTCTTCCTGGGTTAGCATGAACACTCCTCGGTGAACCTGGAGGAGTCTCGCATCTGCCATCGTTCAGGCTTGCAACCATAGACTCGGGCTTTTTGCAAAAGTTCTCCCCCTCCAGACAAGTTTCCTGCGGCCCTTGAACGACTCGCACGAAAACGCAGCACGGTCCTGACCGGCTGCGTCGATAAATCAGTCTTCTATACATGGGCAACCGCTCAAACCGGCCGTTGCCTCCTGTCATCACGGCTGCTGACTCATAGGCAACCCCCTATGGATACGCACGATTCCCGGAAAGTTCCCACACGCGGCAGGCAGAACCGTGTATGACATGGAAATCAGGGCATCGAGACTGCTATAAAGGCAGCCCACCCAGATTCACGATAGTTTCACAATGCCATAAACGCTTGACCATTGTGCCGAGTCCACTGTCCTTATTCCAGTGTCCTACGTGGTCGCCCCGCGCGGAAAATCCAAGACATGAGCCAACAATTCCAACATGACGTCCTCGTGATCGGCAGCGGTGCCGCGGGCCTGAGCCTGGCCCTGAACCTGCCTTCGCACCTGCGCATCGCCGTCCTGAGCAAGGGCGACCTGGCCAACGGCTCGACATTCTGGGCGCAAGGCGGGGTCGCCGCGGTACTGGACGACGCCGACACCGTGCAGTCCCACGTCGAAGACACCCTCAACGCCGGCGGCGGCCTGTGCCACGAGGACGCCGTGCGTTTCACCGTAGAACACAGCCGCGAGGCCATCCAGTGGCTGATCGACCAGGGCGTGCCGTTCACCCGCGACGAACACGCCAGCGTCGACGACGGCGGCTTCGAGTTCCACCTGACCCGCGAGGGCGGTCACAGCCACCGGCGCATCATCCACGCCGCCGACGCCACCGGCGCGGCGATCTTCAAGACCCTGCTCGACCAGGCCCGCCAGCGGCCGAACATCGAGTTGCTGGAACAGCGCGTGGCGGTGGACCTGATCACCGAACGTCGCCTGGGCCTTGCCGGCGAGCGCTGCCTGGGCGCCTACGTGCTCAACCGCGCCAGCGGCGAAGTGGATACCTACGGCGCGCGCTTCACCGTGCTGGCCACCGGCGGCGCGGCCAAGGTCTACCTCTATACCAGCAACCCCGACGGCGCCTGCGGCGACGGCATCGCCATGGCCTGGCGCGCCGGTTGCCGGGTCGCCAACCTGGAATTCAACCAGTTCCACCCGACCTGCCTGTATCACCCGCAGGCCAAGAGCTTCCTCATCACCGAAGCCCTGCGTGGCGAGGGTGGGTTGCTCAAGCTGCCCAACGGCGAGCGCTTCATGGAACGCTTCGACCCGCGTGCCGAACTGGCGCCGCGGGATATCGTGGCGCGAGCCATCGACCATGAAATGAAGCGCCTGGGCGTCGACTGCGTGTACCTGGACATCAGCCACAAGCCGGCGGATTTCATCAAGAACCACTTCCCCACCGTCTACGAGCGCTGCCTGACCTTCGGCATCGACATCACCCGCCAGGCCATCCCGGTGGTCCCGGCGGCCCACTACACCTGCGGCGGGGTCATGATCGACCAGGATGGCCGCACCGACGTGCCCAGCCTGTATGCCATCGGCGAGACCAGTTTCACCGGCCTGCACGGCGCCAACCGCATGGCCAGCAACTCGCTGCTGGAGTGTTTCGTCTATGGCCGCTCCGCCGCCGCCGACATCGTCGCCCAGCTGGACCAGGTGGACATGCCGCAAGCCCTGCCCTGCTGGGACGCGAGCCAGGTCACCGATTCGGACGAGGATGTGATCATCGCGCACAACTGGGACGAACTGCGGCGATTCATGTGGGACTACGTGGGCATCGTGCGTACCAGCAAGCGCCTGCAGCGCGCCCAGCATCGCGTGCGCCTGCTGCTCGACGAGATCGACGAGTTCTACAGCAACTACAAGGTCAGCCGCGACCTGATCGAGCTGCGCAACCTGGCCCAGGTCGCCGAACTGATGATTCTCTCGGCCATGCAGCGCAAGGAATCCCGCGGCCTGCACTACACCCTCGACTACCCGGGGCTGCTGCCTGAGGCGCTGGACACTATCCTGCAGCCGTCCACCTTCGCCGACTGAACTTCAGGCGCACGCGCAGGCGCCGGTGCTGCACCGGTTCCAGCGCGTCATGGCCGATGCACTGGCTACGGGCGAAAAACTGCCCGGACCGCCGAAAACGCAGGATCACCAACCCCGGCAGCGCCATGCTGTCGGGGCGCAGTTGCACCTGATGCCATCCGCGGGCAATGCTCCACAGGTACCAGCCCTGGGCATCGCGACGCAGGCCGGTAATGGCCTCGGGATGGGTCAGCAGGATGTGCCGGGGGATGACCCAGGCGGCATGGGCCAGGCACAGGGCGAGGCCGATGCCGGAGAGAAACACGGGCAGCGCCAGCAGCAGCGAGGCCGCGCAGGCGAGAGTCAGGCAGGCGAGGTAAACCGCCAGCAGGTGCTTCGAGCCCCGCCAGCGGCATTCGAAGCGATCACTTGGGCTGGACACGGTCCAGGATGATGCGAACCATGCGCTGCAGCTCCGGGTCTTCCGATTCGGTGCGCTCCATGAACCAGCCGAACATGTCCTGGTCTTCACAGCTCAACAGACGTACGTACAGCTCGCGATCCGTCTCGTTCAGGGTCGGGTAGACCTCCTGGGTGAAAGGTACCAGCAGTACGTCCAGTTCCAGCATGCCGCGGCGGCTGTGCCAGAACAGGCGGTTGAGTTCAGTTTGTTCGACCATGGGGCCCTCCTCGAATAGGCGGCCAGTATACAGACGGAACCCGCGATGGGCACACGGCGTTGGTCGAGTGGGTGGTGAGGCTGCTACCTATTTTGCCGATGGCACTCTATGATGGCCGCCAGTCTTGATTACCTGCGATGAACCATGGCCGATTCCGCTTTTTTCTGCACCCTGTCCCATGAAGGCATCCTCGCCGTCCGCGGTTCCGACGCCGGCAAGTTCCTGCAAGGTCAGCTGACCTGCCATATCGGTTATCTCAACGAACACACCTCCAGCCTCGGCTCGCGCTGCATGCAGAAGGGCCGGATGCAGTCGAGCTTCCGCATCCTGCCGGAGGGCGACGGTTTCCTCCTGGCCATGACCCGCGAACTGCTCGAGCCCCAACTGGCCGACCTGAAGAAGTACGCGGTGTTCTCCAAGGCCAAGCTGACCGACGAGAGCGCCGCCTGGGTCCGCTTCGGCCTCGACCAGGGCGAAGCCGCCCTCGCCGCCCTGGGCCTCGAAGTCCCTGGCGACGCCGGTGCTACCGTGCGCCATGACGGCCTGATCGCCATCAACGTGTCGCCGCGGCGTGTCGAACTCTGGGTCCCCGCCGAACGCGCCGACGCCGTGCGCACGCAGCTCGCCGCCAGCCTGGCGCAAGGCGAGCTGGACGACTGGCTGCTGGGGCAGATCCGCGCCGGTATCGGCCAGGTCATGGCGCAGACCCGCGAGCTGTTCATCCCGCAGATGATCAACCTGCAGGCGGTCGGTGGCGTGAGCTTCAAGAAAGGCTGCTATACCGGCCAGGAAATCGTCGCGCGCATGCAGTACCTGGGCAAACTCAAGCGCCGCCTGTACCGCCTGGCCTTGAGCGAAGGGCCAATGCCGGCGCCAGGCAGCGAGATCTTCTCGCCGACCCATGCGTCGTCGGTGGGCGAAGTGGTCCTGGCCGCCCGCGGCGAACTGCTCGCGGTGCTCACCGCCGATTCGGTGGAAGACGGCAACCTGCACCTGGGCAGCCTCGAAGGCCCGCGCCTGGGCCTGCTGGACCTGCCCTACGAACTGGACCGCGACCGCGAGATCCAGCGCTGAGCCCGCCCTGCCCCGCCATGTACCGGCGGGGCCATCCCTGAACGCGGGAGAGAAACACCATGAACACGCTGGCCAGGATGGTGCAAACGCAGTTGCTGCGCGCCATCGACAATGACGACCTGGTCCTGCCGACCCTGCCCGAGGTCGCCATGAGCATCCGCGAGGCCGCGGAAGACACCGAGATCAGCGTCGCCACCCTGAGCAAGGTCATCGGCCGCGACGCCGCCCTGGCCGCGCGCCTGATCAAGGTGGTCAACAGCCCGTTGCTGCGGGCGATCACCGAGGTCACCGACCTGCAGACCGCGATCACCCGCCTCGGGGTGAACTACAGCTGCAACCTGGCGATCGGCCTGGTGATCGAGCAGATCTTCCATGCCCGCTCGGAAGCGGTGGAACAGAAGATGCGGGAAATCTGGGCGAAAAGCCTGGAAATCGCCGGCATCAGCTATGAACTGAGTTCGCGCTATACCGACCTCAAGCCGGACCAGGCGGCCCTCGCCGGGCTGGTCCACCAGATCGGGGTGCTGCCGATCCTGACCTATGCAGAGGAGCACAACGAACTGCTCTCCGACCCGGTCTGCCTGAACCATGTGATCGAGCAGATCCATCCGGAGCTGGGCGACAAGATCCTCAGTGTCTGGGAGTTTCCCGAGCAACTGGCGAACCTGCCGGGAGAAGTGCAGAACCTGGAACGGCGTTCGGCGCGGATCGACTACGTGGACATCGTGCAGATCGCCCGCGCCCTGAGCGAGAGCGCCGGGCGGCCGTTGCGGGAATTACCGGCGCTGCGCCACCTGGCGGTGCCGGCGGGCGGCTTGCTGTCCGACGATGATCTGCTGGATGCGCAGCGGATGTTCAGGTAGAAAGCCCGCCACCACCCCGTAGGAGCGCGGCTTGCCCGCGCTCCTACGGGGGCATGCGCATCAGGCTGCGGGGTTGAAACTCACCCGCACCTTCAACCCACCCTTCTCGCCATCATGCAGGCTGATCGCCGCCAGGTGCGCGCGGCAGATCTCGCCGACGATCGCCAGCCCCAGCCCGGTGCCCTGCACGCTGCGCCGATAGAAACGCTCGAACACCTTGTCGCGCTCCTCCGGCGGAATGCCCGGGCCATCGTCCTCCACCTCCAGCTCGCACGGTGCGCTGACCCGCAGGATCACGTTGCCGCCCTTGGGCGTATGAGCCAGCGCGTTGTCCACCAGGTTGCTGAGCAGTTCGTTGAGCAAGGTCGGCTCGCCGCGCACCCACACCGGTGCCTCGGCCTCCAGGGCCAGGGCGATGCCGCGGGCATGGGCCAGGGGCGCCATGGCCATGGCCAGTTCGCGGGTCAGCTGACTCAGGTCGAGCAGTTCGGCGCCGCCCTCGGCGATCGCCCGCGCGCCATTCTCCACCCGGGCCATGGACAGCAGCTGGTTGGCCAGGTGCGTCAGCTTGTCGGTGCTCTGCGCCGTGGCTTGCAGGGTGTCGTGCCAGACTTCCGGCTGCTTCGCCCGCAGGCCCAGTTCGACCCGTGCCTTCAGCGCCGCCAGTGGCGTGCGCAGTTCGTGCGCGGCATCGGCGATGAACTGCGCCTGACGCTCGAATTGCTCGCGCAGGCGCTCGGTGAAGTGGTTCAGCGCGCCCACCAGCGGCCCCAGTTCCTGCTGCACTTCCACCGTCGGCAACGGCCGCAGGTCATCCGGCTGGCGCTCTTCCACCGCGCTGCGCAGACGCTCCAGCGGACGCAGCGCCGCACTCACGGCGAACCACACCAGCAGCAACGCGCCCAGCGCCAGCATACCCAGGCGCAGCAAGGTATCGGCCATCAGGCTGCGGGCCATGCGCACCCGCGCCTCCTCGGTCTCGGCGACCCGGATCTCGGCCATGCCGTTCATGTTCGGTTCGCTGACCGCCTTGAGCAGGCTGACCACGCGCACGTCCTGGCCCAGGTAACGGGCATCGTAGAAGCGCGCCAGCGCCGGGTAGTCGTCGGTGCGCGGGGTTCCCGGCGGCGGCGCGGGAATGTTCTCGTAGCCGGAGATCAGCTTCTGGTGGATGTCGTTGACCTGGTAGTAGATACGCCCGGCGCTGTCGTAGGCGAAGGTGTCCAGGGCCACGTAGGGCACATCGGCGCTGAGCGTGCCGTCGCGCTGCGAGAGGCCGGCGGCGATGGTCCGCGCCGACGCCAGCAGGGTGCGGTCGTAGGCGGTGTCGGCGGCCTCGCGACCGTTCCAGTAGGCACTCAGGCCGCTGGCGATCATCAGCACCACCAGCAGCAGCGCGAGGTTCCCCAGCAGGCGCCCGCGCAGGCTGCCAGCGTTACGCATCGCGGTGTTCCAGCAGGTAGCCGAGGCCGCGGAAGGTGACGATGGCCACGGCATGCCCATCGAGCTTCTTGCGCAGGCGGTGGACGTAGATCTCGATGGCGTCGGGGCTGGCTTCCTCGTCCAGGCCGAACACCTGCGAGGCCAGCTGTTCCTTGCTCATCACCCGCCCGGGACGGGCGATCAGCGCCTCCAGCACGGCCTGCTCGCGGGAAGTCAGGGTCAGCAGCTCGTCGTTGAGGGTGAAGCGCCGGGTGTCGAGGTCGTAGACCAGCGGCCCGCAGCGCTGCTGGCGTTCGCCGCCGAGCACGCTGCGCCGCAGCAAGGCCTTGACCCGCGCTTCCAGCTCGGTCAGCTCGAACGGCTTGGCCAGGTAGTCGTCGGCGCCGAGGTTGAGGCCGTGGACCCGGTCCTTGACGTCGCTGCGCGCGGTCAGCATCAGCACCGGCAGGGTCTTGCCGCGGGCGCGCAGGCGCGCCAGCACCTCGAAACCGTCCATCCGCGGCAGGCCCACGTCGAGCACCGCCGCCGCGTAGTCCTCGCTGGCCAGGGCCAGGTCGGCGGCCACCCCGTCGTGCAGTACATCGACGGTCAGGCCCTGGCTTTTCAGGGCCTGGGCCACGCTTTCGGCCAACTGCAGATGGTCTTCGACGAGCAGCACTCGCATCGGTTTCTCCCGGTCGCATCGCGTTCAGTGGCGCGGAGTTTACAGAGGAAGCAGGTCCTGTGAAGCCGCCGCAAGAATGAAAGTCGATTGAAAGGTTAGCGAAAGGTTGAGCCCCTAGCATCGCTTCACGGCCCTCTCCGGGAGCCGAATGAACGAACCGCAGTGTTCGTACCGATAAGAACAATAAACGGGGTCATTCCACGATGCTGTCAGCACAGCCGCGGGCGTTCGCGCCTATCCGTCGTCCTTTCTCGCGCCACAAGATCGCCAGCGCCATCGCCCTCTGCAGCGTCGCGCCGCTGAGCCAGGCGGACTTCATCAAGGACAGTTCCGCCACCTTCGAAACCCGCAACATGTACTTCAACCGCGATTTCCGCGACGGCACCAGCGCGCAGCAATCCAAGCGCGACGAGTGGGCCCAGGGCTTCATGCTCAACCTGCAATCCGGCTACACCGAAGGTACCGTCGGTTTCGGCGTCGATGCCCTGGGCATGCTCGGGGTCAAGCTCGACTCCAGCCCCGACCGTACTGGCACCGGCCTGCTACCGACCCACGACGACGGCCGCGCCGCCGACGAATATTCCAAGCTCGGCCTGACCGGCAAGGTGAAGATCTCCGCCACCGAGCTGAAGATCGGCACCCTGATCCCGGAACTGCCGACCCTCAAGCCCAACGACGGGCGCATCCTGCCGCAGACCTTCGAAGGCGGCCTGCTGACCTCGAAGGAACTGAAGAACCTGACCTTCACCGGCGGGCGCCTGGAAAAGGCCAAGGATCGCGATGACAGCAACAAGGAAGACATCGCACTGAACAACAAGAACGGTCGCTTCCTCGGCACCGTGGCCGGCAACCACTTCGACCTCGCCGGCGTCGACTACAAGTTCACCGACCGCATCACCGGCAGCTATCACTTCGCCCAGCTCGACGACGTCTACCGCCAGCATTTCGCAGGCCTGGTGGCGACCCAGCCGTTCGGCCCGGGCACCTTCGGCGCCGACCTGCGCCTGGCGCTCAGCGACGACCAGGGCCAGGCCCGCGGCGGCCAGATCGACAACACCTCGCTCAACGGCATGCTCAGCTACGGCCTCAACGGCCACAAGTTCAGCGCCGCCTACCAGAGCATGTCCGGCGACAGCGCCTTCCCCTACGTGGATGGCGCCGACCCGTACCTGGTCAACTTCGTCCAGATCAACGACTTCGCCGGGGCCGACGAGCGCTCCTGGCAAGTGCGTTACGACTACGACTTCGCCAAACTTGGCGTTCCAGGGCTGAGCTTCATGACCCGCTATGTCAACGGGGACAACGTCAGCCTGGCGAACGGCAGCGAAGGCAAGGAATGGGAACGCAACACCGAGCTCAAGTACGTGGTGCAGAGCGGCGCGCTGAAGAACGTCGCCGTCCGCCTGCGCAACGCGACCTACCGCTCGAACTTCGCCCGCGACGCGGACGAGGTGCGGGTGCTGGTGAGCTACAGCGTGGCCCTGTGGTAATCCGCCTATAACAACTAAAGCTACGGAGACTGACGATGACCTTTTCACTGCGCCGAATCGCCCTCGCCACCGGTTGCCTGTTGCTCGCCGGCCAGGTGCTGGCCGGCGAACCGAAACGCCCTGAATGCATCGCCCCGGCCTCGCCGGGCGGTGGCTTCGACCTGACCTGCAAGCTGGTGCAGAGCGCCCTGGTCAACGAGAAGATCCTGACCAAGCCGATGCGCGTCACCTACATGCCCGGCGGTGTCGGCGCGGTGGCCTACAACGCCGTGGTCGCCCAGCGTCCGGGCGACGCCGGGACCCTGGTGGCCTGGTCCAGCGGTTCGCTGCTGAACCTGGCCCAGGGCAAGTTCGGCCGCTTCGACGAAAACGCCGTGCGCTGGCTGGCGGCGGTGGGCACCAGCTACGGTGCCATCGCGGTGAAGAAGGACTCGCCCTACAAGACCCTCGACGACCTGGTCGCGGCCTTGAAGAAGGATCCGAGCAAGGTGGTGATCGGTTCCGGCGGCACCGTCGGCAGCCAGGACTGGATGCAGACCGCGCTGATCGCCAAGGCCGCCGGGATCGACCCGCGCGACCTGCGTTACGTCGCCCTGGAAGGCGGCGGCGAAATCGCCACCGCGCTGCTCGGCGGGCACATCCAGGTCGGCAGTACCGACATTTCCGACTCCATGCCGCATATCCAGAGCGGCGACATGCGCCTGCTCGCGGTGTTCGCCGACAAGCGCCTGGACGAGCCGGAGATGAAGGACATCCCGACCGCCAAGGAGCAGGGCTACGACATCGTCTGGCCGGTGGTGCGCGGCTTCTATGTCGGGCCGAAGGTCAGCGACGAGGACTACCAGTGGTGGAAGGCCTCGTTCGACAAGCTGCTGGCGTCCGAGGAGTTCGCCAAGCTGCGTGACCAGCGCGAGCTGTTCCCCTTCGCCATGACCGGGGACGAGCTGGACACCTACGTCAAGAAACAGGTCGCCGACTACAAGGCACTGGCTCGGGAATTCGGGTTGATCCAGTAAGCCCAGTCTCCGGGACCGCGTTGCGGTCCATTCGCAGGCAAGCCAGCTCCTACGCAAGTGATGTGTTCCGCCGTAGGAGCGTGGCTTGCCCGCGAAGGACTGCAAGGCAGTCCCCTGCCCCACAGAGGACTCTCTGATGATCCTGCAACGTATCTTCGCCCTGGCCCTGCTGGCGGTCTGCGCCGCCCTGGCCGTGATGGCCTGGCCCTACCAGGCCGCGTTTTCCTACGAACCGGTGGGCCCGCGCGCCTACCCCCTGCTGATGCTCGGCCTGATGGGCCTGGCCCTGGCCTACCTGGCTTTTCGCCCGACACCCATCGTGCGCGGCGAGGACGAGCCGGAACTGGACCGGGAAACCCTGAACAAGATCGGCCTCTGCGTCGGCCTGCTGATGGTCTTCGCCGCCACCTTCGAAGCCCTCGGCTTCATCGTCGCCAGCATCCTCGTCGGTGTACCGATGGCCCGCCTGTACGGCGGCCGCTGGCTGCACAGCGTGGTCATCGTCGGTTTCATGAGCATCGCCCTGTACGTGCTCTTCGACCGCGTGATGGATGTACCGCTGCCCCTCGGCCTGCTCGACGTTCTGGAGAATTGACATGGATACCTTGAGTTATCTGGGCCAGGGCTTCGGCGTGGCCCTCAGCCCGTACAACCTGGTCACCGCCCTCAGCGGCACCCTGATCGGCACCGTGGTCGGCCTGCTCCCGGGCCTGGGCCCGATCAACGGCGTGGCCCTGCTGATCCCCATCGCCTTCGCCCTCGGCCTGCCGCCGGAGTCGGCGCTGATCCTGCTGGCCGCGGTCTACCTGGGCTGCGAATACGGCGGGCGGATCAGCTCGATCCTGCTCAACATCCCCGGCGAAGCCTCCACCGTGATGACCACCCTCGACGGCTACCCCATGGCCCGCCAGGGCCTGGCCGGGGTGGCGCTGTCGCTGTCAGCGTGGAGTTCGTTCATCGGCGCCTTCATCGCCACCTGCGGCATGGTCCTGTTCGCGCCGCTCCTGGCGAAATGGGCGATCGCCTTCGGACCGGCGGAGTACTTCGTGCTGATGGTCTTCGCCATCGTCTGTCTCGGCGGCATGGCCGGCGATCGCCCGCTGAAGACCTTCATCGCCGCGCTGATCGGCCTGTTCCTGTCCAGCGTCGGCATCGACGCCAACAGCGGCGTGTACCGCTTCACCGGTGACAGCGTGCACCTGGCCGACGGCATCCAGTTCGTCGTGCTGGTCCTGGGCCTGTTCTCCATCAGCGAGATCCTCCTGTTGCTGGAGAAGACCCACCACGGCCACGAGGCGGTGAAAGCCACCGGGCGCATGCTGTTCAACGTCAAGGAAGCGGCCTCGGTGTTCATCGTCAACCTGCGCTGCGGCCTGCTCGGCTTCGTCATGGGTGTGCTGCCCGGCGCCGGCGCGACCCTGGCCAGCGCCGTGGCCTACATGACCGAGAAACGCATCGCCGGGGCCAACGGCAAGTTCGGCAAGGGCGACGCCCGCGGCCTGGCCGCCCCGGAAACCGCCATCGGTGCCTCCTGCTGCGGCGCCCTGGTGCCGATGCTGACCCTCGGCGTCCCCGGCTCCGGCACCACCGCGGTGATGATCGGCGCGCTGACCCTGTACAACATCACCCCCGGCCCGCTGCTGTTCGAACAGCAACCGGACATCGTCTGGGGCCTGATCGCCTCGCTGTTCATCGCCAACATCATGCTGGTGATCCTCAACATCCCGATGATCCGCCTCTTCACCCGCATCCTCGCCGTGCCGAACTGGGCGCTGGTGCCGGTGATCGCGATCATCACCGCGATCGGCGTCTACGCGGTGCACGCCACCACCTTCGACCTGTTCCTCATGGTCGGCATCGGCATCATGGGCTACATCCTGCGCAAGCTGGACTTCCCGCTGTCGCCGATCCTGCTGGGCTTCATCCTCGGCGGCCTGATGGAACAGAACCTGCGCCGCGCGCTGTCGATCTCCAATGGCGAACTGCAGATCCTCTGGTCGAGCCCGATCAGCCTGGCGGTGTGGGTCCTCACTGCGCTGATGCTGGCCCTGCCGCTGCTGCGCATCTGGCGTCGGCGCGTGCAGCAGCGCCGCGCCCTGGCCAATGTCTGAGTCGTCGTTCAGGCAATGGTGGGCAACCCCGCTGGTCGGCCTGGCCGGCGGGTTCGCGGCCAGCGCCATCGGCTGGCCGCTGCCGTTCATGGTCGGGTCGCTGCTGGCGATCATCCTGGTGCGCTGCCTGACCCCGTGGCAGCTCGCCGAAATCCCCAACGGACGCAAGTGCGGGCAATGGATCGTCGGCATCGGCATCGGCCTGCACTTCACCCCGCAGGTGGCCGAGCAGGTCGCCAGTCACTTCGGCCTGATCTTCTTCGGCGCGTTGATCACCAGCCTGTCCAGCGTGGTCGGGGTCTGGCTGCTGCGGCGCACTGGCGAAGACCGCGCCACCGCGTTCTTCTCCAGCATGCCCGGCGGTTCCGGGGAGATGGTCAACCTTGGCGCGCGCAACGGCGCCAACCTCGGCCGTGTCGCCGCCGGGCAGAGCCTGCGGGTGCTGGTGGTGGTGCTGTGCGTGCCGGCGGCGTTCAAGTACCTGCTCGGCGATGGCCTGCCGCTGGTACATGCCGGCAGCGTGGACTGGGCCTGGCTGGCCGTGGTGTTTCCCCTCGGCGCGCTGGTGGCCTGGGGTTGGCAGCGCCTGCAGCAGCCCAATCCGTGGCTGTTCGGGCCGTTGCTGGTGGCGGGGGTGGCCAGTATCGGCTGGAACCTGCACCTGGGCCTGCCGGATGGCGCCAGCCAGATCGGCCAGTGGTTGATCGGCAGCGGCCTGGGCTGTCACTTCAATCGCGCGTTCTTCCGGCGCGCGCCGTCGTTTCTTGCCCGGACCCTGGCGGCCACCGTGCTGACCATGCTGATCGCCGCCATCGCCGCCCTGGCGCTGAGCGCCGCGACCAGTCTGGACCTGCGTTCGCTGACCCTGGGCATGATGCCTGGCGGCATCGCCGAGATGAGTCTGACCGCGGAGACGCTGCAGCTGTCGGTGCCGCTGGTGACGGCGTTACAGATGATGCGCCTGTTGTTCGTGCTGTTTCTGGCCGAGCCGTTGTTTCGGCATTGGCACGGCGAGGTGGATCGTCCTTCCGCTCTTTGACGGATTACGGATGCCCCGTATCGTGCATGACTCGTATCGCGCATGACTCGTATCTTGGATGCCCCGTAGGAGCGTGGCTTGCCCGCGAAAGGACCGCGCTAGCGGTCCCGATTGGCGCCCGACACCTGGGACCGCTGACGCGGTCCTTCGCGGGCAAGCCACGCTCCTACGGGGCATCCACGATACGAAGGGCCTGCCTTACCAGAAATACCGCAGCCCGAGATTCATGCTGTAAGGCATCTCGATATTCTTGCCATTGCTGTACTCGAAGTCGGCATGCACCTGGAAGTCCTTCGACAGCGACAGCGCCACCCCGGCGCCCAGCTCGCCGCGCGAACCGGACAGGTCGTTGTTGAAGCTGTTGTCGTTGACCTGGACCTCGTTGTTCTTGACGAACTCGTGGGCCACGGCGGCCTTCAGGTACGGCTGGACGATACGGCCCTGACCCAGGTCGTAGGTCTTGCCCACGGTGGCACCGACCTTGCCCAGCAGCGAGCGGGTGGCGTCGCCATCGGCTTCCATGCCGTTGTCGAACTCGTAGTCCTTGGACTGGATCACGGTGCCGGCGATCTGCGCGTAAGGCTCGACGAAGAAACCGTCGTTCAGCTTGATGTGCCGGCCCACTTCCACCGAACCACCGATACCGTGGTTGTCGTAGTCGCCCTTGGTCCGCTCGCCGTCGCTCAGGCCGACCTTGGCGTGGTTCTGGTAGCGGTTGTACTTGATCACGGTATCGACGTAGTAGCCGGTCGCCGCATCCAGCCAGGTGGCGTAGCCGCCCAGGTAGTAGCTGTCGATGGTCCCCGAGGTGCCGTGGGCCAGGTTCAGGTCCGACTTGCTGTAGCCGGCCAGGGCGCCGATCAGCCATTGACCGTCGCCATAGGGCAGCGGCGCGTCGGCACCGAAGGACATGCCTTGCTGGTTCTGCGTGTAGCCAACCCCGGACGAAGCATCGGCGACGTTGTGCTGGCTGCCGTGGGCACGCACCCACAGCCCGCTGGAGCGACCTTCGCTATAACGCAGTTCGCCCATGCGCGTGCGCAGGGTGGTCAGCTCGCCGTAGAACACGGTCGGCGCCACGCCGTACAGGGCCATGATGGTCTTGGTGCCGGGGCTGATTTCGCGGCTTTCCGGATCGAGGTACCAGTCGGTGCCTTCCTGCTTGAGCTTGTAGGAATAGGTACCGAGGTCGACCTGCCCACCGACCAGGTTGAACGCCGCGTCACCGCCGCCGGTATGCACCACGTGCAACGGATTGCCCGCGGCCGGATCGGTGCCGCTGGCGCTGATCAGCAGCTCATGGCTGCCGGTCGCGGTACCGTTGACGTTGAGGAAGTCGGTGGCATTGCTGGCGAAGTTCGAGCCCATGACGAAGGTGCCGTTGCCGGACAGCGACTCGAGGTTGAGGGTGTAGAAGGCGTCGGTATCGCCCATGGTCACCCGACCGCCGTTGAGGGTCAGGCTGCCGACGCTGCTGTCGCCGGTCATCATCCACTGCGAGGTGCCGTCGAGGGTCGCGGCCTGGACGTTCTGCATGCGTCCGGTGAACTGCGAGCCGTTGGCCAGGCCCACGTTCGCGGTGCCGCCCTCGGCCACGATCAGGTCGCCGGTCAGGCTGCCGCGGTCGAAGTCGAAGGTGCCGGTGCTGGTGGCGTCGACGTTGATATTGCCGCTGAGGTTGCTCTGCCCGACCTTGACGGTGGCGGTGGAACCCTCGAGCACATCGAAGATGGTGCCGTTGCCGCCGGTGAGGGTGGTGCCGTTGAGGATGTCGATGTTGGCGGAGGCGCCGTCGATCAGTTCGATGGCCGAGCCGGCCTGGCCGGTGACCTGGGTGCCGTTGAGGACCAGGGTGCCGACGCGGGTCGTGTCGAGATCGTCCTGGCGAATGGAAATGCCCTCGCCCCCACCGGTAATGCTGCCACCTTGCGCACGTACTATCCCGGACACAGAAATCAGACCAATACCGTCGGCGCGGGTGGCGGTCAGCGCGCTATTAGCCAGTTCCAGGGTGCTGGCGCCGCTGACCTGCGCACCGGCGGCAGCACCGTTAATGACGCTGTCCGTGACCCGGGCGAGGGAGCCGAGCCCGTTTATATTATCAGCACCAACCGCGAGTCCGAACCTGGTAGCGCTGGTGACCTGGGTACCCGTCATGTTCAGGGTAGAACCCGCCAAAGTGATGGCCCCACCTCCAAGGGCCCGGTTATCCGTAACCGAACCACCATTGAGGTTGAGGGTGGAATCATTATCCGCCCTGAGATCGAAAGTATTTGCTCCCGTGGAATTCAAAGTACCGCCGTTTCTCACATCATATATACCCGCTGGCGTACTCGAGTCGATATCCAGAACAACACCATCGATGGTTTCCGCATTGGCCAGGCGAATGTTTAGCAACAATGGAATCAATAGAAACAGCGGCGCAACACGAAGTACGTGCCGCCCGAATATACGAACTTGAGTAGCCATACAATTAATACCTACGTTGATTATTCGAAGGGTCATCAAACAATTGAGAAAAACCTGCTCCGAGCGACATCCATTTTTCGGGAACGTAGATTAGTAATTACCCTACAGAAACGTCTGTAGGAATTTTCGACAAAGCACACACGAAAAATCGTCTATCCAGTACGACACGTTTTATTTCAGACAAGCCCGACAACAAAGTTCCGGGCCTGTACAGGTGCAGCGATCAAGGGCAGGTAGGGTTGCCCTCGCCTGGCTTCTGCCGGCTGTAGCGAACGTAGTGCAGTGCGGACGTCCCGCTCACGTCACCCCGCTCGAGACTCCATCCGACCACGATCGCGCCCAGTTCCACGAGACTGAGATGCTCGCCCCACGGCACATTGACCGTAACGACGCCGGCATCCTGCTCGGTGATGCTCACCCGGTGGCGGAACTCCCTGCGGCTGGCCTCGACCGGAGTGGTCGGAACAGGGGCACCCAGGGTCGGGTAGGTCGAGTCCAGAACCCAGTCCAGGGTGACGACATCCTCTTCGAGGAAGGGGTAGGTCAGACGAACGTTGACCCCGTTGTCCCATGGCTTATTGTCGCAGTTGATGACATCGACCTGCACGTTCCGATCAGGGAATTCGCACAGCGTCAAGTCTTCCAGATTGTTCACTGTCACGACGATCTCGGTCATCGGCGACTGTTGGGCGTTTTCCGGTTTGCCGTCGGGATAGATGCGATAGAAGGCTTCGATGGTGCCGTTGCCAACGGCATCGATCATTACCCAGGGCAGCGTCACCGTTACTTCATCCGCATTGATATCCTGTTGAGTGATCTGTACTGCGGCCCCCACGGGATTGTCGAGGCTCGCGTAATACACCTGGATCATGTCCCCGACAGTGACCGGATCGAACATCGGCACGGTGATCGTGGCGGCCTGGGATTTGTCCGCGGTAACGATCGCGTTCGTTTGCCCGGTGAAACTGGTCAGTACCAGCAGCTCGAGGTTCGGGTTGACGATATTCGGCTCGTCCGGGTTGACCGGTCCGGTGGACTGCAGGTCGACGTCGACGGTGACCTCGCCCGATGTGAACACCCCACCACCACGGTTCACTTCGTAGTACACGGTGGCGGTGTACACCAGGCCGATTGCCTTGACCTCATCGAACGGTACGTCCATGAAGGTATCCGGAATCCAGTACGAGTCCTGCGTCCGGCCGTGCCAGTGCACGGTGATGAAGTCGTCGGGCATGGGCTCGCTGTAGTTGTGGAACACCGCGACCCCATCACGGGCATCTTCCAGGGTGATCGTCGGGGCTTCGGGAATATCGGGCGGGTTGAGGACCGGGGTCGGCGCCTGGTGATAACGGACGTGTTCCTCCATCGACACGGTCGTGCGATTGCCCGCGCGGTCGCTGACGGTATAGGTCAGCGTGAGCAGGCCTGGCTGCAGGGCATCGAAAACGGCCCGGTCAACCGTGAACTGGAACGGAATCACAGCGGGCTGGTCCACCACGACCGCCTGGCCATCGATGTAGAAGCTGTAGGTGTCACCCTCCTTGTGCGCGGAGAACGGCGGCATGGTGAAAACTACACCGCCATGCTGATCCAGGTACTCCTGGGTAATATCCTCGCCATTGGGCAGGTCGGCGGGCAACTGGATCGCATCCGGTTGCTGATCGGAGTTGGGATCGATGATATCGACGAAGAAAGGCGCGGGGATACTTTCCGAGCTATTCGCGTCACCGTGGTAAAAGGCACTCCATTTTACGGTGTGAACACCGTGCTCGAACTGATGATCGCCAAGCGCCAGTGTCACCTCGACAGGCGGAGTGAAACCGGTCGGGACTGTGACCAGATAACCGTAGGGATCATCATCGACCGCGAAGGTCAAATCATAATCTTCTTCTCGCATACTATCCCAGGCACTGACGCGAACAACCACACCGGTGACCAGATCGGCACGCAGCAGCGTATTGTGCTGACCATCGCCATTATCCGGCAGCGCATTCAAGATTTCCGCCGGATCGAGTTCTTCGAGAACACCACCCGCGATAGCCACTTTCGGCGCCAGGCGTTTGTTTCTGTCCGCGCGGGTCCGCTCTGCGCCGGCTTGCTTGGCCTTGATTACCCGTAGTTTTTTAATGTCCGAAGACAGTTTCTCGATATCGTTCATGATCGAGACTCCTTGTTGAAACGTTCACTGTTGACCTTTCTTGCGAAAGATCGCCGCGGAAGAACCGGGCCCGGTAACTTTCCGTTAAAACTCCATGTCCCGAAAAATACTCAGGAAAACCTCATGACCAGCACTTCAATGGATGCCTGTTGTTATCGCGCCAGGCCATTGCCCTGGAACAGGAACTCGCCTTCACTCACTTCGCCGGATCGCTGCTTGCGCAAACGTTGATAAGTTACGTCCCTGACAACCTCGCCGAAGTACTCTCGATGAGCTTCGACAACGTTCACAACGCCGTCGCCAAGCAGAACTTCAGGTAAACACGCTGTCCTGCTGAAAGTCAGGACCTGTGATAATCGACCCGTTTCGGTACGGCATTGATCGTGCGGTTACCGGCACGATCGCTGATGGAATAGGTCAGGACCAGTTCACCGCCCGGCAGCCCGGCAAACACTGTTTTATCGACAAGAAAGCTGTACGGCGCCACTGCCGGCCGATCCAGAATCAGGTCATCGTCGATGAAGAAGCGAAAGGAATCCCCCGGCTTCGGATCGAGGAACGACGGCAGGGTGAAGGTCACGCCGCCATGCTGCTCCAGGTAGTCCTGGGTGATGTCGCCGTCGGGCAAGTCCGCGGGCAGCAGGAGCTGATCGGGTTGCTGGTAGACGTTGGGATCGACGATATCGACGTAGAAGTTGCTCGGCTCACCCTCCGCGATATTCCCTGTGTCGAAGTCCATGGACATCCAACCGAGCGTGTGACGTCCATGCGCGAACATGTGGTCAGCCAGTGGAATGCTGACTTCCAGCGGTTCGAAATAGGCGGGAACCCGGATCGAGTGACCATAGTTATCATCGTCGATTCTGAACGACAACTCGTACTGCGGACTGACCATCTGCTCCCAGGGCCGAACCAGCACTTTCACGCCCTTGGGTAGCTCAAGGCGCGGCAGGGTATTTTCCTGTCCGTCACCGTTATCGGGCAGGGCATTGAGGATCAAGAGGGGATCGAGCTGTTTCGATTTCATGCTGTGCAGTCCTTCTTCCAGTGCCACGAAGTGGCGTTCCAAACTAAACTTCCTGCCGTTCAGTAAATTCCAATTTCACAAGATCCGCACCTGACAAAAATATCAGGTAGCCACTTCCATCCCGTCAGGAAGTTCCATCGCAGGGTTTGTCATTACCGGGGCGCACCAGGGATATCTTGATGACTTTATTGGGGGGAAAACCTGGCGTGCCGTCGACCTTGCTCAGGCGATAAGCGACGTTGGCCGAACCATCCTCGAGCTGCAGCGGCAACACCAGATCGGTGAAGCGCTCCATCAGCACCTCGAACCCGTCCCGGGCGTCTTCGGCCGTCAACGTCCTGGGGGGAAACCACACCACTTCGGTAATCGGCTGCTCGCCGGTGGTGCCGCGGGACAATTCCCAGCTCATCTCGATGACATCGTTCGCCTCCAGGACTTCCGGGTTGCCCGGAATCTTCACGCGAATGCCGTTCCAGGGTTCGTCCTCGCAGGCGATCCAGCCGAAGATCGAGGCATCGGGAAACGACACCGGCTGCAGCCCTTCCACCGGGCGCACCGACACCCGCACCGGAGTGTCCTCCGAGCGCTGCCCGTTGACGCCGTTGGAAACCCAGTACCAGACCGGCAGCGCCGCGCTGTTGCCCACCGCCTCGATGATCTCCCAGGGCACTCGGAACTCGATCTCCTGGCGCGGCTGGTCACCGGGTTGCACACGGTAGCTCGCCGCCACCTGCGGATGGTCGCCCCAGTACAGTTCGAGCAGTTCCCCGGCCACCGGATTGGCGTAGAGATCGACCACCACCCGCGCAGCCTGGCCGTGGTCGACGCCGACCAGGACGTTGTCACCGGTGAGGCCCTTGACCACCAGCAGGTCCAGCGCCGGGTTGATCGGATCCGGACCGATCGGGTCAGGTCCCGCGACCGTCAGGTCGACGGTAAAACGGGTGACGGGCGAGTCGACGCCTGGAGCGCTGCCACGCTGCCAGCGATAGAGCACCTCACAGGGCACCGGCGCGGCGAAGCCGTCGGCCGAGAGAATGTCCCAACTGACCGCAATGCGCTCCGGCCAGTCGGGCGGATCGCCCAGGGTCACCAGCGGCAACGGCCGGCCGTTCCACCAGGCCTGCAGCGTGTCGCCGGCCTGGGTATCGCTGATCGGACCGATTTCCACGACGACACCGGCGCGCACGTCTTTCAGGTCGACGAGGTTGTCGGTTGTCGCCGCGGGTACCACCGGTGCCGGGAAGTCGTCGGGGATCGCCGGCAAATCGATCACATTGATCGGTACCGGGATGGACGGGTCGTTGCGATTCCCCGAGCGATCGCCGAGGACATAGTAACCATGCTGGGTGCCGTTGCCCTTGAGGTGCAGGATGTCCGCCGAATAGGCGAACTCGATGGGCGTGCCCGGTTGCAGGTGCTGCGGCGTGATCTCCAGGGTGTCCACCGGCGCGACATCGATGAGCGTGCCCCAGTAGAAATGCACGATGTCGCCGACCTTCATGTCGGTCCAGCGCGGCACCTCCACCGGCAGGCGGTTGCCATTGTCCTTCAGCCACTGTTCGGTCAGGCCAAATTGCACCACATCAGGCGGAAAGATCAGTTGAGCACCCGGGTTGTTGCCATTGGGCGCGCGGTGGTCGATCTCGACCAGCACCTCTTCCGAAAGCGCGAAGTTGCCGTCGTCGCCGAA
The DNA here is from genome assembly GCF_032621685.1 of Pseudomonas sp. zfem002. Taxonomy (NCBI): domain Bacteria; kingdom Pseudomonadati; phylum Pseudomonadota; class Gammaproteobacteria; order Pseudomonadales; family Pseudomonadaceae; genus Pseudomonas; species Pseudomonas sp. zfem002. The sequence continues at coordinate 470,305 of NZ_JAVYJH010000002.1, read as the reverse complement.
CGCCCTGTACCACAGGGCCGTGGTGCCCGGCAGGTTGAACTGATCGGTCGGCACCGAGAAATGCAGCGGAAAATCCGCGGCTGCATCGTAGGGTTTCTCCAGCCTGACAACACCGACCCGTTGCTCGCCCCAGTAGAGCTCCATATCCAGCCATCTGGCGAAGGTCTCTTCATAACCGTTCCAGGCTTCGGCGATCTCGACGGCCAGCGCCTCGCCCTGGAACTCGACCGGCACCAGCCAGGTGCTTTCACCCGGCAGCGGCGGCAGCGCATCAGGAACGATCGGCGGAGCCAGCAGACTGGTTGCCGCGGCACAACTTGCACAACAGGTTTTTCCCACCATGAGCGAACTCTCCAAGTGGCCCTGAGCCCCCGGCACACTGGCTCGGGGACACGGGCAAAGACACTCGGATCATTTAATGCTCAAGGCGAGGATCGCGAAACTGACAAAAATATCAGGTACCGCCGCTTTACAGCGGTGGGACGCGCCAGTCGATCGGGCTCAGGCCGTGCTGCACGAGGAAGGCGTTGGTGCGGCTGAAATGCCCGCAGCCGAGGAAGCCGCGATAGGCCGACAGCGGCGACGGGTGCACCGAGGTCAGCACCAGGTGCCTGGTCGCATCGATCAGCTTGCGCTTGCTCTGCGCATGTGCGCCCCAGAGCAGGAACACCGTGCTGGGCTGCTGCTCGCTGACCACCTGGATGATCCGGTCGGTGAAATGCTGCCAGCCACGGTTGGCATGGGACGCGGCATTGGCGCGCTCGACGGTCATGGTGGTGTTGAGCAGCAGCACGCCCTGCTCGGCCCAGGACTGCAGGTAGCCGTGGCGCGGGATCTCGATGTTGAGGTCGCGCTGCAGCTCCTTGTAGATGTTGACCAGCGACGGCGGCGTCGGCACCCCGGGCTGCACCGAGAAGCACAGGCCATGGGCCTGGCCCGGGCCGTGGTACGGGTCCTGGCCGAGGATCACCACCTTGACCTGGTCCAGCGGCGTGGAATTCAGGGCATTGAAGATCAGCGGGCCGGGCGGGTAGATCTCCTTGCCGGCGGCTTTCTCCTGACGCAGGAACTCGCGCAGTTCGTGCATGTAGGGCTGGTCGAATTCGGCGCGCAGCGCTTCCTTCCAGCTGGGTTCGAGCTTGATACGGTCGTCGTCGGTCATGGGGGCATCCGTTGAACAATGGGGCGGACACTAGGAAAGCTGTCCGCGCTTGTCAATCGATCCGACCGGCGACCGGCACGATCCTGCGCAGCGACCATACTTGTCGGGTCTTGATCGCGAGGTTGTCCATGTCCGTGCAGTTCGAAGTACTGGTTGGCGCCGACGGCGCGCGCCTGGCCATCGCCACCCTGGATGCGCCAGCAAGCCTGAACGCGCTGTCGCTGCCGATGATCGAGCAGTTGAGCAGCCACCTGCGCACCTGGGCGCAGGACCCGGCGATCGTCTGCGTGCTGCTGCGCGGCAATGGCGCCAAGGCCTTCTGTGCCGGTGGCGAGGTGCGCAGCCTGGTCGAGGCCTGCCGCGCCCATCCCGGCGAGGTGCCGCCGCTGGCGGCGACCTTCTTCGCCGCCGAATACCGGCTCGATCACCTCTTGCATCACTATCCCAAACCGCTGCTGTGCTGGGGTCACGGGCATGTGCTCGGCGGCGGCATGGGCCTGCTGCAGGGGGCCGGGGTGCGCATCGTCACGCCGTCGAGCCGCCTGGCCATGCCGGAAATCAGCATCGGTCTGTACCCGGACGTCGGCGGCGGCTGGTTTCTCTCGCGCCTGCCCGGGCGCCTCGGCCTGTTTCTCGGCCTGACCGGCGCGCCGATCAATGCCCGCGACGCCCTCGACCTGGGTCTGGCGGATCGCTTCATGCAGGAAGCGGCGCAGGACGAACTGATCGACGGCCTGCTGCAACTGAACTGGCAGGAACAGACCGCCATGCAGCTGGGCAGCCTGCTCAAGGCCCTGGAACAGGAAGCCCGCGACGAGTTGCCGGCGGCGCAATGGCTGCCGCGCCGTGAACGCATCGACCGGCTGCTCGACGTCAGCGATCCGGCCTGCGCCTGGCGCGCCATCGCGCCGCTGGCGCAGCAGGACGACACCGTGCTGGCGAGTGCCGCGCGCAGCCTGCTCAAGGGGTGTCCGCTGACCGCGCACCTGGTCTGGGAGCAACTGGCGCGGGCACGTTACCTGTCACTCGGGCAGGTGTTGCAGATGGAGTACGCGATGAGCCTGAACTGCTGTCGTCATCCGGAATTCAGCGAAGGCGTGCGCGCCCGCCTGCTGGACAAGGACAACGCCCCGCGCTGGCACTGGCCGGATGTCGCCCAGGTGCCGGCGGCGGTGGTGCAGGCGCATTTCGGCAAGGCCTGGGAAGGCCGGCATCCGTTGGCGGATCTGCTCTGATCAAATGCAATCGGGGCCGCAGAGCGGCCCCGAAATCCAATCAGTGATAGCGATCCCTGCCCCGCTCCCGACCATCGCGGTCACCCCACTGGCGCTGGTGACCGCGCCAGTCGTCATGATCCCCGCGATCACGACCACGGTCCCAGCCACGGTTGCCGGGACGGCCCGGACCGTCATGGCGGCCACGGCCATCGTAGTAGCGGTGATCCGGCACCGGGTAAGGCCGGTGATACGAGGGCGCCGGCTGGTAGTAGCGCGGTGCTGGTGCGTAGTAGCGCCGTGGCTGCGGCACCACGTAGTAGCCGCGGTTGTACGAGCGGTCGTAGTAACCGGGATAGGAGTAGCGGTCGGCGGAATAGACATCGGTGCGGTAGTAGCTGGAGCCTCCATACGGCACACAGGCGGTGATCAGCGAACCCAATACGGCAAGCAGAGCAAGTCGGCGATACATGGCGGCCTCCCGGACCGCGGAACTGCCGTTTCCAGCGGCGCTGGACGGCGTCGATCGGCAAGCGTTCATCGACATGGAATGAGACAACGGAAAGTGCGTGCGGTGCGCACCCTGCAATAATTTGTAACATGGCTATGTCCGCAAAAATCATCCAGTTATTTTTCTTCGCCGCCTCTAGAATAGGTGCCATTGGTCCGCCGCCCCCGGGATTGCCATGCCCCTTCGCTCCGCCCTGTTCTCGCAACGCTCCTTGCTGCTGACATTGCTGGTTCTTCTCGGCTGCGGCTTCCTTTCGACCACGCTGGTCAGCTACTACGCCTCGCTCGGCTCGATCCGCGACAACATCGTCAATACCGAGCTGCCGCTGACCTCGGACACCGTCTATTCGGAAATCCAGAAGGACCTGATCCGCCCCATCACCGTGTCGGCGATGCTGGCGCAGAACACCTTCCTGCGCGACTGGGCCATCGCCGGCGAGCGCGACCCGGCGCAAATCACCCGCTATCTCGGCGAAGTGGCGCGCCAGCAGCGGGCCTACACCGCGTTCTTCGTCTCGGAGAACAGCCACACCTACTACCAGGCCAAGGGCATCCTCAAGCAGATCGACCTGAACAGCGAACGCGACCGCTGGTACGCGCGGGTCCGGCAGATGCAGGAGCCCTACGAGATCAACGTCGACCTGGACATGGCCAACCAGGACCGCCTGACCGTGTTCATCAACTACCGGGTGTTCGACTACGACGAGCACTTCATCGGCGCCGCCGGCGTCGGCCTGACGGTGGACTCGGTGGTCAAGCTGATCGACACCTACCAGTTGCGTTACCAGCGCTCGGTGTACTTCGTCGATCCGCGTGGCCGCATCGTCCTCACCGGCGCCTCCGGCGGCCCCGACGGCGCACGCGCCGGCACCCTGCTCGATCAGGTGCCGGCGATGGCCGGACTGCTGGCGCGCATGCCCACCCCGAGCACCGGCAGCCGCGAGTACCAGCGCGACGGCCAGAGCCACTTCGTCAACGTGCGTTTCATTCCCGAGCTGGACCTCTACCTGTTCGTCGAGAAGCCGGCCGGCGACAGCCTCGACGACCTGCGCCACTCGCTGTACCTGAACCTGGCGATCTGCGCGATCATCTCGGCGGTGGTGCTGGCGCTGATCGACGCCATGATCCGCCGTCACCAGGACGGCATCCAGGAACTGGCGACCCTCGACAGCCTGACCCGCCTGCACAACCGCGGCGCCTTCGACCTGCTCGCCGCCCAGGCGCTGGTCGAGGCGGAACGCGCGCCCGCGCCGCTGACCGCGCTGCTGATCGACCTCGATCACTTCAAGGAACTCAACGACACTCATGGCCACCTCGCCGGCGACGAAGTGCTGCGCCAGTTCGCCCGCGTGCTCGAAGGCAGCCTGCGCCAGGCGGACATTCTCTGTCGCTGGGGCGGCGAGGAATTCATCGTGCTGCTCAAGGACACCGATGCCGCCCATGGCCTGAGCATCGCGGAAAAGATCCGCCAGCGCACCGAAGAACACCCGTACACCTTCGAGGGCAAGCGCATTGCCCTGACCGCCAGTATCGGCTTGAGCGAGTTCGCCACCGGCGATACCCTGCAACCCTTGATCGCCCGCGCCGACCGGGCGCTGTACCGTGCCAAGCAGAGCGGGCGCAACCGTGTCTGCCGCGAGCCCACCCGCCATGCCCACGCCTGATCCCACCCGCTGCCCCGCCTGTGGCGCCAGCAACCAGTGCACCCTCGCCGATCCGCGCACTGCGGATCGCGCCTGCTGGTGCTACAGCGTGAGCATCGATCCGGAGGTACTCGCGGCGTTGCCCGACGCGCTGCGCAACGCCGCCTGCCTGTGTCCGTCCTGTGCCCGGGTCGACGAACGACTGAAGGCTGCCGACGCCAGCGCGAAGCGCTAAACTGCGCGCCCTTTCCATCACCCCGCTGCCGCCATGCGTCTCGATCGCTTCCTCGCCAACCTGCCCTGCTTCAATCGCCAGCAAGTGCGCCTGCTGCTGGTGGAACGCCGCGTGCGGGTGGACGGGGTGGCCATCAACGACCCGCGCCACGAGGTGCGCGTGTTCAGCCGCGTCGAGGTCGACGACCAGTTGCTCCAGGTCGGGCGTCCAGCGCGCTACTTCATGCTGCACAAGCCGGCCGGCTGCGTCAGCGCCACCCGCGACCCGCAGCACCCCACGGTGCTCGACCTGATCGACGAGCCGGACAAGGACGAGCTGCACATCGCCGGCCGCCTCGACTTCAACACCACCGGCCTGCTGATCCTGACCAACGACGGCCAGTGGTCGCGGCGCCTGACCCAGCCGCAGACCAAGCTGCCCAAGGTCTACTACGTCGAGACCGAGCAGCCGATCGAGGCCGGCTACGTCGCGCGCTTTCGCGAGGGCTTCTATTTCGCCTTCGAAGACCTCACCACCCAGCCCGCCGAACTGACCCCGCTGGGCAGCCACAGCGCGCGGCTGAGCATCGTCGAAGGGCGCTATCACCAGGTCAAGCGCATGTTCGGCCACTACGACAACAAGGTCGTGCGCCTGCACCGGGAAAGCATGGGGCCGCTGCGCCTCGACCCGCAGCTCGCCCCGGGGCAGTACCGGGCACTGCGCGCGGACGAAATCCAGCCGATCTGAGTCGAGCGGGCCTGTCGCCAGAAAAATTTCACCAATTACCCGAACGGCACTTGCGACATCGGCGATCGGCTGCTTGAATCGAATCGTCGGTCTTCATGTGACTCTACAGTCACTCTCGTAGTCCAAGACACCTTTTCGCCGGTGACCCGAGCCTCGAAGCGCGGGCGTCCGACGAAATCGCCCGCCAAGAACAACACCCGTCGACCACGGCTGCAACGGATCGACAAGGGCCCCTCGATTCACTTCAAGGCGTATGCCTACCTGTCACATAGATCGTGCAAGCTTGCTTGGACGGATACCCTTTTTGCGCCAGGAGTCGATGACATGAGGCCAGAAATTGCTGTGCTGGATATACAGGGGCAGTACCGGGTTTACACGGAGTTCTACCGTTCGCAGGAAGCCGAGAAGACGATCATCCTGATCAACGGCTCGCTCGCTACCACCGCCTCGTTCGCCCAGGCGGTGCGCAATCTTCATCCGCAGTTCAACGTGGTCCTCTACGATCAGCCGTACGCCGGCAAATCCAAGCCGCACAACCACCACGAGCGTCTGCTGACCAAGGAAACCGAGGGGCAGATCCTCCTCGAACTGATCGATCACTTCGCCGCCGACCAGGTCATGTCGTTCTCCTGGGGCGGTGCCTGCACCCTCATGGCCCTGGCCCACAAGCCGCGGCGCATCGAGCGTGCGGTGGTCAGCTCGTTTTCGCCGATCATCAACGAACCGATGCGCGACTACCTCGAGCGCGGCTCGAAGTACCTGCGTGAATGCGATCGCTACCAGGTCGGCAACCTGGTCAACGACACCATCGGCAAGTACCTGCCGCCGCTGTTCAAACGCTTCAACTACCGGCACGTCAGCAGCCTGGACAACCACGAGTACGCGCAGATGCACTTCCACATCCACCAGGTGCTCGATCACGACCTGGAGAATGCGCTGAACGCGGCCAGGGTCATCGACATTCCGGTGCTGTTCATCAATGGCGAGTGGGACGAATACACCACCATCGCCGATGCGCGGCAGTTCAGCCGGCACGTGCGCAACTCGCAGTTCAGCGAGATCCGCAGCGCCGGGCACTTCCTCGACATGGAAAACAAGTCCGCCTGCCGCGATACCCGCGACGCGCTGATGGGTTTTCTGAAGCCGGCGCAGCGTGAACAACGTCCGCGCTACCAGTACGTGCAGGGCCAGCATGCACTGGCCATCTGAAGGAAACGGGCACCTGTAGCCCGGTCAGCGGTATCGACGCCCCGAGCGGGCAAAAGGAAGATCACCGCCCCGGCGCTACAGGTCGCACGCAGGTTCCCTCGATAAAAGCTTCAAATCGTTTCGCGGTTCTGGTACAAAGTGGCCCTGCAAGCGGGTGTCGTATAATGGCATTACTCCAGCTTCCCAAGCTGATAACGAGGGTTCGATTCCCTTCACCCGCTCCAGTTTCCCTCCTCTCTGCTTCATCCCCTTCCCTGATACCTCCTGCGAACCAGCACATGATGCTTCGGCGCCTGTCCGTTTCCTCGCACGCTTCCTGATACACCTCCCTGCTTCCCCCGCATGGACGGTGGGTATAGTGTTGATGATTTAAGGTCGGTGGATATACTAACCACCAGGAGAGGCCGTGGACAGCCGCAAGCTGATAGCCCGGATCGAAGCTGACGGCTGGTATCTGGTACAGACGAGAGGCAGCCATCATCACTTCAAGCACCCTTGGAAAGCGGGTCTGGTGACCATTCCTCATCCAAAGAAGGATCTGTTGGCGAAGACCGTCAGCAGTATCCTCAAGCAAGCACAACTGTGAACACCGAAAGGAGACATACGTGCTCTATCCCATTGCGATTCTTCCCGGCGACGACGAACACGCCTGGGGCGTCGAAGTCCCGGACATACCGGGCTGCTTTTCCGCAGGTGACGACCTTGATGACGCGCTTGCCATGGCCCGGGAAGCCATCGAAGGGCATCTGGAGCTGCTCGCCGAAGACGGCGCGGCAATTCCCGTTGCGCAGAAAATCACCTTTCACTCGACCAATCCCGAGTTCGAGGGCTGCATCTGGGCGCTGGTCGATATCGACATCACCCGCTACATGGGCAAGGCCGAGAAGCTCAATATCACCCTGCCCAAGCACCTGCTGAGCCGCATCGACGAGTACGTGAAGCACCACCCCGAACAGCGCAGCCGCTCAGGGTTTCTGGCATCCGCCGCACTGAAGGTGCTGCAGGGAGCCTGATTCCCGCCTGGCGCTACCTGGAAACCTCTGCAGCCGACCATGTTCCGAGCGTGTCCTCATCGATCGCCTCCATGCTCAACCGCGACGTTTCGCGCAGCAGCAACGAACACACCGCCACCAACACCAATGCCGCCGCCCCGTACCAGGCCACGCCCATCGGGTCGTGATCGGTGAGAATCAGGATCGCCGTGGCGATGCTCGACGCCGTTCCGCCACCCAGCGCGGCACCGATCTGGTAACTGGCGGAAATACCCGAGTAGCGCATGCTGCGCGGGAACTGCTCGCCGAGAAACGCCGGGATCGGCCCTTGGGTCGCGCCCATCAAGGCTCCCGCCAGGCCGTAGGCGAACAGTGCGACGGTGAAACTCTTCATGCCGACCAGGCTGAAGAAGGCGAACAGCCCCAGGGCCATCACCAGCGCGCCGAAGACCATCACCGTGCGCCGCCCGAGGCGATCGCTCAGATGGCCGAACAACGGCGCCGACAGGACGATGGCCACCGACAGGGTGAAATCGAACATCAGCGCCTCGGTGCTGCCGTAACCGACCTGGGTCGCATAGGTCAGGAAAAAAGTGCTGCCGATGTAGGCGATGGTGCAGTAGCCGAAGGCGACCCCGGTGCACAGCAGCAACTGCCGCGGACACTGGCGCAGCGCCTCGGCCAGCGGCGCGCGCACCGGTTCGGCCTGCGCGGGCGTTGCCGCTGCCGGCATGCGCAGCCGGGCATACAGGCCGATCAGCACCAGCGTGCCGCCCAGCCAGAACGGTATGCGCCAGGCGAAATCCACCAGGTTGTCGTTGGCCGCCGCGCTGACCACGGCGAACACCGCCGCGCCGAGAATCCCGCCGACACCGATGCCCATACTGGTGAAACTGCCCCACAGCCCGCGCCGTCCCGGCGGCGCCGATTCGATGCCGAACAACGCCGCGCCACCCCATTCGCCGCCCGCGGCAAAGCCCTGGATCAGGCGCAGCAGCACCAGCAGGATCGGCGCCGCCACGCCGATGCTGGCATGGCTCGGCAGGCAACCGATGAGGAACGTGCTCAGGCCCATGAGCAGCAACGTGGTGACCAGCACTTTCTGCCGGCCGATGCGGTCACCGTAGTGACCGAACACCAGGCCGCCCAGCGGCCGGGCGAAAAAGCCGGCGCCGAAAGCGCTGAAGGCCACCAGGGTGGCGGTGAGGTGATCCAGGTCGGGGAAGAACACCTGGGGAAACACCAGGGCGGCGGCGGTGCCATAAATGATGAAGTCGTAGAACTCCAGCGCGGTGCCCAGGCCGGAAACGCAGAAGGTCCGCAGCGCGGAGCGGGAAGCTTGCACAGTCATTGTTGTTGTTCTCGTTGACGGGTGCCGCCCTTGGCGACGGCACCGGGTTGGCTCAGAAACGTTCGAAACCGGCCTTGGCCAGGCGCAGCGGCGTGCCCGCCACGTATTCCAGCAGGCACCGCTCCGTGTCGATGCCCACGCTGAGCAGGGTTTCCCAGCGCTCGGTGCCGGGCTGGGACAGGTCCGGATGGAAGCAGATCGGCGCGCTGTCACCGGCGGCGCCGCACATGGCTTCGGCGCGGGCACGCAGGTCCGGGCTGTCCATCCCGGCGACCATCTGCTGCAGGTGGTCAAGACGGCAGTGGGTATCGGCACGGTCCGCCACCTGCTCGCCGAGGCTGAGCTGCGGGTCGAGGAAGTGATTGGTGTGCAGCAGCCAGCCGTCCTCGCGAGGCAGGACCAGCGCGGTGCGCTGCGGACTCATCTCGATGCTCACTGCCCGCGGGCTGCTGTCCTCACGGGAAAACACGGTGAGCACGGTGGAGGCGCTGACCCGCGCCGAACGCACCAGCTCGATGGCCTCATCGACGCTGCTCGCCTCCTCCAGCACGCGGCGGGCGATGGCATGCACCGGCACGCCGCCGCCGTCATGGTCGCTGGCGTGATGGAGGATATTGAAATGCAGGCCCAGGCCGGCGCTGTTCACCCCCAGCTTGGCCAGCATGCCGAACTCGCAGAACAGCTTCACCTGCATGCCACGCGCGGTGTGCAAGTCGAGCATCAGGCCGTGGGGACACAGGCAGTCGTGCCAGTCCCAGGTCTGCAGGGTGCGCGGTGCCTGCGCGCCGGGCGGGGCGAAGACGGTGGTGGAGCATTCGCTGTGGCGGGTGCGCGCGGCGAGGACTTCGGTGCGGGCGTTCAGGCTTGCCAGTTGCCAGAGCGGGAGCGCGGCGCCCTCGGCCATGCCGATGACTTCCGCTACCAGCTCCGGGCTCCAGGCTTCCAGTGCGGCCAGGCTGTTGTCGCCGATGCGTTCGGCGTCACGCAGGGACACGCCGACCTGGGGAAAGAAATCCAGGTAGAGGGCGGTGGTGTGGCGGATCTGTTCGGCGAAACGTGCGCCGATCTCGCGGCCACGTTCGAGGGGGTCGCGGATCTCGCTGACGAGGGTGTGGATCTTCACTGCGGGTAACTCCTGTGGAAAGCGCCATCTGTGCTGTCCGGGAAAGAATCACGCTCGGACGTGCAGGGGCAGACTATCCAGCGGGGCGGTGGGGATCATCGTCAGGGGGCGCACAACTTTTGTGCCGGATTGGAAAAGATCGGACATGACCTCGCACAATCCCCGTAGGAGCTGGCTTGCCTGCGAAGGACCGCGCAGCGGTCCCATACCTCACCGCAATCAGGGACCGCGTTGCGGTCCTTCGCGGGCAAGCCACGCTCCTACAAAGCTCGGCGAAAAACCATTCTCACTCCAACCCCTGCCCGCGCAACTGCTCATGCAACAAGGCAATGAACGCCTGCACCTTGCGCGTATTGCGCCGATGCGGCAGGTACAGCACATGCACCCAGGGCCCGAACGCACTGACCGAACGCCAGTACTCGGGCATCACCTCGACCAGCTCGCCGCGGCTCAGGTACGGCGCCGCCGCCCAGGTCGGCACGAACTGCAGGCCCTGGCCGTCGAGCAGGCAGCCCAGGAGGAAATCGAAGTTGTCGCTGACCAGCCGCGGCGTCGGCTGGCGCACGCGGATCGTCTGCCCGCCCTGCTCGATCCACCAGTAGCTGCGGTTGACCAGCGGATGGCGCAACAACAGCCAGTCATGCCGGGCATAGTTGTCCAGGGTGATCGCCTCGTCATGACGCGCCAGGTACGCGGGGCTGGCGCACAGCACCACGCGGTTCTCCATCAGCGGCTGGGCGATCAGCTCGGGCTGGTCGGTAGGGCCGTCGCGCAGCGACAGGTCGTAACCGCCATCGATCAGGTCCTCGTTGGCGTCGTTCAGGTTCACCTCGAGGCGCACCTGCGGATGCTCACGCAGGAAACGACAGCACACCTGGTTGAGAAACGCCGGCCCGAACGACGGCGGCGCAGTGATGCGCAGGGTGCCGCGCAGTTCGTGCTGCAGTTGCTGCACCTCCTCGGTCACCCGCTGCAGGTGCAGCAGCGCCTGGCGCGCGCCCTCCAGGTAGCGCGCGCCGGCCTCGGTCAGGGCCATGCGCCGGGTGGTGCGTTCGAACAGGCGCACGCCCAGCTCGCTTTCCAGGTGGGCGACGGCCTTGGTCACCGCCGAAGGGGTCTTGCCCAACTGCTCCGCCGCGCGGCTGAAACTGCCGTGATCGGCGGCGGCGACGAAGATGGTCAGGGCCGTCATCTTGTCCATGGTTGCTTCCTGGTGGGCACAAAAGAACAGAGGGGAACGCCCGAGTATTGGCCGCGACGGGCAAACCGGCAAATGGCATCGGTGCGCCCTGCCCTTGCACCACGGCAATTGATTTTTTCCGCAAAGCAAAAAAAGTTGTGCCGGCCTGCGCGTTTAACTGCCCTCGCCGCCTGGCTAGGCTGCGCCCATCACCACGACGAGGGCATTGCATGAACCGTTTCCTGACCATCGCGCTCGGCGCCAGCCTGGCCTGCAGTGCACTGCCGAGTGTCGCGGCAGTCGACCTGATCCTGCACAACGCCAGGGTCTACACCGCCGAGCCGGGCCAGCCCTTGCAGCAGGCGGTCGCGGTGGACGGCGCGCGGATCGTCGCAGTGGGCTCGGACCAGGCCGTGCTGCGCCTGAAGACCGAGGCCACACAGCTCATCGACCTGGGCGGCAAGCTGTTGCTGCCGGGCATGCTCGACTCCCACTCCCACGCCATCAAGGGCGGCCTGCAGATGGAGCTGGCCGACCTCGCGGGCGAGCAGTTGCCCCTAGACGAGTTGGAGCGCCGCCTGCGCCAGTGGCGCGACGACGGCAAGGCGCGACGGGGCGAATTCCTCAGCGTCGCCGGGCTGCCGGTGAGCTACTGGGACGATATCGCCGCCCTGGAACAACGCTTCAACCAGGGTGAATGGGCCACGCAGCCAATTCTCTTCGCCGCCAACGACATGCACACCGGCTGGGCCAACCAGGCCCTGCTGCAGCGCGCCGGTATCGATGCCAGGCGCATCGCCGCGCTGCCGGCCGAGGCCCGCAACACCATCGGCCAGCACGCCGACGGCAGCCCCAACGGCTTTCTCGTCGATGCTGCGCTGTACCCGGTCAGCGACCTGCTGCCGCCGCTGTCCCACGAAACCCTGCTGAGGGCCGGACGCCGCGCCCTGGAATACTCGAAGCAACTGGGCATCACCGGCTGGATGGACCCACTGGCCAACGAATTGCCCGGCGCCGATGTGCGCAACGACTCCCTGGGCGTGCTGCCGGTGTACCGCGAGCTGGCCGAGAACGGCGAGCTGACCGCCCATGTCGCGGCCCTGCTGATGGCCGACGCCAAGGCCGGCCCCGCCGACCTCGACGAACTGGACAAGGTGCGCCAGCAGTTCCTTGGCGTGCCCAATCTCACTCTGCCGGGGATCAAGGTCTTCGCCGATGGCGTCGCGGAGATGCCGGCACAGAGCGCGGCGATGCTCGAGCCCTACCGCAACTCCGGGCAGCGCGGCGAGCTGCTGCTCGATCCCGCGCATTTCGGCGAACTGGTCAGCGCCGCCGATGCCCGCGGCTGGCTGGTGCATGTCCACGCCATCGGCGATCGCGCGGTACGCACCGCCCTCGACGGCATCGAACAGGCACGCCGCGCGCGCAGCAGCGGCATTCCCCACTCCATCACCCACCTGCAACTGGTCAATCCGCGGGAATACGCACGCTTCAAGCAGCTCGACGTGATCGCCTCGATGCAGCTGTACTGGGCCGCCGCCGACGCCGCCAACCTCGACCTGGTCAAACCCTACGTGAGCGCCATGGCTTTCCAGCACAGCTTCCCGGCGCGCTCGCTGCTCAAGCACGGCGCGACCATCGCCGGCGCCAGCGACTGGCCGATCAGCACCCCGGAACCCTGGAAGGCCATCTACCAGGCGATCACCCGCGAGGGCCCGAAAGGTGTGCTGAATGCCGACGAAGCCATCGACCGGCAGACCCTGCTCCAGGCCTACACCCTCAATGCCGCGCGGGCGATGCGCCTGGAGCAGAGCATCGGCTCGCTCGCGCCGGGCAAGCAGGCCGACATGATCGTGCTCGACCGCGATGTGCTCAGTGTCGATGCGCGAGCGCTGCGCGACACCCGTGTGGAACAGACCTGGTTCGCCGGAAAACTGATCTATGCGCGCTGAACGGCATGTCAATTTTTACGCACATAAAAAACCATGCTGCGACTGAAAATGTCACCACCACCACAAAAACCACAGGAAAAAGCCATAAGAATTCATGAAAGAAAAATAATGTAACGATTTACTTGACACAATCCAGCCAGATCGTTTCTTATTTTTCCCACCTTGCCCAGCGCCCGATAAGGAAAAACAACAGCGCCGCTGCCTGACGCCCCGGCGTCCGCGCGCTTGCGCGTCGCTTTTCCGTTTCGGTCCTGCCAGTGACACCGGCGCCTCGCCCGCGCCAACCCCAGCTCCGACATAAAAGGTGAACAATATGGAGCCCACCCGCTCGAACTTGCCGTGCCCGTCGCACACCCCGTCCGTGGTCCCGTCGCAGGAGCATCGCCCGCATGCAGCCTGAGCCAAGCGCCCACAGCAACGTCCAACTCCGCAAGTCCCTGCGCCTGTGGCAGGTGGTGATCATCGGCCTGGCCTACCTCACGCCGATGACCGTGTTCGACACCTTCGGCATCGTCTCCGGCCTCACCGCCGGCCACGTGCCCAGCGCTTACGTCCTGGCCCTGCTGGGCATCCTGTTCACCGCGCTGAGCTACGGCATCCTGGTGCGGCATTTCCCGCAATCGGGCTCGGCGTACACCTACACCCAACGTGCGATCAATCCCCATGTCGGCTTCCTGGTGGGCTGGTCGTCGCTGCTGGATTACCTGCTGCTGCCGATGGTCAACGCCCTGCTGGCCAAGCTCTACCTGTCGGCGATGTTCCCCGAGGTGCCGGAGTGGACCTGGGTCGTCGGCTTCGTCACCCTGATCACCCTGATCAACATCCGCAGCATCAACCTGGTGGCCAACTTCAACGTCCTGTTCGTCGCCGTGCAGGTGGTGATCATGGCGGTGTTCGTCTACCTGTGCCTGCGCGGCCTGAACCAGGGTGAAGGCCAGGGCACCGCCTGGACCCTGCTGCCCTTCGCCGACGACAAGACCCAGCTCGGCGCGCTGATGGCCGGGGCGACCATTCTGTGCTTCTCCTTCCTCGGCTTCGACGCGGTGACCACCCTGTCGGAGGAAACCCACCAGCCGGAAAAGGTCATCCCCCGGGCGATCTTCCTCACCGCGCTGATCGGCGGCGCCGTGTTCATCCTGACGTCGTTCTTCATCCAGGCCTATTTCCCGACCATGGAGCGCTTCCAGGACCATGAAGCGGCCCTGCCGGAAATCGCCCTGTACGTCGGCGGCAAGCTGTTCCAGTCGATCTTCATCGCCTGCACCGTGATCAACACCATCGCCTCGGGCCTGGCCTCGCAGACCAGCGTGTCGCGCCTGCTGTACGTGATGGGCCGCGACAAGGTGATCCCGCAAGGCCTGTTCGCCCGCCTGCACCCGCGCTTCAAGACGCCGGTGCTGAACCTGCTGGTGGTCGCGTTCATCTCGCTGTCGGCGATCTTCTTCGACCTGGTTACCGCCACCTCGATCATCAACTTCGGCGCGCTGGTGGCGTTCAGCTTCGTCAACCTCTCGGTCATCAGCCACTGCTACATCCGCCAGGGCCTGAACCAGGGCCTGGCGAACAAGCTCAAGCACCTGGCGCTGCCCACCATCGGCTTCTGCATCATTGCCGTGCTGTGGCTCGACCTCAACGAGCATTCCCTGCTGTTCGGCGGCATCTGGGCGCTGTGCGGCGTGCTGTACCTGGCCTGGCTGACCAAATCGTTCCGGGTCGCGCCACCGAGTTACCTCGCCGAGTGAGACCGCCTGTCGAGCACGCCCGCGAAGATCGCGGGCGTCGTTCATGACCGAGAAGGAAAGCCCTCATGCTCCCGCGCCGCCTGTCCATCCAGTGGAAGATCATCCTCCTCGCCGGCCTCTGTCTGCTGGCCATCGTCGTGGTCCTCGCGGTCACCTCGCTGACCCAGTCGCGGCGCAGCGCCGCCGAGGTCTTTGCCGCCAATACCGCGCTGCTCGAAGACAACGCGCGCCTGCGCCTGCAGGCCCACGGCGAGACCCAGGCGCTGCGCATCCAGCGCTACTTCATGGACGCCTGGCAATATGGCAACGGCTTCGCCCGCCTGGTCCAGGTGCTGCGCCAGCGCGCCGACGGCGACCTGCGTCCGGCCCTGGTGGAACAGGCCCGCGCGGCGCTGGCCGGCAACCGTGACCTGATCGGCCTGTTCCTGGTGTTCCAGCCCGACAGCCTGGACCGCCAGGACGCCCGCTTCCTCGGCGAGGCCGCGCAGGGCAGCAACGACCGCGGACGCTTCTCGCTGTACTGGTCGCGCAATGCCGCCGGCGAGCTCGAAGCCGAAGCCATGCCCGAAGCCATGCTGGCCGATGCCAGCATCGGCGCCAACGGTTCGCCCTACAACCGCTGGCTGACCTGCCCGCTGGAAACCGCGAAGCCCTGCGTGGTCGATCCCTATTTCGACGAGGTCAACGGCAAGCAGGTGCTGATGACCAGCATCGCCCTGCCGCTGCTGGACAACGGCAAGGTGGTCGGGGTGCTCGGCCTGGATATCGGCCTCGACAACCTGCAGCAACTGGCCGTCGACGGGCGCAAGGAACTCTTCGCCGGCCAGGGCCAGGTCAGCATCGTCAGCCCCGCCGGCCTGCTCGCCGGGCACAGCGCCGATGCCGGGCAACTGGGCAAGCCGCTGCAGACGAGCGTGGAAAACGGCCTGATGCGGGTTGCCCGGCCCTTTGCGCCGATCCCCGACGCTGCGCCCTGGCAGGTGCTGCTGGAACTGCCGGAAACCGTGCTGCAGGCACCGGCCATCGAGCTCAACCAGCACCTCGACGCGAGCAACCGCAGCGCCAACCTGAGCAATCTGCTGATCGCCCTGGTGACCGCCCTGGCCGGCCTGGTGCTGATCTGGCTGACCGCCCGCGGCGTGACCCGGCCGATCCTCGCCGTGGCCGAGCGCCTGCGCGAGATCGCCAGCGGCGACGGCGACCTGACCCAGCGCCTGGACTACGCCCGCGACGACGAACTGGGCCAGCTCAGCGGCTGGTTCAACCGCTTCCTCGACAAACTGCAGCCGGTGATCGTCCAGCTCAAAGGCTCGCTGCAGGAAGCCCGCGGCACCGCCGACCAGTCCGCCGCCATCGCCAGCCAGACCAGCGACGGCATGCAGCAACAGCAGCGCGAGATCGAACAGGTTGCCACCGCCGCCAACGAAATGAGCGCCACCGCCCACGACGTGGCGAACAACGCGGCGCAGGCGGCCCAAGCCGCGCGCGGCGCCGACCAGGCCACCCGCGAGGGGCTGGAACTGGTCGGCAACACCCGCCAGGCCATCGACCAACTGGCCGCCGACATGGACCTGGCCATGGAACGGGTCCAGGCCCTGGCCGGGCGCAGCGAACAGATCGGCTCGGTGCTGGAAGTGATCCGCGCCATCGCCGAGCAGACCAACCTGCTCGCCCTCAACGCCGCCATCGAGGCCGCGCGGGCCGGCGAAGCGGGACGCGGCTTCGCCGTGGTCGCCGACGAAGTGCGCAACCTGGCCCAGCGCACCCAGGTGTCGGTGGAAGAAATCCGCCAGGTGATCGAAGCTCTGCAGGGCGGCACCCAGGGCGTGGTCGAGGCCATGCACGATGGCCAGCGCCAGGCCAGGGACAGCGTCACCCGCATGGAACAGGCGGTGCCGGCCCTGCAACGGGTCGGCGAAGCGGTCACGGTGATCAGCGACATGAACCTGCAGATCGCCTCGGCGGCCGAGGAACAGAGCGCCGTGGCCGAGGAGGTCAACCGCAATGTCGCCGGTATTCGCGACGTCACCGAATCGCTGTCCGGCCGTGCCGACGAATCGGCGCGCATCAGCCAGGCGCTGAATCGCCTGGCCAACCAGCAGCAGGCGCTGATGGAGCAATTCCGGGTCTGATGGCCCGGTGTTTCAATTAAGGAGTTCCTTTGTGGCAAGACGATTTTTCGACCTGACCGACGAGCAGGGAGTACTGCGTACCTCCATCGCCGTCACCCTGTTCATCGCCGTGATCGGCATCGGCTTCGGCGTGGCGTCGGGGTCGTTCTCGATCGTCTTCGACGGCGTCTATTCCATGGTCGACGCGAGCATGAGCGGCCTGTCCCTGGTGGTGGTGCGCCTGATCACCGCGCATACCCGCAGCGCCCATATGTCGCGCAAGCTGCGCGAGCGTTTCAGCATGGGCTTCTGGCATCTGGAGCCGATGGTCCTGGCGTTGAACGGCATCCTCCTGACCGGGGTGGCGATCTATGCGCTGATCAACGCCGTGCTCAGCCTGCTGGAAGGCGGACGCGAGCTGGAGTTCGGCGTGGCCCTGGCGTATGCGCTGGTCACCGTCTGCGCCTGCCTGACCATCGCCGTGCTGGAGGCCCGGGCCAACCGCCGGATCAACTCGGACTTCGTGCGCATGGACGTCAAGGGCTGGGTGATGTCCGCCAGCATCACCGCGGCGCTGCTGGTCGCCTTCTGCGTCGGCATCGCGGTGCAGGGGACCGAGTGGGAGTGGATCTCGCCCTATATCGACCCGGCGGTACTGGGGCTGGTGTGCCTGGTGATCATCCCGCTGCCGCTGTCGGTGATCCGCCAGGCCCTGGCGGACATGTTCCTGGTGACCCCGGGGGACCTCAAGCAGCATGTCGACGAAGTGGCCCAGGCCTTCGTCGAGCGGCACAGCATGCTGTCGTACCGGGCCTATGTGGCCAAGGTCGGGCGCTCGCGGGAGATCGAGCTGTACTTCATCGTGCCCAGGACCATGGCGGCGCGGAACATCGCCGAGTGGGATGCCTGGCGGGACGAGATCGGCAATGCGATTGGCGGCGAAGGGCCGGATCGCTGGCTGACCGTGGTGTTCACCGGGGATCCGGAGTGGGCTGAGTAACACCCCCCCACACACCGTAGGAGCGCGGCTTGCCCGCGAAAGGACCGCACAGCGGTCCCGGACCTCGCTGCTATCTGGGACCGCTGCGCGGTCCTTCGCGGGCAAGCCTCGCTCCTACAAGGTCCTTTCGCGGGCAAGCCACAGGTCCTGAGCAGACATGGCCTCCTGCCTCCCGCTGGGGTACGATGCTGGCCAAATGCCCCCAATCACCCCGACCTTCGTCCCTGAAGCGCCGGATGCCGGGGTATTGCGCTAGCGTCTGTCAGATACATCAAAAGGACCTGAACATGTTTCTTTCCCGCTGGCTTCCGGGCCTGGCCAATCTGCTGCATTACCGTCGCGAATGGTTCCGCCCGGATGTGCAGGCCGGCCTGTCGGTGGCCGCCATCCAGATTCCCATCGCCATCGCCTACGCCCAGATCGCCGGCCTGCCGCCGCAGGTAGGCCTGTACGCCTGCATCCTGCCGATGATCGTCTACGCCCTGGTGGGCAGTTCGCGGCAGTTGATGGTCGGCCCCGACGCCGCCACCTGTGCCATGGTCGCCGGGGCCATCGCGCCACTGGCCATGGGCGATCCGGACCGCCTGCTGCAACTGTCGGTGGTGGTCACGGTGCTGGTCGGCCTGATGCTGATCTGCGCCGGGGTGGCGCGCGCCGGGTTCATCGCCAGCTTCTTCTCGCGGCCGATCCTCATCGGCTACCTCAACGGTATCGGCCTGAGCCTGCTGGCCGGGCAACTGGGCAAGGTGGTCGGCTTCAAGATCGAGGGCAACGGCTTCATCCTCAGCATGATCAACTTCTTCGAACGGCTCGGCGAAATCCACTGGCTGACCCTGGCCATCGGTCTGGCCGGCCTGGCCATGCTGATCTGGCTGCCACGGCGCTACCCGAAACTGCCCTCGGCGCTGGTGACGGTGGCGGTGTTCACCCTGATCGCCGGAGTCTTCGGCCTCGACAGCCAGGGCGTGGCGGTGCTCGGCCATGTCCCCGGCGGCATGCCGGAACTGGCCTGGCCGCAGACCTCGCTGGAAGAAATGAAGAGCCTGCTGCGCGACGCCCTGGGTATCGCCACCGTGAGTTTCTGCAGCGCCATGCTCACCGCCCGCAGCTTCGCCGCGCGGCATGGCTATGCGATCAACGCCAACCACGAGTTCGTCGCCCTCGGCGTGTCCAACCTGGCCGCCGGGGTGTCCCAGGGCTTCGCCATCAGCGGCGCCGACTCGCGCACCGCGGTCAACGACATGGTCGGCGGCAAGAGCCAACTGGTGGGCATCGTCGCCGCGCTGGTGATCGCCGTGATCCTGATGTTCTTCACCGCGCCCATGGCCTGGATTCCCCAGGCGGCGCTGGGCGCGGTGCTGCTGATGGCGGGCTGGGGCCTGATCGACGTGCAGTCGCTGCGCAAGATCTGGACGCTGAGCCGCTTCGAGTTCTGCCTCTGCGTGTTCACCACCTTCGGCGTACTCGGCGTCGGGGTGCTGCCGGGGATCATCATCGCCGTGACCCTGGCGGTCCTGCGCCTGCTCTACAGCATCTACCAGCCCACCGACGCCGTGCTCGGCTGGGCCCCGGGGATCGAGGGCCAGGTCGACATCAGCCGGCACCAGGACGCGCGCACCGTACCGGGGCTGGTGGTGTACCGCTTCGACGACGCGATCCTGTTCTTCAACGCCGACTACTTCAAGATGCGCCTGCTCGAAGCGGTCCAGCGCGAGCCGGAACCGAAGGCGGTGCTGTTCGATGCCGAGGCGGTGAGCAGCATCGATGTCAGTGGCATCGCGGCGTTGCGCGAAGTGCGCGATACCTTGAATGCGCAAGGGATCGAGCTGGGCATCGCGCGGGCCAGGGGCGCCTTCCTGCGCATGCTGGTGCGCTCGGGGCTGGCCCGGGAGATGGAGAATCACCTGCTGTATGGCTCGGTGCGCGCGGGGATCCGGGCGTATCGGTTGTGGCGCAACAAGGTCAGGCGCGACGAGGCGGATCAGTCGCGGGTCAAGACGACGCCGGTATTGCCCTGAGATAGCCGGGACCGCAACGCGGTCCCGGAGGGCTTCACCCCCGTCGCGGCACCAGCCCCGGCAGCGCATGCATCAGCGCATTGACGGCAAACCCGATGAACATCAACCCGCAGGCCCGGGTGATCCACAGCTCATAGCGGGTATACAGGGTGCGCACCTGCCGCGCCCCGACCAGCACGATCAGGATCAGGTAGGCCAGCAAGCCACCCAGGAAGCTCAGCGCGATCAACGCCGGCAGCATCGACCAGTCGAGGGCTTCGGCACGGCTGGAAAGCAGCGCGGTGAAGGTCGCCACCGCCACCGGGTAGGCCTTGGGGTTGGTCAGGCCGAACACCACGCCATGCCAGAACGGCTGGCGCACCGCGCCCTGTTCGGCGGCATCGCCCGGCCGGCTGCGCAGCGCGCGCCAGCCGAGCCAGAACAGATACAGGCCGCTGATCACGCCGAGGATGTCGAACACCGAGCTGCCGATCTGCCGCGCGCCGACGATGGCCACCAGCGCGGTGCTGCACCACAGCACATCGCCGAGCAGATGACCGCAGAGGAATCCGGCGCCGGCGCGACGGCCACGGGTCGCGCCGATGCCCAGCACGGCGAGCACGCCGGGGCCGGGAGTGATGCCATAGATAAAGCCGGAAGCGAGCACGGCGAAGAGCAGCGAGAGGGTCATGAAAACGGCATCCGGATCGGTTGGACGTCGCAGTCTACGCCGCCTCCAGGGCAGCCGGCCAGTTTCCGTGCCAGCCGTGATAAAGTCGCGCCCTGCCGATTTGCCACCGCTGCCTGCGAGAACACCATGCCCGCCGATTTCGACGCCTCCCTCGCCTCCTGGCCGGACCTCGCGGCCCGCCACCCCTGCTCCGGCCTGCTCCTGGGCAACGGCGCGAGCCGGGCGATCTGGCGGCCGTTCAGCTATTTCTCGCTGTTCGAGCTGGCCCAGCGGGTGCGCAACAAACCGCTGGGGGTCAGCGACCAGGCGCTGTTCAAGTCGCTGGGCAGCGAGCTGTTCGAACCTGTGCTCAGCGCCCTCAACACCACGGTGCGGGTCAACGCCGCGCTGGCGATCGGCGCCTCGGCGCCGCTGAACCGCTACTACGCGATCAAGGAAGCGCTGATCCACGCCGTGCGCAGCGTGCATATCCCCTGGAAGCTGCTGCCCGCGAGCACCCTGGCCGCGATCAATGCCGAGCTGCGCAACTACCGCAGCGTGTTCTCCGGCAACTACGACCTGCTCTGCCACTGGGCGGTGAGCCAGGCACCGGAGGATTTCCAGCCACTGTTCGACGAGGACGGCCACTTCGATGTCAGCCGCACCGCCGGCAACGGCACGCGCCTGCACTACCTGCATGGCGGCCTGCACCTGCTGCGCACCGAGGACGGCCGTACCCGCCAGCGCGGCGCCCATGGCAGCCAGTTGCTCGACGGCTTCGCCATCAACACCCCCGGCGATGTGCCGCTGTTCGTCAACGAATGCACCAGCGAGCACAAGCTGCGGGCGATCCGCAGTTCCGACTACCTGACCTGGAGCTACGCCGCGCTCGCCGCCCACGACCAGGGCCTGTGCATTTTCGGCCATCACCTGGACCGCGCCGACCGCCATCTGCTGCGCGCCATCCAGCAGGCCCGACCGGCCCATGTGGCGATTTCGATCCTGCCCTTGAGCGAGGCGGCCATCGTCAGCCAGAAGCAGCATTACGCGGCCATCTTCGAAGAAACGCCGGAGATCGTGGTGCATTTCTTCGATGCCTCGACCCATCCGCTGGGGCACCCCGCGCTCAATGTGCCCGCCCCTGCCGCGATAACCCGGCGCCGCCGCTGAGCGCGACACGGCGTTGAAAACTCATAGCAAATAACAATAATTCTCGATAACATCCGCGACCTTTCTCTCCGGTCTCCCTGGAAAGTTCGCATGCAGCGCCCCAAACCCGACCGCTTCGCGCAGGATGCCTGCCACGGTTTCTACGCCGATATCCTGCATTTCCTGCGCAAGCGCACGGACAGCGCCAGCGATGCCGCGGACATGACCCAGGACGTCTTCACCCAGTGGCTCGGCTACCGCGACAAGGCCAGGGTGGATCAGCCGCGCGCCTTCCTGTTCCAGATGGCACGCAACCTGCTGCGCGATCACTGGCGGCGGCAGAAAGTCCGCCACGAGGTGCTCGACGAGCAGGCCGATGCCCGCGAGGACGAGCGCGCCAGCGAGGCCCCCGGCTCCGACCCCCTGGCTGGCGCGCAGCGTCTGCAACGCCTCGAACAGCTGAAGATTGTCCTCGCCGAACTCTCGCCGCGTCGCCGTGAAGCCCTTATGCTGCACCGCTTCGAAGGTTTGAGTCAGGCGCAGATCAGTGAACGCATGGGGATTTCCATCAGCATGGTGGAGAAACATATCGCCGCCGCGCTCCTGTACTGCAAGCAGCGCCTGGACAGTGACAACGTTGCGGAGCAAGCGGAATGACCCTACCTGACATGGACAGCCGTGCGGTCGACGCCCAGGCGGCGAGCTGGTTCACGCGCAATCGCAACGACCACTCGCGGAGCACGCGCAAGGCCTTCGCCCAATGGCTGGAACAACCCGGCCATGCCCAGGCCTACCAGCAGTTCGAACACCTGTGGGACGACCTCGCCGCGCTCAAGGAACTGAACCGCCCGGTGCCGTTGCGCCCACGCAAGAAGGCCTACTGGCGTCCGGCGCTGGCTACCGCGGCGGCGCTGCTGTGCACCCTGATGGCCGGCAACCCGGGCAGCACCGCGACGCCCTGGCAGCGCGAACTGGCGAGCCAGGACGGACAGGCGGGCAGCGTCACCCTGCCCGACGGCAGCCGTCTCGAACTCAATGCCAATACCCGCCTGAGCATCGACTTCGACGCCGAGCGCCGGGTGATTCACCTGCAGCAGGGCCAGGTCTACCTGGACGTGGCACCGGACAAGGAGCGGCCGCTGTTCGTCGATGCCGGCACGGCGCGGGTGCGGGTGGTCGGCACCGCCTTCGACCTGCGTCGCGGCCAGCGCGAACTGGTGCTCAGCGTGGCCCACGGCCTGGTGGCCTTCGAGACCCCGGGCGAGCGGCGCGCACCGCTGCTGCTCGGGGCCCGCGAACGCGCGGTGTACAACCTCGCCCGCGGCGACCTGAGCCGGCAGACCCTGAGCGACGCCGAAGTGGCCGACTGGCGCGGTGGCCATGTGTCGTTCCGCAACCGCGAGCTGGCTAGCCTGGTGGACGAGCTTTCGCTGTATCGCCCGGCTGCCGTGCTGTTGGCCGATCCGGCGCTGGCCGGCTACAAGGTCTCGGGCAATCTCGATGTGCATGATCCGGATGCGTTGCTCAATGCCCTGCCGGCGCTGCTGCCGGTGAAGACCGTGGCACTGGCGGATGGGCGACTGCGGATCGAGCGTCGCAAGTAAAACCACACTGCTCGCCCCCCGTAGGAGCGCGGCTTGCCCGCGAAAGGACCGCAAAGCGGTCCCGGCCCAGCCAATCGGGGTTCTGGGACCGCTGCGCGGTCCTTTCGCGGGCAAGCCGCGCTCCTACGGGGGGACATGACCGTCAAAAAACCTGAGAATATTTTTCATTCGCATGTGAGGGTTTTCCCACGCCCCGCGTCTTCCTCCCCGACTGCGCCGTCGACACCGTCTTTTTTTGGCCTTTGGCCGTAGTGGGGGAATTCATGTTTCGTGCGTTTCGAGCTTCCAAGCCATCGCTGCTTGCCGTGTGCCTGGCCCTGAGCCTGCAGGCCCAGGCCGCACCCGTGCAGCTGCAATTGCCGGCGCAGCCGCTGGCCACCTCGCTGAGCCAGGTGGCGCAGCAGGCCAAGGTGCAACTGCTGTTCGACGAGGCGCTGCTGCGCAATGTCTCGGCCCCGGCCCTCGACGGCCAGTTCAGCGCCGAGGAGGCCATCACCCGCCTGCTGGCCAGCAGTGGCTTCACCCTGGTCAAGGTCGGCAACACCTACGTGGTACGGGCCCGGGACAGCGAAACCACCCCCGCCGGCAACGCCAACACCAGCATCCAGCTCGGCGCCATGAGCATCGTCGGCAACGGCCAGGAAGTGACCCCGGCCACCGTCGGCCGCTCGACCCTGACCCAGCGCGACATCGACCGCGAACAGGCGAACAACGTCCCCAGCCTGCTCAGCACCCTGCCCGGCGTGGAAATGGGCGGTTCCATGCTGCCCGGCGGGCAGACCATCAATATCTGGGGCATGGGCGACGCCGAGGACGTGCAACTGACCGTCGATGGCGCCACCAAGACCGGTTTCGAGCGCTACCAGCAAGGCACGATGTTCATCGAGCCGGAACTGATCAAGAGCATCGAGGTGGAGAAAGGCCCGCACTCGCCCTTCGTCGGCAACGCCGGCCTGGGCGGCAGCGTGCACATGACCACCAAGGATGCCCCGGACCTGCTCCAGGAAGGCCGCGACAGCGGCGCCATGCTCAAGTACGGCTACTCCAGCAACGACCATCAGCAGGTGTACAGCTCGGCGCTGTTCGGCCGCACCGAGGACCGCCGCATCGACGGCCTGGTCTACCTGACCAAGCGTGATGGCGGCGACTTCAAGCTGGCCTCGTCGCTGCCCGACGAGCGCAATCAGTACCCGATCAACCCCAAGCGCCTGCCCGACAGCGCCCAGGACCTGGAAGGCGGCCTGTTCAAGCTGAACGTGCAGTTCGATGAGGAACAGTCCCTCGGCCTGTCCTACTCGCGTTCGAAAAACGAACGCATGACCCGCTACTCGTCGACCAACTACGCCACGCCGCCGACCCAGGCCAACATCGACCGCTACGGCTACGACGAGGCGATCCGCCGCTACCTCGCCCACCGCGAGACCATCGACACCACCTGGTCGGCCAAGTACCGCTACCAGCCGGTGGACAATCCGCTGGTCAACCTGGAAGTGAAGTACTCCGAGTCCGATGTCGACCAGACCGACAAGCGCGGTGCCACGGCGTTCTTCCAGCTCGCCACGGGCGGCCGGCGCATGCAGACCGACTACAAGGACCGCAATGTCGAGGTGCGCAACACCGCGCAGTTCAGCACCGGCGCGCTGGAGCACTCGCTGACCACCGGTGTCGAGTTGCACCGCCATGTCCGCGAGACCGAGATGTGGATGCCCGGCGCCACCTACAACACCAAAAACTACAACTACGGCCACTTCCAGCCGGGGTTCATGCCCCATGGCAAGGTCGACACCAACAGCGCCTACGTGCAGGACGCCATCACCCTCGGCCAGGTGACCATCACCCCGTCGCTGCGCTACGACCATGTGCGCAACCGCGGCGAGAAGAACGACGCGCCCTACTACAACGTCGCCTCAGCCGGGCATGACTATGGCGCCAAGACCTACACCGGCTGGTCGCCGCGCCTGTCGCTGTTCTGGCGTGCCAGTGACGATACCGCCTTCTTCGCCGACTACTCGAAGACCTGGCGCGCGCCGGTGATCGACGAGCAGTACGAAGTCCAGAGCGCGGCCAGCACCCGCAGCGCCACCAGCCGCGACCTCGACCCTGAGCGCATCACCGCCCTGCGCGTCGGCAACGTCACCGACTTCTCCGGGCTGTTCAGCAGCGACGACAACCTGCAGGTGCGCACCACCCTGTTCCACAACAAGGTCAAGGACGAGATCTTCAAGAACCTGGGGGTCGAGTGCCAGGCGCAGAACGTGGTCGGCGGCAGCATCGCCAAGACCTGCGGCAACTACCTGATCGGCAACTACCGCAACCTCGACGGGGTGACCTACAAGGGCTTCGAGGTGGAGAGTTTCTACGACTCGACCTACTTGTTCGGCACCCTGTCCTACACCTGGATGACCGGCAAGCATGAAGGTGCCTACACCAACCCCTGGGCCCGGGATGTCTGGGCCCAGGATGTGCAGGCGCCGAAGTGGGTGGCGCGCCTGGGGGTGAAGATTCCCGAGTGGGATGCGGTGGTCGGCTGGAAAGGCCTGTGGGTCCGCCAGACCGATCGCCTGCCCAGCGACAAGTACGGCCCGGGCGACCTGGGCAGTGCCACGGGTGACACCTTCTTCGACCATCGCGCCAACGACGCCTACAACGTCCAGGGCCTGTTCGCCAGCTGGAAGCCGCAGCAGCCGTACCTGAAGGGCACCGAGGTCAACTTCACCCTGGACAACATGTTCAACCGCGATTACGCGCCGATGCTCAGCGACGACAACGTGTACAGCGTGGGGCGTAATGCGAAGGTGAGTGTGACGCGGTTCTTCTGACAGCGGTTCCTGTCTTGAGCCCTGCAGCGCCCTCAAGATCGAGCGCCGCCCGCGCGGCGCATCGCGGATGAATCCGCTCCCACATTTGTTGCAACGTGCCTATGCCTGACAGGCCATGGTTGTTCGCCTTGTTGGTACGACGCGATACCGAGCCGAACCCAACAGCCTCCCCGCGATACATCGCCGAAAAAACAAAGGCTGACAACCCAAATCCCACAGGCCATGGCACGTTGCAACAAATGTGGGAGCGGATTCATCCGCGATGCGCCGCGCGGGCGGCGCTCGATCTCAAGGGCACTGCACCTGTCACGGCAAGCACTTGGCAGCCTTGATGCGGTTCCCCGGCGAGCTTTCAAAGCATCCCCCATGGCCCGCCCCGGCCGATCACCCCGAATTCCGCTCACCCACCAGCTTCTCCCGCCGCGCCTTGTCGATCGCATGCACCCGGTCGCTGACGTTGAGCTTGGCGAACAGCTTCTTCAAATACCACTTCACGGTTTCCGCCGAGATGTTCAGCGCCAGGGCGATGCGTTTGTTCGGCATGCCCTGCACCAGCAGGTCGAGGATGTCCTGCTCGCGGCCGCTGAGGTTGTACTCGGAGTGCTGGCGCACCGGCTGCTCCGTGCGTGGCCGCTGCAGGCCGGCAAGGACCTGCGCCAGGTATTCCTCCAGCGCGGAGGAGGGCAGCCCGCCGCTCATTTCCATCAGCATCCCCTGCACTTGCGGCAGCTCGTCGCACAGGCTGCGCAGCATCTGGCAGCGCGCGCTGACTTCCAGCAGCTCCAGCAGCGCGTCGCGCCAGCCCGGGTCGTCGAGCTGGTACAGGGCGAGGCAGCGCAGCAACTGCACCTTCACGCAGTAGTCCAGGCGTACGTCCGGGGTCAGTTCGCGCAGGGGCGCCAGTGCGTCCAGCGCGCACTGCGACAGGCCCTCGGCCAGGGCAATGCGCACTCGCGAGAGCAGGGCCAGCACCGGCACGTCGAAGGTGCTGCCCAGCGCCGACGGGGTCAGCGCTGCCTCGGGCTGCCCGGCCAGGCTGTCCAGCTGGGCCTGCAGGCGCTTGCCGGCCTGGAGGTCGCCGCTGTGCAGGGACAGGCGGATGCGTTCGGCCAGGGCGGCGGCGGTCGGCCGTTGCAGGCCGGTGCTGCGGCCGAACAGTTGCAGGCGTTCCAGCAGTTCGCTGGCGCCGTCGACGTTGCCCTGCAGGTAGAGCAGGCGCGCGCCGGCCAGCAAGGCGCGCAGGTAGCTCTCGAAGAACACCCGCTCGTTCATCACCTCGATGCGTCCGCTGAGCACCGTCTTCAGGGCATCGAGGTCGTTGCTCTCGTAGAGCACTTCGGCGAGGTAGCCGGCCACCACGCAGGCGGGCGCCGAGCGCCGGCCGAAGCACTCGTCGAGGCGGAACAGCGCTTCGCCCAGACTGGCGCTGGCACGGCTGAGGTTGCCCTTGAGGAACTGTATCCAGCCGATGAACGACTGCCGGTAGGCATACGTCAGGCCACGGGTGGCGCTGGGCGGCGGTTCCGGGTGATGGCTGAGGATATTCGGCACGTCGTCGTAGCGCCCGGCGCTGGCCAGGGCATAGATCAGCGCGTTGCAGGCCACGCCGTTGTGGTAGGGATCGCCGCTGGGCGGCCAGTGTTCGAGCAGCCCGAGGGCGGACGGGCTGTTGCCGCTGAGGGCGTCGAAGGTGCGCTGGCAGACCTGGTATTCGAAGGCGCTGATACCGCCCTCGACATCCACCGCCTGTTGCAGGTCGCGCAGCTCCTGGTGCGCGCTCTGCAGGTGCAGGCCACCCAGCACCAGGGCCCAGAAGCGTGCCACGCGCAGGTGCCCGCGGCGGGTCAGTTCGGCCGCCGGCACCTTGTCGGTCCAGGCCAGGATGGTGTTGAAGTCGCCGGTGGCGAGCACCGTCATCACGCAGCGGTCGATCAGGTCGTAGGCGCGCTCTTCGCCTTCCGAGGCCAGGGCATGGTGCACCGCCTCGACCAGGTGACCGCGGCGCTCGAACCACAGGCTGGCGCGGTAGTGGAAGGACGGCAGGTCGATGGCGTTCAGCTCGCTGCGGCATTCACGCAGGAAGGCGGAGAGGTTGGAACGCTGCCGCGGGTTGTCGCTCTCCAGCCAGTGCCGGGCGCGCTGGTGCAGGTCGCCGAGGCTGGCCACCACGCGCTCGGCCAGGCGCTGGCGCAGGTGCTCGCCGAACAGCGCGTGGAAGCGGTACCACTTCTCGTCGTGGTCCAGCGGCACCAGCAACAGGCCGTCGGCGGCCAGGCCTTCGAGAATGCACTGGGCATTGCGCACGCCAAGCACTTCTTCGCACAGCTCGACATTGAAGCGGTCCAGCACCGACAGGCGCAGCAGCAGGTCCTGGGTTTCCCGCGGGAGGACGCTGAGGGTGCTTTCGAGGATGGTTTCGGCCAGCGGGTAGAGGCCCTTGGACCAGTCGGCGAAATCCGGGTCCTTGCGCTCGTTGGACAGCACCAGCATCTGGATGCCGGCGATCCAGCCCTCGGTGGCCTCGAACAGGGCGCGGCAGGAGTCGGCGCTGAACGGCTCCTTCATGCGTTCGCCGAGAAACGCCTGGGTCTCGCTTTCGGAGAAGCGCAGGCTGCGCACGTTGATCTCGTTGCCGCGGCTGCGTTGCCGGGTACCTTCCAGGCACGCCGGCAGTTCGGTGCGCGAGCTGATCACCAGGTGGAAGTTGGCCGGGGCGTACTGCACCACACGCCGGAGCAGTTCGTGCAGGCGCGGATTGTCGATGCTGTGGTAGTCGTCGAGGATCAGGTACAGCTCGTGTTCGAACTCGGCGAGCACGTTGACCAGCACGGTGAGGAAGTTGTCCAGGGTTTCCGGGCGGCCCCGCTCGTAGGTATCGACCAGTTGCTGCGGCACCGGGCATTCGGCCTGGTCGAGGGCGGCGAGCCAGTAGCCGAGGAACTGGTTTTCCTCGTTGTCGGTGTCGTCGAGGTTGATCCAGCCGACCTTGTGACCCTGTTCGATGAGGGTCTTGCGCCATTGCGTGAGCAGGGTGGTCTTGCCGAAACCGCCGGGCGCGCGCAGCGGGATCAGGGCCTGGAAGGCGACGTTGTTCAGGCGCTCCAGCAGCCGCTCGCGCAGCAGCGGGACGTGGTGGTAGCGCGGGGGTAGCAGTTTGGTAATCAACACGGCAATGGCCTGCTTTCTTTTTGTTATACCAGGCGCGTCAAGCGCGCCTGAAACTGTAGCGCAAGCATCGGGGCAGGCCTATAGCCCGCCCCGATCGGGACATCAGTAGCGACGCAGGAAGTGGATGAACAGCAGGCTGTAGAGCACATCGCCGGCCACCAGCGCCGGCAGTTGCCAGGTGATGTGGCCCAGCGCCCAGTGGCCGTAGATGGCCAGCGCCACCAGGGCCTTGCCGATGGCACCGAGGACGATGTAGGGGCGCCCGCGCACGGGATCCCGCGCGGCGTAGAGGTAGGCACCGCCGAAGGTGGCGATCAGCACCAGGGCCAGGTCGCGCAGGGCCAGGTTGCTGCCGCTGCTGGGGTCGAGGCCGAGCAGCGGCGCCAGGCGCTCGTCGAAGAACAGCAGGCCGAGTACCACCGCCCAGTTGAACAGGGCGGCGCTACCCATGAGCCAGCGGGCATGGGTCTGCATGGGATGATCCTTTCGCGAGTGGGTGGGGCTCAGGCCAGGGCCTGGCGCAGATCCGCAGTGAACGGTTCGATGTAGTCGCGGAACAGGCGCTCCAGCGGGGTGCCCTCGAACTGCGGCAGGTGCAGGCCGTTCCAGTTGCCCCACAGCGGCATGCCTTCGGCTTGCCCGGTGGCGGCGACGCCGATGCCGAGCAGGGTTTTCATCGGGCCGTCGCTGGCCGCGTCGTGGGCCTGCTGCCATTGCTGGTGATCCAGGTAGCGCCGCGCCACTGGACGTCCCAGCACCCGTTCGCGCACCTCGAGCAGGTCGTCCCAGCTGCAGTAAGCGCTGGCCGCCACCGGGCAGACGGCATTGCGCGAGGCCGGGTGGGCCAGGACATGGGGGATGATCCGGCCCAGGTCCGTGCCGCTCGACCAGGCCACCTTCTGCGTGCCGTCGCCCATGATGCCGATCGGCTCCAGCATGTAGTACTCGGGCCACAGGCCAGCCGGAATGATGGTGAAGTCCATGCCGGCCAGCTCGATCATGCGGCGGATGAACACCTTCTGCCGGGCGGTGCGGCTGTGCACGGTGCTGACGGTCTGCTGGGCTTCCCACTCGTAGATGAAGCCGAACTCGGAGGGCACGAAGCGCTCCACGCCGGCCTCGCGCGCGGCATGCACCAGCGGGTACTGGGCTTCGGTGGCGCTCAGCGGCACGCACGACACCAGGTAGTCGGTGCCGCGCAGGGCGGGGATCAGCGACTCGTTGCTGGCGCAGTCCGCTTCACGCAGCTCGACGCCGCGGGCCTGCCAGTCCGCCCACTTGCGCTGTTTCACCGAGGCGGCCTGGGTGACTCCCAGCGAGGATTTTTCCGGCGCTTCACCCTGGCGCAGCAGTACGCGAACATCGAACAGGTCCTGGGCAAGCAGTTCTTCGACACAAGCCGTTCCGGCGACACCGGTGGCCGAGAATACCGTTACTGTTTTTCTTGTCATGAGGGATTCCTTGGATGGCCGCCGCCCAGGCGAAACTGCCCGGACGACAGCACGAGGTTAGGGAAAATCCCGGGTGACACGCCCCCTGCGATCGGGGGGCGGATGGGGGGCGCTCAGAACTGCTCGGGGTCCAGCGCATACAGGCTGGCGACGCCGCCGCGCAGGCAGGCGTCGAGGCCGTCGATGCGCGGAAGCAGACGCTCGAAGAAGAACTGCGCGGTGGCCAGCTTGGCCGTGTGGAAGGCCGGGTCCTCTGCCTGCCTGGCCCGGGAGGTGGTGGCCATCTTCGACCACAGGTAGGCATAGGCGACGTAGCCGAACAGGTGCAGGTATTCCACCGAGGCGGCCCCGACCTGGCGCGGGTCGGCGGCGGCCTGGTCGGCGACCCAGCGGCTGGTGTCCTGCAGGCGCTGCACGGCGCCGAGCAGTGCCTCGCGGTATGCCACGGCGGTGCTGGCGTAGTCGCGGATCTCGCCGAGAAACGCCTCGAGCGCCGCACCGGCGTCGGCCAGCACCTTGCGCCCGAGCAGGTCGAGGGCCTGGATGCCGTTGGTGCCTTCGTAGATCTGCGCGATGCGCACATCGCGCACCAGTTGCTCCTGGCCCCATTCGCGGATATAGCCGTGGCCACCGAACACCTGCTGGCCATGGATGCAGCTTTCCAGCCCGGTGTCGGTGAAGAACGCCTTGGCCACCGGGGTGAGCAGCGCCACCCGGGCCTGGGCGGCGGCGCGAGTGCGTTCGTCGTCGGCGTACTTGCCCTGGTCGAGCCAGGCGCCGAGGTAGGTGGCCAGGGCGCGGCCGCCTTCGGTCAGGGCCTTGATGGTCAGCAGCATGCGCCGCACATCGGGATGATGAATGATCGGATCGGCGGACAGCTCCTGCGCCTGCGGACCGCTGGGGGCGCGGCTCTGCAGGCGCTCGCGGGCGTACTGCCGCGCAGCCTGGTAGGACGCCTCGGCGCAGCCGGTGCCCTGGATGCCGATCGACAGGCGCTCGTAGTTCATCATGGTGAACATCGCCGCCAGGCCGCGATTGGGCTCGCCCACCAGGTAGCCGACGGCGCCGTCGAAGTTCATCACGCAGGTGGCCGAGGCCTTGATGCCCATCTTGTGCTCGATGGATCCGCAGCTCACCGCGTTGCGCGCGCCGAGGCTGCCGTCGGCGTTGACCAGCACCTTGGGCACCAGGAACAGCGAGATGCCCCTGGGGCCGGCCGGGGCGTCCGGCAGGCGCGCCAGCACCAGGTGGATGATGTTCTCGGTCAGGTCCTGTTCGCCGCCGGTGATGAAGATCTTGCTGCCGCTGACCAGGTAGCTGCCGTCGGCCTGCGGTTCGGCGCGGGTGCGGATCAGGCCCAGGTCGGTGCCGGCGTGGGCCTCGGTGAGGCACATGGAGCCGGCCCAGCGACCTGCGTACATCGGCGGCAGATAGGTGGCCTTGAGCGCCTCGCTGGCGTGCGTGTCGATGGCCAGGCAGGCGCCGCTGCTCAGCACGGAATACAGGGTGAAGCTGGCGTTGGCCGCGTAGAGCATTTCCTCGACATGCACGGCAAGCATCTTGGGCATGCCCATGCCGCCGTACTGCGGGTTGCCGGACAGGCCGACCCAGCCGCCTTCGATGTAGGTGGCATAGGCCTCGCGAAAGCCGTTGGGGGTGCTGACCCGGCCTTCGGTCCATTGCGCGCCCTGTTCGTCGCCATTGCGGTTGAGCGGCGCCAGGACCTGGCTGGCCAGCTTGCCGGCCTCTTCGACAATGGCCCGGGCCATGCCGGCGTCGGGCTGGCTCTCCAGGCCTGGCAAGGCCGCCCAGGCCGCCTCGGCGGCGAAGACTTCTTCGAGCAGGTAGTGGATATCGCGGATGGGCGCTTGGTAGACAGTCATGGTCCGATCTCCTGACGGGGGTGTAGGGGGGCTGTGAGCGCGCGCAGCAGCGCGCCGTGGCGCTGGCTCTCGTTGAGGTCCAGGCTGGCCAGCCACAGCGGCAGGTGCTCGAACAGCTCGAGTGCCGGCACGCCGTGATGGCCGGGGTTGGCGAAGCCGGCGGCGAGCAGCAGGGCGTCGAGCTTCTGGCCCAGGCGCTGGCGCAACTGGTTGACCTGTTGGCGCTGTTCGGCACCGAGGAAGATGGCGTCGCGCAGCGCCAGGTGGAAATACGCCGGCTGGCTCGCGTACAGGGCAAGCAGCTCGCGGGCGATGTCGTTGAGGGTGGTGGCCGGCGATGCCTGGCGCGGGCGGCGGCCGAACAGCCCGAGCAAGGCCATGTAGTGCTCCTCGATGAACTCCAGCAGCAGCTCTTCCTTGCTCGCGCAGTGGTTGTAGATCGAGCCGGCGGTCAGTTCCAGGTGGCGCGCCAGCTCGCGCAGGCTGACCTGGGCGAAGCCGCGCTCGGCGAACAGTTCCAGCGCCCGCGGGCGGTTGCGCTCGAAGCGCGAGCCGGCAGGAGCGGGCAGCGGCAAGGCGGCCAGGCGCGTGGCGGTATTCATGATCGTGCCTCCAGGCAGTACGCGCCGACGGGCCCGGAGCGGCGAGGCCGCGTCGTGGGTTGGCTGACGCCGCCCCGGCCCCGTTCAGACGCGCTCGAGGATGGCGGCGCGGCCTTGCCCGCCGCCGATGCATAGGTTCGCCAGGGCTTGCTGGCCCTGGTTCATGGATGTGGGTGGTGCATGCTCAACGGCCGCGAGCAGGGGAGGTGCCGGTACCGGGAAGCAGGGCCAGCTTATGGGATTGGCGTGCCGGCACCGCCCCCCATGGCGGAGTGGAGTTCGGGGGGCCGGCAGGGAGAAAGGCGCGATCTATTGCCGTTCAGGGAACCAGCGCGGCCACGAACTGCGGTGCCGCCCGCCGACTTCCACGCAGGGAATCAGGCGCTCGGTCAGCACCGCGGTCTGGCCCACGGATTTCGCGGTGCGGTACTTGAAGCTGTGGATGCATTCGCGATCGCCGAACTCGCAGCGGTTCAGCCGCGTTCCGCCGCAGGGCCCGTTGGCCAGGCCCTTGGGGCAGGTCTCGGGGCAGACATACAGGGTGTCTTCGAGCCGGCAACTGCCGCAGGTATCGCAGCCCAGCAGCGGTCGTTTCGCCCCGCGTTCCAGGCGGTGCAGCCAGCGCGCACCGGCGGGCGACGACCACAGCGGGCGCCGCACCGCCCAACCGAAGGCGCGGCTCAGCAGGGTGGTACGGCTGAACAACTGCGTGTGAAACGCCGACAGCAGGTGATAGCGCAGCTTCTCCCGCGTGCTGGCTTCGACCTGCGACTCACCGGCTTTCCAGTCCGCCTGCGGTGGATGGAAGCTCACCGCCGGCACCCCGGGCATCCGCCAGCTCTCGGCCCAGGCGCTGGCCCAGTCCTGCTCGCTGCGGATCGTGTCGTGGCACTCGTCCAGCGCCCGTTCCAGGGCCAGCAACTGCTCCCGTTCGTGCACCCCGGACAGATTGATCCCGGCATAGCCCATCAGGCGCAGGCCGATGATCTGCAAGGCCAGGCGGCGAGTGGCGCGGGCCTGGGCATGGGCTTTCGACACGGCTTCCTCGGCCGCCAGCAGCGCGCGCATCGACGGCGACACGGTGACCCCGGCGACATGCTCGAGCATCTTCGCCCGGCCATGGGTCAGGCCCATGATGCACGCCAGCATCGGCCGCGGTGTCGGCTGGCGCTGCATCCAGTCCATGGCCTCGCGGTACTTGGCCATGTCGAAGCCCAGTTGCAGGATAAGGAAGTCGGCACCGGCGGCGAGTTTCTTCTGCGCCTTGAAATACTGCGCGCCGCCTTCCTCCTCACGGTACTTGAACGGGTTCAGCGCGGCCCCCAGCAGCCAGTGCGGCCGCGCCTGGCGGACGATGCCGAGGGCCGCCACCGACTCCAGGTAGCGCACCGGGCGCTGACCCGGTTCGTGGCCGTGCAGGCGGTCGCCGGTGAGCAGCAGCAACTGTTCGAGACCGAGGGCGTCCATGCGCTGCAGTTGCGCCAGCAGGTCCTGGCGCTCGCGGTCCTTGCCGGAAAAGTGCGGCATCACCGGCACGGGAGAGGAGAGCGCGGTGTAAGCGTCCAGTGGCGACAGGTCGAGGTTGCTGCCGACCCGATCGGCGATCCCGGCGAGCAGCGGCCAGCCGCACAGGTGGCCGCGCTGCATCAGCGTCTCGAACGCCGCCAGGCGCTGCGGCTTGGGCACGAACTCCATGACGCAGACGAACTGCTGCTCACGCAAGGCCTGTTTCAACGGATTCATGGGGGGCGCCATCGGCTCAGTTCATCGATCGGCCGATTTTCCGACAGGCCATTGCCCGTCCCTTGTCCAAAAGCGCAGGAGAATGGTTTGAAAGAGACATGCACAGCGGTTGCATCATGAGTGAATCTCTAGATCATCGTTAGGAAAATGAGTTTGTCTCATTAAAGCCCGGCCCGGACAATTCCTTCATTCATTTTTCCACCGAGGGAACTGCACATGGCCTTGGCACACAACCTGGGTTTTCCACGCATCGGACGCGACCGTGAACTGAAGAAAGCCCAGGAAGCCTTCTGGAAAGGCGAGCTGGACGAAGCCGGCCTGCGTGCGGTGGGCCGCGACCTGCGTGCCGCCCACTGGCAGTTGCAGAAGGACGCCGGCATCGAGTTGCTGCCGGTCGGCGACTTCGCCTGGTACGACCAGGTCCTGACCCACTCGCTGACTTTCGGCGTGATCCCCGAGCGCTTTCTTGCCCACGGCGCCAGGCCGACCCTGCAGACCCTGTTCGGCATGGCGCGAGGCGTCTCCGACAGCTGCTGCGGCGGCGCCCATG
The DNA here is from genome assembly GCF_032621685.1 of Pseudomonas sp. zfem002. Classification (NCBI taxonomy): domain Bacteria; kingdom Pseudomonadati; phylum Pseudomonadota; class Gammaproteobacteria; order Pseudomonadales; family Pseudomonadaceae; genus Pseudomonas; species Pseudomonas sp. zfem002. The sequence goes on along the minus strand of NZ_JAVYJH010000002.1, from coordinate 434,519 downwards.
CCCAGGAAATGACCAAGTGGTTCGACACCAACTACCACTACCTGGTCCCGGAATTCAGTGCCGAGCAGCAGTTCGTCCTGAGCTGGGACCAGTTGTTCGAGGAAGTCGACGAAGCCCGGGCCCTGGGCCACGCGGTCAAGCCGGTGCTGATCGGTCCGCTGACCTACCTGTGGCTGGGCAAGGTCAAGGGCGCGTCGTTCGACAAGCTGGACCTGGTCGATCGCCTGCTGCCGCTGTACGACCAGATCTTCAACCGCCTGGCCGCCCAGGGCGTGGAATGGGTGCAGATCGACGAGCCGATCCTGGCCCTCGACCTGCCCCAGGACTGGAAGAACGCCTACGAGCGTGTCTACAACATCCTTCAGCGCGCGCCGCTGAAGAAGCTGGTCGCCACCTACTTCGGCGGCCTGGAGGACAACCTCGGCCTGGCCGCCAACCTGCCGGTGGATGGCCTGCACATCGACCTGGTGCGTGCCCCCGAGCAGTACCCGACCATCCTCGACCGCCTGCCGGCCTACAAGGTGCTGTCCCTCGGTGTGGTCAACGGCCGCAATGTCTGGCGCTGCGACCTGGAGAAGGCGCTCGAGGTCCTGCGCCACGCCGCCGAGCGCCTCGGCGAGCGCCTGTGGGTCGCGCCGTCCTGCTCGCTGCTGCACAGCCCGGTCGACCTGGGGCGCGAAGACGCGCTGGATGCCGAGCTGAAGAGCTGGCTGGCGTTCGCCGTGCAGAAATGCGCGGAAGTCGCTCTGCTGACCAAGGCGGTCAACCAGCCGGAAGCCGCCGAGGTGCTCGCCGCCGTGGAGCAGAGCCGTGCCGTGCAGGCCAGCCGCGCCGCCTCGCCGCGTATCCACAAGCCGGCGGTGCAGGCGCGTCTGGCGGCGATCGAGCCGGCGCACAGCCAGCGTCGCTCGCCGTTCGCCCAGCGCATCGTCCGGCAGCGTGCCGGCCTCGACCTGCCCGCGTTCCCCACCACCACCATCGGTTCGTTCCCGCAGACCTCGGCGATCCGCCTGGCGCGCCAGGCGTTCAAGCAGGGCAGGCTGGCCGAGGCCGAGTATGTCGAAGCCATGCGCAGCGAGATCCGCCACGCCGTGCAGATCCAGGAGCAACTGGGCCTGGACGTGCTGGTGCATGGTGAAGCCGAGCGCAACGACATGGTCGAGTACTTCGCCGAGCAGTTGGACGGCTACGCCTTCACTCGCTTCGGCTGGGTGCAGAGCTACGGCTCGCGCTGCGTCAAGCCGGCGCTGATCTTCGGCGACCTGAGCCGTCCGCAGGCCATGACCGTGGACTGGATCCGCTACGCCCAGGGCCTCACCGACAAGGTCATGAAGGGCATGCTGACGGGCCCGGTGACCATGCTGATGTGGTCGTTCCCGCGCGAAGATGTAAGCCGCGAAGTGCAGGCGCGGCAGCTGGCCCTGGCGATTCGCGACGAAGTGCTCGACCTCGAAGCCGCCGGGATCAGGATCGTGCAGATCGACGAAGCCGCGTTCCGCGAAGGCCTGCCGCTGCGCCAGGGCGCCTGGGCGCACTACCTGGGCTGGGCGACCGAAGCTTTCCGCCTGTGCGCCAGCGGCGTGCGTGACGAAACCCAGATCCACACGCACATGTGCTACAGCGAGTTCAACGACGTGATCGAAGCGATCGCGGCCATGGACGCCGACGTCATCACCCTCGAGACCTCGCGCTCGGATATGGAACTGCTCGAAGCGTTCGAGAAGTTCGACTACCCGAACGAGATCGGCCCGGGCGTGTACGACATCCACTCGCCGCGGGTGCCGGACAAGGACGAGATCGTCCAGTTGCTGCGCAAGGCGGCGAAGCGGATTCCCGCCGCGCGCCTGTGGGTCAACCCGGACTGCGGCCTGAAGACCCGCGCCTGGCCGGAGACCGAGGCGGCGCTGGTGAACATGGTGGCCGCGGCGCGTGAGCTGCGGGCGGATGCTGCGCTGGTCTGAGTGATGCGCTGATGCGGAAGAACGGGACGCGGTGCGTCCCGTTCTGCGTTTTTCACGGGCGTTCGGTTGCCGCGCAGACGATCACTTCCACCCGCAGCGCCGGGTCGGCCAGCCGGGCCTCGCCACAGGCCCGCGCCGGTGCATGACCTGCCGGCACCCAGGCATCCCATACCTCATTCATCTGCGCGAAATCGGCCATGTCCGCCAGCCACACGGTGGCCTGCAGGATCCGGGTGCGCGACGAACCGGCCTCTTCGAGCAAGGCGTCGACCCGCGCCAGCGCCTGGCGGGTCTGCTCGGCAACGCTGGCGTCGGCGTCACCGACCTGGCCGGCGAGGTAGACGGTGTCGCCATGAATGACGATCTGGCTCATGCGGGCACCGGTGTGCCGGCGTTCGATGGTCTGCATCGGTTGCTCTCCTTTGATGTGGAACCTGTTCAGAAACGTTGTACCGAGAAATCCTGCAGCCAGTCGGGCGCCTTGCCGGCGATGCAGTCGGCGACCAGTTGGCCGGTGGCGCCGGCGAGGGTCAGGCCCAGGTGTTGATGGCCGAAGGCATAGATCATCCGCGGTTCGTTCGGCGACGGGCCGATCACCGGCAGCGAGTCCGGCAGCGACGGGCGGAACCCCAGCCACCTGCGCGCGACCGGTTGGCTCAGGCCCATGACCCGGCGCACATGCCGCTCCAGGTAGTCGAAGCGTTGCGTATTGGCCGGGTCCTTGATCGAGCCCAGCTCGACCGTGCCGGCCACGCGCAGGCGGCCGGCCATCGGTGTCATGTAGAAGGCGCTTTCCACCGGGCAGCAGGGCCGTTCGAGCAGGGGCTCCGGCAGGTCGAACTCGATGTGATAGCCGCGCTCGGTGTCCAGCGGAATGTGATCGCCGAGCTGCCTTGCCAACCCGGCGGACCAGGCCCCGCCGCACAGCACCACGCGCTGGGCGTGATAGTGGGTGCCGGCGGCGTCGAGCAGGCGCAAGCCATCGGGCTGGCGCTGCACCCGGGTGATGTGCGCCGTGCGCAGCGCGCCGTCGGCGATCAGCGGTGCCGCCAGGGCCTCGATGAAAGCCTTGGGGTCGTCCATGTGCGATGACTCGGGAAACAGGATGCCGGCCAGCGCCTTGCCCGCCAGGGCGGGCTCCAGCTGGCCGAGCTGGTCGGCGTCGAGGATTTCCTGGGCGATACCCAGCGAACGTCGCAGCTCGATCGCCGCCTGGGCGGCGGCGAAGCCGTTGGTGGTGCCATAGGCGTACAGGCAACCCTTGTGACGCAGGTGCAGGTCGGCTTGCGGTGTCTCCTGCAGCAACGGCGCGTAACCGCTGTAGGTGTGTTGCAGGATGCGGCTCAGGGCCTGGGTATTCAGCGCGCAGCGCGAGGTCCGGCATTCATTGAGAAACCGCACCAGCCACGGCATCAGGCGGGGCAGGCGAGCCCAGTTGATGACGAATGGGGATTCCCTGGAGAACAGCAGCGAAGGAATCGCACCGAGCAACGCGGGCTGGGCAATCGGCATCACGCCATAGGGCGCCAGGGTGCCGGCGTTGCCATAGGAGGCGCCGGCGGCGATGCCGTCGCGCTCCAGCAACAGCACGTCGTAGCCCTGCCGACGCAGCCAGCGAGCAGTGGCGACACCGACGACGCCGGCGCCGATAACGGCGATTTCACAATGAACGGGTGAGGTCATGTCAGATCCGGTTGTGCATGTAGAGATGCCCCTGACGCGCCAGTTGGCTGATGACATTCAGGGCCTTGATCAGCTGCTGCCGTGACAGCGCAGCGGAAATATTGATGCGCACCGCCTGCGGCGACAGTTCCGGATGCAGGGCGAAGGCGCCGCCGGCCAGCAGCACCACGCCGCGCTCCTGACAGAGGCGGGCGAAGCGCGACCCGGTCCATGGCTCGGGCAGCTCCAGCCAGGCGTGGGTGCCGGTGCTGCCATGACGGAACGCCAGGCCTTCCAGATGGGTGGCGAGCAGTGCCTGGCGCGCGCGCAGTTCCTCGCGCTGTTCGGCCACCAGTTGCTCGGCCTGGCCGTCTTCGATCAGGCGGGTGGCGATCAGCGCGGTCAGCGGCGAGGTGCTCCAGCAGTCGATGCGCTGCATGGCGGCAATGTCCTGGACCAGCTCGCGCGGGGCCATGACGAAGCCCATGCGCAGGCCGGGGGCGATGCATTTGGACAGGGCGCAGATGTAGATCGTGCGCTCCGGCAGCAAGGCCGCCATGGGTGCTGGCGAGGCATCCAGCAGTGGCCGGTAGACGTCGTCCTCGATCACCAGCAGGTCGGTTTCGCGGATCACCGCCGCCAGCGCCGCACGTCGCTCGGCATCTAGGGTGACGGTGGTCGGGTTGTGGATCGACGGAACCAGGAACAACAGCCGTGGCAGGTGTTCGGCGCACGCCTGGCGCAGGGCCTCGGGGTCCATGCCACGGGCGTCGCCGTCGACGCCGACGAGAATCAGCCCCAGCGAGCGGCACAGGGCATTGATGCCCTGGTAGGTCACGCTGTCGGCCAGCACCACATCGCCGCTGCTGGTCAGGCTGCGCAGGGTGCTGGCGATGCCGTGCTGGGCACCTTCGACGATCAGCATCTGCGCCGCGCTGGCCTCGACACCGGTGTGGCGCAGCCACTGCGCCGCCGCTTCACGGGCCCAGAGCGGACCTTCGGAGGGGTGATAGTCCTTCATGTCGCTGAAGCGCGGATCGTCGGCCAGGCGCGGCAACAGCTGGGCCAGTACGCGGTTGAAGCCATCGGTGGCGGGGCGGTTGACGCTGAGGTCGAGAGTGCCCGGCTCATTGCTCGGCGCCGACTGGAACTGCGTGGCCGGGTGGCGCGGCGGGGCGACCTGGGTGCCGCGGCCGGGACGGCTCTGGATCAGACCTTTCTGCTGCAGCACGGCCATGGCCTTGGTCACCGTGGTGATGTTCACCCCCAGCGCGCTGGCGAAGTCGCGATGGGGCGGCAGGCGTTCGCCGGGCTGCAGGCGGCCCGAGCCGATCGCTTCGCTCAGGGCGTCCGCCAGTTGGGCATACAGGGTCTCGGCCGAATCGCGCTGCAGGGCGGCGTTGTTCTTCAGCTCGGCAAGCAGTTGTTCGAATTGACTCATGGGTGTTCATCCCTGTTTGTCATGCTTGTTGCGAGATAAGTGGCAAGTTTGTATTGCTTTCTATCCGATACAAAGAGCATTGACAAGCGAAAAACTCGTGATTAGTGTGTGAATTGTAATGCTTGTCATGCAACACAATAAAAATTGGCTGCACCAGGCAGCCCCCGATGGGTATGCACATGACCGACAGAACACCTCCACGGGGCCCGGCCCCGGCATTTCGACAATCGCCATGGGACCGCCGCGCAGCGGGCGGACCAGAGTATCCGGTGTGTTGTCCGCCTCGCGCAAAGTCTTCCGAGAAATTATCCGGTCACCCGACCCCTTCCCGTATCGCGCAGGTCTCCCGATGAACAGCACTCCGTCCCCCTCTGCAAACACCTCGCAACCGCGCCTGAGCGGAGCCTTGCGGCAGCGCCATATCACCATGATCTCGCTGGGCGGCATCATCGGCGCCGGTCTGTTCGTCGGCAGCAGTGCTACGATCCAGGCCATCGGCCCGGCGGCATTCCTCAGTTATCTCGCCGCCGGCCTGGTGGTGATGCTGGTCATGCGCATGCTCGGCGAGATGGCCGTCGCGCTGCCCGGCGTCGGCTCGTTCACCGAGTACGCGCGCATCGGCCTGGGCAACTGGGTCGGCTTCACCAGCGGCTGGTTGTACTGGTACTTCTGGGTGATCGTCGTGGCGGTCGAGGCGGTGGTCGGGGCGAACATCCTGGAGCAGTGGATACCCCTGCCGGCGTGGGTGATCGGCCTCGGCCTGCTGGCGATCATGACGGCGATCAACTGCCTGTCGGTGAAGTCCTATGGCGAGTTCGAGTACTGGTTCGCCTCCTTGAAGGTCTTCGCCATCATCGTCTTCATCGGTGTGCTGGGGGCCTACCTGTTCGGTGTCGCGCCGAGCACCAGCGCCCTGCTCGACAACCTGGTGAACGACCGCGGGTTCATGCCGTACGGCGTCAGCGCGATCCTGGCCGGCGTGCCGACGGTGATCTTCGCTGTCGGCGGGGCCGAGATCGCCACCATTGCCGCCGCCGAATCGGACGACCCGTCCGGCAACGTGGCGAACATGACGCGCTCGGTGATCTTCCGCGTCATCACCTTCTATGTCGGCTCGATCTTCCTCATCGTCTGCGTGGTGCCCTGGGGGCAGATCGTCGCCGGCCATTCGCCGTTCGTGGCCGCGCTGGAGGTGCTGCGCATTCCCGGTGCCAGCCTGATCATGGAGGCCGTCGTGCTGGTGGCGGTGCTCTCGGCGCTGAATTCCGGGCTGTACGTGTCGTCGCGCATCCTGTTCGGCCTGAGCCAGCGCGGCGATGCCCCGGCCGGGCTGTCGAAGCTGACCGGGCGCCAGGTGCCGCGCGCGGCGGTGCTGTCGAGCAGCGTCATCGGCTACCTGGCGATCATGGCGGCGATCATCTCGCCGGAGGGTGTCTTCCTGTTCCTGGTCAATGCCTCCGGCGCGGTGATGCTGTTCGTCTACCTGGCCGTGGCCCTGGCGCAGATCCAGGTGCGCCGGCAGGTCGAGGCGAGCGCTCCGCAGCGCCTGACCCTGAAGATGTGGCTGTTCCCCTGGCTGTCCTATGCTGTGGTGGCGGTCATCGCAGGGGTATTGGCGGCCATGGCGTTCCAGGAGTCGCTGCGCACCCAGTTCCTCGCCAGCCTGGTCAGCCTGGGTGTGGTTTCGGCGGCCTACATGCTGTTCGTGCGTCGCGGCGCGCGCGGCGGCCAGGCGCATGTCAAGGCGGCCGACCTGCTCGCCCGATTGCCCGCCCGGTCATAGGCGCCGGGCGTCCGGCCAGGGACGGCCATCGATCCTGCAACACCTGAAGTCAAACCAGAACAACAATCGCTTTGGCAGGTGACCCCCATGTCCGACTTCTCCTTCGATAACCCGCAATTCTCCCGTCGTGGCCTGCTCAAGGCGGCCGGCTATGGCTCGCTGGCGGCCCTCGCCAGCAGTGCCATCGGGCCGCTGTCCCTGGCCTTCGCCAGCGCGCCGATCAAGACGGTCCGGCCCGGCTACCTCACCGCGGCCTGCCTCGGCGACATGCCCCTGGGCGCGCTGCGCGATGGTGTGCCGATCGGTACCGACCTGGAGTTGCTCAAGCTGATCGCCGATCGCCTCGAACTCAAGCTCGATGTCCTGACCATGGGCTTTCCGGCGGTCGTCGAGGCGGTGCGTTCGGGCCGCGCCGACTGGTTCGGCGGCAACTTCGCCTGGAACCCTATGCGCTCGAAGATCCTTCTGCTGACCGACCCGGTGTTCTACACCGGCGCCTACGTGATCATGCGCGAGAGCGAACCCTTCACCACCTCGATGAAGGTCGAGGATGTAAAGGGCCGCACCATCGGCGCGATCACCGGCTACTTCACCATCCCGGACATGAAGAAGATCGACGGCGTGAAGGAGGTCAAGCTGTACGACAACACCGATGCCTGCCTGCGTGACGTGCGTGCCGGGCGCCTGGACTTCGCCGTGCTCGACGCGCCGACCATCGACTACATGATCCTCAAGGACCCCAGCCTCAAGCTCAAGCAGATCCCCATGGGCTATGACGAACGCTTCCCGAGCCTGACGGCCAAGTTCGAAGCGATCTGGGGCGTGCACCCGCAGCACCAGGACCTGTTCGACGGGATCAACCAGGGCGTGCGCTGGCTCAAGGCGAGCAACCAGATCCAGCCGGTGCTGGCCCGCTATGGCATCAAGAATCCCGACTACCTGGTGCCCCCGGCCAAGGATCCGCGCATCGGTGTGGATCGCGACGAGCAGGGCAACCTGATCGGGCCGTTCCAACATGCGCCGCGAGATTTCAGCCAGGCCTTCGCCTGATCCCCGCTTTTCCATGAGCTACGGAGACTGTCCATGGCAGATGTCGCGCCGCTGGTGCGGATCGAGGGGCTGTACAAGTCCTTCGGCAGGCTGGATGTATTGAAGGGGATCGACCTCAAGGTGCAGCAGGGCCAGAAAATCTCGTTGATCGGCCCCAGCGGCTCGGGCAAGACCACCTTGCTGCGCTGCGTCAACTACCTGGAGGAACCGACCCGGGGAAGCATCTACATCGATAACGAGCTGATCGGTCAGCGCCAGGTCGGCGCTCGCCGCCTGCCCATGGGCGATGGCGAGCTGGCGCGGATGCGCGCGGGGATCGGCATGGTGTTCCAGCGCTTCAACCTGTTCCCGCATCTGTCGGTGCTGGAGAACATCATTCTCGGTCCGCTGAAGGTGCTGGGGCGCGAGCGTGGCGAGGCCGTCGAACTGGCCGAGGATCTGCTGAACAAGGTCGGCATGCTGAACAAGCGCGATGCCTTCCCCGAACAGCTGTCCGGTGGGCAGCAGCAACGCATCGCCATCGCCCGCGCACTGGCGATGCGGCCCAAGCTGATGCTGTTCGACGAGGCCACCTCGGCGCTGGACCCGGAGCTGGTGGGCGAGGTCCTGGCGGTGATGCGCAAGCTGGCGGAGGAGGGCATGACCATGATCATCGTCACCCACGAAATGCGTTTTGCCGAGACTGTCTCCGACCAGGTGGTGTTCATGGCCGATGGCAACATTGTCGAGCAGGGACCGCCGCGCCAGGTGTTTCGCGAAAGCCAGGTGGAGCGCACCCGCGCCTTCCTGCGCGCCGTGCAGGAGCACTGAAGCATGGATGGGCAAATGCTCGAGTATTTTCTCGGTGTGCTGGGCGTGGGCGCGTTGACCACCGTCGGCCTGACCCTGGCCGCATTCGTCGTCGCCGCGCTGCTGGGGTTCTGCCTGGCGCTGATGCGGCTGTCGCGCAGCCGCCTGGCGAACCTGATCGCCAGTACCTACCTGGAGGTGTTGCGCAACGTCCCGATTCTGACCCAGCTGTTCATCCTGTATTTCGGCCTGACCTACATCGGCATCACCCTGCCGGCGGTGGGCGCGGCGATCATCGGCTTCGGCCTGAATGGCGCGGCGATTCTCTCGGAGGTCTTTCGGGCGAGCATTCGCACCATCGACCGGGGACAGAGCGAGGCGGGTTACTCGATCGGCATGACCCGCGCGATGACCCTGCGCCTCATCGTCCTGCCGCAGGCGTTCAAGGTGGCGATTCCGGGGATGGCCAACTTCGCCATCGGCCTGCTCAAGGACACCTCGCTGGCTTCGGCGGCAGCGGTGCCGGAGCTGACCTTCAAGGCGCGCATGCTGGTCAGCGAGACCTACCAGACCAATCTGATCTACTTCCTGCTGGCGTTGATCTATCTGTTGCTGAGCCTGGTGCTGTCGCACCTGGCCGCGCGGACCGAGCGGCGTCTCAACGTGCTTCGGGAGCATTGACATGGGGTATGGCGAACTGTGGGAGGCGACTCATGTGGAGTTTCTGCAGGCGGCCTGGGCCACTTTGCGCCTGGCGTTCGGTGCGTTGCTGATCGGTCTGCTGGTGGGGCTGCTGGTGGCGCTGGCGCGCTTGTCGAGCCGCCGGCCGCTGCGCCGCGCGGCGCTGTGCTACATCGAACTGTTCCGCGGTACACCGGCGCTGGTGCAGTTGTTCATCGTGTACTTCACCCTGACCGAGGTCGGCGTGCACTTCAGTTCGTTCCAGGCGGCGATGATCGGCCTGGGCTTGAACGCTGCCGCCTATCTCGCGGAGATCTACCGCGCGGGGCTGGAGGCTGTGCCGAAGGGCCAGGTGGAGGCGGCGCGGGCGATCGGCATGACCAGGGCCCGGGTGTTGCGCTGGGTGGTGTTGCCGCAGGCGATCCGCATCGTGCTGGCGCCCATCGGCAATGTGGCGATCTCGTTGCTCAAGGACACTTCGGTGGCATCGCTGATCGCCGCGCCGGACCTGATGTTGCGCGCGCAGGATCTGAGCTCGGTGTACTTCATGCCGCTGGAGATCTACATCCTGGTCGGGGCGATGTACTTCGCGATGTGCTATCCGCTGTCGCTGGGTGTGCGTCTGCTGGAGCGGCGTGCCTCGCGTGGGCGTTGAGCGGTTGCCTTGAAATCGCAGCACAGGATCGGCGCCAAACGACAGACGCAAAAAAGCCCGCGTGAGGCGGGCTTTTTCGTTTTCCTTGAAGTCAGACTGCAACTTCAGGGCGGGGTATGGTGGCTACACAGGGACTTGAACCCCGGACCCCAGCATTATGAATGCTATGCTCTAACCAACTGAGCTATGTAGCCAAGTGGCGCGCATTATTCGCTCGAAACGGATGTCTGTCAACACTCTTTTTCAAAAATTTTACGGGGTTTCAACCGCTTAGCCGGAAACCATCCGTGCAGCTCCCGCGATCAAGGCAGATCCGCCAGGTTGCGCCGGATTTGCCCGTGAGGGCCCCGATCCAGTACCGTGGCGCTTTGCAATCATCCGGTTGTCCGCCGAAGTCGCTGCCCATGCCCAACGCCTCCGACCCCGAGCCGCTACCCGAAGGCCAGGAAATCCTGCGCCTGCGCGAGATCATCGCGCACAACTCCGACTGGCTCTGGGAAGTCGACAGCCAGGGCCGCTACACCTTCTGTTCCGAGCACAGTCGGCAGATGCTCGGCTATGCCCCCGCCGACGTGCTGGGCAAGACGCCCTTCGATTTCATGCCGGCGGAAGAGGCGGCGCGGGTCGGGGCGATCTTCGCCGGGATCGTCGCCGAGCAGCGGCCGTTCGCCGGGCTGATCAACCGCAACCTGCGTTCCGACGGGCGTCTGGTGGTCCTGGAGACCAGCGGTGTGCCGGTGTTCGACGCCCAGGGCATGTTCACCGGCTACCGCGGCATCGACCGCGACGTAACGCCGGCCATCGGCCCGCTGGATCGCCGCGAGGTGCAGCTCGAAGCCCTGTACGCCGCCGCTTCGGTGGCGCTGGGGCTGGTGGACCGGCAGGGCGTGCTGGTCAACGTCAACCATGCCCTGGGCCAGTTGCTCGGGGGCGAGGCCACGCAACTGGTCGGCCGTTCGCTGGCGAGCCTGCTGCCGGCCTCGCACCTGGACCTGCGCCAATGCCTGGATGAGCTGGAACAAGGTCAGGCCTTGGCCGATCGCGAACTGGACTGGCGCGAGCGCACCTACCTGTTGCAGATCGGCGCGGTGCGCGATCTGGACAACGAAATCCTCGGCATGACCCTGGCCTTCAGCGATATCACCGAGCAGCGCCTGATGCGCCAGGCCCTGGCCGCGAGCATCGCGCAGCTGGCCGAAGCCAATGCGCGCCTGCAGGCCCTGGCCAGCGAGGACTTCCTCACCGGCCTGCCCAATCGCCGGCGCTTCGACGAGGCGCTGCTGCAGGAGAAGGCTCGCGCTCGCCGCGAGGGGCGGCCGCTGTCGCTGCTGATGGTGGATGTGGATCACTTCAAGGTGTTCAACGACCACTACGGGCACCAGGCTGGCGACGACTGCCTGCGGCGCATCGCCATGCTCCTCGCGCAGTCCCTGCAACGCCCGGGCGACCAGGTCTGTCGCTACGGGGGCGAGGAGTTCGCGGTGATCCTTCCCGACACCGACGCCCAGGGGGCCCGCTGCGTGGCGCGCTACCTGTGCCATCAGGTCTTCGACGCCCACCTGCCCCATGTCGCCAGTCCGCTGCAACGGGTGACCCTGAGCATCGGCAGTGCCAGCCACGACCCCGACCAGGCCGACGACAGCGTGGCCCTCGGCGCCTTGTTGCGAGTGGCCGACCTCGCCCTGTACCGGGCCAAGCAGGAGGGGCGCAATCGTCTGGTCCAGGGTGGGCAGGAAGAAGCGCTGCCGTCTCACTGAGTCGGTCAGGCCGGCCAGCGCAGCCAGGTCCACTCATCGACACCACCGACCGGATCGGGCGCGGTGCTCGCGGTGGGCAGCAGCGACAGGATGAGAAAGGCATCGACACCCAGGCAGGGTTGCGCCGGCGCGCCCGGCAGGATCCGCAGCAGGTAGATGCCCTTGCGCCCGGTGACCCGGTCGCTCAGGCGGCCCTGCACCACCACCCGGCCATTCGCCTCCAGGCGCAAGGTCAGGCTGGTGACGCTACGGGCGATATCGCTGGCGATCCGCTGCACGCCATAGAGGCCGAAAGCGTCATCGAGCCAGCCGCTTTTCAGGTGCCGGGCGAGGACGAATTCACCGCTGTCGGTATCGACGCTGGCGGTCAGGATCTTGCCATCTGCCAGCAACGTCGACTGCTCCAGGGGCGCCACGGACGGTAGCGGCAGGTAGTCCGCGGGGGTGAAGCCGCGATCGAATGCGGTGGGGCTTTGGTTATTGTTGTGAGTCGCCATGGCCGGGCCTTCAGGGCAGGGGAGATGGAGACTTGTTTTTAAGTCCGGGAGGTGATGGCCGTCTACTGGCAAAAATATCAGGTCCCTCGGCCACACTGTGCGGCTGCGCGGCGATTGACGCGCGCGCCAGCCATGGCCTAGAGTGCCGCCCCTCTCTTGTTTTTTCGCTGTAGCCGAACATGAACGCCGTCGTCCGTCCCTTCACCGCCAAGCTGCCCGTCGCCCGGGTGCTTCGCCGTGCCTGGCCGCAGGACAGCGTGCTCAAGCGCCGGCGCAGCGTGCTGTTCGCCTTCACCTTCTCGCCACACCGCATCGCCGGCTGACCTTGGCGGGCCGTCCTGGCTCGTCCGTCTTCTTTCGATTTCAGCGTCTGTGCGTCCGCGCGCGAGCCTGCGGCTTGCGCGCCGGCGGTTGTGGAGTGAGTTGTGAACAAGCGTTTTCTCTGTGGTCTGTTGTTCGTCGTGTCCATCATCGGTTTCAGCCTGGGCGCGACCCTGCCGCTGGTGTCCCTGCGCCTGCTGGAGGCGGGGGCGAGCAGCCTGCGCATCGGCCTGCTTTCGGCCATGCCCGCGGCGGGCATGATGCTCTCGGCGTTTCTCGTCGACGCCTGCTGCCGGCACCTGACCCGGCGTGTCATCTACCTGCTCAGTTTCAGTGTCTGCGCGCTCAGCGTCGGCCTGATCGAGTGGGCGTTCTCCTCGATCTACCTGCTCGCCGCCCTGCGCCTGGCCCTGGGCATCGGCATGGGCGTGGCGATCATCCTGGGGGAGTCGTGGGTCAACGAACTGAGCGAGGAGCACAACCGCGGCAAGGTCATGGCCCTGTACGCCACTGCCTTCACCGGCTGCCAGATGCTCGGCCCGGCCATGCTCTCGCTGCTCGGTGCCCAGGGGCCGTGGCTGATCGTGATGGTCTCGGTGGGCTATGCCCTGGCCCTGGCCTGCATCGTCTGGAGCGTGCCCAACGACCACGTCGAGCATGGCGAGGAGGGTGAAAAGAGCTTCTCCCTGGCCGGCTTCTTCCGCGTCGCGCCGGCGCTGTGCATGGGCGTGCTGTTCTTCTCCTTCTTCGATGCGGTGGTTCTTTCGCTGCTGCCGGTCTACGCCACCCACCATGCGTATGCGGTGGGGGTGGCGGCGCTGATGGTGACGGTGATCCTGACCGGCGACATGCTGTTCCAGTTGCCCATCGGCTGGCTCGCCGACCGCTGCGAACGCACCACCCTGCACCTGGTCTGTGGCGTGGTGGCGATGCTCATCGGCCTGGCCCTGCCCTGGCTGATCCAGATGCAGTGGCTGCTGTGGCCGGCGCTGATTGTGCTTGGCGCGGTGGCCGGTGGGGTCTACACCCTGGCGCTGGTGCTGATCGGCCAGCAGTTCAAGGGCCAGGACCTGGTCACGGCGAACGCCAGTGTCGGTCTGCTGTGGGGCGTGGGCAGCCTGGTCGGGCCGCTGGTCAGTGGCGCGGCGATGGACGCTGCGCCCCATGGCTTGCCCATGGCGCTGGCGCTGATGGCGGCGTTGTTCGTGTGCTTCGCCCAGTCGGCGAGTCGCCGGGCGTATCGGCTTTCGGCGGCGGAGTGAGCCGCTGCACGGCGGGATCAGCGGCGGGGTGGGGGCTCAATATTCGGGGCCGCCGCCAAGATGATCGCCCCGGACCATGACGTTCCTGCCCTCGGGAACCTCGAGGAGGTTGGAAGGGGGCAGTTCCACCAGGGTCACGCTCACCGGTTGGGAAAACATGGCCTTGACCTTTTTTTCCGCGGCCTGGGTGTCGGTCGCGGTCACCTGGGCCTTCATGATGGTGTGTTTGCCATCGGTGGTTGTGGCGGTAAAGGCGAAGTTCGGCATGCTTCAACTCCTTGTGACGGTCTTGGTCACCGGGGCAGGGTTAGTCGTGGAGGTTTTGGGTCACGTCTTCGATGGGGTGTTTGCGGATACCGCCACCGGTGCGGCCTTCACGTCCTGGCTGTCTATGAGTTTCTCGATTTCCTCTGATCCAACAAAGGCGAACTCCTTCAGGGAGACCGTCACCGGATAGGCAAACAACGCCTTGACCTGCTTTTCCGCCTCCTGGCGGTTGGTCGCGCTCAGGAGTCCCGATCTGGTGGGGTTCTTGCTGTCCACTGCGGTGGCGACGTAGGAATACTCTGCCATTTCGATCCCCTTGCGCTCGTGTGGATGAATGACTGGGCAGATACGCTTCGCCAGAAGCGCTGCCAGGGGGCGAGCCCATGAACGTCACGCAAGGGCTCGCCTGGGCCGACAGGTCATGTGCCATCCGCCTGAGCGTTAGTCTGAGCGCGTGCGGCGGGTTGTCTAGCTGGCAGAAATGCTAGGTAGCGTGGCAGCAACTGCTTCAGTCCTGCTCGGGTCGTACCGCGCGCAGCAGCACCTTCAACGCAGCATCGGCCTGCGCCAGGCGCGTTTCACCCTCGTCCCCCTCGGCGATCCAGAACGCCGCCTCGCTGAGGCTGCCGTAGATCAGGCGCGCCAGTGCCTCTGCCGGCTGAGCCCCGATCTGCTCCAGCAAGCCTTGCAGCGACGCGATGCAATGCTGCTCCTCGCCCACCGCGCTGCCCCCCAGCACCGCCCGCGCATCGCGCAGCACGATGCGCTGGATCTCCGGCTCCAGCGCCATGCGCAGGTACGCCCGGCAGCGCTCGCGCAAGCCTTGCCACGGGCTTTTGGCGTTATCGGAAATCGTTTTCAGCCGCTCATCCATTTCCCCGTCGATCTGCGCCACTACGGCGGCCAGCAAGCCCTTCTTGTCGCCGAAGTGGTGATACAGCGCACCGCGGGTCAGCCCGGCCCGGGCGGTGAGGTCGTCCATCGAGGCGTCGGTGTAGCCGGTTTCGGCAAAGGCGCGGCGGGCAGTCGCGAGCAAGGTGGTGCGGGTTTCTTCCATTTCGGCGCGGGTACGACGGGCCATCGATTACTCCTCTGATGGGTTTACATACGAGTCGTATGTAAATAGGATTTAAACATACGCGATGTATGTATCTTTCCCGCGCGGTGCCGTCAAGGCCGGCGCACCTGCCAAGGAGTGTGCAATGCCCAACCCTTACCGAGACCTGTTCAACGCCCGCGGAGCCCGTGGCTTCGCCCTGGCCGGACTGCTGGCGCGGCTGCCATTGCCGATGACCGGCATCGGCATCATCACCCTGGTGTCCCAGTTGCGCGGCAGCTACGCCCTGGCCGGCGCGCTGGCGGCGGCCTTCGTGATGACCTACGCCTTGCTCTCGCCGCGGATTTCGCGGCTGGTGGACCGGTATGGCCAGGCCAGGGTATTGCCGCTGGCTACGTTGGTCAGCGTCGCCGGCTCGGCGCTGTTGCTGGCCGGGACCTGGTGGTCCCTGGGCGACTGGAGCCTGCTGCTCGGCGCCTTGCTCGCCGGCGCCATGCCGAGCCTGTCGGCGATGGTGCGGGCGCGCTGGACCGCGCTCTATCGCGGGCAGGCGCAATTGCAGACGGCGTACTCGCTGGAGACGGTGCTGGATGAGGTGACCTTCATCGTCGGGCCGCCGCTGTCGGTGGGTTTGTGCGTGGGGCTGTTCCCCCAGGCCGGACCGCTGGTTGCGGCCTTGTTGCTGGCGCTCGGGGTCGCCGCGCTGGTGGTGCAGCGCGGCAGCGAACCGCCACTGACGCCGCTGGACAGCGCGGCGCGGGGTTCGCTGCTGCGCCTTGGCGCGGTGCGCACGCTGAGCCTGTTGATGATGGCGATGGGGGTGATCGTCGGCACGGTGGACATCGTCAGCGTCGCCTTCGCCGGCGCACTTGGCCTGCCGGCGGCGGCGAGCCTGGTGCTGGCGGCCTATGCACTGGGCTCGTGCCTGGCGGGGTTGCTGTTCGGTGCGCTGACACTGCGCCAGCCTCTGGCGCGCCTGTTGCTGCTGGGGGCGCTGGCGACCGCGGCGAGTACCCTGCCGATGCTGCTGGCCGGGTCGATTGGCGGGCTGGCGCTGGCGGTGTTCGTGGCGGGTCTGTTCTTTGCGCCGACCATGATCGTGGCGATGTCGCTGGTCGAGCGGTGTGTGCCGCCGCAGCGCCTGACCGAGGGCATGACCTGGCTGCTGGCGGGGCTGAATGTCGGGGTGGCGATGGGCGCGGCGCTGGCGGGACAGGTGGTGGACCGGGGCGGGGTGGAGGCGGGATTCGTCGTGGCGCTGGTGGCGGGTGGCGTGGTGCTGCTGGTGGCTGTGTTGCAGGCCCGCCCTGGGGCGTCGAGCCGTCGCGAAGCGCTGTGCGACGGGCCTGACGTATGAGTGTCAGGGCCGTCGTGCATCCAGGTTTCGCGACGGAGCGCGCTCCCACGGGGTGGTCAGGGAATCGGCACGCTCGCCGTTGTCCGGTACCTCGCCACCGTCAGCAAGGCCTTGCAGATCTTCAGGTCGAGGATGGCATCGCTGATCAGGGTCTGGTGCCTGGGCAGGGCTTGCCGGGGCAGGTGGTTCAGCGCGCAGAGGGCGCCCTTGAGGTGTTCGTCGACATTGCGCAGCGCGTCTTCAGGCGACAGGCCGGGACGGACGCAGAGTACCGGGGGTGGATCGGGGACGAGTTTTTTCATGGTGCAACTCCCAATGGATGGCGGGAGCCGACACACGTCGCTGCTAAACGAGGGTGGCGACTGTACGTGGGTTAGCAGACCGAACATTGGGAACTCGGCGCACCCGAAGGTGCCCACACGCACAGCCGCCATGAAAGGTTGCTGGTGGTTTTCCCAATGCCGGACTGCTAATCCGGGTCGTTGATTTGGCAACGACCGGCGGAGATTAGGCAGCGTTTCCGGGGGACGCAACCACCAGGCGGGGGTGGCGAGTATGCTTGGGAAATTGCCTACAAGAAAGTCGGAGATAGGTGAATTTTCGTGGCGGAATGCGACAGGTTCGAGCCTCAAAATGTCCGGCGTTCGTCGCGATCCGCACACAAGATCTGTCGAAGCCTTTCCAACGGCGCTATCATCCCGGCACACAGGTGCCAAGACACTGCTCCCTCGGAGGCCTTCGATGAGCCAATCGCAACCTACAGACCGTGAACTGGACACGCTGGAGCGCCAGGTCCCCAGGCATGCCTGGAACGCGACTCACAACGCCTACACCCGTGCGCTGGCCGCGAGTCCCGAAGGTGTGCTGTGCGTCGAATCCGGCAATCTGGTGCGCGTATCCCAGGATGGCGAAAAAGTTGTAGTGGGCAAAGCCAAGCCTCGTCGCAAGGTCAAGGTTGGCGAGGTCATCACCGTCCGTCTTGTCGAGCGTACGTCGCCCGATGCCCAGGCTTAGGGTTTTCGCCGGTCCCAATGGTTCCGGCAAAAGCACGATCAAAGAAAGCCTGCCGCTGGCCCTTATCAAAACCTACGTCAATGCCGACGAACTCGAAAAACAGGCAAAAGCCACCGGGTTCATCGATCTGTCGGCGTTTGCCATCGAAGTCGATCTCGCAGAACTTCAGGCCTTTCATGCGCAGCACTATCTGCTGAGAAAGAAGGGACTGGCCGAGCAGGCTGTCAAACTGGGTTTGGTCGGCGACAAAGTCGACTATCGAGCTATCGAGGTAGATTCCTACTTCGCCTCGGTCATTGCGGATTTCATACGCCAGCACCTGCTGGACCAAGGCGCGAGTTTCACCTTCGAAACGGTGATGTCCCACCCGAGCAAGGTGGACTTCATGCGCGAGGCCCGGGCCTGCGGATACCGGACCTATCTGTACTTCGTCTCTACGGAAAACCCCGACATCAATGTGGACCGGGTAACGATCAGGGTCCACGAGGGAGGCCATCCGGTGGCCCCGGAGAAGGTGCACGAACGGTATGCGAAGTCGCTGGGCTTGCTTCCCGGTGCTGTAGCCGCGAGCAACCGAGCCTATATCTTCGACAACTCGGGCGACAGTGCGGTACTGCTTGCGGAAATCACCGACGGCACGCAACTGGAATACCGCACAGAGGATATTCCGGACTGGTTCTTCGAGTCGTACATCGACAGGGTCGATCGCTGACGTTCATGCGCTGAACACCCCATCCCGCTCTCCTGCCACCACTCTCCGGATACTCGTCTGGAGAGTGCTTGGCCGCAGGAGTCTGCTGGACAGCGGGGACTTTCAAGTGTGCTGCAGAATCGCCCCGATCAACCCGGGAAAACGCCCGTCCAGGGCGTCGGTGCGCAGCGAGTTCATGTGCGTGGTACCGACCGCGCGGGTCTGCACCAGGCCGGCGTCGCGCAGCACGCGGAAGTGATGGGACATGCTCGACTTCGGCCGGCCGCCGTCGAGGTCGCCGCAACTGGCTTCGGCGACGTCGGCCAGACGACGGACGATCTCCATGCGCACGGGATCGCTCAGCGCATAGAGCACACGTTCGAGGACGAAGTCTTGAGGTTCGGGGTGTTTGTAGGCACGCATAGTTCGAATGATACCGGAGGCTTCACTAAATGCCAAAGTTCGAATACTATCGAACAATCGTATCTCGATTGTAGGAAGTATTCCCATGACTGCACTGTTCCAACCCTTCACCCTCAAAGACGTCACCCTGCGCAATCGCATCGCCATTCCGCCGATGTGCCAGTACATGGCCGAAGACGGCCTGGTCAACGACTGGCACCAGGTGCACTACGCCGGCATGGCGCGCGGCGGTGCCGGGCTGGTGGTGGTGGAAGCCACCGCGGTCGCTCCCGAAGGGCGCATCTCGCCGAACTGCACCGGCATCTGGAGCGACGCCCATGCCCAGGCCGTCGTGCCGGTGGTCAAGGCGATCAAGGCGGCCGGTTCGGTGCCGGGCATCCAGATCGCCCACGCCGGGCGCAAGGCCAGCGCCAACCGTCCGTGGGACGGCGACGACCATATCCCTGAAGGCGATGCACGCGGCTGGCAGACCATCGCGCCGTCGGCGATTGCCTTCGGTCACCACCTGCCGAAAACCCCACGGGAAATGACCCTCGACGATATCGCCCGGGTTCGCCAGGACTTCGTCGACGCCGCCCGCCGTGCCCGTGACGCCGGCTTCGAATGGATCGAGCTGCACTTCGCCCACGGCTACCTGGGCCAGAGCTTCTTCTCCGAGCACTCCAACCAGCGCACCGACGCCTACGGCGGCAGCTTCGACAACCGCAGCCGCTTCCTCCTGGAAACCCTCGCCGCCGTGCGTGAAGTGTGGCCGGAGCACCTGCCGCTGACCGCGCGGTTCGGCGTGATCGAGTACGACGGTCGCGACGAGCAGACCCTCGCCGAGTCGATCGAACTGGCCCGCCGCTTCAAGGCCGGTGGCCTCGACCTGCTCAGCGTCAGCGTCGGTTTCACCATCGCCGAAACCAACATCCCGTGGGGCCCGGCGTTCCTCGGCGAGGTGTCGCGCCGGGTGCGCGACGAAGCGGGTATCCCGGTGACTTCGGCCTGGGGCTTTGGCACTCCGCAACTGGCGGAGGAGGCGGTGAGCTCGCGGCAGCTGGATATCGTCTCGGTGGGGCGCGCGCATCTGGCGGATCCTCATTGGGCCTACTTCGCGGCCAAGGAGCTGGGTGTGGACAAGGCGTCCTGGACGCTGCCGGCACCTTATGCGCACTGGCTGGAACGTTATCGCTGAGTCGAATCCCGGGGGCCGTCTCGCGGCCCCCGGCATTCATTTTTCCACTGCGATGAGCCGCGACGCCTTGAGCGTCCGGTAACGCAGGTCCTCCAGGCGCCCCGGCGCCTCTTCTGCCTGGCGCCGCGCTTCGAGAATGATGCCGTGGTTCGCCGAGCGATCGCACACCGGATCGGTGGCATCGGCGTCGCCGGTCAGCAGGTACGCCTGGCAGCGACAGCCGCCATGATCCTGGCTCTTCTCCGGGCACGAGCGGCAGGGCTCGGGCATCCAGTCATCGCCGCGATAGCGGTTGAAACCGAACGACTCGTACCAGATGTGCCGCACGCTGTGCTCGCGCACATTGGGAAAGCGCACCGGCAGTTGCCGCGCGCTGTGGCAGGGCAGGGCGGTGCCGTCCGGGGTGATGTCGAGAAACACGCTGGCCCAGCCGCCCATGCAGGCTTTCGGCCGTTCCTCGTAGTAGTCCGGCACGACGAAGATCAGCTTGCACGGGTTGCCTTCGGCCTTGAGTCGCTCCCGGTAGGTGTTGGTGACGCGCTCGGCGCGCTCCAGCTGCGCGCGGGTCGGCAGCAGGCCGGCGCGGTTGAGGTGCGCCCAGCCGTAGAACTGGCAGGTGGCGAGTTCGACGAAGTCCGCCTCCAGGGCGATGCACAGTTCGATGATGCGTTCGATCTGGTCGATGTTGTGCCGGTGGGTGACGAAGTTCAGCACCATCGGATAACCGTGGGCCTTGACCGCCCGGGCCATCGCCAGCTTGTGCGCGAAGGCCTTGCGCGAGCCGGCGAGCATGTCGTTGACCTCGGCGTCGGCGGCCTGGAAGCTGATCTGGATATGATCGAGCCCGGCCTCGGCGAACTGCGCCAGGCGCTTCTCGTCCAGGCCGATGCCAGAGGTGATCAGGTTGGTGTAGTAGCCCATCCCGCGCGCCGCGCCGATCAGTTCGGCAAGGTCCGGGCGCAGCAGCGGCTCGCCGCCGGAAAAGCCCAGTTGCGCCGCGCCCAGTTCACGGGCCTGACGGAACACCTCGATCCATTCGGCAGTGGACAGCTCGCTGCCATGCCCGGCGAAGTCCAGCGGGTTGGAGCAGTACGGGCATTGCAACGGGCAGCGCCAGGTCAGTTCGGCGAGCAGCCACAGGGGCGGCCCGACGGTCTCAGGCGAATTCGATCCAACCTTGTGCATGGGCGCTCACCATGAAGTCGTCGACGTCTCGCGCCAGTTCCGCGGCGCCCGGGTACTGCCGGTCCAGCTCGGCGATGATGGCGGCGACGCTGCGCAGGCCATCCAGGTGCAGGGCGATCGCCGCAGCGCTGCCGTTGAGTTTCACCATCCCTTCCGGGTAGAGCAGCACATGGCCGTTCTGCGCGGCTTCGAACTGCAGCCGGTAGCCGCGCCGCAGACGCGGTATGCGTTGCCTGTTCATACGCTCAATCCTCGATGCCAGAGGCGTTCGTGGCTCACCGTGTGATACGGCGGGCGGTCCAGTTCGTAGGCCATGCTCAGGGCGTCGAGCAGGCTCCACAGTACGTCGAGCTTGAACTGCAGGATCTCCAGCATGCGCGCCTGGGCTTCGGCGCTGGTGCAATGCGCCAGGGTGATCCGCAGGCCGTGCTCGACATCCCGCCGTGCCTGGCTCAGGCGTCCGCGAAAGTAGGCGTAGCCGGACACTTCGATCCACGGGTAGTGTCGCGGCCAGTTGTCCAGGCGGGCCTGGTGGATCTGCGGGGCGAACAGTTCGGTCAGCGAACTGCCGGCAGCGTCCTGCCAACTGGCGCGGCGGGCGAAGTTGACATAGGCGTCCACGGCGAAACGCACGCCGGGCAGCACCCGCTCACCCGAGAGCACCTCGTCGCGCTCCAGGCCCACGGCTTCGGCCAGGCGCAGCCAGGCTTCGATACCGCCGTCCTCGCCGGGGGCGCCGTCGTGGTCGAGCAGGCGCTGGATCCACTCGCGGCGTACCTCGCGGTCCGGGCAGTTGGCGAGGATCGCGGCATCCTTCAGCGGAATGTTCACTTGGTAGTAGAAGCGGTTGGCGACCCAGCCCTGGATCTGCTCGCGGCTGGCGCGGCCTTCGTGCATGGCCACATGGAAGGGATGGTGGATGTGGTAGCAGGCGCCCTTGGCGCGCAGGGCCTGTTCGAATTGCGCGGGACTCATGGCGCTGGACATGGCGCGCTCCTAGAGGTGAATCGGCATGCCGTCCCAGGCCACTTCGATGCCGTGGGCATCGAGTTCGGCGCGCTCGGGCGAAGCCGGGTCGAGGATGGGGTTGGTGTTGTTGATGTGAATGAGCACCTTGCGGCGCGCCGGCAACTGTTCGAGGACTTCGAGCATGCCACCGGGCCCGCTCTGCGGCAGGTGGCCCATCTCGCGCCCGGTCTTGTCGCCGACGCCGCACAGGCGCATTTCGTCTTCCTGCCACAGCGTGCCGTCCACCAGCAGGCAGTCGGCACGTCGCATCCAGGCCAGCAAGGCCTCGTCGACCTGGCCCAGGCCCGGGGCATAGAACAGCTTGCCGCCGCTGCGCAGGTCCTCGACGAACAGGCCGATGTTGTCACCCGGTTGCGGGTCGTGGCGGTGCGGCGAATAGGGTGGTGCGGCGCTGCGCAAGGGGATGGCGGTAAAGCGCAGGCGCGGGCAGGCGGCGATCTCGAAGGGGTCGCCGTGCAGGCCGATCGACTGGTGGCGCAGTCCGCCATTCCAGTGCGAGAGCATGGGAAACAGGGGGAAGCCGCTGTTCAGGTCCTGGTGCACCACGTCGGTACACCAGACGTCGTGCGGGCAGCCTTCGCGCAGGCTCAGCAGGCCGGTGCAATGGTCGATCTGGCTGTCCAGCAGGATGATTCCGGCGATCGCCGTGTCCCGTGGTCCACGCGCCGGTTGCAGGGCGGGAAAGGCGCCGATCTGGGCACGGATATCCGGCGAGGCGTTGCACAGGATCCACTGCTTGCCGTCGTCGGACAGGGCGATCGACGACTGCGTGCGGGCCCGCGCCAGCACCTGGCCGGTGCGTAGGCCGTGGCAGTTGCGGCAATTGCAGTTCCACTGGGGAAATCCGCCACCGGCGGCCGAGCCGAGAATATGGATGTACATGACGGGGAGCGCTTCGCTGAAAAAGAGCCCCGCTTGCGCGGGGCAAAGGCTTGGAGTGGTGATCGCGGTCCGGCGCCGCCAGGGGGACGGCGCCGGGCCGGGTGTCGCATCAACGGTTGGCGAAGTACAGGGTCACCTCGAAGCCGAGACGCAGGTCGGTGTAGGCAGGTTTGGTCCACATCATGCTGAAGCCCTCTTTGCAGTTGATGACACATTGGCAGTGGGTGGGCCATTGCCGGCCCGGTGTTGCATCACGGAGTCGTTTTCGCCGTCTGCTGCGCGGCGCTGTAGTCCTCGAGCTCGCGGGTCATGACATAGGCCTTGATCCGCTCGACCTGGGTGGCATCCAGCGAGTCGGCGAAGGCCGGCATGCCCAGCGGGCGCAGGGCGCCGTCGCGGACGATCTGCTGGAACAGCGCGCGGCGGCCATCGTCGGTCTTGCGCAGGTCGGGGATCAGCCCGCCGCTTCTCGCCCCGACGCCGTGGCACACGGAGCAGTAGGCGGCGTAGAGGCCCTTGCCTTCTTCGATTTCGGCAGCGCTGGCGTTGGTCGGGTGGGGAATGCGCGTGTTGTTGGCCACCGGGGTTTCCGGAATCGGCGGCAGGCTGGCGTTACCGCCGAGCTTGAACACCAGCAGGCGGCTGATGTTGCCGACGCCCGGTGCCTTGGCCGCTTCGCCGCCGATCAGCGGGGCGACGCCGCCCCAGCCGGCCATGATTGCCACGAACTGCTCACCCTTGTAGCTGTAGGTCATGGGCGCGGCGATCAGGCCGGTCTGGGCGCCGAACGACCAGAGCTTCTGGCCCTTGTCCGCCGAGTAGGCTTCCAGGTTGCCGGTGGAGGTGCCCTGGAACACCAGGTTGCCGGCGGTGCTCAGGGTGCCGCCGTTCCAGTAGGTCGGACGCGGTACGCGCCAGGCTTCCTTCTGTTTCACCGGGTCCCAGGCCAGCAGCGCGCCGCCGACCACCGACTGCGGAATATCGCTGGCATCGGAGAAGCCGGAGGCGGTGTTGAAGCCGTTGCGACGGACGAAGTCCTTGCCCTCGTTGCGGTACACGCCGGGGATTTCCTGGTACGGGATATAGACCAGGCCGGTGTCCGGGTTGTACGACATGGAGTGCCAGTTGTGCGCGCCGAACGGGCTTGGCCACATCACGATGGGCTTGTCCTCGTAGCGTGCGCCGGGGGCTTCGACCGGGCGACCGGTCTTCAGGTCGATGCGTTCGGCCCAGGTCACCTTGCCGAATTTCTCGGCGGACAGCAGCTTGCCGCTTTCCCGATCGAGAACGTAGAAGAAGCCGTTCTTCGGCGCCTGCATGATCACCTTGCGCGGCTTGCCGTCGAGTTCGAGGGTGGCCAGGGTCAGCTGCTGGGTGGCGGTGAAGTCCCAGGTGTCGCCAGGGGTGACCTGGTAGTGCCAGGCCAGCTTGCCGCTGTCCGGACGGATGGCCAGGATCGACGACAGGTACAGGTTGTCGCCGCCGCCAGGGCTGCGCACTTCACGGTTCCAGGGCGAGCCGTTGCCGGTGCCGACGTAGAGCAGGTCCAGTTCCGGGTCGTAGGCCATGCCGTCCCACACGGTGCCGCCACCGCCACCTTTCCAGTAGCTGTCGCCTTTCCAAGTCTTGGCGGCTTCGGCCAGTTCCGGGTTTTCGTGCGGCTTGGCCGGATCGCCCGGCACGGTGTAGAAGCGCCAGGCCATCTTGCCGGTCTCGGCGTCGTAGGCGGAGAAGTAGCCGCGCACGCCGTACTCGGCGCCGCCGTTGCCGATGATCACCTTGCCTTTGACCACGCGCGGCGCGCCGGTGATGGTGTAGGGCTTGCTGTTGTCGGTGGTCTGCTGGCTCCAGAGCTGCTTGCCGGTCTTGGCGTCGATGGCGATCAGGCGGCCGTCGAGGGTGCCGATGAAGACCTTGCCGTTCCACAGCGCGACGCCGCGGTTGACCGCGTCGCAGCAGGCATCGCGGGCCTTGTCGCGGGCCAGTTGCGGGTCGAAGGTCCACAGCACCTTGCCGGTGGCGACGTCCACGGCGATGGCCCGGCTCCAGGACAGCGAGGCGTAGAGCACGCCGTCGTGGTACAGCGGCGTGGCTTCCAGGCCGCGGTTGTTTTCCAGGTCGATGGACCAGGCCAGGCCGAGCTTGTCGACGTTGGCCGTGCTGATCTGCTTGAGCGGGCTGTAGCGTTGTTCTTCGTAGGTGCGGCCATGGCTGAGCCATTCGCTGCCGTCATTCTTGCTGGCGACGATGGCGGCCTGGTCGACGTTGCCGGCCTGGGCGGCGGGGCCGAGCAGGGCGAGCATCAGGGCTAAGGCAAGACGGGTCGGTTGCGCGATGTTCATGTACGCGAGACTCCTGAATCTAATTGTTATGGGTGAAGCGTTCGGAGGATGGCTCAGAAGATCTGCAGCAGCCGCAGGTTGATGCGGTCTTCTTCACGGAAGCCGTTTTCCACGGACATGTCGCGTCCGTAGTTGACCATCAGCTGGGTGCCCGGGGTGACGAAGTACGAGGCGCCCACGGTGAATTTGCTGGTTTCCGGCTCGTCGTCCATACGCACGCCGTTGACCTTGGTCTCGCCGCCCCACAGGCGTGACACGCCGGCGCGGACGTCGAAGCGATCGGTGAAGTTGTAGCGCAGGAACGCCTGGCCCTGGTACTGCGCGGATTGCTTGAGGGTGGCGCCAGCGGGGCCGAAGTCATCGTTCTTGCCGAAGAAGGTCACGTCGCCCACCAGGTCGAGGGTGAGCTTTTCGGTCAGGCCGGTGATGTAGCCGGCCTGCAGCACGTACTTCCAGCGGTTTTCGCCGAGGTTCAGCGCATCGTCCTTGTCGTAGCTGCCGATGGGCGCGTAGACGTAGGGGGTGATGCCGAAGTACTGGCGTTTGGCCGGGTCATTCACCAGCCAGATGGTCGAGGCGAGGATCAGGTCGCCGGTGCCTTTTTCGTTGCCCAGGCCCTTGGTGTCGTCCTTGCCGCGCAGGCTGCCGAATGGCAGGAGGAACTGCGGGTCGATGATGTAATCACCGAGCTTCATGAAATGCACGCCCCGGAGGATGCCGACGTCGGAGTCCAGGCGGGCGTCGATCGGTACCTTGTGACCGTCGCTGTACAGCGATTTGCGTTCGGCGTGCTGGTAGTAGACCACGCCCAGGTTGGTGCCTTCCGGCAGTGCGGTGTAGTCGCCGGCATCGACATCAACGGCATGGGCCGGCGGCACGATGCCGGCCAGCAGAGTAACGGCGCAGGCCAGTGGCGCGCGCAGTGGGTTCATGCGAGCTGTACCGCTCTTCGACATGTCATCACCTTCTTATTGTTTTTGTTTATGATCGTTTCCTGTGTCCCGGCCTTTACTTCACGGAAGATCCCGGACGCGGAAAGAGCTTGAGCAGGACCTGTGCCATGTTTTGAAGGTTATGAAAAAATCCTTCAATATCAATGGCTTGAATAACAATAAGTGTGATGGTCGAACAGCTTTGGCGAGCGGGTGGGTGCGGGTGTCTCAGTCTGGGACAGTCTTTGCCCCGCCTGGCTGTACCGAACTGATACAACCGTCCCGAGGCATGAGTCATGAACAAGCCTGACGATCCTTCCGCTGCCCGCGGTATCTCCGTGTATCCCAGCTTCGAAGAGCGTGGCCGCGCCTTCGATGCGCAACTGATCGAGCGCTCCTGGGCGCGTTCCCTGCGCTACGGTATTTCCCCCGCCGACCGGGTGCTGTTCGAGGCCCCGCAGCGGGTTCGCCCGCGCGAGCTGCGCGAGTACGGCGGCCCGCTGCTGGAGGCGGCGCGGCCGGAAATGGAGCAGTTGCATGCGTCCCTGGCCCCGCGCGACTGGGTGCTCGCCTGCATCGACATGGACGGCGTGGTGCTCAACGCCATCGGCAAATGCAACAGCGCCAACCGCGAACTCAACCAGGTGTTCCGCCAGGGCGCGCAATTCCTCGAAACCCTGGTCGGCACCACGGCGCCGAGCTGTGTGCTGGCGGAGAAGGAGAGCGTGGTGATCGCCGGCCCCGAGCACTACCTGGAGGAGGCCCGGGCCTTCACCTGCATGGCCACGCCGATCTTCGGCGTCGATGGCGGCATCGTCGGGGTGCTGGATGCCAGCCGCAAGGGGCCGGTGTCCTCGGTGTATACCCTGGAGTCGCTGGTGATCGCCGCGCGGGCCATCGAGCGGCGCCTGTTCACCCAGCTCGGCGACGTGCTGCTGGTGCACCTGCATTGCCGCCTGGATATCCTCGGCACGCCCATGGAGGGCCTGCTGGCCTTCGATGCCGGCGGCAAGCTGCGCGGCGCCAACCGTATCGCCCATCAACTGTTCGGCGACCCCGAACTGAAGGTCGGCATGGACTTCGCCGACCTGTTCGACATGCCCTTCGCCCATGCTGTGTGCTACCGCCGCTACGACCTCAGCGTGCCGTTCCGCCTGCAGACCCACGCCGGCGGCCAGTTGCACGCCTGTGTCACGGCCTCGCCGGCCAAGGGCGCGAGCACGCCGTCGCGGATCGCCTTCGAAGGCCGTCGTGCCGAGGTCGCCGAACGCGGACCGTGCCTGGAAGACCCGGTGGTCAGTGAAGCGCTGGAGCGGGCGCGCAAAGCCTTCGCGCGGAACATTCCGGTGCTGCTCAATGGCGAGACCGGCACCGGCAAGGAAGTCTTCGCCCGCCTGCTGCACGATGGCGGGCCGCGCGCCGCCGGGCCGTTCGTGGCGATCAACTGCTCGTCGATTCCGGCGAGCCTGATCGAGTCGGAGCTGTTCGGGCATGTCGAGGGCGCCTTCACCGGCAGCCGCAAGGGCGGCGCCGCGGGCAAGATCGAACAGGCCCACCGCGGCACGCTGTTCCTCGACGAGATCGGCGACATGCCGATGGAGTTGCAGGGCCGCCTGCTGCGCGTGCTGCAGGAGCGCAGCCTGTGCCGGCTGGGCGGTACCAGCCTGATCGAGGTGGATTTCGCCCTGGTCTGCGCGACCCACCGCGATCTGTTGCAGCTCACCGGCGAGCAGGGTTTTCGCGAGGACCTCTACTACCGCATCAACGGCTTCCGTGTCGCTCTCCCGGCGTTGCGCGAGCGCAGCGACCTGGCGCGGCTGATCCAGCACCTGTTGCGCGGCGAAACCTCCGGCCAGCATCCACCGGCGCTCGACGGCATGGCGCTGAAGGCGCTGCTGGCCTACCACTGGCCGGGCAATATCCGCCAGCTGCACCAGGTGCTGCGGCTGGCGGCGGCGTTCGCCGAGGACGAAGGCATCATCCGCCTCGACCACCTGCCCGCGGAAGTGCTGCAGGCGCGTCCGCTCAGCGTGCCGCCGCTGGAGGTTCCCGAGGGCACCCTGCAGGCATCGGAGCAGCGCGCGATCCGTGCGGCCATCGACGCCTGCCAGGGCAATCTGTCGGCGGCGGCGCGGGCCCTGGGCATCGGTCGCGCGACGCTGTACCGCAAGCTCAAGACCATGGACTGAGGCGCGGCGTTGCGCCGCGCGCACCGCTGTTTTGCCTCGCGCACGGATTCCGGGACGGCACCTGACCCTCTAGTCTGGCGCCATCCCGTTCAGTCCTTTCGATGAGGCCCGCCATGTCCCTTGGCAATCCCGTCGCCGCCGAGTCCCGCTCGGCGCTGGCGACTCCCGCGCTGTCCAGTTCCCTGGTGATCTTCCTGGCCATCTGTTGTGGCGCGGTGGTCGCCAACCTGTATTACGCCCAGCCGATCATCGAGCTGATCGCGCCGAGCATCGGCCTGTCCAGCGCCAGTGCCAGCCTGA
This sequence comes from Pseudomonas sp. zfem002, assembly GCF_032621685.1. Classification (NCBI taxonomy): domain Bacteria; kingdom Pseudomonadati; phylum Pseudomonadota; class Gammaproteobacteria; order Pseudomonadales; family Pseudomonadaceae; genus Pseudomonas; species Pseudomonas sp. zfem002. The sequence goes on along the minus strand of NZ_JAVYJH010000002.1, from coordinate 405,815 downwards.
TCGTGTCGCTGACCCAGTTCGGCTATGCCGTCGGCCTGCTGTTTCTCGTGCCGCTGGCCGACCTGCTGGAAAATCGCCGCCTGCTGGTGGCGTTCACCCTGGCTGCGGCGCTGTGCCTGGCCGCGGCGGCGGCGAGCAGCACCGCGTCGCTGTTCCTGGTCTGTTCGCTGCTGATCGGCCTGACCTCGGTGGCGGTGCAGATCCTCGTGCCGCTGGCCGCGCACATGGCCCCGGAGGCCTCCCGTGGGCGGGTGGTCGGCAACATCATGAGCGGCCTGCTGCTGGGCATCCTGCTGTCGCGCCCGCTGTCCAGCACCCTGGCCGAAGCCTTCGGCTGGCGCGGAGTGTTCTTCGGCGCTGCCGTCCTGATGACCCTGATGGCGTTGGTCATGGGCCTGGTCCTGCCGCGTCGCCTGCCCGCGCACCGGGCCAGCTACCCGGCGCTGATCGCCTCGGTGTTCGCCCTGGCCCGGCGTCATGCGCCGCTGCGTGAGCGCTCGCTGTACCAGGGCCTGCTGTTCGCCAGTTTCAGCAGCTTCTGGACCATCGCCCCGGTCGAGCTGGTGCGCCATTACCGCTTCAGCCAGACCGAGGTGGCGCTGTTCGCCCTGGTCGGTGCGGTCGGCGCCATCGCCGCGCCGATCGCCGGGCGTCTGGCCGATGCCGGGCATGGCCTGCGCAGTACCGCGGCGGCGCTGGTCCTGGCCCCGCTGGCGCTGCTTGCCGGGGCGCTGCAGGGGGCCGGCTGGCTGTGGATGGTGGTCACCGCGGTGGCCCTGGACTTCGCCGTGCAGCTGAACATGGTCCTCGGCCAGCGCGAGGTGTACGCCCTCGACCCCCACAGCCGGGCGCGGCTCAATGCGGTGTACATGACCAGCATCTTCGTCGGCGGCGCCCTCGGCTCGCTGATCGCCAGCCCGCTGTACGAACGGCTCGGCTGGGAGATGTTCGCCTGCATGTCGGCCTTGCCGCCGCTGGCGGCCCTGGTCCTGTTCGTCTTCCGTCCGCGCGCTTGAGCGCAGCGTTGCAAGCACTGCGTGGCGCTTTCGTTCACACTCGGCGGCCAGGGAATCGATTCGCCGGGAGCCAGGTTGTGGATAAGTTGCAAGCGTTGAGCATGTTCGTCGAAACCGTGCGTTGCGGTGGCTACTCCGCCGCGGCGCGCAAACTCGGTGTGGCGACGTCGTCGGTGACCCGCCAGGTCGCCGCCCTGGAAGCCGGGCTGGGCACCACGCTGCTCAATCGCAGCACCCGTCACAGCAGCCCGACGCTGGTCGGCCAGGACTACTATGACAAGGCCGTGGCCATCCTCGATGCCCTGGCCGAAGCCGATGCCGCGGTGTTCGACCGCGGCAGCGAGGCCCGCGGGCGGTTGCGGGTCAGCGTGCCGGTGGAGTTCGGCCGGCGCGTCATCGCTCCGCACCTCGGGCGCCTGCTGGCGCGGCATGCGGAGCTGGAGATCAGCCTGAACCTCAGCGACCGCATGGTCGATCCGCTGCAGGAAAGCGTCGACCTGTGCATCCGCCTCGGCTCCGCCCTGACCAATGACGATATCGTCAGCAAGCCCATCGGCCGCTTCGAGCGCTGGCTGGTGGCGAGTCCCGATTACCTGGAAGCCACCGGCCTGCCGCGCCAGCCCCACGACGTGCTGGCGCATGCCTGCCTGCTGTTCGACTACGCGCCGGCGTTGCAGCACTGGAGCTTCCGCGACGGCGACGAATGCCTCCAGGTCCCGGTCCAGGGCCGCCTGCGCAGCAACAATGCCGATGTGCTGCGCGAGGCGGCGCTGGGCGGCGCCGGCCTGGCTCTGCTGGCCGACTGGCTGGTCGCCGAGGACGTCCGCCAGGGCCGCCTGAACCGGGTGCTGGAAGGCTTCGAGGTCAGTCCCGGCAGTGCCAGCGGGCTGATCAACGCGCTGTACCTGCCGAGCCATCGCGATTCCAGCCGGATCCGCGCCTTCATCGCCTTCGTCGAGGAAATCCTCGCCGTCCCGGCTACACGCTGAACTGCCGCAGCGACTGGTTCAGCTCGCTGGCCAGGCGTTCCAGCTGGCGGCTGGCCTGGCTCGACTGATCAGCGGCCTGGGCGCTGTCGTCCGCCAGCGAGGCGGCCTGGGTGACGTTCTGGTTGATGCTCTCGACCACTTGCGACTGCTCCAGGGTGGCACTGGCGATCGAGGCGTTGAGCCCGGTCAGGTTGCGCATCGATGTGGTGATCTGCGCCAGGCTCTGACCCGCCTGGCTCGCCAGTTCGACGGTGTGCGCCGAGGCCTGGCTGCTTTCGTCGATGACCTGTACCGCGGCCAGCGAGTTGTGCTGCAGGCGTTCGATCATTTCCTGGATCTGCGCGGTGGAGCTCTGCGTGCGCTGCGCCAGCAGGCGCACCTCGTCGGCGACCACGGCGAAACCACGGCCCTGTTCGCCGGCCCGCGCCGCCTCGATGGCGGCGTTGAGGGCGAGCAGGTTGGTCTGCTCGGCGATGGCGCGGATGACTTCCAGCACGCTGCTGATCTGGCTGCTTTCCTGGGCCAGGGACTGGATCACCGAGACCGCCCTGGCGATGGTGTCGTTGAGCAGGTCGACCTGCTTGAGGCCACCGTGGATGGTGTCCTGGCCCTGCAGCGCCTGCTCTTCGGCGTTGCGCACTTCGTTAGCGGCATGCTCGGCGTTGCGCGCCACCTCCTGCACGGCGTAGGACAGCTCCTGCACCGCGGTGGCGACCAGTTCCATCTGCTGCGATTGCTCCAGGCTCTGGCGCTGCGAATCGCCGGCCAGGTTGCCGAGGGCGCGCGAGGCGTCGTCGAGGGCGCCGGCGGTGCCCAGCGACTGCTGGATGACCCCGCGCAGCTTGCCGGTGAAGGCGTTGAAATGACCACCGAGGGCAGTCAGCTCGTCGCGCCATTGTTCGTCGAGGCGGCGGGTCAGGTCGGCGTCGCCGCTGGCGATGTTGGCCATGGCGCCGACCGCGGCGTCCAGCGGCGTGGCGATGCTGCGGCCGATCAGCAGGACCAGCGCGCCGAGCAGCAGGCCCGCCACCGCGAGGATGCCGAGGGCGCGCCAGGCCTGGGCCTGGAAGGCTTGCTGGACATCGTCGACGTAGATCCCCGAGCCGATGATCCAGCCCCACGGCTTGAACAGCTCGACATAGGACACCTTCTGCACCGGTGCCTGGGCGCCGGGACGTGGCCAGCGGTACGCGACCACCCCGGCGCCGTCGCGCTTGGCCAGGCTGACCATTTCGTCGAACGGCAGGTGACCGTCCGGGTCGCGGGTGCCGGCCATGACCTTGCCCTGCACCGTGGGGCTGGGGTGCACGAGCATGCGCGCGTCGAGGTCTTCCAGCCAGAAATAGTCGTCGCCGTTGTAGCGCAGGGCGCGGATCTGCTCGATCGCCTGTTGCTGGGCCTGCTCGCGGTCGAGGCGGCCGCTGCTTTCCAGGCCCTGGTAGTAGCGCAGGATGCCGCTGGCGGTTTCCACCACATGGCGGGTTTTCAACGCCGTGGCGGCGTGCAGGTCGACGAAGTTCTGCCGCAGGATCAGGGCGACGAGGACGGTCGGGATCAGCAGCGAGGTCAGCAGGATCAGCCAGAGACGGTGGCGGATGGGTATGTTGCGCAGGCCGGGCATGGGGGCTTCCTTGTTGTGTGGCACACAGGGGCCCAAGCAACGCCTGCGCCAGTTGCGCAGACGCCGGCGCCACGGGGATTTGCCGGGTGTCCTGCGCAGCCACTGTCTCTGGATGAGACAGTGGCTGTTTCACATCGGGAATGGCGACTCAGTTCGACGACTGGGTGAAGTCTTCCTCGAAGAATTCCCACTCCCCGCGTCCGTCGCCCTGGCGCCGCAGCACTTCCATCTGGCGCAGTTCCACGCGGCGGATCTTGCCGGAAATGGTCTTGGGCAGTTCGACGACGAACTCGATGCGCCGCACCCGCTTGTACGGCGCCAGGTTGTCGCGGGCGAAGGCGAGGATCTCGCGAGCCAGCTCGGCGCTGCCCGGCTGGTCGTGGGCGAGGATCAGGAACGCCTTGGGCACCGCCAGGCGCACCGGGTCGGGGCTGGGCACCACGGCCACTTCCATCACCGCCGGGTGTTCGATCAGCGCGCTTTCCAGCTCGAAGGGGCTGATGCGGTAGTCCGAAGCCTTGAACACGTCGTCGGCGCGCCCGACGAAGGTGATGTAGCCCTCGGCGTCGATCTGCGCGGTATCGCCGGTGCGGTAGTAGCCGTCGCGCATGACCTCCGCGGTTTTCTCCGGGCTGTCCTCGTAGCGCAGCATCAGGCCCAGCGGCCGTACCGTCAGCGGCAGGGCCACTTCGCCCTCGCTGGCCGGCTGGCCGTCGGGGTCGAGCATGGTCACCTGGTAGCCGGGCAGGGGGCGGCCCATGGAGCCGGGCTTGAGCGGCTGGCCGGGGGTATTGCCGACCAGCGCGGTGGTTTCCGACTGGCCGAAGCCATCGCGCAGGTCAAGGCCCCAGGCGTGGTGGATCTGCTCGATGATTTCCGGGTTGAGCGGCTCGCCGGCACCGACCAGCTCGCGCAGGCGCAGGCGTGGGCGACAGGCGGCGAGGTCTTCCTGGATCAGCATGCGCCACACCGTCGGCGGCGCGCACAGGCTGGTCACGCCGTATTGCTCGAGTACGCGCAGCAGGGCGCTGGCGCTGAAGCGCGAGGTGTTGTGGATGAAGATGCAGGCGCCGGCGTTCCACGGCGCGAAGAAGCAGCTCCAGGCGTGCTTGGCCCAGCCTGGCGAGGAAATGTTCAGGTGCAGGTCGCCGGGCTGCAGGCCGATCCAGTACATGGTCGACAGGTGGCCGACCGGGTAGCTCTGGTGGCTGTGCAGGACCATCTTCGGCTTGGAGGTGGTGCCGGAGGTGAAGTACAGCAGCATCGGGTCGGTGGCGCGGGTGGTGCCGTCGACCTCGAACGCGCTGGACTGCTCGTGCGCCGCTTCATGCGCGATCCAGCCCGGTGCCTGGGCGCCGACACTGATGCGCGTGCAGGCGTCGGCCAGCCCGGCGAATTTCTCCAGATGCGCGCCGCCGACCACCAGGTGGCGCACCTGGCCGCGCTCCAGGCGATCGCGCAGATCGTCGGCGGTGAGCAGGGCGGTGGCTGGGATCACCACCGCGCCGAGCTTGAATGCGGCGAGCATGGTTTCCCACAGGGCGATGTGGTTGCCGAGCATCAGCAGGATCCGCTCGCCGCGCTTCACGCCAAGGGCGCGCAGATGGTTGGCGACGCGGTTGGAGCGCTGCGTCAGTTCCTCGAAGCTGTAGCGGCGCTCGCTGCCGTCCTCCTCGACGATCCACAGCGCGGTGGCCTGGTTGCCGCGGGCCATCTCGTCGAAGTAGTCGAGGGCCCAGTTGAATTCGTCGAGTTGCGGCCAGCGGAAATCGCGGCTGGCGGTGGTGTAGTCAGTACGGTGGTCGAGGAGAAAATCGCGCGCGGCGAGGAAAGCATGACGGTCGTTCATGGCGGGCGGCCCTGGATTGTTGTTATGGGGGCGATACGGTTTCGGCCGAGTATAGGTGGGGGTGGCGTGGCGGAGTACGCGCAGAAAATCCGGGTAGATGTGCAAAAAAGCCGGAGGGATTGCCGTGGTTGTCTCACGTCTGAGTGGCGAAGGTGAGGGTGACTGGGGAAGTGTCGATCTGCCATCATCCTGCCCTTCGATCAACCCGGCGCCCAGGCGCTTGCAGGACGTTGCCGTCATCAGGGAGAAACCATGCGCACCCAGATCATCATTGAAGACCACGTTGTGCCACAGCTGCTGACATCGGCGATCGAGGCCTACGAGGTGTCCCACAAGGCCCATGCCCGCGGGCGCGGCAACGACCGCCTGGAAACCTTCGGCCTGCTGTGGGGCTATGCGTTGCCCGTGCGCGAGGGTGTCCCGGCGCGTCTCGTCGCGGTGGTCGCGACCGTGGAAACCTCGGCATTGCGCCATGCCGAGTGGGTCCAGCCGGATTTCAAATCGATCCGGATGAAGCGGGATTTCTTCCGCGAATACTGGCCGCAACTGGAGTTGATCGGCACCTTCCATTCGCACCCCTACAGGGACCTCAGCCAGGTCAACGATGCCAAGGGCTGGCGTGCCTCGGAGGACGACGAGGAATTCTGGCCGGCCTTCCATGAGGAGGTCTGCCCGGACATGGATGAGCTGGCTCACCTGGTCATCGCCATCACCGCCCTGGGGCGCAAGGGCAGCGCGATGCCCGATCGCCTGCCCGGCACCGAGTACACCTCCGGCTACGTGGTCAGTGCCGGCATGCGCAAGCTGTGGATCAAGGGCTATACCTCGGAGCTGCACGAAGAGATCGATGACGATGCGCCGTTCGATGAGGCGTTCATGTCCGGGGACGTCGAGATGATTCGTTCCTACGAGCTGTGGAAGGATGAGGAAGTCCTGCTGGAGATCCCGTCGCTGGAAGCACGCTTCCGCCACGAGTTGCTGCGCAACTGACAGAGCCGTGCCTCACCCTGCGGGCAGGGTGAGGCGCACTGCGCAGTCAGGCACCGTCGAGGCGTTGCAGCGTGTGGCAGACCTCGAGGTTGGCCTGCACGAAGGCCTCCCAGCTGTACTGCCCGGCGTAGTGCTGGCGGTACTGGCGGTCGACGCGGCAGATGTCCGGACGGGTCTCGTAGATCAGGCAGCTGCGGTCGGCATCGTGGTAATGCCGGCAGGTGCCGTCACCGCGGTCCAGATACTGCGTGACCGGCGCCAGATGCACATTGCGGCAGCACAGGCCGCACTGGCTGCAGGGGAACGCCGGCAAGGTCATACCAGCGAAGCCAGCCAGCTGCGTGTACTCGCCGCATTGCCCATCTCGTACGGCAATTCGATACCGCGGGCCTCCACGGCCTTTTGCAGGACCGCGCCACGCTGGGTTTCGTCGCTGCACGCCTGCAGTTCCATCGCGAAGAGCTGCAGCTCTTCCACGTCCAGGTTGAACTCCAGCCGGCCCAGTTCGAGCAGGTAGCGGTCGAGCTCCGCGTTGATCGCCTGGAATTCGCGGATGACCCCGGCATGCGGGGTCAGCGATTCGACGAAGGCCCACAGCTTGGCGGCCATCCCGCTGTGCAGCAGGAAATAGTTGAGGCCCAGGGTAATCACCCCGGTGACCAGCGCGCTGGCGAAGGCGGCCAGCTCGGCGCCAAACGGGAAGCTGCAGACCGGCAGCAACTGGGCGTAGGCCATGGAGCCGACCACGGTGGCGGCGCCCACCGACAACAGGCTGGTCACGGCTTTGCACAGTTCGACGAAGCTCAGCTGATCGGGGTTGAAGACCATCAGCTTGACGGCCTTGACCAACTGACCCCAGACCTCGCGGATGATCTTGATCGCCATCGCCTGGGTAGTGGCGAGGATGTTGAACAGGGTCGTGGTCAGGCTGCCGAGGATGCCGGCGAAGGCGCCGTCCTTGAAGGCCACGAGGAAATCGCTGAAGCGCCGTTGCACGCGCTCCCAGATGCCTTTGAGCGAGCGGGTGATGCTGTCCACGAAGGCTTCGAAGCTGAACTGGTGCCTGAGTTTGTCCAGCAGGGCGGGCAGTTGCTCGCGCAGTTCGAACCAGACCTCGGCCATGATCATGCCGAGCATCTGCCGGGTGCCCATGGCGAAGCCCGCGTTCCTGGCCGCGATCGCGCTGTTCTGGAGGAAGGCCGTGCTGGTGTAGTAGGCGTGGTTGATCTGGCTGTCGTAGGCGGCCCGGGCCTCGGCATCGCGCTTGAGCATGCCTTCGGCGTCCACCGCCTTGAGCGCGGTGAGTTTCTTTTCGGTCTTGCGAATGCTGTCTTCCAGCTCGCGGGCCTTGTGCTGCTCCTGCGGCGTATTGCGGGGCAGGCGGGTGAGGCGCTCGCGGTCCTTGCTCAGGGTTGCCTCATTTTGGCTGATCAGGCGGGGCAGTTCGCCCAGGTATTCCTTGATGGGCGTCTGGTTCTTCGATTTGTTCACGCTTTCGTGCGTGGTCTGCAGGTTGCTGCGCTGGTTGGCCAGCGCCACGCCGTCGAGCCCGGCCAGGTCGCGCCCGGGGTCGCCATGGATTTCCCTGGCGCTGATCACGTGGTCCAGGTTGCGTTGCTCGTGGGCCGCCATGACGGTGTTGCGGTAGGGGTCGTGCAGCGTGCCCGCCGCCTGCCTGGCCTTGTCGGCCGCGCCGGTGGCGATGTAGTCGGGGTGCTGGTGGTAGGGCTTGGCGTTGTACCCGGCTTCAATGTGCTTGTCGTAGCGTCGTTTCGCCTCGTCCGTCGCCCAGACGCCGTTGCGCACGTTGTGGATGGTGTCGACCTCGCCGCCTTTCTTGTCCTGGAACAACAGGAAGTCCAGGCCGAAGCTGGTGACCAGGCTGGTGACGACGGTTTTTTCGAGCTCTTCGGCCCAGGGGAAATCTCGCGCGGCGGCGTGCATGGGGTGCGTCCCTGACGAATGAATGGAGCGAGCGGGGAGACGGGGCCTTGCGGCCCCGTGCGGGTCAGGCCGGATTGATGGCGGCGGCCTTGGTCCTGGTGTCGGCGATCTGCTGGTCCAGGGTGGCGGCGTTGAGGATCATCGAGCCATCGGCGTCGGTGGCCATGACCGGGACGTTGTTCTTGTCCTTGACCACCTCGCCGTTGACTTCCTTGACCTTGAACAGCGGGGTGGTGATCAGGTCGACGAGGATCGCGGCCAGGGCGTAGCCGTTGTCGATCAGTTGCAGGATGGTGTCGCTGAACTTGGCCATTTCCACCTGCGGGTCGAGGCGACGGCTGCGCACTTCCTCGATATGGCGGTCGAGGTACTTCAGGTGTTCGAAGTACTTGTCGAACTGGCCGTACACCGACTTCAGCACATCGTTGATGTCGAAGGCGTAGTCTTCCGCCTGGCTCAGCTGCTTGCGGGCCTTTTCCAGCTTGCTGACCGCGCTGTCGACGTCCTGGCTGGCCTTGTTGGCGTTCTTCAGGGCTTCCTCGCCATGGCTGTCGTAGGCCCAGCCCGCGATGGCCAGCACCGGGCCGGCCACGGCGGCGCCGAGGATCGCGGTGCCGCCCGCCATGCCCAGGCCGCCGGTGGCGAGCGAACCGCCACCGATGGCGGCCAGGGTAGCGTTGGTCGCCGCGACGCCGGCCAGCGACGAGATGGCCGTGCCGGTGGACGCCGCGCCCAGGGCCATGACCCCGCCGTACACCGCGAACCCTGCGGCCGCGCCCGCGGCGCCGGCTCCGGCGGCGGCGCCCAGCACACCGATGGCGGTGTAGCTGTAGTTCTCGACGCGCTTGAGCTTGTGCTTGGGAATGTTGAGTTCCAGTTTGTCCTGGCGACCCGCGTTCATTTTTTCCAGCAGCTTGTCGGCGAGGTTTTTGAAGTCGTTGAAGTTCTGCCCGATCCTCAGCTCTTCCTGACCCAGTGCTTCGAGGGCCAGGACGGTGTTGCGTTCCTGCGTGTCGAAGGTTTTGCGGTTGCTGTCATAGCGCTGCTTGGCGGCGTTGACGATATCGTCGGCTTCCGAGTGCTTCTGATAGCCGTCGTAGCCCTTCTTGGCGCCGTAGGCGGCAGTGACCAGCGCCGCGGCGCCGAGGATGAGAGGAAGTGGCATGGCAGGATCCTTTTCGGGGTTCGTTGGGTTCAGGCAGGTTGTGCCTGAGGTGAGGCAGGCGTGTCCTGGTAAAGCGCCTGCATCGACTGCAGGCGCTGGCGAATTTCGTCTACCCACACCGCTGGCGCGTGCAGGCGAATGTTTTCGTTGAGGGCGAAGATCCACCAGAGCGTTTCCCGGTCCAGTGGCACGGTGGCGTGCAGGCGTTTCCAGCCTTCTTCCTCGCCGTCGCTCAAGGTCTGTTGCTGGCTCAGCGGTGTTTCGCTGAGCAGCACCGCGATCTGCGGACGCACGTCGGCGATCAGTTCGACCTGGGCCTCGGCCTCGCGGTGACTGAACACGCCGCTGGAGATATAGGCGTCCACATCGAAGTCCTGGTGCTCCAGGCTCGGCTGGTCAAGCACGCTGACTTCCTCGATGCGGTGCAGGGCGAACTGGCGCAGGTCGCCATAGCCATCGACGGAGCCGACCAGGTAGCTGACGGCATGGCGCGACACCATGCCGGCGGGGTGTATGCGCAGGCGCTTGAGTTCGCCTTTGCTGCGACTCATGTAGGCGATGTCGAGCAGCCTGCGTTCCAGCAGCCCGGTGGACACCTGGGCCCAGGTCTGCGCGCTGACCGGCGCCGGGATCAGGGTCTTGCCGTAGGGCAGGGTGCGCACCCGCCTGGCCCAGCCTGCCAGCTCGTTGCCGCCCAGGCCGCCGAGAAAGTTGCGGGCGCGACGAAACTGCGGGCCGAACTGATCGAGGACGGTCTGCGGCAGCAGGGTATTGAGGTGGTTTTCCGAGAGGAACAGCGCCAGCGCGGTGGGCGCGTCCATGTCCTCCAGGTCCAGCGGTGCATCGCGGGTGAAGCTCCAGCGAAACGGCGCTTCGCTGGCATCGCAGACGAGCGAGAAGGGCATCGACAGGCGATTGAGGTCACGCTGGATCGATCTCAGGGTGACGGAAAAGCCCCGTTCGCGCAGTTTTTCCAGCAGCGTTGTGGTCGCGATGCGATGAGGCTCGGTGGGAATGAGGCGCAGCAAGGCAAATAGCCTGAGCAGCGTATCCTTCGCTTGTGACATGGGGGAACGACCTTGTTTTGACCGCCAGTGAGTTGAATACCTGGCGCCACGTTGCCCGGATGCTACCGACAATAATGGCGCTTTGCTACTTATCGTGCGCGGGCCTGCGACCAAGGTCGACAGGCACGGCGCGCTCAGGACGGCGTGGCCGGCTTGCGGGTTTCCAGTTCGCGTTTCATCTCGCTGTATTCGCAGTACAGCTCGTAGCCTTTCTTCAGCACCACGGCCAGACCGATGACGGCCAATACGTTCTTCATGGAATGCTCCTCCTGGTCTTTCGACTATCTTCGGCCAGGGGGGCGACAGGTTGTGTCGCGTGGGGATTTTTCAGCGGGGAGGGTGCTCTCTGCGCAGTGAAGTTACGTTCAAAGCAGATCTAGGGTAAGCAGGGAGTCGGTCATGCGGTACCCCATCGCTTTGTAGCCTGCTTGGCGCTTATCCCACATTCTCATCAGTGCGACACTACCCTCGTCCACGAAGTCGATCACCCGCACATTGAAAAATCGGGATTGCCACAACCCTTGGCAAGCTTCAGCATCTTCAAGATCGCGGTCGACAGCCTGAAAAACCGAGCGGCCAGATGTTCTACCTCGGCCTGGATATCGGGTGTGGCGATGCGAACGAAGCTGCGGGAAAAACTACCATAGTGTTCAATGAGCTGGTCGCGGAATTGAAAAACGTTATCCATTGGGGGGCCTCACTGATCCATCTGGTAACCGGGTGCCAGAACCACCGTATTACCGGCGGTGCCTGCCGTGATGCGCTTCCATTTCGCCCCACGCCCTTTGCCGGTCGATTCGATCAATCCCTCTGATTTCATTGCCCGCAGCACCAGCCGCACCATGTCACGGCTCACGCTTGGGCAGGCTTCCTCGATCTCCGAGATCGAAAACGGCAGGGTTCGCCCCAGGGCTTCTGCGCGCACCCGGTCGCCTTTGCTGCCGCGGCCACGCTCAATGGTGCCGACACGCTCCTCGAACTCGCGGTACGCCCGCAGCAGGGCACCCCAGAAGTAGTCAAGCCAGGGTTTGACGTCATGCTGCCCCTGATGCCAGCCCTGCGAACTGGCTTCCAGCGTCTCGTAGTAGCCTTCCTTGGTTTCTTCAAAGATGCGTTCCAGGCTGATGTAGCGGCCCACGGCATAGTCGAAGTGGTAGAGCAGCAACAAGGTCAGCAAGCGGGACATGCGGCCGTTGCCGTCCGGGAAGGGGTGGACGCACAGGAAGTCGAGCATCGCCAGCGGCACCAACACCAGTGGGTCGGCCAGATGCTGATCCAGTGAGGTGGCGTAGTGCCGAGTCAGATCGGCCATGGCCATCGGCGTCAGGTGCGCGGCGACCGGCTGGAAGCGCAACCGCGATGTGCCGTCCGGGTGACGTTCGATGATGTCGTTGTTAGTGGCTTTCCAGCGCCCGCCTGCCTGCGGCATGTAGCGGTAAAGCATGGTGTGCAGTTGCAGCACCATGCCTTCGTTGAAGGGCATGTGCGCAGCAGATTCGTGGATCAATGCCAGGGCATCGCGGTAGCCGGCGATCTCCTGTTCGGAGCGACTCTTCGGTGCTGCATTGCGGATGACCAGGGACTTCAGCCGCGAGGGCGCGACGACGACACCTTCCAATCGGTTGGATGATTCGGTGGATTCGACCACTGCGATCTGGCGCAGGCCCTTGAGGGCTTCCGGAGACTGGGCGGCGTAGAGCTGTTGCTTGCCCTGATACTCGCCCAATGCGCGCAGTGTGGCGGCCTGGATACCATCGAAGCGAAGCGCGGTGAGGTACTCGGGGGTAAGCGAGTGCATGGAAATGTAGGCTCAGGCGGTCTAAACGGGGCAATCATAGTCGTTAAATGGGGTATTGTCTTTTGTAATACCTCATTAAAGTCGTTTGGTTACCCTGTTGTCGCCCTGTCTGGCAAGGGGGCGACCACGTAAATCACGGTCTATAAAGGGGTATTAATGCCTAAATTACCCCTTTTTAATCATTGGATTGCCCCGTTTATAGGCTCCAGTCCTCTGTGCTCTGCCGCACTCAGGCGCCCAGGGTCGAAAAGCTGGTGCGCCAGCAATGGGACGTCGTTCCCCGGCCCAGATTCATATCGCGCATGGCGTAGGTAAGCCGGTTGACCAGCAGGAACAGGCCCTCGCCGTCTGAAAATTTCCAGTCTCGATCAGCAGGTTTGACCGACTTGATCTTGGCGTCGGTGAGCAGATTCTCGGGCATCGTTGGACTCCACTGTGGGGAGATGTACCCCCAACGCTACCCCCGAATTTTTCAGACCTCGATGAACAATAGGAACGCTCAGCAGATCGTATTGTTTGGCAAGCCCTTGATTTTGCAGGGTCTGCTCAGTCCGCCGAGAGCTGCCAAGCGCTCCTGAGATCAGAAAAAATCGTCAGACGTTGAAGCGGAAGTGCATCACGTCGCCGTCCTTGACGATGTAGTCCTTGCCTTCCAGGCGCCATTTGCCGGCTTCCTTGGCACCGCCTTCGCCCTTGTACTGGATGAAGTCGTCATAGGCGACCACTTCGGCGCGGATGAAGCCTTTCTCGAAGTCGGTGTGGATCACGCCGGCGGCCTGTGGCGCGGTAGCGCCGACGCGGACGGTCCAGGCGCGGACTTCCTGCACGCCGGCAGTGAAGTAGGTCTGCAGGTTGAGCAGGGCGTAGCCGGCACGGATCACCCGGTTCAGGCCAGGCTCTTCCAGGCCCAGGGCCTCGAGGAACATGTCCTTCTCTTCGCCATCGTCGAGCTCGGCGATTTCCGCCTCGATCTTGTTGCACACCGGCACCACCACCGCGCCTTCTTCTTCGGCAATGGCGCGGACCACGTCCAGGTGCGGGTTGTCGTCGAAACCGTCTTCGGCGACGTTGGCGATGTACATCACCGGCTTGCTGGTCAGCAGGTGGAAGCCGCGGATCACGGCCTTCTCGTCGTCACCCATGTTCTTCATCAGGCTGCGCGCCGGCTTGCCTTCGGTGAAGTGCGGGATCAGTTTTTCCAGGATGGCTTTCTGCGCCAGGGCATCCTTGTCACCGCCCTTGGCGTTGCGCGCGACCTTCTGCAGTTGCTTCTCGCAGCTGTCGAGGTCGGCGAAGATCAGTTCCAGGTCGATGATCTCGATATCGCGCTTGGGGTCGACGCTGTTGGACACGTGAATCACGTTCTCGTCTTCGAAGCAGCGCACGACGTGGGCGATGGCATCGGTCTCGCGGATGTTGGCGAGGAACTTGTTGCCCAGGCCTTCACCCTTGGACGCGCCCGCCACCAGGCCGGCGATATCGACGAATTCCATGGTGGTCGGCAGGATGCGCTGCGGCTTGACGATGGCCGCCAGGGCGTCCAGGCGGGCGTCCGGCATCGGCACGATGCCGCTGTTCGGCTCGATGGTGCAGAAGGGGAAGTTCTCCGCCGCGATGCCGGATTTGGTCAAGGCGTTGAACAGGGTGGACTTGCCGACGTTGGGCAGGCCGACGATGCCGCAATTGAATCCCATGGTGAATCCCTCTTCGTGAAGTCAGGCCTTCTGGCTGTGCAGCTCTCTCATCGCACGCGCCCATTCGCCGGCGAGGATGTCCGGCAGCACGCCGAGGGCAAAATCGATACTGGCGTCGAGTTTGTCCTGCTCGGCGCGCGGCGCCTTGCCGAGGACGAAGTTGGACACCAGCTTGGCATCACCCGGGTGGCCGATGCCAAGCCGCAGACGGTGAAAGTCGTTCTTGTTGCCGAGCTGCGCGATGATGTCGCGCAGGCCGTTGTGCCCGCCGTGGCCGCCGCCCTTCTTGAGCTTGGCGACGCCGGGAGGCAGGTCGAGTTCGTCGTGGGCCACCAGGATGGCATCCGGCTCGATTCGGAAGAAATTGGCCAGAGCGGCAACGGACTGGCCGCTGCGATTCATGTAGGTGGTGGGGATCAGCAGACGAACATCATGGCCCTGATGGCTGAATTTTGCCGTCAGGCCGAAATACTTGCGGTCAGCGGTCAGGTTGACACGCTGGGCGCTGGCGATGCGTTCAACGAAAAGAGCCCCTGCGTTATGCCGGGTCTGTTCGTATTCGGGGCCGGGATTTCCCAGGCCGACGATCAACTGGATGGCGGTCACGTCAGGGGCTCTTCCTTGGAGTTGGGGGTGGCGGCGTGATCACCGCCACCCGGGCAACACCGGCGAACCGAGTAGATTACTCGGCAGCGCCTTCTGCTTCTGGAGCAACGCGCGGAGCGTGAACGTTGGCAACAGCCTTGTCATCACCGTGGGCCAGAGCGACGAACTCCACGCCTTTCGGAGCTTTCAGGTCCGACAGGTGGATGATGGTGCCGACTTCGGCGTTGGCCAGGTCGACTTCGATGAACTCAGGCAGGTCCTTGGCTTCGCAGGAAACTTCGATCTCGTTCAGGGTGTGGGAGATCTCGCCGCCTTTCTTGACCGGAGCTTCTTCGTTGACGAAGTGAACCGGAACAACGGCGGTCAGTTTCTGGCCAGCCACGACGCGGACGAAGTCAGCGTGCAGGATGAAGCCTTTGGCAGGGTGGCGCTGCATGGCCTTGACGATGACGTTCTGCTTGGCGCCGTCGACGTTCAGTTCGATAACGTGGCTGAAGGCAGCTTCGTTTTCGAACAGCTTGGTGATTTCCTTGGCCAGGATGGTCACGGACTGGGCGTCCTTGTTACCACCGTAGACAACGGCTGGGATGTTGGCGGCATGACGCAGGCGGCGGCTCGCACCTTTCCCCAGGTCAGTACGCGCTTGGGCGTTCAGGATGAAATCGGTCATTTTGTATCTCCAAAATTAGCCGGCTCCGCGTGGCATTTGCGACCAATGCCGAAGCGGAGAGGGCAAAAAAGCCCCGCCCCAACAACAGGTGTTGGGGCGGGGCGCTTTACGTCAACGGAGGTTCGCCGGGCTTGCGCCTCAGCGGAACATCGCGCTGATCGATTCTTCGTTGCTGATGCGGCGAACCGCTTCGGCGACGACCGGTGCGATATCCAGCTGGCGGATACGGTCACAGGCTTGTGCGGCGGCGGACAGCGGGATGGTGTTGGTCACCACCAGCTCGTCGAGCACGGAGTTCTCGATGTTCTCGATGGCGCGGCCGGAGAGTACAGGGTGCGTGCAGTAGGCGTAAACCTTGGCCGCGCCGTGTTCTTTCAGGGCCTTGGCCGCGTGGCACAGGGTGCCGGCGGTATCGACCATGTCGTCGACGAGAATGCAGGTACGTCCTTCGACGTCGCCGATGATGTGCATCACTTCGGAGTGATTGGCCTTCTCGCGGCGTTTGTCGATGATACCCAGGTCGACACCCAGGGACTTGGCGACGGCACGTGCACGCACGACACCACCGATGTCCGGGGAGACGATCATCAGGTTTTCGAAACGCTGGTCTTCGATGTCATCCACCAGAACGGGGGAGCCGTAGATGTTATCTACCGGAATATCGAAGAAACCCTGGATCTGGTCAGCGTGCAGGTCGACGGTGAGAACACGGTCGATACCCACGACGGTGAGCATGTCAGCGACGACTTTGGCGCTGATCGCTACACGCGCCGAACGCGGACGGCGGTCCTGGCGGGCATATCCGAAATAAGGAATCACGGCGGTGATTCGGGACGCAGAGGAGCGGCGGAAGGCATCGGCCATCACTACCAGTTCCATCAGATTATCGTTGGTTGGCGCGCAAGTCGGCTGAATGATAAAGACGTCCTTACCGCGGACGTTTTCATTAATCTCAGTGCTGATTTCGCCGTCGGAGAACTTGCCGACAGAAACATCACCCAGTGGGATATGCAGCTGACGCACGACGCGCCGAGCCAGATCGGGGTTGGCGTTCCCCGTAAAGACCATCATCTTGGACACGCGCAGTACCTGAAGGCTGAGGGTATACCTGGATGAGTATAAGGAAAATGGCAGGGGCGGCTGGATTCGAACCAACGCATGGCAGGATCAAAACCTGCTGCCTTACCGCTTGGCGACGCCCCTGTATCTGTTGCTGCGAGTACCTGGTACTCGATTCCTAGCGCAGACTTCGTAACTTGCGATGCAACATCGAAACGTTGCTTCCCTTTGCCACGAACCCTGTTTGGGAGTCTGCAAGAAGGGCCAAAACTCTATCAGCTTCGGCTTTGCCTGGGAAGGCCCCAAACACACAACTTCCAGTACCGGTAAGTCTTGCATCAGTGAATTTGTTTAGCAAATTCAAGGAGTTACGTACTTCTGGGTAACTCTGCTCAACTACCGCTTGACAGTCATTTCGACTGTTTCCCTCGGGAACGGGGCGCACTTTAATGGGCTTTGAATTACGTGTCAACAAAGGATGCGAAAAAATTTCTGCCGTACTTACAGAGACTTGCGGTACCAGCACGACGTACCAGGGTTCGTGCGGGTCGACCGGGGTGAGTTTTTCCCCGACCCCTTCGGCGAAGGCGGCGTGGCCGCGGACGAACACCGGGACGTCGGCGCCCAGGCCCAGGCCCAGTTCGGCCAGTTGGTCTTCGCTGCAGCGGGTGTTCCACAGGTGGTCGAGGCCGAGCAGGGTGGTCGCGGCATCCGAGCTGCCGCCGCCGATGCCGCCGCCCATGGGCAGGACCTTGTCCAGCCAGATATCGGCGCCCAGCGTGGTGCCGGTCAGTTGCTGCAGCTTGCGCGCGGCGCGGACGATCAGGTTGCTGTCGTGGTCCACCCCGGGGATCTCGGTGACCAGGCGGATCTCGCCGTCCTCGCGGGCGGCGAAGCTCAGTTCGTCGCCGTGGTCGAGGAACTGGAACAGGGTCTGCAACTCGTGATAGCCGTCGGCGCGGCGGCCGAGGATGTGCAGCATCAGGTTGAGCTTGGCCGGGGCTGGCAGGGTCAGTCTGCTGGTCATGTCAGTGCCCCAGCTGGCGGGGTTGCCATTCCTTGAGGACCACGGTCACGTCGAGGTCCTGGCCGTGCATCTTGATCCGCTCGGGAAGCCAGTAGCCGTTCTGTTCGGTGTAGCGGGTGTATTCCACCTGCCAGCCATCCTGTTCCAGGCTTGCCAGGCGGCTGTCGCTGTCGAGGGTCAGGCGGCTCTTGCTGTCCGGTGCCGGCAGGCCGCGGACCCACCAGACCAGGTGCGACACCGGCAATTCCCAGCCCAGCTGTTCGGCCAGCAGGGTTTCCGGGGTCGGGGCTTCGAAGCGGCCCTGGTTGGCGACTTCCAGCACCACCTGGCCCGGGCGTCCGGTCAGGCGCGCGGCGCCGCGGCCCAGCGGGCCGGACAGGCGGATGTCGTAGTAGTCCTGGCGTTGCAGCCAGAACAGCGTGCCGCTGCCGGAGTCCTTAGGCGCGCGGATGCCGACCTTGCCGTTGATCTGCCAGCCGTCGAGGGTGCTCAACTGCTGCTTGTGGGCCTTCCACAGTTGCGGGCTGCCCTGGCCCTGGACGGCCTCGCGGGAACCGAAGCCGGCGCAACCGGCGAGCAGGGCAATCAGGCTGAAGGTGATGATGTGGCGCAGGAACATAGGCTTACAGGGTCTCGGATCCGGTCAGGCGCAGGACGGTCTTGCGCAGGATGGGGCTGTCGGGCTGGGCTTCGAAGGCCTTGGCCCAGACCTGGCGGGCCTCACGGCGTTTGCCGTTGGCCCAGAGCACTTCGCCCAGGTGCGCGGCGACTTCGTGATCGGGGAAGCGCTCCAGGGCACGGCGCAGCAGGCGCTCGGCCTCGTCGAGGTTGCCCAGGCGATAGTTGACCCAGCCGAGGCTGTCGAGCACGGCGGGATCTTCCGGGCTGAGCAGGTGGGCTTTCTCGATCAGTTGCTTGGCTTCGCCGTAGCGCGTGGTGCGGTCGGCCAGGGTGTAGCCGAGGGCGTTGAGGGCCATGGCGTTTTCCGGCTCGCGGACGAGGATGCTGCGCAGGTCCTTTTCCATCTGCGACAGATCGTCGCGCTTCTCGGCGAGCATCGCCCGGGTATAGAGCAGGTTGAGGTCGTCCGGGTACTGCTTGATGGCTTTTTCCAGGACGCGCAGGGCCTGCTCTTCCTTCTGGTTGTTGCCGAGGGTCTCGGCCTCGATCAGGTACAGCTGGATGGCGTAGTCGGGCTGGTTTTCGCGGGCCTCGTCGAGGCGCCGCAAGGCTTCGTCGGTGCGTCCGTTGGCAATGAGGATATCGGCCTGGCGCAGCTGCGCCGGCAGGTAGTCGTTGCCCGGACCGACCTGGGCGTATTCGGCCAGGGCGCCTTCGAGGTCGTTGCGTTCTTCGCGGATGCGGCCGAGGTTGAGGTGGGCGGCATCGACGTGGCTGTCGCGCTCGATCAGGTCGCGCAGATAGCCGGCGGCCTCGTCCCAGGCCTTGGCTTCGAGGCTGACCAGGGCCAGCGAATAGCGCAGTTCATCGTCGTCCGGGTACTGCTGGAGCAGGCTGGCGAACTCGACCTTGGCGTCGTCGACCCGGTCCTGCTCCACCAGCATGCGCGCGTAGGTCAGGCGCAGGCGCTTGTCGTCGGGGTTGCGCGCGATGCTCTTGCGCAGCAGCGGCAGGGCCTCGGAACCGCGGTCCAGGCTCTGCAGCAGGCGCGCGCGCAGGAGGATCGGGGCGATTTCGCTGTCGTCCTTCGGCGGCTGGGCCTCGAGCAGCGCCAGGGCCTGCTCGGACTTGCCGTCCTGTTGCAGCAGCAGGGCCTTGCCGAACACCAGCTGGCTGTTGTCGGGGTACTTCTGCAGCAGGCGATCGAAGCTTTTCTGCAGGCCGTCGCGGGTGTCCTGGTCGGTTTCCGCGGCGGACAGGGCGAGGAAGTCGAAATGGGTGTCGCCCTGGCCCTGCAGGACCTTCTCCATGTAGCTCATGGAGTCGTCGTAGCGTCCGGCGCGGGCCAGCTGGATGGCCGCGGCGCGCTGCGCGTCGATGTTTTCCGGGTCGTTCTTCGCCCACAGCAGCGAGGTGTCCAGCGCCGACTGGTCGGCGCCGAGGTATTCGGCGATGCGGAAGGCGCGCTCGGAGATTGCCGCGTCCTGGGTCTTCTCGGCCTGGGCCACATAGTTGTCCAGGGCGATGTCGAAACGGTTGCGCTGCCCGGCCAGCTCGGCGACCAGCAGGCTGTACAGGGTTTCCTGGCTGAACGAGCCATAGACCGTCGGCTCGGGCGCGGCTGCCGGCGCCACGGCCTGCTGCCCGGCGGGCGTCGTGGCCTCCCCGGCGCCTGGCAGGACCTGGCAGCCCTGGAGCAGGGCAAGAGCGAGAAGCAACGCGGAAGATCTATTCATAATGAGGATTTTGAGCGGCTAACCTGCGGTCGGGCCATCATGACACAAGCGTCATGGCAAACCCACTCGCGATGGGGATTGTGGATACAGTCTATAGAGACAATCGCGAGCGGTGGTTGTTCTCGATCCAGCGAAGTAGGACAATTATCGGCTTCACGTCACAACCAGCGACCTTGAATGGCCTTTCTTGCCCTCGGTATCAACCATAAGACTGCCTCGGTAGACGTACGCGAGCGCGTGGCGTTTACCCCCGAGCAGCTGGTCGAAGCCTTGCAGCAGCTCTGCCGACTGACCGCCAGCCGCGAAGCCGCGATCCTTTCGACCTGCAACCGCAGCGAACTGTACATCGAGCAGGACCATCTGGCGGCGGACAGCGTGCTGCGCTGGCTGGCCGACTATCACCAGCTGAGCATCGACGAACTGCGTGCCAGTGCCTATATCCACGAGGACCATGACGCCGTCCGGCACATGATGCGGGTCGCCTCCGGGCTCGATTCGCTGGTGCTCGGCGAGCCGCAGATCCTCGGCCAGATGAAGTCCGCCTATGCCGTGGCGCGCGAGGCCGGTACCATCGGCCCGTTGCTCGGCCGTCTGTTCCAGGCCACCTTCAGCGCCGCCAAGCAGGTGCGCACCGATACCGCCATCGGCGAGAACCCGGTGTCGGTGGCCTTCGCCGCGGTGAGCCTGGCCAAGCAGATCTTCAGTGACCTGGGGCGCAGCCAGGCGCTGCTGATCGGTGCCGGCGAGACCATCACCCTGGTCGCCCGCCACCTGCACGAGCAGGGCGTGCGCCGCATCGTCGTGGCCAACCGCACCCTGGAACGTGCCAGCACCCTGGCCGAACAGTTCGGCGCTCACGCGGTGCTGCTGGCGGACATCCCGCAGGAACTGGTCAACAGCGACATCGTCATCAGTTCCACCGCCAGCCAGTTGCCGATCCTCGGCAAGGGCGCGGTGGAAAGCGCGCTGAAGCTGCGCCGGCACAAGCCGATCTTCATGGTCGACATCGCCGTGCCGCGGGACATCGAGCCGGAAGTCGGCGAGCTGGACGACGTCTACCTGTATACCGTCGATGACTTGCACGATGTGGTCGCGGAAAACCTCAAGAGCCGCCAGGGCGCTGCCCAGGCCGCCGAGGAACTGGTCACGGTCGGCGCCGAGGATTTCATGTCGCGCCTGCGCGAACTGGCCGCGGTGGATGTGCTCAAGGCCTACCGCCAGCAGAGCGAGCGTGTGCGCGACGAAGAACTGCAGAAGGCCCAGCGCCTGCTGGCCAATGGCGCCAGCGCCGAGGACGTGCTGGTGCAACTGGCCCGTGGCCTGACCAACAAGTTGCTGCATGCCCCCAGCGTGCAATTGAAAAAGCTCTCCGCCGAAGGCCGCGTCGATGCGCTGGCCATGGCCCAGGAACTCTTCGCCCTCAACGAGGGCCCGACGGATAAAACCCCGCAATGAAAGCGTCGCTGCTGAACAAACTGGAGATTCTCCAGGACCGCTTCGAGGAACTGACCGCCCTGCTCGGCGATGCCGAGGTCATTTCCGACCAGACCCGTTTCCGCGCCTATTCCCGCGAATACGCCGAAGTCGAACCGGTGGCCGCCGGCTATGTGCAGTGGCGCAAGCTGCAGGACGATCTGGAGGGCGCCCAGGCTCTGCTCAAGGACAGCGATCCCGATCTGCGCGAGATGGCTGTGGAGGAAGTGCGCGAAGCCAAGGAGCAGTTGCAGGAACTGGAAAAGGAGCTGCAACGCATGCTCCTGCCCAAGGACCCCAACGACGGGCGCAACGTGTTCCTGGAAATCCGCGCCGGTACCGGCGGTGACGAGGCGGCGATCTTCTCCGGCGACCTGTTCCGCATGTACTCGCGCTACGCCGAGCGACGCGGCTGGCGCCTGGAAATCCTCTCGGAAAACGAGGGCGAGCACGGCGGCTACAAGGAAATCATCGCCCGGGTCGAGGGCGACAGCGTCTACGGCAAGCTCAAGTTCGAGTCCGGCGCGCACCGCGTGCAGCGGGTTCCGGAGACCGAGTCCCAGGGCCGTATCCACACCTCCGCGTGCACCGTGGCGGTGCTGCCGGAGCCGGACGAACAGGTCGCCATCGAGATCAATCCGGCCGACCTGCGCGTCGACACCTACCGCGCGTCCGGCGCCGGTGGTCAGCACGTGAACAAGACCGACTCGGCGATCCGCATCACCCACTTACCCACCGGCATCGTGGTGGAGTGCCAGGAAGAGCGTTCGCAGCACAAGAACCGGGCCCGGGCGATGTCCTGGCTGTCGGCCAAGCTCAACGACATGCAGACCAGCGCCGCGCAGAGCGCCATGGCCTCGGAGCGCAAGCTGCAGGTGGGCTCGGGCGACCGCTCCGAGCGCATCCGTACCTACAACTATCCACAGGGCCGGGTCACCGACCACCGCATCAACCTGACCCTGTACTCGCTGGACGACGTGCTGGCGGGTGGCGTGGACGCCGTGATCGAACCGCTGCTGGCGGAATACCAGGCCGACCAACTGGCCGCTTTGGGTGACTAAATGACCATCATCGCCAGCCTGCTCCGCGGCGCGGAGCTTCCCGACTCGCCCACCGCGCGCCTGGATATCGAACTGCTCCTGGCCGCCGCCATCGGCAAGACCCGCAGCTACCTGCACACCTGGCCGGAGCGCATCGTCTCCAGCGAGGCGGCGCAGACCTTCGCCGACTACCTGCAGCGCCGCCGCGCCGGCGAACCGGTGGCCTACATTCTCGGTCAGCAGGGCTTCTGGAACCTGGACCTGGAAGTCGCCCCGCACACCCTGATCCCGCGTCCGGAAACCGAGTTGCTGGTGGAGACCGCCATGCGCCTGCAGTCCAGCGGCCCGGCCCGGGTCCTCGACCTCGGCACCGGCACCGGTGCCATCGCCCTGGCCCTGGCCAGCGAGCGCCGGCAGTGGCAGGTGACTGCGGTGGATCGCGTCGAGGAGGCCGTGGCCCTGGCCGAGCGCAACCGCCAGCGCCTGCAGCTGGACAACGTCAGGGTGCTTGCCAGCCACTGGTTCAGTGCCCTGGCCGGGCAGCGCTTCGAACTGATCATCAGCAACCCGCCGTATATCGCCGACGCGGACCCGCACCTGGTGGCGGGCGACGTGCGTTTCGAGCCGAGCAGCGCCCTGGTCGCCGGGCAGGACGGTCTGGACGACCTGCGCCAGATCATCGCCGAAGCCCCGGCGCATCTGCTCGCGGGTGGCTGGCTGCTGCTGGAGCATGGCTTCGACCAGGCCGCCGCGGTGCGTGAGCTGCTGGCCCGCCACGGCTTCGAGCAGATCGAAAGCCACCTCGACCTGAACGCTCACGAGCGTATTACCCTGGGGCGCCTGCCGTGCTGAGCGACGAAGAACTGCTGCGGTACAGCCGGCAGATTCTGCTGGCCCAGATCGATATCGACGGCCAGTTGCGCCTGAAGAACGCCAGCGCCCTGATCGTCGGCCTGGGCGGCCTCGGCTCGCCGGTGGCCCTCTACCTGGCGGCGGCGGGGGTTGGCAGCCTGCACCTGGCGGACTTCGACACGGTCGACCTGACCAACCTGCAACGGCAGATCATTCATGACGTCGCCGCGGTCGGCCAGCCCAAGGTGGATTCGGCGCTGGCGCGCCTGCGGGGGCTGAACCCGGATATCGAGCTGGTCGCCCACCGCCGCGCGCTGGACGAGGATTCCCTCGCCGCCGCGGTGGCCGCCGTCGATCTGGTGCTGGACTGCTCGGATAATTTCGCCACCCGCGAGGCGGTCAATGCCGCCTGCGTCAAGGCCGGCAAGCCATTGGTCAGTGGCGCGGCGATTCGCCTGGAAGGGCAGTTGTCGGTGTTCGACTCGCGCCGCCCGGAAAGCCCCTGCTACCACTGCCTGTATGGCCACGGCAGCGACGCCGAACTGACCTGCAGCGAGGCCGGCGTGGTTGGCCCGCTGGTGGGCCTGGTCGGCAGCCTGCAGGCCCTGGAAGCGCTGAAGCTGCTGGCCGGTTTCGGCGAACCGCTGGTGGGCCGCCTGCTGCTGGTGGATGCGCTGGGGACGCGCTTCCGCGAGCTGCGGGTCAAGCGCGATCCGGCCTGCACCGTGTGCGGGAGCGCTCATGGCTGAGGCTGCGGCGGCGCCGGTAGGCGTGTTCGATTCCGGCGTCGGCGGCCTGTCGGTGCTGGCCGAGATCGCCCGCCTGCTGCCCGACGAGTCGCTGCTCTACGTGGCGGACTGCGGCAACATTCCCTATGGCGAGAAGTCTCCCGAGTTCATTCGCCAGCGCTGCCGCAGCGTGGCCGAGTTCTTCCAGGAGCAGGGTGTCAAGGCCGTTGTCCTGGCCTGCAATACCGCCACCGTGGCCGCCGCCGCCGACCTGCGCGAGCGTTTTCCGCAGTGGCCGCTGGTGGGGATGGAGCCGGCGGTGAAGCCGGCCGCCGCGGCGACCCGCAGTGGGGTGGTGGGAGTCCTCGCCACCACCGGCACCCTGCAGAGCGCCAAGTTCGCCGCGTTGCTCGATCGCTTCGCCAGTGATGTGCGGGTGGTGACCCAGCCCTGTCCCGGCCTGGTGGAACTGATCGAGGCCGGCGACCTGAACAGCCCGGTCCTGCAGCGGATGCTCCAGGGCTATGTCGAACCCCTGCTGGCCGCGGGCTGCGACACCATCATCCTTGGCTGTACCCACTATCCCTTCCTGCGCCCGCTGCTGAGCCGAATGGTCCCGGCGTCCGTGGCGATCATCGACACCGGCGCCGCGGTCGCCCGCCAGCTGCAGCGCCTGCTCGCCGAGCGCAACCTGCTGGCCAGCGGGCCGGCACGGCCGACGCAATTCTGGACCAGCGCTGACCCCGATCATTTGAGAAACATCCTGCCTTTGCTGTGGAAGAAATCCGACGGTGTGCAAAGCTTCACTCGGTAAATCGACAAAATTTTCACAAAATGTCGAAATGCCACTGAACTCCTTTGTAAGCGCTGATTTCTACTAAGTTGTCTGATGAGACAAAAAACCAACGAACAGGATTTCCTATAAAGGACGTTTCTCATGAAGAAACTTTGCTTGGCTGTGGTTGCAGCCGCAACCTTGGGGTACGTATTCACTGCGCAGGCCGCTGACGTCACGTTCGCCGTGGGGCAGACCAGCGATTCCACCATGACCTATCGCCTCGGCCTGGAGTCCGCCTGGGACGTCAGTTGGTGGCAGACCAGCGTCGGTCGCCTGACCGGCTACTGGGACGCCGGCTACACCTACTGGGACGGCGACAAGACTTCGAGCAACCACAGCCTGTCGTTCGCCCCGGTGTTCGTCTACGAGTTCGCCGGCGACTCGGTCAAGCCATACATCGAGGCCGGTATCGGTGTCGCGGCCTTCGCCAACACCGAACTGGAAAGCAACGACCTGGGGTCCTCGTTCCAGTTCGAAGACCGCATCGGCTTCGGCCTGCGTTTCGCCGGCGGCCACGAAGTCGGCATTCGCGCCATCCACTATTCCAATGCCGGACTCAGCCAGCCCAACGACGGGGTCGAGAGCTTCGCTCTGCATTACCGCATGTCGCTCTGAGGCATGAACGAAAACCCCGCCGGATGGCGGGGTTTTCTTTTGCGCGGTCGCCGGCGGTCAGCGCCGCAATGGCCACAGGCTGCTGACCGACAAGGCTTCCAGGACCATCTCCGGCATGCGCAGCGGCAAGCGGTCGATGATCGCCAGGGCAGCACTCTCGGCCGTCCATTGCTGGGGCAGGGCAATGCTTTGGGTGATCGGCTTCTTCAGGGTCTGCGGCGCGACCAGGGTCAGATCGATCTCCATCGGCGACAGCCGACTGCGCGCTTCGCTGAACCACTGCCCCAGGCTGTTCTGGGCGCTCGGCCACTGGCTGCTTTCGTGCTGCTGCAGCGCCGTGAGGCTGCTCAGGATCCCCACCACATGGGCGTTCTGTCCGGCCACCAGCAGCGGCAGGGCGCTCTCGAGGCCGTTGCGGCTGGCGGCCAGGTTGCTGGCGATCAAGGCTTCCAGCATCGCTGTGCCTTGCGCCTGGTCGTCGAGGTAATCGCAGGTGCCTGCATTGAGGATCAGGGTGTCCAGCGCGCCCCATTGTTCCTGGATGCACTGGGTCATGCGCTCGGCATGGGCACTGTCGCTGAGGTCGCCGTCGAGGATCAGGCACTGTCCGGCCAACGGGTCGGGCAGGGGTTCGAGCGGGGCTCGGCCGCTGACCGCCACCTGGTGACCGAGGGTGAGCAGGTGCAAGGCCAATGCATGACCGAGGCCGTCTCCGGCGCCGGTGACCCAGATTCGTTTTGGATGCTCAGTATTCACGGTCTGGCTCTACTTCTTGTGCTTTTGGGAGCTGCCTGAATGCGTCTATCGCCCTCTGGCGACTCATGGCCAGGTCGACGATGGGTTGTGGATAACCCTTTACCGCAAACAGGCCGCCGGGGCTGTGAACATCCTTGTCATCCAAGTCTCTCAGTTCCGGTAACCAGTGTCGCAGGAAGCGTCCCTTTTTGTCGAAGCGCTCGGACTGACTCACGGGGTTGAATACCCGGAAATAGGGTACGGAGTCGGTCCCGGTGGAGGCGCTCCACTGCCAGCCACCATTGTTTGCCGCCAGGTCTCCATCGATCAGGTGACGCATGAAGAATGTTTCACCTTTGCGCCAGTCGATCAGCAGGTTCTTGCTGAGGAACATCGCCACGACCATGCGCAAGCGGTTGTGCATCCAGCCGGTGGCGAGCAGCTGGCGCATGGCGGCATCGACGATCGGCACGCCGGTGCGACCTTCCTGCCAGGCCGCCAGGTCTTCGGGGGCATCGCGCCATTTCACCGCCTCGGTGGCGGGACGGAAGGCCCGATGCCGCGACACCCGCGGGTAGCCGCTCAGCACATGCTTGTAGAACTCGCGCCAGAGCAGCTCGTTGATCCAGCTCACCGCGCCGGGATTGCCGCTTTCGAACTCCCCCTGGTTGTTCGCCAGCGCCGCATGCAGGCACTGCCGTACCGAGATCACCCCGGCCGCCAGGTACGGCGACAATTGGCTGGTGCCGTCGATGCTCGGCACATCGCGCTGTTCAGGATAGTTGGCCATCGCCTCGGCGACGAACTCTTTCAAGCGTTCACGCGCAGGCTCCTCACCGGCCGGCCAGTACTCGCGCAGCGCCTCCGGCGGCGCGGGAAAACCCGCTATCGCCGTGGGGATCTCGTCGCTGGCGATACCGGTCGGTTCCTGCTTTTTCGGCAGCTTGTGCAGGGCCGGAATAGCATGGTGCAGACGCTGGTAGCAGACCTTGCGGAATTGGGTGAAGACCTTGAAATAGTCGCCGCTGCGGGTCAGCACCGTGCCGGGCCGGAACAGCAACTGGTCGAGATGGGCGTGCAGGCGGATGTCGTGACGCGCCAGCAGGTCGGCGACCTCACGGTCGCGGCGCTCCTCGTTGATCCCGTATTCCTCGTTCACATGCACGTCCTGCACGCCATGCTCGCGGCAGACCTGGTGGATCACCCGCGGCGCGCTCTTCCAGTGCTCGGCGTGGCGAATCAGCAGGGGGATGCCGTAGTGCGCCAGGGCGTCCTTCAGGTGGCGCAGGTTGCGCAGCCAGAAGTCGACCTTGCAGGGCGCGTCGTCATGTTCTTGCCATTGGCCGGGGCTGGTCAGCCACAGGGCCAGGGTCGGGCCGCGCTCGCAGGCGGCGGCCAGCGCGGTGTTGTCGTGAATACGCAGGTCGCTGCGCAGCCAGATCAGTTGCATGCTGGGTTTCCGGGGGCGGAGGTGTTCGGGGCAAGTGCGCCAAGTCCTTGCAGACAGCGCAGTGCGGCCAACGGCGAATCGAGCAGGTAGCACTCGGCGTCGGGGCGCGCGGCTTGCCTATGGAGAGTGACCGCGGCGCCGAACAGGAGTTTCGGCACTTCGATCAGGGTGAGGCTGCGCTGCAGGCGTTCGCTGTCGGCCGCACTGTTGATGCTGAGCAGCAGGGCGCGGGCGTGCAGTCGTTCGACCGCCAGGGCCAGGTCGCGGCCCTGCAGGGGCAGGTCGAAGACCTCGACCGGGTAGCCGGCGTCACTGACCAGCCAGGCGCACAGCCACAGGGCGGGGTCGACGGGGTGGGTGTCGGCGCTGATCAGCAGCACCGGCGCGCCGTTCAACTGGCGGTTGTTGTGATACACCCGCAGCCCCAGCTTGCTGCGCAGCCAGCTCTGGAAAAATGCCTGCTCTACGTTGGCGCAGGGATGCACCTGCCAGCGGGTTTCCAGGTGGCCGAGCAGCGGCAGCAGCAAGTGTTCGCAGAGGGTGAACGCCGGGTACAGCGCCATTGCCTGGTTGAACTGCTGGTCGAGGCGGCGCTCGGCGAGATGGGCGATGCAGTCGGTGAGCGTTGCGCGCTGCGCCTGCCAGTCGTCGCCCGGGGTGGGCTGCGCCGCCGCCTGCTCATGGTCCAGCAGCGGCAGGACCTGGCTGACCGCGACGCCACGGTTGAGCCAGGACAGGATCGTCTGGATCCGTTGTACCTGTTCCTGGCTGTACAGCCGGTGGCCTTTGCTGGTGCGTTGTGGCACCACCAGGCCGTAGCGCCGTTCCCAGGCGCGCAGGGTCACCGGATTGACCCCGGTCAGCCGGGCGATTTCGCGGATCGGCAGCAGGGGCTCAGATGGCATTGCGCAGGCTCAGGTTTTCCGGATGGGGTTGCAGGTAGACCTGACCCAGCAGATAGGGATCGGGGTGGTGACGCAGATGGTGTTTGAGCAGGGTCAGCGGCACGACAAGCGGCACCACGCCAGCCATGTACTGGTCGATCAGGTGGCGGATTTCCTGTTTGTCCTGCGGGCCGAGGACAGGCCGCAGGTAGCCGCTCAGGTGCATCAGCACATTGCCGTGGGTACCGCGGCTGGCGCAGCGGCGCAGGGCGGCCATCAACTGGCTGAAGTAGCGGGCGCCGAGCGCGTCGGCATCGTCCTGGCGGGTCATGCTGCCGAGCAGCTTGCCGAGGACCCGGTACTGCTCGGGGTTATGTGCCATCAACTGGTATTTGTAGCGCGAGTGAAAGGCGATCAGCGCATGCCGGCTCAGGCCTTCGGCGCGCAGGCGCTGCCAGTCGGCATGGGCCAGTACCCGGGTGACGAAGTTTTCCCGCAGCACCGGGTCGCACAGGCGGCCTTCTTCTTCCACCGGCAGGTCCGGACGCAGTTCGCAGAACCGCGCGGCATACAGCCCGCTGGCGCGCTCCCGGGCCGGGTAGCCGTTGGCCTGGTAGACCTTGATGCGCTCCAGCCCGCAGGACGGCGACTTCTGCATGAAGATGTAGCCGCAGATATCGTCCAGGTGCGCAGCGGTGTGGTCCGCGTAGTCACGCAGGGCATCGGACACATCGAGGGAAGGATCGCGGCTGCCGGTCGCGCGGGGATGCTCGGGATCGCCGCTCAGGTGAATCGCTGCCCGTGGCGTGCCCAGGCCGATCGCCACCTCCGGACAGACCGGCACCAGTTCGAAATGCTCCGCCAGGACCTCGGTGCACAGGCGCGACTGCTTGTGGCCGCCATTGAAGCGGACTTCCTCACCTGCCAGGCAGGCGCTGATGGCGATCTTGGGCTTGGTGTCGGGCATGACGGGGCGACCTTTCTTGTACAAAGATAAAAACATGTACAACGTCACACAGCATAGGCCGGGCGTTGTACAAGTCAATATCCCTGTAGAGGTTGCGTGGCCCGCAGGGTTTACTCCAGGTGTTCGATCAGTCGCCGTGCCGCTTCCTGGCCGCTGAGCCAGGCGCCTTCGACCCGGCCCGACAGGCACCAGTCGCCGCAGGCGTAGAGGCCCTGGTCGGCGTCGGCGAGGACGCCCCATTCATGATTGCCGGCGGGGCGCGCGTACAGCCAGCGATGGGCCAGGCTGAAGCTCGGTGCCGAGACGGCGCAGCCGACCAGTTCGGCGAAGTCGCCGAGCAACTGTTCGATCACGGTTTCCTTCTGCAGGTCGATGTGCTGCTTGCTCCAGGCCGAGGAAGCATGCAGGACCCAGGTGTCGAGGTGTTCCTCGCGCCCCGGTTTGCTGCGGTTGCGCGCCAGCCAGTCGAGGGCGCAGTCCTGCACGAAGCAGCCCTGCATGGGCGTGTCGAGCGGGGTGTCGAAGCCGAGGGCGACGGCCCAGGTCGGCTCCATCTGCACGCCGGCGGCGGCGGCGGCGAGTTTCGGCGTGGCGGCCAGCAGTGGCGTGGCCTGGGGCGCCGGCACGGCGACGATGACCCGGCTGAACGGGCCGTGGCTGCAGCCTTCGGTGTCCTGCAGATGCCAGTACTGCTTGCCGCGGAACACCTCGCTGATGCGGCAACTGAAGTTCACCGTGACATCCTTGAGCAGGCCGCGGGTGATGGCGCTCATGCGCGGCACGCCGACCCAGCGCACCTGCTCATCCGGCGAGGGGGTCAGCTGGCCGTCGCGGTAGTTGTACAGCTGCGGTTTCCACTCCGCGACCCAGCCTCTTTCCTGCCAGTGCTGGACCTGCTCGACGAAGCGCCGGTCGCGGGCGGTGAAGTACTGCGCGCCGAGATCGAGAGCACCGACTTCGCTGCGCTTGCTGGCCATGCGGCCGCCGCTGCCGTGACCCTTGTCGAACAGGTGGACGGTCAAGCCTGCTTTCTGCAATGCCTGTGCTGCGGAGAGTCCGGCGATGCCGGCACCGATGATCGCGATAGGTACAGTCATGATGGCCTCTTCGAACCTGTGTGAGGTACAGACAGCCTTGGCTGTCGACAAACCTGTACAACTCTGATGTTCTGTATAAGATTGATCGGCTCGTTACGACAGGTTGGCCTAATGTTTATCCCAGAGCGAACGGTCAAAAAAGTGCCTTGCTCTTAAAAATAGACCAGCCCACGCACTAGAGAGGACACGGCCATGAATATATTGCTGACCGGCGGTACCGGCCTGATTGGGCAGCAACTGTGTCGTCTGTGGCTCGACCAGGGGCACCACCTGACGGTGTGGAGCCGGCACCCCGAGCAGGTTGGAAAGCGCTGCGGCGCCGGAGTTCGCGGGATCGCCGAATTGCACGAATACGGCGACGCTCCGCTGGATGCGCTGGTCAATCTCGCCGGTGCGCCGATTGCCGATCGTCCGTGGAGTGCGTCACGCCGGGCCCTGCTCTGGGGCAGCCGGATCACCCTGACCGAACACCTGCTGGCCTGGCTGGAGCAGCGCGAGCAACGCCCGGCGGTGCTGGTTTCCGGCTCCGCGGTGGGCTGGTACGGCGACGGCGGCGAGCGCGAGCTGACCGAGGCCTCGCGACCGGTGAAGGAGGATTTCGCCAGCCAGTTGTGCATTGCCTGGGAAGAAACCGCGCTGCGCGCCGAAGCCCTGGGCATTCGCGTGGTGCTGGTGCGTACCGGCCTGGTCCTGTCGGCGCAGGGCGGCTTTTTGTCGCGCCTGCGCCTGCCGTTCAAACTCGGGCTGGGCGGGCCTCTGGGCGATGGTCGGCAGTGGATGCCGTGGATTCATATCGACGACGAAATCGCCCTGATCGATTTTCTCTTGCAGCGCGATGACGCCAGCGGTCCTTATAATGCCTGCGCTCCGGAGCCGGTGCGCAATCGCGAGTTCGCCCGGCGTCTGGGTCGCGCCCTGCATCGCCCGGCATTCCTGCCGCTGCCGGCACCGCTGCTCAAGGTCGGCCTGGGCGAGCTGTCGACGCTGCTGCTCGGTGGCCAGCGCGCCCGCCCGGTGAGGGCGCTGGCGGCGGGGTTCACCTTCCGTTTCAACGATGTGCAATCGGCGCTGGACGACTTGTCCCCGCGCCTCTGAAAAGGATGTTGCATGACCGATCATGCTCTGCTGCTGGTCAACCTGGGGTCGCCGGCGTCCACGTCCGTGGCTGACGTGCGCCGTTACCTCAATCAGTTCCTGATGGATCCCTGTGTCATCGATCTGCCCTGGCCGGTGCGGCGTCTGCTGGTGTCGCTGATCCTGATCAAGCGCCCGGAGCAGTCTGCCCATGCCTACGCCTCGATCTGGTGGCCGGAGGGTTCGCCGCTGGTGGTGCTGACCCGGCGTCTGCAGGAGGCCATGCGGCCGCACTGGCCCCACGGCCCGGTGGAAATCGCCATGCGCTACGGCGAGCCGGCGCTGCCTTCGGTCTTGCAGCGCCTGGCTGCCCAGGGGGTACGCAAGGTGACCCTGGCGCCGCTTTATCCACAGTTCGCCGACAGCACCGTGACCACGGTGGTGGAGCTGGCCAGGGCGACCATCGCCGAGCACAAGCTGGCGCTGGAGATGAAGGTATTGCGTCCTTTCTATGACCAGCCGGAATACATCGATGCCCTGGTCGCCAGCGCCAGGCCTTATCTGGAACAGGATTTCGACCATCTGCTGCTGAGCTTCCACGGCCTGCCGGAGCGCCACCTGAAGAAGCTCGATCCCACCGGTACGCACAACTTCCAGGACGCCGACTGCTGCCGCGACGCCTCGCAGGAGATGCTCGCGGTCTGCTACCGCGGCCAGTGCCTGCGCACGGCCCAGGCCTTCGCGAAACAGATGGGCCTGCCTGACGGCAAGTGGTCGGTCTCGTTCCAGTCGCGCCTGGGCAAGGCCAAGTGGATCGAGCCCTACACCGAGGCGCGCCTGGACGAACTGGCCAGGGCCGGGGCGAAGAAGCTGCTGGTGATGTGCCCGGCGTTCGTTGCCGACTGCATCGAGACCCTGGAGGAAATCGGCGACCGTGGCCGCGAGCAGTTCATCGAGGCGGGCGGCGAGGAACTGACCCTGGTGCCATGCCTGAACGACCACCCACAGTGGGTCGAGGCCCTGATCACGCTCTGCGAGCGGGCCTGAAAAAACGAAGGGGCTGCATGTGCAGCCCCTTCGTCATTCACGCGAGGATGATTCCGCTCACGGCAGATGATCGTCCATCACTTTGTTCTTCCAGCCATCGTTGCCCGGCAGCAGCAGGTTCAGGGCGATCGCCACCACCGCGCACAGGGCGATGCCTTTCAGGCCCCAGTCATCCGGGCCGTCGCCGCTGCCCACCAGTACGCCACCGATGCCGAACACCAGGGTCACCGAGACGATCACCAGGTTGCGCGCTTCGCTGAGGTCGATCTTGTGACGGATCATGGTGTTCATGCCCACCGCGGCGATCGAGCCGAACAGCAGGCAGAGAATGCCGCCCATCACCGGTACCGGAATGCTCTGCAGCAGCGCGCCGAACTTGCCGATGAAGGCCAGGGCGATGGCGAACACCGCTGCCCAGGTCATGATCTTCGGGTTGTAGTTCTTGGTCAGCATCACCGCGCCGGTGACTTCGGCGTAGGTGGTGTTGGGCGGGCCGCCGAACAGGCCGGCGGTGGTGGTGGCGATGCCGTCACCGAGCAGGGTACGGTGCAGGCCCGGGGTCTTCAGGTAGTCGCGACCGGTCACGCTGCCCACCGCGATCACCCCGCCGATATGCTCGATCGCCGGGGCCAGGGCCACCGGGACGATGAACAGGATGGCCTGCCAGTTGAAGGCCGGGGCGGTGAACTTCGGCAGTTCCAGCCAGGGCGCCGCGGCGATCTTGGCCACGTCGACCACGCCGAAGGCGAACGACAGGGCGAAGCCCACCAGCACGCCGGCGATGATCGGCACCAGGCGGAAGATGCCCTTGCCGAACACGGCGACGATCAGCGTGGTCAGCAGCGCCGGCATGGAGATCATCATCGCCGTGCTGTACGGCAGCAGGACCGTGCCGTCACCGGCCTTGCCCATCGCCATGTTGGCGGCGATCGGCGCCATGGCCAGGCCGATGGAAATGATCACCGGGCCGATCACCACCGGCGGCAGCAGGCGGTCGATGAATCCGGTGCCCTTGATCTTCACCGCCAGGCCCAGGAAGGTGTAGACGAAGCCCGCGGCCATCACCCCGCCCATGGTCTCGGCCAGGCCGAACTGGCCCTTGGCGAGGATGATCGGAGTGATGAAGGCGAAGCTGGAGGCCAGGAACACCGGTACCTGACGGCCGGTGACGAGCTGGAACAGCAGGGTCCCCAGGCCCGCGGTGAACAGCGCGACGTTGGGGTCCAGGCCGGTGATCAGCGGCATCAGCACCAGGGCGCCGAAGGCCACGAAGAGCATCTGCGCGCCGGAGACGACCTGACGCCAGAGCGGGTCGTTGAACTCGTCCCGCATGTTCAGGCGTCCTTCTGCTTGGTGCCGAAGATCTTGTCACCGGCATCGCCCAGGCCGGGGATGATGTAACCGTCTTCGTTCAGGCGCTGGTCGATCGAGGCGGTGTACAGCTGCACGTCCGGATGGGCTTTCTCCACCACTGCGATGCCTTCGGGCGCGGCGACCAGGACCATGGCGCGGATGTCCTTGCAGCCGGCGCGCTTGAGCAGGTCGATGGTGGCGACCATGGAGCCGCCGGTGGCCAGCATCGGGTCGATGATCAGGGCCAGGCGCTGGTCGATCTCCGGCGCGAGCTTTTCCAGGTAGGTGTGCGCTTCGAGGGTTTCCTCGTTGCGCGCGACGCCGACGGCGCTGACCTTGGCCCCCGGGATCAGGCTGAGAACGCCCTCGAGCATGCCGATACCGGCGCGCAGGATCGGCACCACGGTGATCTTCTTGCCGGCGATCTTCTCGACCTGGACTTTGCCGCACCAGCCATCGATCTCGTAGGTCTCCAGTGGCAGGTCCTGGGTGGCTTCATAGGTCAGGAGCGCGCCGACTTCCTGGGCGAGTTCGCGAAAGTTCTTGGTGCTGATGTCGGCACGGCGCATGAGGCCGAGCTTGTGGCGGATCAGCGGATGGCGGATCTCACGGATGGGCATAGAGGAGGGCTCCGGAATGCGGGCAAAAAAACCGCGCTAGATTAATCTATTCGATCGCGCGTGTCCTGTAGGCACACTGGACGTTAGTCCAGAAATGCTTGATCTGGTGCGTGTGGATGCGTACCTTTGCCCGCTTTTCCAAATCCTGACCACTTGGAGAGCAACATGTCCGCTGATCTCGAGCACATCCGTCAAGTCATGCGAGAAGCCGACTGCCTGCACAGCGAAGCCGATGTCGAGGCGGCGATCGTCCGTGTCGGCGCGCAGATCAGTGAAAAGCTCGCCGAGAGCAACCCGGTGGTCTTCTGTGTGATGAACGGCGGCCTGATCTTCGCCGGCAAGCTGCTGACCCAGCTGCAGTTCCCGCTGGAAGCCTCCTACCTGCATGCGACCCGCTACCGCAACCAGACCACCGGCGGCGACCTGTTCTGGAAGGCCAAGCCGGAAGTCTCGTTCATCGATCGCGACGTGCTGATCATCGACGACATCCTCGACGAGGGGCACACCCTCAGTGCCATCGTCGATTTCTGCCGTCACGCCGGCGCCCGCGCCGTGTACACCGCCGTACTGGTCGACAAGGACCACGATCGCAAGGCCAGCGCCGGGCTGAAGGCCGATTTCACCGGCCTGAGCTGCGTCGACCGCTATGTGTTCGGCTACGGGATGGATTACAAAGGCTACTGGCGCAACGCCAATGGTATCTACGCCGTCAAAGGACTCTGAAGCATGAGCAAGTCGTCTTACCTGGATCAGTCGCTGTTCACCGACATGGCGCAAAAGGCCGCGCAGAGCCCGCGCGGGCGCCAGCATCACAATTTCCACGAGATGGACGACCCCTGCCATCGCATGGCCGTTGGCCTGCAGCCGGAAACCTATATCCCGCCCCATCGCCATCAGGCCCTGGACAAGGCGGAAACCCTGATCGTGCTCAAGGGCACGCTGGGCCTGCTGATCTTCGACGAGGCCGGCCAGGTCATCGACAAGCGCGTGATGCAGGCCGGTGGCGATTGCCTGGGCGTCGACCTGCCGCCTGGCACCTTCCATGGCCTGGTGGTGCTGGAGCGTGACAGCGTGATGTTCGAATGCAAGGCCGGGCCGTACCGTCCGGTGGGCGAGGGCGACATGGCGACCTGGGCGCCGAAGGAAGGCGAGCCGGAAGTGGCCGCCTACCAGGCCTGGATGCGCGCGCAGTTCGATTGATCGTTCCCGGGGCCCTGGCGCGACGCTCCGGGCCCTTGCCGCATGCTAGAGTGCCAGGCCGCCTACAAGGAGCCTGTCATGCGTGCGATTCTCCCGCTTCTCCTGTTCATCAGCCTCCCCTTGGCTGCCGCGCCGATGCACAGCCAGTTCCTGCCGCCGGATGAACAGGCGGTGCGTCAGGAAAGCCCCGAAGCCCAGCAATTGCTGCAGGTCACCAGTTATTCGGTGGTGGTCGGCAACCAGCGCCAGTCCAATCAGCAGCCGCTGCCGATCACCTCGTCCCAGGTCATGCGCCTGAAGGGCAAGCCGTTGAGCCAGGGCGCGACCATCAGCCAGGTGCTGATCAGCTTCGACGGCGAGGGCAAGAGCCTGCGCAAGCCGGTCTACGACAGCGAAAGCCGCACCCTGACCCTGAACTATCCGCCGGCGCAGTACCAGGTGATCCTCGACCTGCTGCGCAACGACACCGTCTATGTGCAGTTCCTCAGCTACCCCAACGGGCATATCTGGGCCGATGTGCACACCGGAACCCTTCGCGCGCGTTGAGTGGCGGGCCCACCGGGGGGTACACTGCCGGCCCGTGGAAAATGTCCTTGATGGTTCAGTTGGAGTCGGTAATGCGTAAAGACAAGAAGCAGGTGATTGGCGACGAAATCAGCGACGACTACGTCAAATCGTTCCTCATTTTCGAGCCGGCCGATGGCCTGACCTCGCCGTCGCACCACAAGCTGATCAAGGGCTACCGCGGTTTGCGCATCGACGACTTCGAGCGCTTCGTCGGCTTCTTCGTCGCGGCCGGCTACGACCTGGACGGCAAGGACGAGCACGGCAAGACCTTCGCCGAGGTGATCGCCGACCAGCGCAATGCGCCGGATTACATCGAGATCATCGAGAAGGCGCGGGGCTGATCTATCTGCTGCGCGTTTCTCGGTAGGAGCGTGGCTTGCCCGCGAAAGGACCGCGCAGCGGTCCTCATCGGTGGCGATATCTGGGACCGCAGTGGTTCGTCACACGACAAGCCAGCTCCTGCGGAGGTCCAGCCATAAAAAAACGCCCCGAAGGGCGTTTTTTGTGGCTGCAACTCAGGCGTAGCTTGGCGCCGGACTGTTCTCGACCAGGCCCAGGGCCTCGTCGTTGAACGCCGCGACCTTGTGGTACAGGTCGGCATCGGCGGCCAGGACTTTTTCCCGCGCGGGGAAGATTTCCTTGAGCTTGGCGGCCCACTCGCCCTTGGCCTTGTCGGCGAAGCAGCGTTCGATCAGTTCCAGCATGATCGACACGGTCACCGACGCACCTGGCGAGGCGCCCAGCAGGGCGGCCAGCGAACCGTCCTGCGCGGCGACCAGTTCGGTACCGAACTGCAGGATGCCGCCTTTCTTCGGATCCTTCTTGATGATCTGCACGCGCTGGCCAGCCACTTCCAGGCGCCAGTCCTCGGCTTTCGCCTCGGGGTAGAAGCGCCGCAGGGATTCCAGGCGCTGCTCCATCGACTGCATCACTTCGCTGACCAGGTACTTGGTCAGGTCCATGTTGTCGCGGGCCACGGCCAGCATCGGGCCGATGTTGCCCATGCGCACCGACAGCGGCAGGTCGAGGAACGAACCGTGCTTGAGGAACTTGGTGGTGAAGCCGGCGTATGGCCCGAACAGCAGGGATTTCTTGCCGTCGACGACGCGGGTGTCGAGGTGCGGCACCGACATCGGCGGCGCGCCCACCGCGGCCTGGCTGTAGACCTTGGCCTGGTGCTGCTTGACGATTTCCGGGTTGTCGCAACGCAGCCACTGGCCGCTCACCGGGAAGCCGCCGAAGCCCTTGCTTTCCGGAATGCCCGACTGCTGCAGCAGCGGCAGGGCCGCGCCACCGGCGCCGAGGAAGACGAAGCGGGCGTCGACGTCACGGCTGCCGCCGCTGTTGACGTCCTTGATGCTGACGGTCCAGCCGCTGCCGTTACGGCGCAGGCCGGTGACCCTCTTGGAGTACTTGACCTGAGCGTCGGCGCTATTGCCCAGATGCTTGAGCAGCTTGTTGGTCAGTGCGCCGAAGTTGACGTCGGTGCCCTTGATCACGCGGGTCGCGGCGATCTTCTGGTCTGCCGGGCGGCCCGGCATCATCAGCGGCATCCATTCCTTCATCACCGACTGGTCTTCGGTGTATTCCATTTCGGCGAAGGCGTGATGCTGCTTGAGCAGCTCGTAGCGCTTCTTGAGGAAGGCAATGCCTTTCTCACCCTCGACGTAGCTCAGGTGCGGCACGGGGTTGATGAACGCCCGTGGCGAGCTGAACGCGCCTTTCTTGCTCAGGTAGGCCCAGAACTGCCGGGATACCTCGAACTGGGTGTTGATGTGCACCGCTTTCTTGATGTCGATGCTGCCGTCGGCAGCCTGAGGCGTGTAGTTCAGTTCACACAGCCCGGCATGGCCGGTACCCGCGTTGTTCCACGGATTGGAACTTTCCGCGGCACCCGAATCCATCAACTCGACGACTTCCAGCTTGATCGCCGGATCGAGTTCCTTGAGCAGCACGGCCAGGGTGGCACTCATGATGCCCGCCCCTACCAGTACCACATCGACTGTTTCGTTCTGCGCCATTTAACGCATCTCCAAAATCTTCAGCACCTAATTGACAGCATAGGATCCCGGTCACGCGGGATCGCCATATCCGCTACTTCACAGTTTTTCCAACGTTCACGGACACCGCCAACCGGGCTCTCGACGTTGCATATGAACGCATTCGAGGGCCGGCGCGGCAATTCGACTTATGGTCGAGGCGCCCGTCGTGCGCTGTGCACCGGCTTCAGTCATCCACCGCGGATGAAGACTGATACCGGCTGATCGGGGCTGTTCGGGACACTGATGATGCTTTTGCACATACCAGACTGTTCATGCTCGCCACACTCTCGTGAAGTTGTGAAAACCCGTTTTTTCACGCTCTTTTGGAGACGTGAACCTCAAAAAGGAGCCGTGCAGGGCAGGCTCGGCAGGTTCAGGCAGAGCGTGGGGGCCGAAAAAAAGCGGGCACACCGGCTTCGCAAGACCTGTGTGAACGGCTCTCTGTGGGCGTTTGGGGGGATGCCGATGCATGACATTGGCGGTGCTGCGGGGCCCGATCAGGAGACGTCCTTATAATCGGGGGCAGATTATAACGATGTCGCGGGCAGAAATGGCCTTTATTAATGACTTTTCTTGCTGACCGGTCAGGCAGCGAGGGCACGTTGCAGCAGATTGCCGCGGTGCTGCGGCACGACCCGGGCGCTGGCGGGCAACGGACGGTTCAGCCAGTGCAGGCCGGACTCGCTGACTTCGACCCAGCCGGCCCCGGCGGGCGGCTGCTCGCAGCACTTGAGGGCCTGGCACAGCCCCTGGCTGTCGAGGCGGGCGAAGTGGCGTTGTGGCTGGCGCTTGAAGAGGGACCAGAAGCTGGACATGGCGAGGTACCTGTTGGGATCTGGCGCAAGGATACGGGGGCGATGATGAAACCCGTATGACAGCCGGGAATCCGCCAGGTGAAAGTGCTGTCCCATGCAGGGAGAGGCCGATGACTGGCGCATGGCGCGCTGGGTATACTGGCAGCCTTTGCCGCTATTCCAGGAGAGATGAGCATGTTGCAACGTTTGTTGTTCGGTTTGATCGCTGTGACCAGCCTGACCCTGGCGGGTTGCGCCCATAGTCCGCAACAACTCAGCCCGCAACCGAAACTCACCGCCCAGCTTGCGCCCGTTGGCCATGGCCAGCCGGTGGTGGTGCGGGTGGTCGATGGACGTGGCACCCAGACCCTCGGTACCCGCGGCGGTCTGTACCCGGAAACCAGTGCCATCACCGTCACTGGCAACGATGTCCTGCCCAAGCTGCAGGCCCAGGCCGAAGCCGCGGTGCGCCTGCTCGGCTTCACCCCGACGCCGAATGCCTACAACGCACCGCAACTGACCGTGACCCTGGCCGAGCTGAAGTACCAGTCGCCCAAGGAAGGCCTGTACGTGACCGAAGCCACCATCGGCGCGACCTTCAAGGCTGACGTGAACAACGCCAACCGTCGCTACAGCGGCCGTTACGGCGCATCCCTGGACCAGCGCTTCGGCATGGCGCCGAACCAGGAAACCAACACCAAGCTGGTCAGCGACGTGCTCAGCGATGCCCTGACCCGTCTGTTCAAGGATCCGACCATCGGTCAGGTCCTGGGCGAATAAGCTTCACTGCCTCAACGAAAAGCCCGCGTCCTGTGCTCAGGACGCGGGCTTTTTGCTTTTCCGGTGGTGCACAGAAACCTGCGGCCAGGTATCAGGCCGCGTCCACGTAGAAATCGAGCACGCTGATGCCGGTCTGGCTGTCGACCTCCGGCAAATGATCGTGTGGATGGCCGCCCAGGGCGCAGTAGACCAGCCACTGGCGGTCCTGGACGTTGATGGCCAAACCGTCGATCAGCGCTTCCTGCTCCTCGCTCTGGGCTATCAGATAGAGGCGATCCTGGTTTTCGGCGTGCAGCATGACGGGCTCCGGTGCTTTGCGAGGGCGACAGAGTGGCCTGTGATGATGACCGGCGTGTGACGGCGGGCTGCCGTTGGTCATTTGGTCGTAAAGGGCGGGCGAAAGCGGTCGGCTTGGGTAGAATGCGCACGTTCCGTTTTTCGAGGTAAGGCGATGTCGCTGCAAATGCTCTGGGGGCTGTTCGCCGGCCACCCGGCCAAACTGATCAATCTGTTCGCCCTGCTGCTCACCTGCCCGGGCGGCATGCTCCTGCACAACGCACGCCGCCGCGCGTCGCGGGCGGTGGCCAGCCTGCCGGCGGGCGAGGCGGCGATCGACCTGCTGACGCAGCGGGTCAACCGCTTCTACTACAGCCTGGGTGGGGCATTCCTGGCTATGGCCCTGCTGCTGTCCTGGGTCAGTACCTGGATCTGAGGTGGGAGCGCTTCGCAGGCAAGCCAGCGCCTACAAGGGGCGTGTCTATCCCGTAGGAGCGTGGCTTGCCCGCGAAGGGCTGCAAAGCAGCCCCAAAAAGCTCAAAGGGGCAACCCGGCCTTGACCCGATACTGATTCCGCACCGGCATCGCATACTGCAACACCAGGTACGGCCGGTGCTCCGCCGGGCACGCCTCCAGCCGGCGCTGCCATTCGGCCTGGGCCTTGGCCAGCTCCTCGGCGCCGAACACCTCGCTGGCCTTTGGCACCTGCAACTGCGGATCGGCATCGGCCCACTGCGCATAGGCCAGGTAGTGCACCGGGAACAGCCGGTAGCCGCCGAGAATCTGCTTGTCGATATGCGCGGCCAGTTGCTTGGTGTCCTCGAACTGCGCGGTTACCGGCGGGGTGAAGTTGATGTGCACCCGGCCCTTGTAGCCGGTGATGCCCAGGCCGATGCTCAGGTCGTCCTCGCCCGGCGCCTTGCTGTAGCTGCCGGTGGTGGCGCGGATGTACAGCTCGCGGGCCTTGGCCTGGTCGCAGGGGTCGTATTCGTAGCTGATCGACACCGGACTCAGGTTCAGCGACTGGATCACCGCGCCAAACGGCTCGTCCTTGCGGCTCATGTGGAACATCTTGAGGATCGCCGAATCGGTGCGGTCGTCGCCGTCCTTGGCCCGGCCTTCGGCCTGGGCGATCCAGATCGAGGCGCCATCGTTGCGGATCGAGTGATTGATGTAGGCCGAGAGCAACTGATAGGCCGCCAGCTTCTCGCGCCGGCCGCTGATGGAGCGGTGCACGATGAAGCTCTTGTTCAGGCGCATCATGTCGCTGACGAACGGCTTCTGCAGCAGGTTGTCGCCGATGGCGATGCGCGGGGTCGGCAGGCCGGCGTGATAGACGGCGTAGTTGACGAAGGCCGGGTCCATGACGATGTCGCGATGGTTGGCCAGGAACAGATAGGCGGTACCCGACTTGAACTGCTCGACGCCGGTATAGGTGACGCCATCGGTGGCGCGCTCGATGGTGTGATCGACGTAGAACTCGACCTTGTCCTGCAGGGTCGCGACGCACTTCACCCCGGCGAACTCCTGGCGCAGGCGGCGGGCGATCAGCGGTTTGAGCAGCCAGCCGAAGCTCGTCGCCATCCGCGGAAAGCGGAACCGGGTAAGGATATCGAGGAATGCCGGATCGCTGAGCAGGCGTGCCAGAACGGCAGGGACCTCAGCGTCGTCATACGGTCGGATGGCATCGAATTCGCCCATCATGCTCTCTTGTTGTGAAACGGCTAGGGTAAAGGTAGGGCTGCGCCGCAAAACCGGGCTCGGGGGCGCAGGACCGGCAATTATACGCACAAGTAACAGCGGAGGCCGCGATGCTGGAAAGCGAGTTCTACGTTTGTCCCTATTGCGGTGAACGGGTCGAAACCACGGTCGACCTCTCCGGTGGCGACCAGACCTATATCGAGGACTGCGCCGTCTGTTGTCGTCCGATCGTCTTCATTCTGCAGGTGCATGGTGACGAATGGATGCTCGATGTGAAACGCGAGGACGATTGATGCGGCGCATCTACGAACCGGAAAACCTGATGGAAGCCGAGGTGCTGATCGGCATGCTCGACAACGAGGGCGTCGAGGCGCACCTGGTGGGACGCGATCTGCTCGGCGCGATCGGCGAGTTGCCGTTGCAGGGGCTGCTGGGGCTGGCCGTGGCCGATGAACAGGCCGAGTACGCACGGCAACTGATCGCCGCGTACAATGCCGCCCAGCCACTTCCTGGCGATGAGCCGGAGAGTTATCCCGGAGTTCTGATTTGCTAGGTTTCGCCTGATGTGTGGACGCTACGCTCTCTTCCGCTGGTCGCCGGCCTTTGCCGCGCTGCCCGGCTTTCCCGCTGACCAGAAGGCCCAGTGGAACATCTCGCCCGGTGCCCAGGTGCTGATCCAGCGCCTGGACGAGGGGCGCCTGACCCTGGCCCGCGCCCGCTGGGGCCTGACCCCGCCGTGGCTGACCGACCTGACCCGCACCCCGGCCCACGCCCGCGCGGAAACCCTGGCCGACCAGCCGATGTTCCGCGACGCCTTCGCCAGGCGCCGCTGCCTGCTGCCGGCCAACGGTTTCTACGAATGGCGCGGCAACGTGCGCAAGCGCCCTTACTGGCTGACGCCGGGGGAGGGTTCGTCGTTGTTCTTCGCCGCGATCTGGGAGGCTTATCCCGTGCAGGAGCAGGTCTGGCTGAGCGTGGCGGTGGTGACCCAGGCGGCGATGAACCAGCGTCGGCCGCTGATCCTCGATGCGGCGGGGCAGGCCGCCTGGCTCGATGCGGATACGCCGCCGGCCGACCTGCACGGCCTGCTGGCCAGTCCCCCCGCCGCCTTGCGCGAGCGGGTGCTGGCGAATTTCGTCAATGATCCGAAGCTGGATGCGCCGGAGTGCCTGACCCCGGCCTGACTGGGGCCGCTTTGCGGCCCCAGTCAGGGTTACACCCGGAACTGATTGATCAACCGCCGCTGCTGCTCGGCCAGCTTGGTCAGCTCGGCACTGGCAGTACTCGACTCATCGGCACCGCCCGCCACCTCATTGGCCACCTGGCCGATGTTGATCACATTGCGGTTGATGTCCTCGGCCACCGCGCTCTGCTCCTCGGCGGCGCTGGCGATCTGGGTGTTCATGTCGTTGATCACCGACACCGCGCGGGTGATGCTTTCCAGCGCATCGGCGGCCCGCGCCGCCTGCTGCACGCTGACGTCGGTCTTGCTCTGGCTGTCTTCCATGACCCGCACCACGTCGCGGGTGCCCTGCTGCAGTTGCTGGATCATCTGCTGGATTTCTTCGGTGGCCTGCTGGGTCTTCTGTGCCAGGTTGCGCACTTCGTCGGCGACCACGGCGAAGCCGCGGCCCTGTTCGCCAGCTCGGGCCGCCTCGATCGCGGCATTGAGCGCGAGCAGGTTGGTCTGCTCGGCGATGGCGCGGATCGCCACGAGGATGGCGTTGATGTTCTCGCTGTCGCGGGCCAGGTTCTGCACCACGCCCACCGCGCGGCCGATCTCGTCGGCCAGGGCGGCGATGGACTGCGAGGTGTCGCGGACGATGGACAGCCCCTGGTTGGCGGCC
This sequence comes from Pseudomonas sp. zfem002, assembly GCF_032621685.1. Taxonomy (NCBI): domain Bacteria; kingdom Pseudomonadati; phylum Pseudomonadota; class Gammaproteobacteria; order Pseudomonadales; family Pseudomonadaceae; genus Pseudomonas; species Pseudomonas sp. zfem002. Next base: position 361,983 of record NZ_JAVYJH010000002.1, on the reverse strand, counting down.
TGGTCGGCATTGCTCGCGGCCTGGGCGGCGTGGGTGGCATTGCGCGCCACGTCCTGGGCGGTAGCGGTCATTTCATGCACCGCGGTGGCGACCAGGTCGATTTCGGCCATCTGTTTATGCACACCCTGGTTGGTGCGGATGGCGATATCGGCGGTGTGCTCCGACGAGTCGCTGACCTTCTGCACCGAACTCACCACCTGGCTGATCATGCTCTGCAGCTTGCCGAGGAAGGTGTTGAAGCCCTTGGCGATGGAGCCCAGCTCGTCGTGGCGGTCGCTGTGCAGGCGGCGGGTCAGGTCGCCTTCGCCCTGGGCGATATCGTCGAGCATCGCCACCATCTGCCGCAGCGGCCGGGCGATGCCGTGGGCCAGCAGCCAGATCACCAGCAGGCCGCCGGCGGCGATCGCCAGGCCGACCAGGGTCATGCCGGTGATGTCGGCATGGCGCTGGTCGCTGAGGTCGTTCTGCAGTTTTTCCGCAGCGGCCATCACCACGTTCAGCGGCAGGTCCAGGAGCAGGGTCCAGCGCTGGGCGGTATCGCCGATCTGGAAGGGCAGGAACAGACGGATCTGACCGGCTTCGCGGTCGACTTCATACACCGGTGCATCGCCGGTGACCTTCTTCAGGCTGGCGGCCTCGGCGGCGGGCAGGACATCGCTGGCCTTTTCGCCGAACTTGCTTTCGTCCCGGGTGTAGGCCACCAGGCGACCGTTGTTGGCGATCAGCGCCAGCTCGCCGGCACCGTTGTAGAGCTGGTTGTCGGCGGCCTTGAGCAGGTCCTGGATGAAGTTCACCGACAGGTCGACGCCGACGATGCCCTGGAACTGGCCGTCGATGAGCACCGGTTCGACGAAGGAGGCGAGCATCACCATCTTGTCGCCCACCTTGTAGGGCGCGGGGTCGATGGTGCAGGCGCGTTTGCTTTCCTTCGAGCACAGGTAGTACTCGCTGGCGCGCACGCCGGTGGAGAGCAGGGTGTTGTTGTTCAGGTCGACCAGTTTTTCCAGGGCGAAGCTGCCATCGGTATTGCGGTACCACCAGGGCTGGAAGCGGCCAGTGGCCGGATCGATGCCCTCCACCGCAGTGCCGACGTAGCTGGCGTCGTCACGGTCCACGCCGTTCGGCTCCCAGGCGACGTAGGCGCCGAGCAGCAGCGGGTTGTCCACCAGGCTCTGCTTGAGCAGGGTGATCAGTTGCGCGCGATCGACTTTCAGCCGCGGGTTGCCGGCCTCGTCCTTCAGGCCCAGTTGCGCGTGGGTGGTGGCCACGCCACGGGCGACCAGCAGCGGTGCCTCGAGGCGGCGCAGGATCTGGCTGGCCTGGGTCTGCGCCAGGGCAGTCAGGCGCTGCTCGATGACCGTGTCGAACTGTTCCTGTGTTCGCTGCTGCACCAGTTCCTGGGTTCGTGCTCCGGAAAACACCGCGTACAGCACCAGGGCGGCGACGATACTCAACACGATGGCCCCGGCGAGGGCGGCAACGGACAACTGGATCGACTTGAACTTCATGGAGAGCTCCGAGCACAGGAAAAGGTCGCCTTACCCCCGTGATATCGGCGTGAAACCGAAAAACCATTAGCCTGTCAGAGAGAAATCTTTACTTACGGCTGTGGCGCGTTCCCCCGCGCCGTCCTAGGATACGGCCCACGTCAGACGGGAGTTTTTACATGCGTAATTTGGTTGTTGTCGGTGCTTTGGGCGCTTCGCTCCTGCTGGCAGGTTGCCAGGCGGTGAACACCACCAGCGGTGGAGCGGTCGGTGTCGAGCGCAAGCAATACATGTTCAGCATGCTGTCGACCGACCAGGTCAACCAGATGTACGCGCAGTCCTACCAGCAGACGCTGGGGGAGGCGACCAACCAGGGCGTGCTCGACAAGACCAGCGCCAATGCCCGGCGCGTCCAGGCCATCGCCGATCGCCTGATCGCCCAGGCGCCGCAGTTCCGCCCGGATTCGGCGCAGTGGCAGTGGGAAGTCAACCTGATCAAGAGCGACGAGCTCAACGCCAACTGCGGTCCTGGCGGCAAGATCATTTTCTACAGCGGCCTGATCGACAAGCTGCAGCTGACCGATGACGAGATCGCCGCGGTGATGGGCCATGAAATCGCCCACGCCCTGCGCGAGCATGGCCGTGAGGCGATGTCCAAGGCCTATGGCATCCAGATGGCCCGTTCCGGTGCCGGGGCCCTGCTGGGCCTGGGTGAAGACAGCCTGCAACTGGCCGATACCGTGGTCCAGTACAGCCTGACCCTGCCCAACAGCCGCAGCAACGAGAACGAAGCCGACCTGATCGGCCTGGAGCTGGCGGCCCGCGCCGGCTACAACCCGAACGCCGCGATCACCCTGTGGAACAAGATGGCCAAGGCCTCGGGCGGTAGCTCGCAGCCGGAATTCATGAGTACCCACCCGGCCTCGGACAGCCGGATCGCCTCGTTGCAGGCGGCGATTCCGAAGGTCATGCCGCTGTACGAGAAGGCCAGGAAGTAGCGGTCTGGCTACATCTCTCTGTAGGAGCTGGCTTGCCTGCGAAGGACCGCGCAGCGGTCCCGGTTCCCAATCTGCAGCCAGGAGGAGACCGTAGATCAGGAGCCGGGACCGCTGTGCGGTCCTTCGCAGGCAAGCCAGCTCCTACACGGATAGCATTCAAGTTCGGCCCACCCACCCACTGGCCTGCATCGCCGCATACACCGCGATGATCGCCAGCACCACGAACGCACTCGCCGCCAGGCGACGAATCAGGGTCAGCGGCAGTTTCTCGGCGGCGAAGTTGCCGGCCAGCACCACCGGTACGTTGGCGATCAGCATGCCCAGGGTGGTGCCGATGATCACCATGATCAGGTGCGGGTACTGCGCCGCCAGCATCACCGTGGCGACCTGGGTCTTGTCGCCGATCTCGGCGAGGAAGAAGGCGATCAGCGTGGTCACGAACGGCCCGAAGCGGCGCACGCTGCCGGCTTCGTCGTCATCCATCTTGTCCGGGATCAGGGTCCACGCGGCCGTGGCGAGGAAGCTCGCGGCGAGGATCCAGTGCAGCACGGTGTCGCTGAAGAAACTGCCGACCCATGCCCCCACGGCACCCGCGGCGGCATGGTTGGCCAGGGTGGCGGCGACGATGCCGGCGATGATCGGCCACGGTTTGCGGAAGCGCGCGGCGAGAATGAGGGCAAGCAGCTGTGTCTTGTCGCCGATTTCGGCGAGGGCAACGATTGCGGTGGGAACGAGCAGCGATTCCAGCATCAGGATTCCTACGGGGGCGGGTCGACACGGCTATGACACGTACAGCCTTCCCGCCCCGGGTAAGGTGTGCGTGTCATAGGTCTTGTCAAACCCTGGATCCGTCTGATGCGGACCGTGGGTCGTGCGCGCCATGGTCTGTGGACCAAGTATGTTGACGTCGCACCGGGCGAGCAGGGCGCTCGCGGGAGACTACTCCCCTAGGACGGAGCGGATTCTGCCTACACGGATTCGTTTGCGCAAGTGCCGTCTTTCAACCGCGCAGGGCCCGGTAGATCTTGAAGCCATCGGCCTGGGCACGCACTTCGCAGTTGCCCAGGGCAGCTTCGATCAGCGGTTGATAGCGCAGGAAACTGTTCGCCACCAAGCGCATTTCGCCGCCTTTTTCCAGGTGATCGGCGGATTTTTTCAGCAGGTTCTCCGACGCCTGGTAGTTGGTGTGGACACCGCTGTGGAACGGCGGGTTACTCAGAATGACGTCGAGTCCGCGAGGTGCGGAGTCGATGCCATCGGCGGCGATCACTTCGCCCTCCAGACCATTGGCGGCCAGGGTCAGGCGGCTGCTGGCCACGGCGAAGGCATCGACGTCGAGCAGGGTCACCCGGCTCTGTGGATAACGCCGCTTGACGGTGGCCCCGAGCACACCGGCGCCGCAGCCGAAATCCAGGACATGACCGCACGGCAGCCCGTCCAGATGCTCCAGCAACAGCGCGCTACCGCGGTCCAGACGGCCATGGCTGAACACCCCCGGCAGGCTGACGATGTGCAGCGGGCCATCGGCCAGCGGCAGATCGAAACGCAGCGCGAGGCTATCGAGCGACTGCGCCGCCGGCGGGTTGTCCACGCTGACCTGCCACAGCTGGCAGTGCCGCGCGCTGTCCAGCTTGCGCGGCTTGCCGAATGCATGCAGTTGCTTCGCCGCGGCCTCGATGCCGCCGCGCTTTTCCCCGACCAGATACAGTTCGCGGCCGCCCAGGCGCGAGGCCAGGGCGTTGAGCAGGTAGTTGGCCAGGTCGCGGGACTTGGGCAGGAACAGCACGGCGCCGTCGAACGCCACATCCGGAACGGCCACGCCGAAATCGCTGCGCCCGGCGAAACGGGCGTTCAGCAGCGCCTGGTCGCCGGCGTGCCAGCTCCAGCCCCGGGCCTGTGGAAAACTGCCCAGCAGGCTGTCGGCGGGTAACCCGGCGAGCAACAGCGGGCCGGTGAACAGATCAGCCTGACGAAGCAACACTTCACTGCGCGGGTCCATGGACGGCGGCTCCTGAAAAAAGGGGCGAAGTCTAGCAGAAGCCGACGCGGCTCAGCTGACCACGCGGCGTGGCGTGCCGGCGAGGAAGGCGCGGGCGTTCTCGCCGAGCTGGTCGACGATGCGCTGCCGTGCCTCCACCGCGCCCCAGGCGCTGTGCGGGGTGACGATCAGGCGCGGGATATCGCCGGCCAGCAGCGGGTTGCCGTTGACCGGCGGTTCGACGCTCAGCACATCGCTGGCCGCGCCGCCCAGATGACCGGCGCGCAAGGCGTCGGCCAGGGCCTGCTCGTCGATCAGCCCGCCACGGGCGGTATTGACGATGAAGGCGCCGGGCTTGAGCAGGGCCAGTTGCGCCGCGCCGATCATGTGGCGGGTGTTGTCGTTGAGCGGGCAGTGCAGGGTCAGGGCGTCCACTTGCGGAAGCAGCTCTTCCAGACTCAGGCGGTCTTCCCGGGGCGGACGGCCGGGCAGCTGGCCGAGCAGCACGCGCATGCCGAAGGCCTCCGCCAGGCGTGCCACCGCGCCCCCCAGTTCGCCGTGACCGAGCAGGCCGAGGGTCTTGCCCTCCAGCTCGACGATGGGGAAGTCCAGCAGGCAGAACTGTTTCGCCTCGGCCCATTTGCCGGCGGCGACCGCCTGCTGGTAGTCCGGCAGGCGGGTGGCCAGGGCCAGCAGCAGGGCCAGGGTGTGCTGGGCCACCGACGGCGTGCCGTAGCCCTGGCAGTTGCTGACCACGATGCCCTGTTCGCGGGCGGCCTGCAGGTCGACGTTGTTGGTGCCGGTGGCGGCCACGAGGATCAGCTTGAGCTCCGGGCAGGCCTTGATCGTCGTCGCATCGAGCACGACCTTGTTGCTGATCGCCACGCTGGCACCGCGCAGGCGTTCCACGATCTGCTCGGGCGCCGTCGCCGGATGCACGTCGAAGCGCGCGAAGCAGTCACGCAGACCGCCGAGGTCGAGGTCGCCGAGGTCCAGCGAACTGTGATCGAGAAAGACGGCGTGGGTCATGGCGGGGCTCCTGTGGATTTCAGAGAGGGAAACAGCGCTCGGGCATCTGCTGGAGGCTGGCATCGAACGCCTGCAGCTCGCCGAGCTGGTGTTGCAATTGGTCGATCCGCTGGCGCACCTGGGCGCTCTTCGCGGCGATGGCGGCGCGGATGCCGTCGCGGCGGGTCTGGCCGTCGGCCATTAGAGCCTGCATCTCCTTGAGGGTAAAGCCGAGCTTCTGCGCGCACTTGATCAGGACAAGCAGGTCGACGTCATGCTGCGCATACACCCGGTACTTGCCCTGGCGCCGGGGCGCAGGCAGCAGGCCGATGCTTTCGTAATGGCGAATGGTCTTGAGGGTGGTGCCGGAAAGACGGGCGGCTTCGCCGATGAACATTGCACTTCCTTGTCAGCGCAGGGCCAGGGCGCGGGTTTGCGCCAGCCAGGCCTGGCGGCGTTGCGGGGTGGAATCGAGAACCGGGCCGAACGTTAGCGTCTTTTCCGGGCGTATGCCACAGAACGCCAGGGTGGTCCGGCGCATCTGGTGCAGGCCGGGCATGGCCTGGAACCAGCGGTAGTACCAGGGCGGGGTGTCCATGGTCACCAGCAGGTGGGCGTGGCGGCCGGCCAGGAGTTTTTCCGGGAACGGCGAGCCGGACCTGTAGCGGAAGGCGAAGCCCGGTTGCAGGACACGGTCGAGGAAGCCTTTGAGCAGGGCCGGCGCGCCGCCCCACCAGATGGGGAAGACCAGGACCAGGCGTTCGGCCCAGGTGATGGCCTGCCGGGCTTCGAGCAGGGCGGGTTCAAGGGGCTGTGGCAGGCGGTAGCCGTCGCGCAGGACCGGGTCGAAGTCGAGGCTGCCGAGGGTGATGAGGCGCACGTCGTGGCCAGCGTGGATGGCGGTATCGCGGTAATGCCGGGCCAGGGCGGCGCAGAAACTGTCGCTGGAGGGGTGGCCGAGGAGGATCAGGATGCGTTTGCTCATGGTGGGTTCCTGCTGGAAAGCCGGGCAGGGTGGGGGATGACCCATGGGGGAGAGTCAAGGGTTTGCGGTGTTGCTCAGGGCCTTACCTCCACAAGTCCTGTTGTAACAAGGTGTTAATGGGTAAGGTATTCACCCCATTCGTTACCAGGAGCCGCCATTCGTGTACTGGGCAGAATTTCTCACCGTAGCCTTGATCCACCTGCTCGCCGTGGCCAGCCCCGGCCCGGACTTCGCCGTGGTGGTGCGGGAAAGTGTTACCCATGGCCGTCGCGCCGGGACCTGGACTGCCTTCGGCGTCGGCACCGCGATCTTCCTGCATGTCGGCTATTCGCTGCTGGGGATCGGCCTGATCGTGTCGCAGTCGATCATGCTGTTCAACGTGCTGAAATGGGCCGCCGCCGCCTACCTGATCTACATCGGCTTCAAGGCCTTGCGCGCCCGGCCCGCGGTAGCGGGGGCCGAGTCGATCCAGGTGTCGAGCGTCGAACGCACGCCGCGCGCGGCCTTCGTCGCCGGGTTCATGACCAACGGCCTCAACCCCAAGGCCACGCTGTTCTTCCTCTCGCTGTTCACCGTGGTCATCGACCCGCATACCCCGCGTCTGGTCCAGGCCGGCTACGGCGTCTACCTGGCCATGGCCACCGGCCTGTGGTTCTGCCTGGTGGCGATGCTGTTCAGCCAGGTCCGGGTGCGCGCCGCGTTCGCCCGCATGGGCCACTGGTTCGACCGCACCATGGGCGCGGTGCTGATCGCCCTCGGGGTGAAGATCGCCTTCAGCGAAATCCGCTGAACAGAGGCGCCCAGCGGCGTGACCGTTCGGTCGAAACACGGTCAAATCATTCCTTTGGCTGATTTGACCGCCGCCGCCCCGTTCTAGAGTAGAGACAGCTTTGTCCATGCCCCGTGCAACTCCAGAAAAGGGATTCCCATGTTGCAGACTCGCGTCATCGCCCCCACCGAGGGTGCGTATCAGTTCCCGTTGCTGATCAAGCGCCTGCTGATGTCCGGCAGCCGCTACGAGAAAACCCGCGAGATCGTCTATCGCGACCAGTTGCGCTACAGCTACCTGACCCTCAACGAGCGCATCGCGCGGCTGGCCAACGTACTGACCGAGGCCGGGGTCAAGGCGGGCGACACCGTGGCGGTGATGGACTGGGACAGCCATCGCTACCTGGAATGCATGTTCGCCATCCCGATGATCGGTGCCGTGGCCCACACCATCAACGTGCGCCTGTCGCCGGAGCAGATCCTCTACACCATGAACCACGCCGACGACCGCGTCGTGCTGGTCAACAGCGATTTCGTCGGCCTCTACCAGGGCATCGCCGGGCAGTTGACCACGGTAGAGAAGACCCTGCTGCTCACCGACGGCCCGGAGAAAACCGCCGAACTGCCCAACCTGGTCGGCGAATACGAGCAACTGCTGGCCGCCGCCAGCCCGCATTACGACTTCCCCGACTTCGACGAGAACTCCGTCGCCACCACCTTCTACACCACCGGTACCACCGGCAACCCCAAGGGCGTGTACTTCACCCACCGCCAGCTGGTGCTGCACACCCTGGGCGTGGCCACTGTTACCGGTAGCATCGACAGCGTGCGGCTGCTCGGCACCGACGACGTGTACATGCCGATCACCCCGATGTTCCACGTCCACGCCTGGGGCATCCCCTACGTGGCCACCATGCTCGGGCTCAAGCAGGTCTATCCCGGGCGTTACGAGCCGGACATGCTGGTCCGCCTGTGGCGCGAGGAGAAGGTCAGTTTCTCCCATTGCGTGCCGACCATCCTGCAGATGCTGCTCAACTGCAAGAACGCCCAGGACCAGGATTTCGGCGGCTGGAAGATCATTATCGGCGGCAGCGCGCTGAACCGCGCCCTGTACGAAGCGGCCAAGGCCCGCGGGATCCAGCTCACCGCCGCCTATGGCATGTCGGAAACCTGCCCGCTGATCTCCTGCGCCCACCTCAACGATGAGCTGCTCGCCGGCAGCGAGGACGAGCGCATCACCTACCGGATCAAGGCCGGGGTGCCGGTGCCGCTGGTGGAGGCGGCGATCGTCGATGGCAATGGCACGTTCCTGCCGGCCGATGGCGAGTCCCAGGGCGAACTGGTGCTGCGCGCGCCCTGGCTGACCATGGGTTACTTCCGCGAGCCGGAGAAGAGCGAGGAGCTCTGGGACGGCGGCTGGCTGCACACCGGCGACGTGGCGACCCTCGACGCCATGGGCGTGATCGACATCCGCGACCGCATCAAGGACGTGATCAAGACCGGCGGCGAGTGGATTTCCTCACTGGACCTGGAAGACCTCATCAGCCGCCATGCCGCGGTGCGCGAAGTGGCCGTGGTCGGCGTCCCCGATCCGCAGTGGGGTGAACGCCCGTTCGCCCTGCTGGTGGTGCGCGAAGGCGCGAGCATCGACGCGCGGGAACTCAAGGAACACCTCAAGCCGTTCGTCGAGCTGGGACACATCAACAAGTGGGCAATTCCCAGCCAGATCGCCCTTGTTACCGAAATTCCCAAGACCAGCGTCGGCAAGCTCGACAAGAAGCGCATCCGCGTCGACATCAGCCACTGGCAGGCCAGCAACAGCGCATTCCTTTCCACCCTGTAAGCCACGCCGGCTCGCGCCCTGACCGGTGCGAGCCGCGTTCCAGAGGCTTCGCCGCCTTGTGAAATGAAAAATATGAGCCATCCTTGCCCGGCCAGTCTTCGTGTCGCCCGCGATGGCGCTGCCATGGGCGAGGGTGATGTGCAAATCACACTTTAGAGGGATCAAGCACTACTACCTGCTGGCTATAGTCGGGTCAGGGGATTTTGAGGAACGGGGAATGCGCAAGCAGCGCACCGACATGCGGCCTGGTGTCCATCGGCTCGTTTCTTTGAAGGACTCACTGCCATAAAAATAAAGTACATGGAGTAGCGTCGATGACATCAGTAAATCTGTTCTGGCGCCGGGCGAAACTGCCCCTGGCCGTCAGCCTCGCTTCTACGCTTGCAAGTCCTGCATTCGCGGTCAGTTTCAACATCGGGGAGATCGAGGGGAGCTTCGACTCGTCGCTGTCGGTCGGTGCCAGCTGGTCCACGCAGAGCCCGAACAAGAACCTGATCGGGGTGAACAACGGCGGTCGCGGCCTGTCGCAGACCTCCGATGATGGTCACCTGAACTTCAAGCGCGGTGAAACCTTCTCGAAGATTTTCAAGGGTATCCATGACCTCGAACTGAAGTACGGCGACACCGGCGTCTTCGTTCGCGGCAAGTACTGGTACGACTTCGAGCTGAAGGACGAAGGCCGCGAGTACAAGGACATCAGCGACTCCAATCGCAAGGAAGGCGCCCAGTCTTCCGGCGGACAGATTCTCGACGCATTCGTCTACCACAACTACTCCATCGCCGATCAGCCAGGCTCCGTGCGCCTGGGCAAGCAGGTGGTGAGTTGGGGTGAAAGTACCTTCATCGGTGGCGGCATCAACAGCATCAACCCGATCGACGTGGCCGCGTTCCGTCGTCCGGGGGCCGAGATCAAGGAAGGCCTGATCCCGGTCAACATGTTCTATTTCTCGCAGAGCCTGACCGACAACCTGTCGGCCGAAGCTTTCTACCAGCTGGAATGGGACCAGACCGTAGTGGATAACTGCGGGACCTTCTTCTCCCAGCCGGACGTGATCGCCGATGGTTGCACCGACAACCTTCGCGTGCTCTCCAGCAGTCGCGCACTGCCCGCGGCAAACCTGGCAGCGCTGCGCGCCCGCGGCATCGATATCAACGCAGAAGGGGTAAAAGTCGCCCGTGGACCGGACCGCGATGCGCGCGACAGCGGACAGTTCGGCGTAGCGCTGCGCTACATGTACGAGCCGCTGAATACCGAGTTCGGTCTGTACGCCATGAACTATCACAGCCGCGCGCCGATCTTCAGCGCCACCGGTGCTCCACGGGCGGCCTACACCGTGGCGGCAGCTTCGGGAGCGGCCGCGCCGATCATCGTCGCGGGCAGTTCGAAGTACTTCGTTGAATACCCCGAGGACATTCGCCTCTATGGTCTGAGCTTCTCTACCACGCTGCCCACTGGCACCGCCTGGAGCGGGGAAATCAGCTATCGGCCGAATGCGCCGGTGCAACTGAACACCACCGACATTCTCTATGCCGGGGTTACGGCACTGCCGCCAGCCTTCGGTCTGAGCAATGCGTCCTTGCTCAAGGGGCAGCCGGGCCAGGATCTGCACGGCTATCGCCGCAAGGAAATCACCCAACTGCAGACCACCTTCACCCATTTCTTCGATCAGGTCATGGGCGCCAGTCGCCTGACCCTCGTCGGTGAAGTCGGCATGACAGTGGTTGGCGGCCTGGAAAGCACCGACAAGGTTCGCTATGGCCGTGACCCGGTGTTCGGCCCTGGCCCTCTGGCGCCTACCGGTGGTCGCAACACCTGCATGGTGCTCAACACCAGCACCATCGCTGGCGCCGCCAACGGTGCTTCCAATGCCAACCTCAGCCGCAACTGCGAAGACGACGGCTACACCACCCGCACCTCCTGGGGCTACCGCGCCCGCGCCATCTGGGACTACCCGGACGTGTTCGCCGGTGTGAACCTCAAGCCGAGCGTGGCCTGGTCGCATGACGTCGACGGCTATTCGCCTGGCCCTGGCGGCAACTTCGAGGAAGGTCGCAAGGCCGTCAGCCTCGGTCTCGATTTCGACTACCTCAACACCTACACCGCCGGCCTGTCGTACACCAACTTCTTCGACGGCAAGTACAGCACCGTGGATGACCGCGACTTCGTCGCCCTCAGCTTCGGCGTGAACTTCTAAGCATTTTTCAGGAAGAAGCACATGACCATGAAAAGCACCAAGACCTTTCTGAAAGCCGGCGTATTGGGTCTGTCCCTGCTGGCGAGCAGCGTGATGGCGGCGGTTTCCGCCGACGAAGCAGCCAAGCTGGGCACCACCCTGACCCCGATGGGCGCGGAAAAGGCCGGTAACGCCGACGGCTCCATCGGCCCGTGGGAGCCGCTGTCGAAGACCGCCGGCACCGCCGATGCCCGCGGCTTCCTGTCCGACCCTTATGCCAGCGACAAGCCGCTGTTCACCATCACCGCGCAGAACGTCGATCAGTACAAGGACAAGCTGTCCCCAGGCCAACTGGCGATGTTCAAGCGCTACCCGGAAACCTTCAAGATTCCGGTGTACAAGACCCACCGCGGCGCCACCGTGCCGGACAACGTCTTCGCTGCGATCAAGCAGAACGCCACCCAGACCACCCTGGTCGAAGGCGGCAACGGCCTGAACAACTTCCAGGTCTCGGTACCGTTCCCGATTCCAAAGAGTGGCGTCGAGGTGATCTGGAACCACATCACCCGCTACCGCGGCGGCAGCGTGACCCGCCTGGTGACCCAGGCCACGCCGCAGCAGAACGGCAGCTACAGCCTGGTGTACTTCCAGGACCAGTTCGTCTTCCGCGACCAGATGAAGGACTTCAACCCGCAGGATCCGGGCAACGTGCTGTTCTACTTCAAGCAGGAAGTGACCGCGCCGGCGCGCCTGGCCGGTACCGTGCTGCTGGTGCACGAGACCCTCGACCAGGTCAAGGAACCGCGCAAGGCGTGGATCTACAACGCCGGTCAGCGTCGTGTGCGTCAGGCGCCGCAGGTGTCCTACGACGGTCCGGGTACCGCTGCCGATGGCCTGCGTACCTCCGACAACCTCGACATGTACAACGGTGCGCCGGATCGCTACGACTGGAAGCTGGAAGGCAAGAAGGAGCTGTACATCGCCTCCAACAGCTACAAGCTGGACTCGCCGACCCTGAAGTACGCCGACATCATCAAGCCCGGCCATATCAACCAGGACCTCGCCCGTTACGAGCTGCGCCGCGTCTGGCACGTGGTGGCGACCCTGAAGCCAGGCCAGCGCCACATCTACGCCAAGCGTGACTTCTACATCGACGAGGACACCTGGCAAGCCGCGGTGATCGACCAGTACGACGGTCGCGGCCAGCTGTGGCGGGTATCCGAGGCCCACTCCCAGAACTACTACAACGTCCAGGTGCCGTGGTACACCCTGGAAGCCATCTATGACCTGCAATCCGGCCGTTACCTGGCCCTGGGCATGAAGAACGAGGAGAAACGCTCCTACGACTTCGGCTTCACCGCCTCCAAGTCCGAGTTCCAGCCGGCAGCCCTGCGTCAGTCGGGTGTGCGTTAACGTTTGAGCGACTCCGTGTGATCCCCCAGAACGCCCCGGCTTGCCGGGGCGTTTTGATTGGTGGGTATCAGAAAAAGTCTCCGTGACCAGCTGATTTATCACCCATCGCTGTCATTTCTTGCCTTCCATCAATGTTGTTCTTGTTGCTTCTTGTTGTAGTCTTTTTTTCCATACCTGCGGCAATCGCCTTCAAATGTGCCGGTTAACCCGCTAGTCTGCGCCAATCCCTGTCGCCGAGATTTTCCCAGGAAAGAGCCGGCCATGACCGACCTGTCCAGCACGCAAGGGTTCACCAGCCAGACCGTGTCCGCGCTGGAAGGACGCTTCTACCGGCCGCCACTGCCCGATGGGCATGTGCCGCGGGCACGCCTGTGCCAGCGTTTGCAGGCCGGGCTCGGTGGTCGTCTGCTGCTGGTCAATGCCCCGGCCGGATTCGGCAAGAGTTCGCTGGCGGTGGAGTTCTGCCAGGGACTGCCCGCGCACTGGCGCAGCCTGTGGCTGGGCCTGAGCAAGCGCGATGCCGATCCCGGACGTTTTCTCGAACGCCTGCTGGAAGGTCTGCAACAGCATTGCCCCAGCCTGGGCAGCCAGGCCCTCGGCCTGTTGAAGATGCGCCAGCGCCACCAGCCGTTCGCCTTCGAGGAATGGCTCGATGGCCTGCTCGACGAACTGACCCTGCATCTGCAGGCTTCGGCGCCCATCCTGCTGGTGCTGGACGACTATCACCTGGCCCAGGGCCCGGTCCTCGATCGCTGCCTGCAGTTCTTCCTCAATCATCTGCCGCCCGGACTGGTGCTGCTGGTCACCTCGCGCCAGCGTCCGGACTGGCACCTGGCGCGCCTGCGCCTGTCGCGGCAATTGCTGGAGCTCAACGAGCAGGATCTGCGCCTGACCCCCGACGAATCCTTCGCCGTGCTCGGCCAGCATCCCGCAGCATTGCGTGGCCAGGCCCTGGACAACCTGGTGCAGCGCAGCGATGGCTGGGTCGCCGGGCTGCGTTTCTGGCTGCTCGCCGCCACCGAGTCCGGTGCCGACAACGCCTTGCCCCAGGCCTTGCACGGCGGCGAAGGGCTGATTCGCGACTACCTGCTGGAAGAAGTCATCGACTGCCTGCCGGCGGAGGTCCAGGCCTTCCTCAACGACACGGCCTGCCAGGACCGCTTCTGCGGCGATCTGTGCGACGCCCTGCGGGAAAGCCACGACAGTGGCGAAATCCTGCGTTACCTGCAGTCCCACCAGGTGTTCCTGGTACCGCTGGACGAGCACGGCTACTGGTTCCGCTATCACCATCTGTTCTCCGACCTGCTGCGCACCCGCCAGGCCAGCCTACCCCTGTCCAGCCTGCACCTGCGTGCCTGCCGCTGGTTCCATGGCCAGGGCCTGCTCGACGAGGCGGTGGAGCAGGCCCTGCGTGCCGGGCACCTGGATGTCGCGGCCAACCTGGTGCAGAACCTCTCCGAGGAGCAACTGCTGGCCGAGCAGAATGTCGGCATGCTCCTGCGCTGGAAGATGGACCTGCCCGACAGCCTGCTGATCAGCACGCCGCGGCTGATCGTGCTGTACAGCTGGGCGCTGGGCCTGGCCTGCCAACTGGATGCCGCCGAGGAGTTGGCCAGTCACCTCAGTCGCTTCCTCCCGGCACCCTCGGCCACCGCGCAGAAATCCATGCTGGCGCAGTGGCTGGCGCTGAGTGGGATCATCGCCCGTGGGCGCGGCGATCGCGAACGCACCCGCTCGTTCTGCGAGCAGGCCCTGCAAAGCCTGCCGCACAAGCGTTACGGGCAGCGCCTGATGTGCCTGTCGACCTTGTCCAACCTGGCCATCGCCGACGCCGACTTCTGGCGTGCCCGTGGCTGGAACCGCGAGGCCCTGGAGCTGGCCCAGCGGGTCGGCAATCCGTTGTTCGAGGCCCTGGCCCACTACGACCGCGCGCGGGTGCTGCATGCCCGCGGCGAAGTCCTGCGGGCCATGGATGAAGTGCGCCAAGGCCTGCACCGTCTGCGTGGGCTGTCGTCGCAGCGGCTGTATGCGGTGCGCGCGCGGCTGACGCTCTACGAGGGTTACCTGCTGGTGGCGCGCCTGCAGGCGGAGGCCGGGCGCAGTCGCCTGCGCGCCGGACTGATCGAGGCGCGGGCCTGTCGCGATATCAGCGTGCTGATCGGCCACTGCGCCCTGGCGGCCCTGGACGGGCGCGAAGGCCGTTTCGCCGAAGCCTTCGCCGAACTGGCCGAGGCCGAGCGCCTGATGCATATCTGGGATGTGCCGCCGATCTTCTACCTGGCGATGATCACCCTGGTGAAATGCGAACTGTGGTTGGCCCAGGGACGCAACGACCTGGCCGAATCCTGGTTGCTGCGCCTGAGCCAGACCTATGGCGGCCAGCAGGCCGCCGCGGCGCCGGAGTTCCACCCGATGCTGCCGCTGCATATCGAATGGCAGCAGGCGCTGCTGGAGCAGGCGCAAGGGCGCCTCGCCCAGGCCGGGCAGCGGCTGCAGGCGCTGCTCAATCGTGGCCAGGCCAGTGGCGGGCAACTGCTGTGCCTGGTCGCGCTGTGCCAGCAGGTCGGGCTGGCGTTGGCCCAGGGTGAGCAGGCGGGCGCGCGCGAGCGTCTGGCCCAGGCCCTCGATGCCGCGCGAGGGGGCGCGCTGCAACCGTTCCAGCGACTGCTCAACGAACACCCCGACTGGTTGCGCGAACAACTGCAGGCGCAACCTTCGAGCCCGACCCAGGGCAGCCTGCTCGCCCTGCTGCCGAGCCAGGAAAGCGCCATCAGCGCGGAAACCCTGAGTGTGCGCGAACACGCGGTGCTCAAGTTGATCGCCCAGGGCTGTTCCAACCAGGAAATCAGCGAGCAGCTGTTCATCTCCCTGCACACCGTGAAGACCCACGCGAGTCATATCAACAGCAAGCTGGGGGTCGAACGGCGCACCCAGGCGGTGGCCCGGGCCAAGTCACTGGGGCTTTTGTAACAGGCTTATACTCCAAACTCTCCGTAGGAGCGCGGCCAGTCATCTCCACGGGTTTCCAGGGAAGTGTTACCAAAGGGACATGGCGCAGGTCTTGCTTGTATCGGATAACCGATCCGGAGCCGCCGATGAGCACAATAAAAACTCCCCCGACCTCGAATCCCCGTCTTGCCCGCGAACGCCTGTCCGTCGAGGGGCAATTGCCCGACGGTTTCCTGCGTGCCGAAATCGATGCCTCCTGGCGCCGCAGTCTCGACCATGGGGTCACCGGTAACGCCGGCCAGGAAATCAGCCTGACTTCCGCCGCCAGCCTCGACCTGCTGCTGGCCTGCAATCGCCCGCTGCTGGATGCCGCCAGCGCCGAGCTGGACTTTCTCGGCGCGCGTCAGGGGCAAGACAGTCTGATCATCCTCGCCAACGCCGACGCCACCATCCTTGCCATCCAGGGCGAGTCCGGCGTGCTCAAGCGCCGCGGCCTCGACGATATCGCCCCCGGCACCTGCTGGAGCGAGGCGACCCGCGGCACCAACGCCCTGGGCACCGCGCTGGTGGAGGCGCGCACGGTGCAGATCGATTGCGGCGAACACTTCCTCGAACGCCTCAGCGACTTTTCCTGCACCTCGGTGCCCATCCACTGCCCGCAGGGCGAACTGTTCGGCGTCCTCGACCTGACCCGCCAGGGCCCGCTCGGACGCCTGCACGACCGCACCGCGCTGCTGGCCATGGCGGTGATGCAGATCGAAAGCCGGTTGTTCCGCAACAGCTTCCCGGAACAGATCGTCCTGGCGTTCCACAGCCGCCGGCAGTACCTCGATTCCTGCTGGCAGGGGCTGCTGGCGATCAGCCTGGACGGGCGCATCCTCGCCGCCAGCAACCAGGCCTGCCAGTTGCTGCGCTGCGAGCGTGCCAGCCTGATCGGCCAGCGCTGCGACAGCCTGCTGGGCATGCGTGTCGAACAGTGGCTGGCGCGCCTGCAGCAAGGCCAGGTCGATAGCGTCGAGACCGCCAAGGGCGCCTTCCACTACAAGACCCTGCACCTGCCGCAGCGCTCGCTGGCGGTGTCGCTGCCGGCGACCGTCAGCCGCGCCGCGCCGGCCTCCGTCTCGCCCACGCTGGCGTCGCTGGGGGCCGGCAACGCCCGTTTCGCCCGCACCCTGCGCATGGCCCGCCAGGGCCTGGCCAGCGACCTGCCGGTGGTCCTGCTGGGAGAGACCGGCAGCGGCAAGGAAGTGGTCGCCCGTGCCCTGCACCAGGACAGCGCGCGTGCCAGCAAACCGTTCATCGCGGTGAACTGCGCGGCGATCCCCGAGGGCCTGATCGAGTCGGAACTGTTCGGCTACCGCGAGGGTGCCTTCACCGGATCGCGTCGTGGCGGCATGGTCGGCCGTCTGCAACAGGCCCATGGCGGCACGCTGTTCCTCGACGAAGTGGGCGACATGCCGCTGGCCCTGCAGGCCCGGCTGCTGCGGGTATTGCAGGAGCGCAAGGTGGCGCCGCTGGGCGCGGCCCAGGAGCAGGACCTGGATATCGCCCTGATCTGCGCCACCCACCGCGACCTCAAGCAGCAGGTGGCCGACCAGCAGTTCCGCGAAGACCTCTACTACCGCATCAACGGCATCAGCGTGCGCCTGCCGGCCCTGCGTGAGCGCGACGACCTGGCGGCGCTGATCGACAGCCTGCTGGGCAGCCTCGGTGGCCACGGCGTGCGCCTGTCCGACGAACTGATGCGGCTGTTCGAGGCCTATCACTGGCCGGGCAACATCCGCCAGCTGGAGATGAGCCTGCGCCTGCTCCTGGCCATGCGCGAGGAGGGCGAGCAGGTGCTCGACATCGACCACCTGCCGGAGCCGCTGCTCGATGAACTGCGCAGCGGCGCGCCCGGGGCGCAGCCGGAGAACCTGCGTGACAGCCAGCTGGAGCTGATCCGCCAGGCCCTCGACCGGCATCATGGCAACGCCACCGCCGCCGCGGTCGCCCTGGGGATCAGCCGGGCCACGCTGTACCGCAAGCTCAAACGGATCGCACCGTGATCCAGCGTCTGCTCAGCCGCCTGATCGAGCATCAGGACCGACCCGCCCTGCGTGATGCCCTGCACTGGCTGTACGGCTTCATCCGCCCGCAGCGGCTGGCCATCGCCGGCCTGCTGGGGCTGTCGATGTGCGCCACGGCGCTGGTGCTGGTGCAGCCCTGGCTGACCAAGCTGCTGATCGACGACGGCTTGCTGGCCAAGGACTTTGCGCGGCTGGCGTCGATCGCCGGGCTGATGGTCCTCGCCGGCATCCTCGGCACGCTGCTTTCCGGTCTCAATCGCTACCTGCACACGCGGCTGTCCGGGCGCATCCTGTTTGCCCTGCGCGATGCGCTGTATCGCCACCTGCAGCGCCTGTCGCCGAGCTTCTACGGCCAGCGCCGCCTGGGCGACCTGATGTCGCGGCTGGACGGCGATGTCGCCGAGATCCAGCGCTTCGCCGTGGACTCGCTGTTCTCCGCGGTGTCCAGCGTGATCGGCCTGGTCTGCGCCGTGGGCATGCTGCTGATGCTGTCGTGGCAGCTGTCGCTGCTGGCGCTGCTGCTGATCCCGCTGGACGTGCTCTGGCTGCGCTGGATGCGGCGCAAGGTCGAGCGCGAGGTGCGTCAGTTGCGCGAGCGCTCGGCGGACGTCTCGTCGTTCCTGGTGGAGACCCTGCCGGCGATGAAATTCATCCAGTCCGCTGGTCAGCAACAGCGCGAGGCGCGGCGGCTCGACGGGCTGGGGCAGGGCTACATGAACCAGCTGTTGCGCGTGCAGGTCACCGAATTCTTCACCCAGGCGGTGCCCGGCACCCTGACCTCGCTGTCGCGCGCCTGCGCCTTTCTGGTGGGGGGCTACTGGGTGGTGCAGGGCACCTGGCAACTGGGCGCGCTGATCGCCTTTTCCACTTACCTGGGTATGGCGGTCGGGCCGGTGCAGAGCCTGCTCGGCCTGTATGTGGCAGTGCAGCGCATGAGCGTCAGCCTGGGCCGGGTCATGGAGTTGCGCGGGGTGGCGCCGGAGGTGGACAGCCCGGCGCGGACAACGCCGATGCCGGAACGCGGCGACCTGCAACTGCGCGGCGTGTGCTTCGCCCATCCGGGACGCCCGCCGCTGTTGCAGCAGGTCGAGGCGAGCATCCCGCACGGCTGCAAGGTGGCCTTGAGTGGCATGTCCGGCGCCGGAAAGTCGACCCTGATCGACCTGCTGCAACGCTTCTACGATCCCCAGGCCGGTCAGATCCTGCTGGGCGGTGTCGATCTGCGCGAACTCGATCTGCATGCCCTGCGCCAGCGCGTGGCGGTGGTCAGCCAGGATATCGTGCTGTTTCGCGGCAGCCTGGCCGACAACCTCGCCTACAGCGTGCCCGAGGCCAGCCGCGAAGCCATTGCCGAGGTCGCCCGCCTGGCGCGCCTGGACGGCCTGATCGCCAGCCTGCCGCAAGGGCTGGACAGCCCGCTGGGCGAGCGCGGCCAGCAACTTTCCGGCGGACAGAAACAACGTATCGCCATCGCTCGCGCATTGCTCCAGAATCCCCTGCTGCTGGTGCTGGATGAAGCCACCTCACAAGTCGATGAAGACACGGAGCGAGAAGTGATTGCCGCGATAGACCAATTGTTCGCCGACCGGACCCGGATCCTGGTCAGCCACCGCCCTTCGACCCTGGCCAATGCCGATCTGCACCTGCTGCTGCAGGACGGTCGACTGCGCGTGCGGGAGGCCGGGCATGTCTGAGGTACGCATCGGCGTGGTCGACAGCGGCGGTCCGCCGGAGCGCCTGGCCGATGCCCGGCGCTTCCAGCTGGCAGCGGTTGGCGTCAGCGAACAGGCGGCGCGGGAGGATGCCTTGGGCCACGGCACGGCGGTGGTCGAACTGATCGCGGCGGGGGCGGGCGACCTGCCGATCCATGTCGCCCAGGTGTTCGACGAGCGCGGCATCACCAGCGCCTTGCAGGTCGCCGCCGGGATCGAATGGCTGGTCATGCGCGGCGTGCGCCTGATCAATCTCAGCCTCGGCCTGCGCGAGGATCGCCCGGCGCTGCGCGAGGCCTGCGCGGCGGCCCAGGACGCCGGCGTGCTGATCTGCGCCTCGACCCCGGCCCAGGGCCTGCCGGTGTATCCCGCCGCCTATCCGGGCGTGCTGCGCATCACCGGCGATGCCCGTTGCCAGCGCGATGAGTGGAGCTGGCTGGACAGCCCCCAGGCCGATTTCGGCGCCTGCGTGCGGGCCAAGGAGAGTCCGCTGTCCGGTGCCAGTTTCGGCTGCGCGGCGCTGACCGGGCATATCGCCGCGTTCCTGCGTGACCAGCCGCATGCCAGCAACGCGCTGGTGATGGCCTGGCTGCTGCACAACGCCCATTACCGCGGCCGCGAATACCGGGGCCGGGCGTGAGCGCCGTCGTCGTGCTCGGTGCCGGCCCCGCCGGCGCCGCGGTGGCCCTGGGCCTGAAGCGCATGGGCTACGAGGTCTGCGTGGTCAGCGAGTGGCGCCGCTTCGCCGCGCTGGAAGGGGTTTCCCAGCGGGTGCTGGAGGCGCTGCGCGGGGTCGGCCTGAGCCGGGCCCTGACGGTGGCCGGCGAGCCCTCGCGGCGGCATGCGCGCTGGAACAGCGAGGCGCAGAGCCGCAATGTCGAATTCCTTCTTGACCGCCCGCGGTTCGACCAGGGCCTGCGTGATGACCTGCACCACGCCGGCATCCGGGTGATCGAGGCGCGGGTGCTGGCGGTGCACCAGGAGCAGGGGCGCAGCCTGATCGAACTGGAGGGCGCGGCGCCCCTGAGCGCCGACTTCCACGTCGAGGCCCGGGGCCGCCAGGCGCCGCAGCATGACCGATCCCTCGGCCGTGCCGCGCGAGGGCCGGAAACCCTCAGCCTGCTCAACCGTTGGCAGGGGCCGCCGGGCAAGAGCGCCAGCGCCGTGGAAAGCCAGTCCGACGGCTGGGTGTGGATGGCCCGCCAGGCCGATGGCCGCTGCTATTGGCAGTGGACCCTGGATGTCGCCGCCTCCGCGTTGCCGGACAAAGCCGCACTGCTGGAGTTCTGCCGTGAGCGGCGCTGGCAGTCGCCCTTGGCCCGGGCCTTCTTCGACAGCGACCAGGAACACGACCTGCAACTCCATGCGCGCAGCAGCACGGCGATCCTCACGCCGCTTTGCGGCGCTGCCAACTGGCTGCGGGTAGGGGATGCGGCGATGGCGGTGGATCCGCTGTCGGGCAACGGCATCTTCCAGTCGCTGTCTTCGGCCCTGCAGGCGCCGGCGGTGATCAACACCCTGCTGCGCCATCCCGAACGCCGCGACCTGGCCCTGCGTTTTCATCAGCAGCGGGTCGAGCACCTGTTCTGGCGTTTCGCCCGGTTGGGGCGGGATTTCTACCTGGAGGAACGGCGGTGGGCCGACGAGCCCTTCTGGCAGGCGCGGCGCAACTGGCCGGATGCCGAGCCAGTGCATGCCGAAGCGGATTTCTCCAGCCTGCGCATAGAGCAGGCGCCAGTGCTGCGCGAGGGCCTGGTGGACCTTGCGCAGGTGGTGATCAGCCCCGATCAGCCATTGGGTATCTGGCACCTGAATGGTGTCGAGCTGGCGCCGCTGGTCAGCCGCTTGCGTGATGAACCTGCCGAACAGGTGCTGGCGCCATTGAGCCCCGAACAGCAGCGCTACGTGCGTAGCTGGTTGCTGAGTCAGGGCTACCGCCCCTGAAACAAGGTAAAGGCGCGACACGGACCCTGGGGTAACTGGCTTGCCAGCTTCCACACGACCCATGTCGCGCCTTCAACGGTATGGGTCAGGCACCAGACCCCACGATGGCACTACCGCCCTCGCTTTGTGATGATCAGCCCCGATCAGCCACTGAGCATCTGGCACCTGAATTCTTCAAAGCTTGATCAACACCGACTTGAGCTCGGTGTAGTGCTCGATCGCCGCCGCACCCATCTCGCGACCGACGCCGGACATCTTGTAGCCGCCGAACGGCAGTGCCGGGTCCAGTGCGCTGTGGCAGTTGACCCAGACCGAACCGGACTTGATGCGCGGGATCATGCGGTGCACCGCGCCCAGGTTGTTCGACCAGATGCTCGCCCCCAGCCCGTACGGGCTGTCGTTGGCCAGGCGCAGCGCTTCGGCTTCGTCATCGAAGGGGATGGCCACCAGCACCGGGCCGAAGATTTCTTCCTGCACCAGCGGGTGTTTCTGGTCGACGTCGACGATCACCGTCGGCTTGACGAAGTAGCCCGGGCCGAACTGCTCGCCGCCGCAGGCGATGGTGGCGCCGCTGCCGCGGCCCTGCTCGATGTAGTCGAACACACGTTTCTGCTGGCGCGCGGAGATCAGCGGACCCATCTGCACGCTCGGGTCGAGGCCGTTGCCCAGCTTCATGGCGTTGGCGATCCCGGCGATGTCCGCGACCACGTTGTCGAAGTGCTTGCGGTGCACGTACAGGCGCGAGCCGGCGCAGCACACCTGGCCCTGGTTGAAGAAGATCGCCTGGGCCGCGCCCGCGGCAGCGGTGGCGAGGTCGGCGTCGGCCATGACGATGGTCGGCGACTTGCCGCCCAGTTCCAGGGTGACCCGGGTCATGTTGTCCATGGCCACCCGGCCGATGTGCTGGCCGACGGCGGTGGAGCCGGTGAAGGTCAGCTTGTCGACGCGCGGGTCGCGGGTCAGGGCATCGCCGGCGACCGCGCCGACCCCGGTGACCACGCTGAGCACGCCGCTCGGGTAGCCAGCCTCGAGTACCAGCTCGGCCAGCTTCAAGGCGCTCAGCGGGGTCTCGTCGGCGGGCTTGAGAACTACGCTGCAGCCGGTCGCCAGGGCCGGGCCGAGCTTCCAGCAGGCCAGCAGCAACGGGAAGTTCCAGGCGACGATGGCGCCGACCACACCCACCGCTTCGCGGCGGATGAAGCCATGGAACTGGTCGTCGGGCATCAGTGGCAGCGATACGTCGACGGTATGGCCTTCGATCTTGGTCGCCCAGCCGGCCATGTAGCGCAGGAAGTCGATGGACAACTGCACATCCATCACCCGCGCCACGACCGCGCTCTTGCCGTTGTTCAGGCATTCCAGCTGGGCCAGGATCTCGGCATCGCGCTCCATCAGGTCGGCCAGGCGCAGCAGCAGGTTCTGCCGCTCGCGCGGGCGGGCACGGCTCCACGCCGAATCATCGAAGGCCTGGCGCGCGGCACCCACCGCCCGTGCCACATCGGCCGGCGTCGCCGCCGGTACCTGGCACAGTGCCTCGCCCGTGGCCGGATTGCGCAGGGTCAGGCGCTCGCCATCGCTGGCCTCGACCCAGTCGGCGCCGATCAACATGGTCGGCGCGCGCCGGATGAAGGCCTCGACGGCCGGATGCAGGGGGGCAGTGGTGGACATGGCAGACCTCTTTCTTGTGAGTGAATGCCAGGACATGGCAACCGCTGTGCCAAGGTCGCCAATACCGGCGCGGGCCCGATGAAACCAAGGCCGCGCCGTGGGACGGCGGGCACTGGCCGGTCTGCCGGTTGTCGCAAAATGCGACAGTCGCTGAGACTGTCTCATTGGCCTGAGACAGCTGTATCGGACTGTCTCAGGCTGTCTCATCTGTCGCGAAACGAGTCGAAAGGCTTGTCTGTCGTGGCCTGCAAGCCATGTAAACCGGCGCCTGCAGCGTTTGGCACGCAATATGTATCGACCCCTGCAAGCGGCTCTTCGGTGTGCGCTCTGCCCAATGTGGCCGACGGAAGAGACCTATAAGAAGTGTACGAACAATAAGAAGAACCCCGTGGGAGGTCAGTCATCGATGAAGAGAACACTCAGGTTCGCCAGCGCCGGTGGCCTGCTGGCAGTGGCGGTCAGCCTTGCCTTGCAGCCCCAGGTCAGTCAGGCCCGGGAGGGCCGGCAGATCCTTATGGAGACGTGTCAGGGTTGCCACTTGCCCGAGGGCAACGATGCCCTGAGCCGCATCAGCCACCAGCGCAAGACCCCGGAAGGCTGGCTGATGACCATCGGCCGCATGCAGACCATGCACCAGCTGCAGATCAGCGACGAGGACCGGCGCACCCTGGTCAAGTACCTCGCCGACACCCAGGGCCTGGCGCCCAGCGAAACCGACGGTGTGCGCTACGCCCTCGAACGGCGGCTGAACACCGTCGAGCAGATCGAAGAACCCACCAAGCAGATGTGTGCCCGCTGTCACTCCGGGGCGCGGATCGCCCTGCAGCGGCGGCCGGCGCAGGAGTGGGAGCGGCTGGTGAACTTCCACCTCGGCCAGTGGCCGTCGCTGGAATACCAGGCGATGTCCCGCGACCGTGACTGGTTCGAGCTGGCGAAGAAGGACATGGTCCCCTTGCTGGCGCAGAAATATCCGCTGGATACCCAGGCCTGGAGCGACTGGCGCAAGTCCATGCCCAAGGCCGCGACCCTGGCCGGCGACTGGAGTTTCAGCGGCCATCTGCCGGGCAAGGGTGAGCTCAACGGGGTGATGAAGGTCAGCGCCGAGGACGGCGACCGCTTCAAGGTCAGCCTCGACGGTCAGTACGCCGACGGCACGCCGTTCAAAGGCGAGGGCAGCGCGGTGCTGTACAGCGGCTACGAATGGCGCGGCACGGTGGACGTCGATGGCGTGAGCATGCGCCAGGTGTTCGCCGCCAGTAACGGCCAGTTGAGCGGGCGCATGTTCGACAAGACCCACGACGAACGCGGCCTCGATTTCACTGCCGCGCAGCAGGGCAAGGCGCGCCTGCTGGCGGTACAGCCGGGCTATGTGAAGGCGGGCAGCGAAAGCGAGCTGACCCTGGTCGGCAGCGGCCTCAACGGCACGCCATCGTTCGGCAAGGGCGTGCAAGTGCTGCAGGTGATCGAGAACACCCCGCAACGGATCAAGGTCCGGGTCAAGGCCGCCGCCGATGCTGCCAGCGGTCTGCAGGAGGTCAAGGTCGGTGCCCTGGGTGGCCAGCAACTGGCGCTGTACCGCGAGATCGCCGAAGTGAAGGTGGTTCCGGCCTTCTCGGTGGCGCGCGTGGGTGACAACGGTGGTTCCACGCCGAAGGTCCAGGGCCGTTTCGACGCCGAGGCCTGGGGCCAGGGTGCCGATGGCAAGGCTTATCGCATCGGCGTGTTCCCGGCCAGGTGGAAGGTCGAGCCGTTCGACGAGCGCGCCCGCGAGGATGAGGACGTCAAGTTCGCCGGTGTGATGCAGGCCGATACGGGTGTCTTCACCCCGGGCGATGCCGGACCGAACCCGGCGCGCAAGATGTCCACCAACAACGCCGGCAACCTCAAGGTCATCGCCGCCGTGGACGACGCCGGCAAGGCGCGCACCGGCGAGGGCCAGATGATCGTGACCATCCAGCGCTGGAACAACCCGCCGATCCCGTGAGTCCGGCGGTTTGACCTGGCCATATCCGAGTTTTCGAGGAGGTTGTGATGGGCGCCATCCTGAACCTGGTAGAACGCAATCTGCATGAAGTGCGGGTCGACGATGCCCGCATGCTGTTCCACATCCCCAGCAGTTCGCTGTTCGCCAGCGATGCTCTGACCGGGGAAATCATCGACGCACTGCGCCGCGAAAGCTGCTCCAGCGATGCCCTGGTGCAGCGCCTGGCGGCGCGTTTCGACGGTGCTGAGATCAACGAGACCCTGCGCGAGCTGATCGCCCTGGAACTGGTCAGCGACGGCTCGCCGCTGAGCCCGGAGACGGCGCTCAAGCGGGTCGAGCGCACGGCGCTGAACACCGTGGTGCTCAACGTCAACACCGGCTGCAACCTGAGTTGCACCTACTGCTACAAGGAAGACCTGGACAAGCCCTCGGCGGGCAAGCGCATGGACGTCGAGACCGCTGTGGCCTCGGTGGAGATGCTGCTCAGGGAGTCGCCGGACGAGCCGGTCTACACCGTGGTGTTCTTCGGCGGCGAGCCGTTGAGCAATCGCAAGCTGATCGAGTACATGGTCGATTACTGCGAGCGGCGTTTCGCCGAGGCGGGCAAGCGCGTGGAGTTCGTCATGACCACCAACGCCACCTTGCTCACCGAGGAGATCGTCGATTACCTCAATGCCCACCGTTTCGGGCTGTCGGTGAGCATCGACGGGCCAAAGACCGTGCACGACCGCAACCGCATCACCGTGGGCGGGCAGGGCACCTACGACGTGGTGCGGCGCAAGGCCGACATGCTGCTGTCACGCTACGACAGCCGCCCGGTGGGGGCACGGGTGACCCTGACCAAGGGCGTCACCGACATCGAGACCATCTGGAACCACCTGTTCAACGAGATGGGTTTCGCCGAAGTCGGTTTCGCCCCGGTGACGTCAGGCGATATCAGCGCCTACAACCTCAGCGGCGAGGAACTGATCGAGGTCTTCGCCAACATGAAGGCTCTCGGCCGGCGCTACCTGGAGGCGGCGCTGGAGCATCGCAATATCGGTTTCTCCAACCTGCACCAGCTGCTCACCGACATCCACGAGGGGCACAAGAAGGCGCTGCCCTGCGGCGCGGGCCTGAAGATGCTGGCGGTGGACCACAAGGGCGAGTTGAACCTCTGTCATCGCTTCACCGGCTCGTCGCTGCCGACCTTTGGCAACGTCCACAGCGGGGTGAAGCAGGTCGAGCTCAACGACTTCCTCTCGCAGCGCCTGGACCGCACCAACACCGGCTGTGACAGCTGTCGCATCCGCAACCTGTGTTCCGGTGGCTGCTACCACGAGAGCTACGCCCGTTACGGCGACCCGACTCATCCGACCTACCACTACTGCGAACTGATGCGTGACTGGGTGGACTTCGGCATCGAAGTCTACAGCCGGATCATGGCCGAGAACCCGGCCTTCATCAGCCGCTACATCACCGCGCGCAAGGTCCACTGACATGAAGCATCTGAAACCGATCAACAACAAAGCGCTGAAACTGGAACAGGCCGCCGAGGAAAACCGCATTGAGGAAGTGCTGGCGATGAACTCGATCGCCGGTTGCGCCTCGACCACCGACCCGGGTTGGGAAATCGATGCCTTCGGTGGTGTCTCGTCGCTGTGCCAGCCGATGGAGTCGGACCTCTACGGCTGCTCCGACCCCTGCTGGTGGCCGGCCCAGGTGCCGGACATGATGAGCACCTTCCCCGACTGGAACAAGGACGCGCAGTCCTCCGGGGACAGCTGGCGCAACCTCGGGACCGTGTTCCCGGACGACAAATGAGCCCCCAGGCGAACAAGAAGAGGGATATCCGCATGCTCCAGATTGCAACCCGCGGCCTGGCCGCCCTGGTGGCGCTCGGCGCCGCTGTCGGTACGGCCCAGGCGGCCGACGCAGGCACGCCGCTGAATGCCGGCGACGAATACATGGTGGTCACCAACTACCCGAACAACCTGCACGTCATCGACCTGGCCAGTGAGAAGCTGTTCAAGACCTGCGCCATGCCCGATGCCTTCGGCCCGGGCTCGGTGCAGCTGTCGCCGGACCGGCGCATCGCCTACGTGCTGAACAACCACTACGCCGATATCTACGGAGTCGAGCTGGACAGCTGCAAACAGGTGTTCCACGCCAGCATCACCCAGCAGCCGGGGGAGAAGGCGCGCTCGATGTTCTCCTTCACCGTCAGTCATGACGGCAAGGAGATCTACACCGTCGCCAACCCGACCAAGCTGTTCAGCGACCACTACGAAGTGCAGGCGCCGCGCCTGGATGTCTATGGCACCGATGGCGGGCTGGATGCCAAGCCGTTGCGCAGCTTCCCGGCGCCGCGCCAGCTGACCATCATGCAGAGCGGCGACGACGGCACGCTGTACGTGGCCGGGCCGGACATCTACAAGGTCGACGTGAAGACCGGCAAGTTCGAGGTCATCGTGCCGAGTCGCAGCTGGAAGCGTCCCAACTACAGTGCGCCGGACGTGCTCTACGTGTGGAACCAGCAGACCTGGCGGCATGATTTCTCGCTGCTCTACACCACGGCGAAATACACCGACGAGAAGCAGGATCCGGCGACCGCGGAGAACCTCTATGGCTTCTTCAACATCGACCTGAAGACCGGCAAGACCCAGACCGTGGATTTCGGTCCGCTGACCGAGATCTACTTCAGCGGCATGCGTTCGCCGAAGGATCCGAACCTGGTGTATGGCGTGCTGAACAGGCTGGCCAAGTACGACATCAAGGAGAAGAAACTGGTCAAGGCCGCGACCCTGGATCACTCGTACTACTGCATCTCGATCAACCGGGCGGGGAGCAAGGTGTATCTGGCGGGGACGTACAACGACGTGGCGATCTTCGATGCCGACAGCCTGAAGCCGCTGGGCAAGATCACCTTGCCGGGTGGGGACATGGCGATTACTACGGCGCAGGTGTTTGTGCGCTGATCTCTCGTTGAGCCGGAACCGGCACTGCAGAAGCGAGGCCTGCCTGCGAAGGACCGTGAAGCGGTCCCCAAGGGCAACCTCGCTCTTGCCTGGTCAGCCCAATTGCAACCCCATCTGGCCCTGTTCTACGAACTGATAGCGCACCGGCTTTTCCAGCTTCTTCACCCGACCTTCCTGAATGGACTGTTTCACCCATTCATTCAACAGGCTTTTGGGCAAATGCCATTTCGTCATCATTTCTTCGATGGTCACGGCATTGTCGAATTGCTGCATCTTGCGCAGGAACAACTCATAGAAACCTTGCTCGTCCTGTATTGCGTACTCGACGGTGGGCCGTTCTTCCTGAACTGAAATACTGCTGGCTGGCGACGCTGCACCCGCTTCGTTGGCGATCAATGAAGGAACATGGAGTTTATCCGTGTCGGACAGCAGCCAATGCGCACCGCGTGAAACCAGCGTCGAGTTGCCGGCATTGGCGTCCGCGGTGGGTTTGACCCAGAGGGGCACCCACGCCTTCTTGATGTTCTCCAGAGCGCCGGTCCAGGTGCCTCCCGACATGCCTGAATGAACAACTACGGCCGCTTGTCCCACGCAGTAGATGTATTTGTTGCGGGCCATGGCATTACCGGTATTGAAGCCGGCTTCCGGATGGAACGGCGATACCAGAACGAGATTGTCGTCGACCAGTCCCTGTCGCCATTTCGCAGCAGTGGCGGCCGCCAGAAGGCCATCCGCCATGATGCCGACCACGGGACCATTGTTGCTCAGGCCTGCCAGCATTGCCGTCTCGTCGATACCTTTTGCCCCGCCGGAAACCACGGTGTAGCCAGCCTCGACGATGCGTCGCCCAAGTTCGTGGGCATAGTCGAGATCCGCCTGCGCAGCGCTTCGTGAACCGACGACACTGACCCCCATGCAATTGAGCAGTTGGACATTTCCGCAGCCGAACAGAACGGGAGGGGCGTCATTGCGCAGGCGATGTTTGAGCGCGCGCGGGTAGTCCGCGTCGGAGCGTGTCAGAACCCAGATACCCGCTCGACTCCATTTCTCCAGTGCCAGGGCCAGTGAATGGCCGCGATTGAGAAGTTGCTCGATACGTTCCAGCGGGACGGCGCGATCATTCCATCCCTGCAAAGGAAAGCGTGTTTCGCCGATCAGCAGGTCGGCCGGCGTTTTGCCCTCCTCGTTGAGCCACTGGGCGAAACGTCCCCACTCCGTAGGGGACAGTGGTTTCACGCTGTCCTTGGCTGATCTGGAGAAGTGGGCGGTCAATAGCAGGATCGCCTGGGTATTGGTGTTCATCATGTCTGGCTTGCCGTAGAAGAAATCGCCACCGGGTAGACCGGGCCACTGCCTGCCCTGCGCAACAAGGCCGAGATGACGGTGAATGTCCAGCCGGAGTCGATCATGTCGTCGACCAGCAGCACCGGTCCGGGAAGGATACCTTCATCGATCTGGAAAACACCGTCGAGATTGCGGCATTGATGGAAACTGTTCTGTTGAAGTTTTTGCGGTTGGTTGGGTTTGATTTTCTTCACGCAACCGATGAAGGGGATACCCAGCGTGTCCGCCAGTCTCCGGGCGAAGGCGGGGATCAGCTCGGGATGGTCCAGGGAGGGCACACAACACAGCCAGGCCGGCTTTGGCAGTGGTTGCCAGCGTTTCTGGATCATATCTGCCATGGCCTGGACGAGCTTATCGCTGAAATGACCTTCGGCCTTGCCTTCTGCCGCCAAATCTCCCCAGCCGCCATCCCGCCACCGGGATAGCACCCGTCCTTCCTCTGCTTGTCGATCCAGCGGCAGGTTGTTCGGAAAGTCATATTCTCTGAATACGCCCCTGGCGATACGCTTTCGTGGCTTTATGGGAACCTCTGCCCTTTGAAGGAAGGCTGCCGCCAGATGGACAACGCCAGGCTCGACGAAATCCAACGGCAATTTTTGATTTCCGCAATTGATGCATGTACCGCACGGCTCACCGTCTGGATCATCCAGGGCTCGGCGCAAGAAATTCATCAGGCAACCGCGCTCTTCAAGATAATTTTGAATCTGCTCCCATTCTTCTTCTCTGCG
The DNA here is from genome assembly GCF_032621685.1 of Pseudomonas sp. zfem002. Lineage (NCBI taxonomy): Bacteria > Pseudomonadati > Pseudomonadota > Gammaproteobacteria > Pseudomonadales > Pseudomonadaceae > Pseudomonas > Pseudomonas sp. zfem002. The sequence continues at coordinate 331,974 of NZ_JAVYJH010000002.1, read as the reverse complement.
CCGAGAAAGGCGCTTGACCCGTACTTCGTCAAATTCGTAGGGGTGCCGAGTACGTCGCCATTGGCTGCCCAGCTTGATGAGCGGCGCGGGGTTTTCGACACTCAGCAGCTTCAGGACCTTCTCGATCTGGGACTGAGGGAGGTTGCTGTGCTCTTCCAGTTCTTGAACAGTCAAGCCATCGTGTTGTTCAAGGGCATCCAGTACACGTTTCATCTGTCCCGCTGGCGGGAAAGCCGAGGTGCGGAAAAAGGCGTGAATGGCGGCATCTTCCGCGCCTGAGAGGAGTACGCCTAGCGAGGACCTGATACCACGTCCCGCTCGACCAACCTGCTGGTAGTAGTCAATCACGGAGCCTGGGGTCTGATAGTGAATGACGAAGGCTAGATCTGCCTTGTCATAGCCCATGCCCAGTGCACTCGTGGCGATCAGCACTTTGAGCTGGTTGTTGAGAAGGGCGTCTTCCAGGTGCTGACGATAGGCATCCGAGTCGACGAAGTCTTCATGAGTGACGCCGCTGTAGTAGGCCGCCGAAGCAATGTTTCGGGATTGCAACCATGTACTCACCATATTGGCGTCACGCTTTGTCAGGGTGTAAACGATGCCTGTGCCCGGCATCTCCGGGATTATTCGGGCAAGCCAGGCGAGACGCTTGATGGGCCCCTCCACACGGAGGTTCAGCAGCGAAAGACCTTCCCTGACCAGCGGTCCACGCTGGATGACGATAGCTTCGAATTGCTGGCGAATATCCTCCACCACCCGGTCGTTGGCGGTGGCTGTAGTGCACAGTACCGGGGTGTTGGCCGGGAGAAACTTCATGATGTTGACGATGCGGCGGTAGTCCGGCCGGAAGTCATGGCCCCAATCCGAGATGCAGTGCGCCTCGTCGATCACCATCAGGCCGATCCGGTCGGCGATCGGTTGCAGCGTGTTTTCGACAAAGTCGTCGTTGGCCAGGCGCTCTGGAGAAATCAGCAGGCAATCCACGTTACCTGCCTGCACGGCCTGTTTCGCCGCGCGCCAGTGCTGCTGATTGGTCGAGTTGATGGTCACCGCCCGAATGCCAAGCCGTTCCGCTGCCGCGATCTGGTTGCGCATAAGTGCCAGCAATGGTGAAACGATCAGGGTCGGGCCCTTTCCCTGGTCACGGAGAATTCGGGTGCTGATGAAGTAAACGGCGCTTTTGCCCCACCCGGTACGCTCTACCACCAGCAGTTTCTTGTTGTGATTGACCAAGGCGTCGATCGACTCCCACTGGCGATCACGAAATTGTGACGTGTTGTTATTCAGGGCCTTTTGGAGCAGGCGTTCTGCTTCGTTGCGATTCATGACAAGTCCTTTTGTGAATATCGCGCATCGTGTGAACTGCCTGGCGCAGGCCTCCATGGCCTGCTCTGTGGATAGTCGGTTCAACACTGGCATATAGCGTCGGGATCCCGGTTCGCCGGGGCGTTCTGCAGGCTAGCAGGGAATCCACGAGGCGCAGGATGGCGCTGTCAGTAAAACCGCCGCGGATCAGCAACCCCCACCAGGCTCGCCAACTGGGTCAAGGCAAAGCGCAGTTCATCCTCCCGGGTCGGTGACATCAGCACCACCCGCACACCACGACTCCCGCCACTGCGTTCCGCCTGGAACTGCGATCCGCTGAGCACCTTCACCCCCTGCGCCCGCGCCAGGGTGGCGAACTCGTCCGCGCTCCACGGCTCCGGCAGTTCCAGCCAGAGGTGATAGCTGTGCGGCTCGGCCTTGATCTTCAGGCCCGGCAACACTTCCCGTGCCAGCGCCTGACGCTTTGCCGCCTCGTCCCGCTGCAGTTGCACCAGACGCTGGTCCAGCCCCTGCGCGATGATGTTGCTGGCCAGTTGCGCGGTGAGCGGGGAGGGCATCCACACGCTGCTGCGGACCATCGCGGTCAGGCGCGACAGCAGGCGCGGCGGGCTGTACAGGTAGCCGATGCGCAACGCCGGCAACACCGACTTGGACAGGCTGGTGAGATACACCGAACGCTCCGGCGCATAGCTGGCCAACGGCCGCAGCGTGGTGTCGGCGGCGAGGAAACCGTAGATGTCGTCATCGAGAATCAGGAAGTCGAATTCCTCGGCGATGGCAGCGATTTCCGCCCGGCGCTGGTGCGACATGGTCGCGGTGGTGGGGTTCTGGCAGGTGGCGACGCACACCAGCATGGCCGGGCGCTCGTGCTGGCACTGTTCGCGCAGCGAGGCGGGGATGATGCCTTCCTCGTCCATCTCCACGCCGCGCAACCGCCGTTGCAGGCTGTGCGCCAGGGAAATGATCCCCGGGTAGCACAGCGACTCGCAGAGGATCAGGTCGTCGCTTTCGGTCAGCGCACTGATCGCCACCAACAGGCCGTGCTGGGCACCGGCGGTAATCACCACCTGCTGCCATACGGCCTGCGGCAAGGCATGCCGCAACCACTGCGCGCCTGCCTCGCGGTGTGCCGGATGACCACCGTCCGGGGCGTAGTCGAGGGATTGGGCGAAGTCGGTGCCATTGGCCAGTTCCACCAGTGCACCGCGCAGCCAGGTGGACGCGGTGTCGCCAGCCGGTTTGATGATCGACAGGTCGAGCACCCGCGGTTCCGCCGACAGGCTGGCGGGCAGCACCTGCGGCTCCGGCGCCGGCGGCTCGGCCAGCGGCGTCGCCCGCACGTAGGTGCCGCGCCCGACCTCGCCCTGCAGCAACCCACGACGCTGCGCCTCGCCATAGGCCCGGCTGACCGTGCCCGGCGTCACCTGCAGCCCATGGGCCAGTTCGCGCAAGGTCGGCAGGCGCTCGCCCGGCTTCAGCTGGCCGCTGGCGATATCCCGCTCCAGCGCGTCGGCGATGGACAGGTAGACCGGTTGATTGAAGGCATTGAGCTGGGGAACCCACATGGACGTACTACCGAGGCAAACAAGTGCGCCGAGCCTATCACATCGCAGCAATCCGACCTCGCCGCGCTGCAATCCGGGCGGACCCCGGGCAGGCATGAAGGGGTGAAGAATATTTCAAATTGTTTAATTGAGTCTATTGAATTGATTCGATTGAATCGAATAGATTTGAAATGAATCGAATCAATTTGCCTGCCCCCCGCTGACTGGAGAGCTGTATGGAGTCCCTGAGAAAAGACTGTTCGTTGTCGGCGATCGTCGCCGGCCTGATCGCTGTGATCATTTCCTACGCCGGCCCGCTGATCATCGTCTTCCAGGCCGCCCGCGAGGCGCAGTTGGCGCCGGCCGAGGTGTCGTCATGGATCTGGGCGATTTCCATCGGCAGCGGCGTCACCGGCCTGCTGCTCAGCTGGCGCCTGCGTGCGCCGGTGATCACCGCCTGGTCGACGCCGGGCGCGGCACTGCTGGTCTCGATGCTGCCGCAGGTGTCGCTGGCCGAGGCGGTGGGTGCCTATATCGTCGCCGCGCTGGTGATCGCCGTGGTCGGCCTCAGCGGCGCTTTCGACCGCCTGATGAGCCGCCTGCCCAAGGCCATCGCCGCGGCGATGCTGGCCGGTATCCTGTTCCGTTTCGGCGCCGAACTGTTCACCTCGATCAAGCTGCAGCCGACGCTGGTCCTGGCGATGTTCGCCAGCTACCTGCTGTTCAAGCGCCTGTCGCCGCGCTACGCGATTCTCTCGGTGCTGCTCGTCGGCTGCACGGTGGCCGGCCTGCTCGGTCAACTGAACGCCTCGGCGCTGACCCTGGCCCTGGCCGAACCGGTGTTCATCACCCCGCAATGGAGCTGGCACGCCATCGTCAACATCGGTCTGCCGCTGGCCCTGGTCAGCCTCACCGGGCAGTACGTGCCGGGCATGGCGGTGATGCGCAGCGCCGGCTACACCACCCCGGCGCGACCGATCCTCGCGGTCACCGCGATCGGCTCGGTGCTGCTGGCACCATTCGGCTCCCACGGCTTCAACCTCGCCGCCATCACCGCGGCGATCTGCACCGGCCGTGAAGCCCACGAACAACCGGGCAAGCGCTACATCGCCGGGATCGCCTGCGGTCTGTTCTACATCCTCATGGGCACCTTCGGCGCCACCCTGGCCTCGGTGTTCGCCGCACTGCCGCGGGAGCTGATTGCCGCCCTGGCCGGGCTGGCCCTGTTCGGCGCGATCATGACCGGCATGGCCGGTGCCATGGCCGACGAAAAACAGCGCGAGCCGGCCCTGATCACCTTCCTGGTGACCGCGTCGGGCATGAGCTTCCTGGGCCTGGCCGCGGCCTTCTGGGGCCTGATCTTCGGCCTGGTGGCGCACTGGGCGTTGAACTACAGCCGCCAGCGCAAGGCCGCCGGCGCCGCGGCGGGAGTGAACTAGCGCACAGCGGGGCGCGGAAAATTGGACGCAGATGGTGGCGATTAGCTATTTTAGCGCCGCTTTCCTTCTTCTGGCCCCGCCCCATGACCGCCTTCGACTGGCTCGCCCTTGGCACATCGCTGATGCTGCTGGCCCTGCTGCTGCGCGCCCGACGCCGCGAGCGGCGTCTGCGCGCGCGTCTCGCGGTATGCCAGATCCGCCTCGACAACCAGCCGCAGAGCCCGCCGAGCTTCGCCCCCCGCGACGACAGCGAACGCTACCAGCGCAGCCAGTACTTCGCCCGGATCGGTACCTGGGACTGGGACATCGACACCGAGGTGCTGTACTGGTCCGACGCCATCTACGGCATGTTCGGCTACCAGGTCGGCGAGATCACCCCCAGCTACGAGCGCTTCTGCAACGCCGTGCACCCCGACGACCGCGCCCAGGTCCGCGCCGGGGAACTGCGCTGTATCGCCACCGGCAACAACCACGACGAGGAGTACCGCGTGGTCTGGCCCGACGGCAGCGTCCACTGGCTGCGCGAGACCGGCAACATCGTGCGCAATGCCGATGGCGTGGCGGTGAAGATGATCGGCGTGGTCCGCGAGATCACCGAGGAAAAGGCCTGGGCCACCCAGCTCCAGCAACTGGCCCACAGCGACGCGCTGACCGGCCTGCCCAATCGCCTGGTGCTCGAGCATCGGCTGTTGCAGGCGCTGGAACAGGCCCGTGCCAGCGCTGGTCAGGTGACCCTGATCTTCCTCGACCTGAATGGCTTCAAGCGCATCAACGACCAGCACGGCCATGCCGTCGGCGACCGCGTGCTGGTGCAGATCGCCCGGCGGCTCAAGCAAATGTTGCGTGCTGCCGATACCGTAGCGAGGATCGGCGGCGACGAGTTCGTGCTGATCCTCGACGGGATGCCCGAGGGCGATGGCGGCGAGGCGCAACTGCATGCGCTGTGCCGCCGCCTGATTGACACCCTGGCCGAGCCGATCAGCCTGGCCGAAGGCATCCTGCAGGTGGGCAGCAGCCTGGGCGTGGCGGTGTTTCCGCAGCACGCCACAGGCATGGATACGCTGCTCCACGCCGCTGACCTGGCGATGTACGAGGCCAAGCGCAGTGGCGACAATCAATACCGGCTGGGAAGCCACGGGTTGCTGGCGACGGCCGACGCTCATGCGTGACCGGCGTGCCCTCGTGGGGGCGCCGGGCCTGTCCTTGTGTGTGTTTCGTGCGTGTTTCAATAATTTCCAAGACAGGTTTTGCGGATGCTGGTCTACAGCCAAAAGAGTTTTCTCATCGTCGATGACTTCACCGACTTCCGCACGTCGTTGCGCTCGATGCTGCGCGAGATGGGGATCAAGGACGTCGACACCGCCGAAAGCGGCGAGACCGCGATCCGCATGTGCGCGCAGAAGCGCTACGACTTCGTCCTGCACGACTTCCACATGGGCGACGGCAAGAAGAACGGCCAGCAGGTGCTCGAGGACCTGATGCTCGACAAGCTGATCAGCCACGAAGCGATCTTCGTCATGATCACCGCCGAGAGCAGCCAGGCCGTGGTCCTCAGTGCCCTCGAACACGAGCCGGACGCCTACCTGACCAAACCGTTCAACCGCGTCGGCCTGACCCAGCGCCTGGACAAGCTGGTGCAGCGCAAGACCCTGCTCAAGCCGATCCTCCAGGCCCTCGACCGCGGGCGTCCGGCGGAAGTGCTGGTGGCCTGCGAGCAACTGTGCAAGAAGGACCCGCGCTTCGCCCCGCTGTGCCTGCGCTACCGCGCCGATGCCATGGCCGCGCTGAACCGCCATGAAGACCTGGAGCGCTTCCTCAAGGCCATCCTCGCCAACCGGCCGACGCCCTGGGCCTATTCGGCGCTAGGCAAGCTGCTGTTCAAGCGCGGGCAGGTGAGCCAGGCCAAGGATGTCTACGAGCAGGCGATCAAGGCCTTCTCGATGATGCCCGGGCTGTACGACGGCCTGGCCGAAGTGCTGATCGCCGGTGGCGAGACCCGCCGTGCCCAGCACGTCCTGGAAGATGCCGTGCGCCTGTCGCCGCTGGCGGTCAAGCGGCAGATGCTGCTGGGCAAGCTGGCCCTGGGCAACGCCGACTTCGACGGCGCCTCGCGGGCCTATCGCCAGGCCGTCAGCCAGGGCCAGAACTCGCGCTTCAAGGACCCGGAAAGCAACCTCGGCCTGGCCCAGGCGCTGATCCAGAAGAACGCTGGCAACGGCCTCGACGCGCGGACCCGGGTCGAGATCAACCAGGTGCTCGGCGATGTCGCCAAGGAGTACGCCGAGGACCAGGGCCTGCAGGTGCGCGCCCGGCTGATCAAGGCCACTGGCGTGGCCCAGGCCGGCGATGCCGAGACCGCCGCCAAGCTCACCGAGGCGGCCATGGCCCGCCTGGAAACCATGGACCAGTTCTTCTCCGCCGAGGCGGCCCTGGCCGTCGCCGCCCAGCTCAAGCAGCTGGGGCAGGAAGACGCCGGCAAGAACATCCTGCGCAACTGCGTCGAGGTCTACGGCGACGACAACGCGGTCATGCAGAACATCGCCAAGCTCACCGACGACCCGGCCATCCTCGGTGCCGGCAACGAAGCGGTCGACCTCAATCGCCAGGGCGTGCGCAGCTACCAGGCCGGACAGTTGAACGACGCCCTGAACCTGTTCCGCAAGGCGCTGAAACTGCAATCGAAGAACATCAGCATCGCCCTCAACACCGCCCAGGCCCTGCTGCGCCTGGGCGGCGAGAACCCGCCGGCGGCGGTGCTGCAGGAGTGTCGCGAGTGCCTGGCCAAGGTGGCCGGCATTCCCGATACCGATCCGCGCTACGAGCGCTATCGCAAACTGCGCATTCGCGCTGTGGGGTCATGATGTCCAGGGACAAGGAATCGGGGCTGGATTTTTCCACGGTGATCGCCTCCACCGTGCACGACATGAAGAACTCGCTGGCCATGCTCATGCAGGCTCACAGCCAGTGGCTGGCGCGCCTGCCGGAAGGACATCAGCAGGCCCCGGAGCAGGGGGTGATCGAACACGAGTTCGTCCACCTCAACGGTATGCTGGTGCAGTTGCTCGGCCTGTACAAACTGGGGATCAACCAGTTGCCGATGCTGCCTGACTACCACGAACTCGACGACTTCATCGGTGGCCTGCTCGCCGGCTACCAGGAGATTCTCGACAGCCGCGGCATCGTTGCCCGCTACGAGATCGACGAAGCCACGCCGCTGGGCTTCTTCGACCGCGAACTGGTGGGCTCGGTGATCTCCAACATCATCAACAACGCCACCCGCTATGCCGGGCATGCCCTGCTGGTGAGCGTGCGCGAGGAAAACGAGGCGCTGGTGATCAGCGTCAACGACGACGGCACCGGCTTCCCGGCGGCGATGATCGCCCAGCAGGACCAGTACGTGCAGGGCATCGAACACAGCACGGCGAGCACCGGGCTGGGCTTGTATTTTGCGGCGCGGATTGCGGCGCTGCATGAACGCAACGGCGTGCCGGGCAGGATCGAGATTGCCAATGGCGGGGCGTTGGGGGGTGGGTTGTTCAGGTTGTACCTGCCCTGAGTGTCGGGGCCTGCATGACAGGCCCCGACTGTGCGTGTTGCTATTTCGAGTGCTGCCTCGAATCAGCGGGAGTATCTCGTATCTTCTCCGCCGTAGGAGTTGTGCCGGCTGCTGGACTTCCGGCCGTCGCTGTAGCGCGTGTCCTGGCCGCCATACGAGTTGGGTCGGCTGTTGGCGCTGCTGCCATCGCTGTAGCGGGTATCCATGCCGCCATAGGAGTTGGGCCGACTGCTGGATTGGCTTCCATCCTTGTAACGGGTGTCCTGGCCACCGTAGGAGTTGGGGCGGCTGGATGAGGAGTTGCCATCGCTGTAGCGGATGTCCTGTCCGCCATAGGAGTTGCGCCGGCTGCTGGAGGTCGTGCCATTGTCATGGCGGCAATCCATGCCGTGGTAGGAGTTCGGTCGGCAGCTGTCGGCATAGGCCTGGAGCAAAGGCGAGGCGAGCAGAATCGAACCCAGCAACAATACCTTGAGTTTCATGGGTGTTTCCTTACGAGAAGTCTCGTGATCAGCGATCGGTATCAAGGCTCGCGCATTCCGTGGGCGCGAGCGTGGGCACAGCGCAAAGCACCGAAAAAGCAGGGAAGGAGAAGTGGATGCGGCTCCAGATCAGACCGACAGGAAAGGGCTGCCATCCGGGTCTGATCGAAGGTTGTGGCAGCTTGCCATTACAGACCGGGCGTTCGCAGACAAGTTTCCTGACGCCTGAAGATTTTTCCCGAGGTGCGTCTTCAACCGACCTCCGGCACGTCCTGTGGCTTCGCCGAATCGGGCACATCGAACAGCTTGTCGAAGCCCCACTGGAAGGCGAACGCATAGAAAAAGAAGAACACGAACAGCGCCAGGTTGGTCATCAGCGCCTGGAGCAGGCTGATGCCCAGCCAGTAGCTGACCAGCGGCACCAGGATGAGGGTCAGGCCGCCTTCGAAACCGAGTGAGTGGAGCACCCGCCGGGCGAAGGTGCGCTCGCGGTTTTCCAGGGTGCGCTCGATGCGTTCGAAGGCATGGTTGTAGAGCATGTTCCAGCTCAGCGCGACGGTCGAGATGAGCAGGGACAATGCGGTCGAGTGTGCCAGCCCGCTGTCGTAGAAGAGGCTGAAGGCCGGGGTGATGCAGAAGACCGCCAGCAGTTCGTAGGCGACAGCCTGGAAGATCTTGCGTTTCGGGCCCTGCATGGTTGCACCTGTGCGCTGGTCGTTCAGCGCATGGAACGGCATTTCGGGCCCGCGCTCAATTTCCCTATACTCAACCCCCTTGAGCAGAGCTGAATTGACAGGGGTGCCATGTTCAATCACTTGCCGCTGAACGCGCTGAGGTACTTCGAGGCGGTTGCCCGGCTGGGCAGTCTGAAGCGCGCGGCTGTCGAACTGTCGGTCACGCCTTCGGCGGTTTCGCTGCAGGTGAAGAGCCTTGAGGAATGGCTGGGCACCAGCGTCTTCCGGCGAACGGCGAGTGGGCTGGTGCTGACGGCTGCGGGCGAAACCGTCTTCAAGTCGGCGCACACGATGCTGTACGAACTTTCCGTCGTCCTCAACACGCAGCGTCGGAGCAAGGACCTGGACACCCTCAACGTCACCACCACGCCGGAGTTCGCCGCGCTGTGGCTGGTCCCGCGCCTGGAAGACTTCTACCTGCGCCATCCGAGCATCCGCATTCGTGTCGTACCCGACACCGAAGTGATCGATCTGCTGCGCAACCACGATGTTCATGTCGCCATTCGCGCGACCAGCCAGGGCTATCCCGAGCTCTACCAGGAAGTACTGCTCGACGAGCGGTTCGGTGTGTTCGCGGCGCCCCGGCTGCTCGCCCGGGCGGGAGACGATCCGCCGCGATTGATCGACCTTTCCTGGAGCGCCAATGCCAGCGCACCGTTCTCCTGGGCTGACTGGTGCGCCCAGACTGGTCTGCAGGCATGGCTGGGCAAGGAACTGCTCGATTACTGCAACGAGCACCTGGCGCTGCAGGCGGCCATTTCAGGGCAGGGCTACGTGCTCGCCAGTTGCGTGCTGGCGGACAGTAGCGTCAAGGACGGGACGCTGGCGCCCTACCGTGGCGAGACCGTGCTGCCTGGCAAGTCCTACATCGCGCTTTGTGCACCGGGGAAGGAGCGGCATGCCAGCGTCAGGGCCTTTCTGGATTGGTTGCATACGCAGGCCTGATATCCACACCGCTATCGAGTCACCGGGCCTCGACCTTCGAGTTAGTCGTTTGCAACGAATTGACAGCGCGGCGAACGGGCGCGAAGTTGTTCCCGTGCGATGTGAGTGGTGCACGGCCGATCTCCCTTGTCTCGGAGCAAACAACGTGACCACTGCATCGCCCATTGCCTGCATGACCAAAACCACCGCATTGCTCGTAATCCTCACGTTGCCCCAGCTTGTCCACGCGGATGCCGCGTGTGACGCGGCATTCGCGAAATCGACGGCAAGCGCCTCGTGCGACAGAGCCTTTACCCGGCAATACGAGCCGGGCTCCTGCGAGATCACCGTCGAGTGCAAGAAAAGCATCGGCTACGACATGAAAGCCTCGAACGTCGTTCACCGGAAGCTGGATAGCGTTTCGCAACTGACCAACGAGAACGGCATCCTGCGCGGCGGGACCGAAGCAACGCCGCCCGAAGTCGTGACGCCCACCCCGGTTACAGACCAGCAATGCCTGGACGCCTGGAAAGTCTCGCGTGCGGCCAAGTCCTGCAAGATCGAGAAGATGGAAGGGGAGATCAACGGCTGCATCATCACCGCGTCATGCGCCAAGATGGGGCAGGGGGTGTTCATTCCACAGAGTGGGCATTACGTCTATGACTCTGTGCCCGGTTTAAGCAATGACGGTGGGAGCCTCAGCGGCGGCGAACGTGTTCCGGATTCCGCTCCCGAGCAGTTCGACGACTACCGTTGATGAGCGCTTCGCTGCGGTGTCAGGTCCGCTGACGCGGAACTCCGGTGTGGCCCTGCGCGAGCCTGGCAGCCCTCTGCTCGCAGGCTCGCGCGGCGGTCCTGTCCTGGCTACTGGCGGGATGTGGCCTGTCGTTCGGCGACCCCTCGCAGCATCGACTCGGTCAAGGCCAGGGACGCTTCCAGCGTGTGCTGGGTCGCCCAGAGCATGCCGGCCAGCCTGTTTTCGCTGATGGCTTCGCACGCCTGGAAATTGGTTTCGTAGGCGGAGCGCAGCATGACGGCGAGGTGGGCCAGGGCGTCGTCCACGGAGGCGCCGGCGCAGACCGCGAACAGCGGCGGGTGATGTCCGGCGCAGGCGGCGAAGGGGGTATGGACGGTAAGGGCTGGGCGGGTTGAAACGGCTGGATCCGGGACGATCTTTTTCATGAGCATTTCCTTTTGCGAAAAGGGACTGCCACATGCTGCTGTCAAACGGCGGGTGGCAGCTGTACATGGGTTGACAGACCGAGGCAAAAGGAAAACCCGGCGCGCACGAGTGCGCCCCACGTACAGCCGCCATAACACGAAGCCAGGCCGCAGAAGCGCCTGGACAAGGTGGGGTGCTGCGGGAATCCAATTACCGTCGGCCTGTCAAAGCCGGTCGTCAAACCTCGACGACGGGGGCAAGCCTAGGCAGCGTTTCCCCAGCACGCAACAGCTGATAAGCCGCGGAAGTATGCTTGGGAAATTGCCTACATCAAAGTCGGAAGTGGGTGAAGTTTCGTTGCGGTTTGTGGCGCTGATCTGCAGGTCAGCAGGGGGTGATGGTGGTGTTCTTGCTGGCGATGGGCGTGGGTATCTACACATCTTTGACGGCCTGACGGGAAACCGCATAAGGGCCGCCAGGTGCCTGTCTTGAGCCTTGCAGTGCCCTTGAGATCGAGCGCCGCCCGCGCGGCGCATCGCGGGCTACGCCCGCTCCCACATTTGTTGCAACGTACCTATGCCTGACAGGCCATGGTTGACCGCCTTGTCGGTTCGACGCGATACCGAGTCGAGCCCAACAGCCTCCCCGCGATGCATCGCCGAAAAAACAAAGGCTGACAACTCAAATCCAACAGGCCATGGCACGTTGCAGCGAATGTGGGAGCGGGCGTTGCCCGCGATGCGCCGTGCGGACGGCGCTCGATCTGGAGGGCGCTGCAAGACTCAAGACGGAAGCGATGGATCACCAAGGCCTCAGCCAGACCTCGCCTTACGAACGCTCAACGCCATCCCCACCCCACCCAGCACCACCGTGGAGATCACCACCAGGCGCAGCGACAACGGCTCGCTCAGCAACAGCACCCCCCCCAGCGCGGCGATCACCGGCACGCTCAGTTGCAGGGTCGCCGCCTGCTGCGCACTGATCCGTTTCAATACGCCGTACCACACCGCGTAGCCGGCACCGGAGGCGAGCATTCCCGAGGCCAGGGCGTAGACCAGGCCTTGGCTGTCGATGCTGAACTGGCCACCGGAGGCGGCAGCCAGCGCCGGGACCAGCAGCAGCGGCAGGCTGCGCACGAAGTTGCCGGCGGTGTCGCCGAGCGGATTGGCCGAGCCCTTGCCGATCAGCGAATAGGCGCCCCAGGCGATCCCTGAAATCACCATGCACAGCGCGCTGAGCGGCGCTGGCGCGTTGGCGCCGGGCAGCAGCAGGGCGATCAGGCCGGCGAAGGCGATCAGCATGCCCGCCAGCACCCGGCCCTCGACGCGATCACCCTTGAACCGTGACCAGGCGAACATGGTGATCTGCACCGCGCCGAACAGGATCAGCGCACCCACCCCGGCCCCCAGGCGCACGTAGGCGAGGGAGAACAGCCAGGCATAGAGAAACAGCGCCAGCCCGCCTTTCCAGCTGCCTCCCAGGGGCTTGCCGGGCTGGCGCAGCCTGACCAGGCAGAACAGGAACAGCGCGCCGCCGAGCAGGCGCACGGCGGTGAAGGTGTGCGCGTCGATATCGCCGTGGACCAGGGCCAGGCGGCAGAAGATCGAGTTGGCGGCGAAGGCCAGCAGGGCGAAGGCCGCGGGGGCGATCCAGCCGGCGGGAGGGGTGAGTGCTACGGCAGCCGTGGTCTTGTGGTTATTCATCTCAGGGTTTGCCCGGGAGGTAGAAAAGCTGTCCTGGCTGTCGTTGCGTTGATTGCATTGAGGTGCAGTCCGACAGGCATTTCATGCAATTCATAGAGGGCATCGGGCTGACTCGCAAAGAAGTTTTTCTTTGTCGGCGGGATGGTTTCGCTATGCCGGTACTTTGGTCGTAGCCCCCGCGCCACGAAGCAGACAGCTCTGGCATCTGTATGGCGAGCGGAAAGCGGATCTGTGTCTAACGCGGCAAGCGGGGTGGATCTAGCATCGGCTACTGCGACCAAGGTATGAGCACGATGAACGATATCCCGGGTGATCTGGACTTTGTGGGGCTGACGGTACGGCGGGTGCACAGCGCCGATGGCGAGCTGGTATGCCGGCACCGTGAGGCGATGTTTCTCGAGGCCGGTGGCGATGCCGCGACCTTGCAGGTGATGACCGAGCATTTCCGCCCCTGGCTGCAGCCACGGCTGGAGGACGGTCGCTACTACGGGTTCGTGCTGGAGGACGACGGGCAGGTCGCGGCGGCCATCGGCCTGATGAGCATCGACTGGCCGCCTCATCCGGCCCATCCGCAGCTGGATCAGCGTGGGTATGTGCTGAATGTGTATGTAGAGCCGGCGTATCGGCGGCGAGGGCTGGCGTCGAAATTGATGCAACTGGCCGATGCGGAGTTTGTCCGGCGCGGGCTGGGCTTTGCCGTGTTGCATGCGACCGCGGCGGGGCGGCCGGTGTATGCGGGGCTGGGCTGGAATGCGACGGCGGAGATGGCAAAGGTGCTGGGGTGACCATCCGTTAGTGCGCGGTGCTTCCATCGCGAGCAAAGGAAGCTCGCGAAGGCCTGCGCAGCAGGCCCCCGAACCCACCTCAATCCGACTTGGCGAACTTGCCGGTATCGATCGGCATCGGCACGAACTCCGGACCCTGGCCGGACACCCGCCAGCGTACGTTGGCAATGCCGTAGCGCTCGGCCATGGGCCGGCTGACCTTCTTGATCTTGTGCTGGCCGAAGCGCGGGATCACCCCCACCCCCGCATCGCAACTCGCCCAGTGCCAGGCCTCGGCGTTGTCCATGCGTTCGAGACGGATGATGAAGGTGCGCGGCTGCCCCTGAAGCTCATAGTCGATTACGTACAATTGTTGTCCTGCCATTGGAATCCCCTCCGTTCCATCCACGCTTAATTGAGCGAGAGGGTCATTGAAAATTCATTCGGATCGAACCGGTGGTCGAGCGCCCGCGTGCCGGGCTGACGCGAGGGTGTCGAGAGGGCTGTTGCGAAACCCGTGCCGGCCCCGCTCCCAGGGCCGGCCCCAGCAAAACCGGGGGGACGCGCTTCGCTGGCGCGGGCGTTGACTTGCAACTTGCATGATCGGCCACTCGCGCACCGTGCAAAGCGCGGGAGGGTCAGACGCTGAGGGCAGGCAATTGCCGGGTCATCAGCGCGGCGGCGCTGGGGGTGAGCAAGGTGGCATTCAACTGGTTTCGCCTGACCCATTTGCACGCGACGATTTCATTGTTGGCCACCGCCTGGCTGCAATCGTCGAACTGGGTGGTGAAGACGTGGTGGACGATATTGCCGATTTCCAGAATGCACAGCGGCAACAGTCCGCTGCAGCAGAGCCGGGTTTCTTCCCGCAGTTCCCGCGCCGCGGCCTGGATCGGCTGCTCGCCGTCCTCGATGGTGCCGCCGGGGAAGTTCCACTTGCCGCCTTTCTTGCGCACCAGGAGTATCTTTCCGCTGCGCAGGCAAATGATCGTCGCTCTGGCTTTGCATCCACGGGCTTTGTCTGGCATCGGTTCGGTCCTGCAAAATCGGTTGTTCTCGAAACGTCCTGGGGTTAACGCCGCGTCCTTTTTCCCGTGACTCGCCGGGTGGCTGTCGGGTTCAATCGAACACACTGAGAAGGAACCATTACCCAAGGATAGTATGCTGTCGCCCAGCAAGATCCGTTCCTGCGCTGCGCAGGTTCCCGCCGTCTCCCGCTACCCCCACTGCCACGGACCCTGCCCATGTCTCTCCGCGCCCTGCGTACCCTGGTCGCCATCGCCCAGCACGGCTCCTTCGCCCGCGCCGCCGAAGCGGTGCACCTCACCCAGTCGGCGGTGAGCCTGCATATCCGTGGGCTGGAAGAGGAATTCAACGCCCCGCTGTTCGATCGCTCGCGACGCCTGCCGGTGCTCACCGAGGCCGGGCACCTGGCGCTGGAGCGGGCGCGGGAAATCCTCGCGCTGTACGACGGCATCGCGGTCGAGCTGGGCGAGGACAGCGAGCTGCGCGGTCGCCTGCGGGTCGGCGCGATCCATACCGCGCTGGCGGGCATCCTGCCGGCGGCACTGGCTGCGCTGGGCGCCGAGCATCCGCATCTGCGGGTCAACGTCGCCTCGGGCATGTCGGCGGAACTGGCCACCCGGGTCGAGGCGGGCGAACTGGACGCGGCAGTCACCACCGCGCCGGTCAAGCCCCATCCCTATGGCCTGGTCAGCACCACCCTGTACGAGGAGGGTTTCTGGGTGATCGCGCCCAGGCACCTCGCCGGTGTCGACCCGCGCCTGCTCCTGCAGGAGCAACCCTTCATCCGCTTCGACCGTCTCGCCTGGGCCGGGCGCACCATCGAGCGCGAACTGCGGCGCCTGCGCCTGCGGGTGCGCACGACCATGGAGCTGGACAGCCAGGAGGCGATCATCCAGATGGTCGCCAGCGGCCTCGGCGTGTCCGTGGTGCCGTCGTCAGCGCGCAATCTGCAGCGCCTCGGCACGCTGGCGTGCATGCCTTTCGGCGAGCCGCAACGGACCCGCCAGGTGGTGCTGATCGAACGCGAGGACCGGCCTCGCGGGCGCCTGGCCGCAGCCCTGGCCCAGGCGGTGCAGCGCCAGGCGACGTTGACTGATGAGTAAAACTTGAGGATGGCTCAATAATTCATCGTTTTTAATCAAGCGAGCGGCTCTTTATCGTAGCGTCCATCCCGCGTTTTTCCGGACGGCGCCATGACCCTTGCCCTGCTTCTCGCCCTGTTGCCCATCGCCCTGCTGATCATGCTCGGTGCCTGGCTGCGCCACCGCCAGTTCCTCGCCGATGCCTTCTGGCCGCAGGCCGAGCGCCTGAGTTACTACGTGCTGCTGCCGGCGCTGTTCGTGCACGGGCTGGCGACGGCGAAGCTGGACGGCGTGCCGGTGCAAGGCATGATGCTCGCCCTGGTGTCCTCCACGGTGCTGGTGGCCCTGCTGCTGGTGGCGCTGCGGCGCTGCTTCGCGGTCGACGACGCGGCGTTCACTTCGGTGTTCCAGGGTGGCGTGCGCTTCAACAACTACGTCGGCGTCTCCGCGGCGGCGGGGCTGTTCGGGACCCAGGGCATCGCCCTGGCGGCGGTGGCCAACGCCGCCATCGTGCCGACGGTGAACATTCTCTGCGTGCTGGTGTTCGCCCGCTATGGCTCGGCGGGACGCATGACCTGGCAGGACGTGCTCAGGCAGATGGCGCTCAATCCGCTGCTGCTGGCCTGTGCCGGCGGGATTCTGCTGCACGCCACGGGCTGGGGGCTGCCACTGGCGCTCGAACCACTGCTGAAAACCCTTGGCCAGGCGTCCTTGCCGTTGGGCCTGCTGTGCGTCGGCGCGGCCCTCGACCTGCGCGCGGTGCGCAGTTGGCTGCGGCCGGTGGGCCAGTCGTCGGTGGCGAAGTTCATGCTCATGCCGCTGATCACCCTGGCGGCCTGTCATCTGTTCGGCCTCAAGGGCGAGGCGGCGATCGCGGCGCTGCTGTTCCAGGCGCTGCCGACCGCGTCGTCGTCCTACATCATGGCCCGCCAGCTGGGCGGCGATGCGCCCTTGATGGCGGGGATCATCGCCGGGCAGACGCTGCTGGCGGCGCTGGCCTTGCCGTTGGCCGTCAGCAGTCTGTTGCCCTGGATCTGAACCGGCTCAAGGC
This sequence comes from Pseudomonas sp. zfem002, assembly GCF_032621685.1. NCBI lineage: Bacteria > Pseudomonadati > Pseudomonadota > Gammaproteobacteria > Pseudomonadales > Pseudomonadaceae > Pseudomonas > Pseudomonas sp. zfem002. The sequence goes on along the minus strand of NZ_JAVYJH010000002.1, from coordinate 315,181 downwards.
GTCGTTTGCGGGGCCTGCTGGACCTCGGCGGCCGGCGTCGTTGGTGGGGCTTGCTGGACCTCGACGGCCGGCGTCACTGGCGGAGCCTGCTGGACCTCGACCGCCGGTGGCGCTGGCGGGGCCTGCTGGACTACGACGGCCGCTGGCGCTGGCGGCGCCAGCCACAGGGGCATGCTGCCGATCGCCGCGGCGCCGGCCAGGGCCAGGCCGCACAGCCCGGCCAGCAGGCGGCCCTGCTTGCGCGCCAGGCGTTCGTGGGCCTCGCTGTGCGCCTGGCGCAGGGCCTCCAGCGCGGTGTGCCGCTCGGCCTGCTCCTGCTGGCGCTCGCTGCGTTCGCTGCGCAGCGTCTGTTCCTGTTCGGCCAGTACTTCGCGCAGCTCCGACAACTGCCGGTTCAGGTCGGCCTGCCGGTATTCCTGCTGCTGCGCCTGGCTGGTGATCTCGGCGCTCAGTCGATCGGTGTTTTCCACGGCAGTGCGATGCCGGGCTTCGAGCGTGTCCAGCAGGCGCTGGTCGAGGGCCTCGAGGCGTTGTTCGAACGCCGTCTCGATCCCCTGGCGCAGTTGCGCCTGAGCCTGTTCGAAGGTGCTCGACTGCTCGTCGATGACTTCCCGCACCAACTGTTGCTGTTCATCCAGGACACCCTGGATCCGCCGCATGCGCTCATCGAAATTGGCCAGCAGTTTGTCCCGGGTTTCCAGCACTTCGTTGGCGATGCTGATCAACTGCTCGCCATGATCGTCGGTCAGTCCCTGGACTTTCAGCAGTTCGGTGACGTAGGTGCGCAGGTTGGCGGCCTGGTGCTTGATCACCGCCTGGTGCTGTTCGAGGCGGGTGTTCTGCCGGGCGAGTTCCTCGGCCCTGGCGTCGAGCGCGTTCTGCTGGGCGCTCAACTGGTTCTGTTGCTCGGTCAGTTGCTGCGCCTGCAGCGAACTGATCACCATCAACTGGGCCAGGGTCTTGGAAAACTCGGCCTGGACTTCCTGGGCATCCAGCTGAGCGTTCTTCAGCTCGCCGCGGTTGAACAGGCGGCCCAGGAAGCTGCGCTGCTCGTGTTCATCGCGCACCCGCTTGAAGTCATCCAGGCGCTTGAAGGTGTTATGAAATTTTTCGTACACCTCGGCGATGTCGATCTGCGCCAGCAGATCTTCGCTGGGTACGGTGCTGGCCAGTTGGGCAATGACCTGGGACATTCCTTAGCTTTCCTTCCTGAACTGCTGAAGCAACGAACCGAGTCGTTCGTTGAAGTGTTTTTTCGTGTCGATCGCCTGGGACAGGGCGGCGATCGTGCCGGCCTGTTCCGCCACAGTCTGTTGCGCGTGGTCCAGCGCGGCCTGCGTTGCCTGGCCGGCCTGTTCGAAGTGCCCGGCGATGCGCTGGTTGAGCTGGGCCATCATGCGGTAGCGGGCCGAGAGGCGGAACTGCTGCTCCACCCGCTCGATCATGCGCTGGCCGAGCTCGGCGGTGGCTTCCAGGGTGTCGATCTGCGCATTGATGAAGTCGGTGCCCTTGTCCAGCATCCAGTCGATCAACGAGTCGATGCCATACATCAGCAGGGCGTTGGCCAGGCCGGTCATCAGGCCGGTCAGCACCGGCGCGATCACCCCGGCCATGGGCGCGAGTACTGGAATACCGACGATGAAGGCATTCACCGACTGCTCCCAGAGCATGCCCGCGCCCAGGGTGAACAGGCCGGCCAGGCTCTTGCTCACGGCCCTCGCCACCTCGGCCCCGGACATGTTCTCGGGGGGCCAGAGCAACAGCTTCACGGCCTTGAACAGCTCCTGCATGCCTTCGCGGATGATCGTCACGACCTTGGCCGAGGTGGTGATGAGGTTGTTGATCAGGAAGGTCAGCAGGTTGCTCACCAGGCCTTGCAGGCCACCTTCGAAGAAGGCCTCGAAGGCCGCCTTGAACTTGCCCTGCACACGCTTGAGCACGCGCTCCACCGCGGCCATCACCCGATCGAGCAGGGGACGCTCGTCGTCGCGCTGGCTGACGACCTTGTGCACTTCGACGAAGCTGCCGTTGACCACTTCGAACAGCAGCACGCCCATGGCCCGGCGCAGGCCGGTCTTGCCGAACTCCCTGGCGCCGGTGATACCCAGCTCCTTGCCGTGGTACAGCAGGCGGTCGCTGGTCTGCGGCAGGTGCGAGTCGATCGCGGCACGGGCCTTGTCGATCAGCGGCTGGGTGATGGACTCGTCGTAGCCGTTCTCGGCGCTGAGCGCGGTCTCGGCGGCGATGTCGCTCTTGGCCCGGTTGTTCTCGTGGGTGGTGAAGTGCAGGTTGTCCTTTTCCGAGGCGAGCTTCTTGCGCTGCTCCGGGGTCAGCATCCAGCCGCCTTCCTTGTGCGCCTGCTTGAGGGGGATGGTGTGGTCGAGTTCGGCGTTCATCACCAGCTTGCCGTTCGACTTGGCCGTGCGCTTGGTGGCCTCGGTCTTGTTGGTGTAGGCGTCGACGAAGGTGTCCGAGTTCATCGTGCCGTTCTGCACGGCTTCCTTCTTCTTCTCGCTTTTCGCGGCGGAGTAGTCGTAGTCGGCCTCGCGGTCGTAGTACTCGGACTCCTTGGCGTAGATGTCCTGGTTGGCGTTGTGCTGGGTGGTGACGTTGCCGCCTTCGATATCCGAGAACATCGCCGGGGTCAGGCCGAAGGGCCCGACCACCTGCTGCAGGGCTTCTTCGCGGCAGCGGTTGAGCAGCTCCTGGAGACGCTGGTGCTTGAGCGCTTCGCGCTCGGAGCGGGGACTGTCGGGGACCTGCAGCTGGCGCTGGTCGGCATCGACCACGGAACTGAGCAGGGCATCGAGGTTGGCGGTGAGCAGCGGATCGACTTGCAGGGTCGGCCGGGAGGTCATGGGACGTTCCTTGTCGGAGGAAGCCTGCGCAGCAGGGAAAAGGACAAGGATAACATTAGGCCACTATTGATTGCGCGAGACGCGGCCGCAGCGCCCGGGGGCTGCGGCCGCGCGGGTTTCAGAAGCTCCCGCGCAGGGTCAGCATGTAGTTGCGCGGCGCCCCGTACCAGTTGCCGTAGGCGCTGCTGGCCACGGTCTGGTAGTAGGTCTTGTCGAACAGGTTGTTGCCGTTGAGCGCCGCGGTCCAGTGCTCGTCGATACGGTATTCCACCAGCGCGTTCCACACCGCGTAACCGGCCTGGGTGTATTCGAAGCTGTTGGTGCTCGGGCTCAGCGAGCCGTCTTCGAGACGACGCTGGACGTTGCCGGTCACGTAGTTGCTGCTCTGGATCGTCGCGCCGCCGCCGACCTTCCAGTCGTTGAACTGGCCTGGCAACTGGTAGGTGGTGAAGAACTTCAGCAGGTGCTTCGGCGTCTGCGTGCTGATCGGCGTGCCCGCCGCCTCGTCGTCGCCGGTCTTGCGCTGTTCGTTGATGTTGAAGGTGTAGCCCGCGCTCACTTGCCAGCCCGGCGTCAGTTCGCCGCTGATTTCCAGGTCGACGCCCTTGCTGATGTTCTCGCCGCCGGCGACGTAGCAACAGGCGTTGGACGTGGTGGCCTGGGAGAACACGTAGATCGCGTTGTTTTCCTGCTTGGTGTAGTACAGCGCGGCGGACAGGTTCAGGCGGCCGTCAAGCAGTTCGCCCTTGGCGCCGAACTCGTAGGTGTCGCCTTCGATCGCATCGAGCGGGGCGAAGTCGGCGCCCAGGGTTTCGATCTGCGGTTTGTAGATCTGCGCGTAGCTGGTGTAGACCGACCACTGCGGGGTCAGCGCGTAGATCAGGCCGCCATAGGGGGTGACGATGCCGCTGTCCTTGCCGCCGTCCTTGCTGTCGGTGCCGAACGACGGGACGATCGCGTGCAGGGTGCTCTTGTAGTCGGAATAGCGCGCACCCAGCACGGCGGTGAGCGGATCGGCCAGGCTCAGGCGGGTGGTGACGTAGGCACCGTGCTTGCGGATGTTCCAGTCCGGGTACTCGTAGTACAGCGCGGGTTTCGCCGGCTTGGGCAGCGCGCCGATATCGGTGCTGAACAGGTCCACCGGCACGCGCGAGGTCCATTCGCTGTGGTCGGCGTAGCTGCGCTGGATATCGGTGTAGTCCACCCCCGTGACCAGTTCGTGGCGCCGGCCGAAGGCCTCGAACGTGCCCTGCAGGTTGGCATCGAACAGGTCCTGGTTGTTGTCGAAGTTGCGCACCACGCGCTGGTAGGTGGCGCCGGTGTGGGTGTCGGGGTTCACCGGATTGCTGACTTCACCCATGTCCTGCTCGGTGTCGTAGCGGCTGCGGGTGAAGCTGCCGTTGACCTTCCAGTCGTCATTGAAGCGGTGGTCGAGCTTGAAGAAGACCTCGCTGCGCTTGTAGTTGTTGGTCGACCAGTCGGCGCTGAGCTTGTCGCTGCGCGACAGGCCCAGTGGCGCGCCGGTGCTGTAGCGCGGCAGGCCGTTTTCCCAGTAGCCGTCCATGTCGCGCCATTCGTGGATGCCGCCGAGGCTGAGCGTGGTGTCCGGGTTCAGGTCGGCTTCGAGGATGCCGTAGAGCACGTGCTTGTCGCTGTCGGCGCCGCCGTAGAAGTAGCGCTTGTCTTCCACCGAGGCGGCCAGGCGCCCGCGCAGGGCACCGTCGAAGGCCAGCGGGCCGGTGACGTCCACTTCGCTGCGGTAGGTGTCCCAGCTGCCGGCGGAGGTACTGAACTTCAGTTGCGGTTCGGCCAGGGCACGCTTGCGCACCAGGTTGATCGCGCCGCCCGGCTCGCCGGTGCCGCCGAACAGGCCATCGGAGCCGCGCAGCACTTCGATGTGGTCGTAGGCGGTGGTGTCGGCGAGGGTGTCGTAGGTCTGCTCGCGCATCGCCGGGGCGCCGCCGTCGACCTGGATGTTGGTCAGGCTGAAGCCGCGGGAAAGGATCTTGGTGTTGGCGTCGTTGCCCCCCACCAGGGTGATGCCCGGGGTCTGTTCGAGGGCCTGGGCCAGGTTGGTCATGGCCTGGTCTTCCATGCGCTGGCGGGTGATCACCGTCACCGATTGCGGCGTGTCCTTCAGGCTGTGCGGCATCTTGCCGCCGACGCTGACGGCGCCGGTGGTGTAGGACCCGGAGTTTTCCGTGTAGGCGCCCAGCTCGCCGACGCCGGTCACGCTGGTGGCGGACAACTGCACGGAACCATCGGCCGGCAGGCGGTTGAGCAGGATCGCCCGCGGACCGCTGAAGTCAAAACCCAGGCCAGTGCCGATCAACAGTTGCACGATCGCTTCGGCGGGCGTCATCTCGCCGCGCACGGCGTGGCTGTCCACCGCCCGCGCCAGGTCGGCGGTGTAGCCGACTTCCCAGCCGGTCTGCCGGCTGAACTGGTTGAGGGCGCCGGCCAGCGGCTGTGCGGGAATGTCGAAGCGCTGCCGCGATCCTTGCTCGGCGCTGATGCCGCTGCTGTCCGCGGCCGCCAGGGCCTGAGCGCTGCCCAGGCACACGGCCAGCGCCAGGGTGCTGTAGGCGAAGATGGTTTTGACGTTGAAGTGCTGCATGGAACCCTCGTGAACAGGAATGATTTGCAACCGCGAATCGCCTTGACGGGTTGAGGGCAGGAAACCCGTAAAACTTTTTTCGCGGTGTGCCGGGTGCGGCTCAGTGCACGATCAGCAGGCCGCCGGGCAGGCGGGTCAGTCGCGCGCCGCCGAGGCGGGCAAGGGCGGCGACCACCAGATCGGGATCGTCGAGTTTGTAGTTGCCGCTGACCCGCAGGCTGCCGGCATCGCCGAACAGCAGGATCGGTGCGCGGCGCTGGCGGCCGAGCTCCTTCAGCACCTCGGCCAGCGGGCGGTCCTGGAAGATCAGGCGGCCTTCGGTCCAGCCGTGCTGTTCAGCGCTGCCCTGGGGGTGACGCTCGCCCAGGTGTCCGGCCTGCAGCTGTTGCCAGGCGCCGGCGCCGAGCAGGCTGGCGTCGCCGTCGGGGCTGCTCAGGCGTACCTTGCCCTCGTCCACTGCGACCGCCACGTGGTCGTCGCGCAGGCTGACGCTGAAGCGGGTGCCGACGACTTCCACGCTGGCCTGGGCGGCCTTGATCCGCAGCGGGCGCCGGGTGTCGTGGGCCGCCTCGATGTAGAGGTCGCCACGCAGCAGGCGCAGGGAGCGCTGGTCGTCGTCGATGCTGGCGCTGATCGCGCTGTCGCTGCCGAGCAGGAGTCTTGAGCCGTCCGCGAGGGTGATGCGTTGCTGTTCGCCGCTGGCGGTGAGGTAGTCGGCCTGCAGGCGCAGGGGCAGGTCGCCGAGCCAGGTGCCGAGGGCCAGGAAGAGGGCGGCGGCGCTGGCGTAGGTGGGCCAGCGTCTTTTTCGCGAGTGTGAAATGGAGCCCGCTTTGCGGGCTTTCGCAGGCAAGCCAGCTCCTACGGGGGGAAACCCGTGCTCGGGGAGTTCGGTTTCGAGTTCGCGCAGGGCGTGTTCGAAGCTGTCGGCCTGCCAGAGGTTTTCCACCCGCGCGTAGGCTTCGGCGTGCTCCGGGCTGGCGTCGAGCCAGTCGAGAAAGGCCTGTTGCAGGTCGACGGAGAGAGGGGCGTCGAGGCCGCGGGTGAACCAGATCAGGGCCTGTTCTTCACAGGTGTCGTGTTCAGTCATCGCGACCCCCACTCGGTGCCTTCGAGGCAAGCGGCCAGGGCAATGCGCAAGTCCTTTTCTACGGTGCTGAGCGAGATGTCCAGACGCTCGGCGATGGCACTCTGCGACAGGCCATGCAAGCGGTGGAGCAGGAGTATACGCTGCTGGCGCTCGGGCAGACGGCGCAGCACGTTCTGCAACTGACGCAACTGCTGCTGGCCCTGGACATGGGATTCGGGGCCGGGCTGCGGCGTGGGGACCGCGGCGATCTGCGCGTTGTCGTCCGGTGTGCATTCGAAGCGGCGCTTGCTGCGCTGGCTGCGCAGGTGATCGAAGGCCAGGTGCTGCGCCGTCTGGTAGAGAAACGCGCGCAGGTGCTCGATGTGGCGGCCCTGCACGGCCTGGGCGACCCGCAGGTAGGCCTCCTGGGCCAGGTCTTCGGCGAGATTGGCGCAGCCGACGACCTTGGCCAGCATGCGCACCAGCACCGGCCGTTGGTCGACGAATAAAGCGTCCAGCTCTTGTTTGCCGACTCCCGGCTCCATTGCGCGTCTCCCCCGAGCGAAGCGCGCGCATGGTAGCAATGGATAAGAATATTTCGCAATTGAGATTTTTATGCGTTGGCAACGAGATGCGGGGCATCGCCGCGGGAATCGCTAGAATGGCCGATTCGCCTGAGAGGACGCTGCCATGAATCCCGCCCCCACCACGCTTATCCGCGAAACCTTCCCCGTCGGCCCGTTGCAGTGCAACTGCACGATCATCGGTGATCCGCTGACGAAAAAGGCGATTGTCGTCGATCCTGGCGGCAATCCCGAGCTGATCATGCAGAAGCTCGATGCCCATGGCCTGAAGGTCGTCAGCATCATCCACACCCATGCGCACCTCGATCATTTCCTCGCCTCCGGGCAGTTGAAGGAAAAGACCGGCGCCACCCTGCACCTGCACAAGGACGACCAGTTCCTCTGGGACAACCTGGAAATGCAGTGCCGCATGTTCGGCGTGCCCTACACGCCGGTGCCGGCGCCGGACCGCTGGCTGGCCGATGACGAGGAACTGGCCTGCGGCTGCGGCGTGGCCCTGCACACGCCGGGACATACCCCGGGCTCGATGAGTTTCTGGTTCGCCGATGCCAAGCTGCTGATCGCCGGCGACACCCTGTTCCGCCGCGGCGTGGGGCGCACCGATTTGTGGGGGGGCGATCAGGCGACTATCGTTCGCTCCATCAAACAGCGGCTGTATCGCCTCGACGAAGAGGCGACGGTGGTGGCCGGGCATGGTCCCGACACCCGCCTGGGCGAGGAAATGCGTGAGAACCCGTTCGTACGGGCGTGAAGTCAGCAGGGAATTTTTCCGCTCCGCCGCACTCCAAGGCTGGTGGCGAACTCAAAGCAGTTCGCCATCTATACCGAATTACTGCAGGAGCTTTCCATGTACACCATGCGTCGTTTGATTATCGTCGCTACCGCCGCTGCCCTGATGACCGGCTGTGCCGGCCAGAACCCCTATGACAATCAGGGCGGTCAGGCGCAGGGCTCCTCAGGGATGAGCAAGACCGCCAAGTACGGTGGCCTGGGCGCACTGGCCGGCGCCATCGCCGGTGCCGCCATCAATCACGACAACCGCGGCAAGGGCGCGCTGATCGGCGCGGCGGCAGTGGGGGCCGCGGCCGCGGGTTACGGCTACTACGCCGACAAGCAGGAAGCCGAGCTGCGCGCCAGCATGGCCAACACCGGTGTCGAAGTGCAGCGTGAAGGCGACCAGATCAAGCTGATCATGCCGGGCAACATCACCTTCGCCACCGACTCGGCGAACATCGCCCCGAGCTTCTACTCGCCGCTGAACAACCTGGCCAACTCGTTCAAGCAGTTCAACCAGAACAACATCGAAGTGATCGGTTTCACCGACAGCACCGGCAGCCGCCAGCACAACATGGACCTGTCGCAGCGTCGCGCGCAGGCGGTGAGCACCTACCTGACCTCGCAGGGTGTCGATGCTTCGCGGGTGAGCGTGCGCGGCATGGGCCCGGACCAGCCGATCGCGAGCAATGCCGATGCCAACGGACGGGCGCAGAACCGTCGGGTGGAAGTGAACCTGAAGCCGATTCCGGGGCAGAACTACCAGCAATAATCGCTGCAACGCCACGCGCCCTTTCCGTAGGAGCGTGGCTTGCCCGCGAAAGGACCGCGCAGCGGTCCCGATTGTTCAGGGACCGCTGCGCGGTCCTTTCGCGGGCAAGCCGCGCTCCTACGGGGCAGACGTCTTCAACTGCTCCAGCCGCTCATCCTTCCTCTCCCACAACCGGTTGATCCACGCCTGGAACGCTGCCCGGTACGCTTCATCCTGGTCGTAGCTGCGGCCAAGGAACTCCGCCGGAATCTGCAGTTCCTCGAACTGCACCACGATCCGCCGCACCCGCCCGCACAACAGGTCCCAGAACCCCGGCGCACCCTCGGGATAGTGAATGGTCACGTCGATGATCGATTCCAGCTGCTCGCCCATCGCATCCAGCACGAAGGCAATCCCGCCGGCCTTGGGCTTGAGCAGGTGGCGAAACGGTGAATTCTGCTGGCGATGCTTGGCCGCAATGAAGCGCGTGCCCTCGGCGAAGTTGAAGATCGCCGTCGGCTTGCCGCGGAATTTCGCGCAGGTGCGCCGGGTGGTTTCCAGGTCCTTGCCGCGCTTTTCCGGGTGCTTGTCCAGGTACGCCTTGCTGTAGCGCTTCATGAACGGAAAGCCCAGAGCCCACCAGGCCAGGCCGATCACCGGAACCCAGATCAACGCCTGCTTGAGGAAGAACTTCAGCGGCCGGATGCGCCGGTTCAGCACGTACTGCAGCACCAGGATATCGACCCAGCTCTGGTGGTTACTGGTGATCAGGTAGCTGTGCTGGTAGTCCAGTCCGGCAAGGCCCTGGACCTGCCAGCGGGTGCGCCCGAGCAGTTTCATCCAGCCCTTGTTGTTGCTGATCCAGGCTTCGTGGATATGCCGCATCAGCTCGTCGGTGACGCGCTGCGCCGCGGCGAAGGGCAGGCACAGCTTGAACAGGCTGACGATGAACAGCGGCGTGCAGCAGAGCACGGTGTTGAGTCCCAGCAGCAAGGCGGCGAGAGCGCCGCGCAGATGATCGGCCATGACTCAGTATTCCGCCGCGTGGCTGGCCTGGATCGCGGTCAGGGCGATGGTGTAGACGATGTCGTCCACCTGGGCCCCGCGCGGCAGGTCGTTCACCGGTTTGCGCAGGCCTTGCAGCATCGGCCCGAGGCTGACGCAGTCGGCGCTGCGCTGCACCGCCTTGTGGGTGGTGTTGCCGCTGTTCAGGTCGGGGAACACGAACACCGTGGCGCGCCCGGCGACCTGGCTGTTGGGCGCCAGCTGGCGGGCGATGTCCTGGTTGGCGGCGGTGTCGTACTGCAGCGGGCCGTCGATCAGCAGGCCGCGTTGCGCCTCCTGGGCGAGCAGGGTGGCCTCGCGGACTTTCTCCACTTCCTCGCCGGTGGCCGAGTCGCCGCTGGAGTAGCTGAGCATCGCCACCCGCGGCGCGATGCCAAAGGCCTGCGCCGAGTCGGCGCTCTGCCGGGCGATTTCCGCCAGTTCGGCGGCGCTCGGGTGCGGGTTCATCACGCAGTCGCCGTAGACCAGCACCTGCTCCGGGAAGAGCATGAAGAACACCGAGGACACCAGGCTGCAGCCCGGCGCGGTCTTGATCAACTGCAGGGCCGGGCGGATGGTGTTGGCGGTGGAGTGGACCAGGCCGGAAACCAGGCCGTCCACTTCGTCCAGGGCCAGCATCATGGTGCCGATCACTACCGGGTCTTCCAGCTGCTGCTCGGCCATCGGGGCGTTCAGGCTCTTGCTCTTGCGCAGGGTGACCATGGGCTCGACGTAGCGTTGGCGAATCAGGTCCGGATCGAGGATCTCCAGGCCTTCCGGCAGGCTGATGCCCTGGGCGCGGGCCACGGCCTGGACGTCGTCCGGTTTGGCCAGCAGCACGCAGCGGGCGATGCCGCGGGCCTGGCAGATGGCGGCGGCCTGGACGGTCATCGGTTCGGCGCCTTCGGGCAGGACGATGCGCTTGTCCGCCGCCTGCGCCTGCTGGATCAGGCGGTAGCGGAAGACCGCCGGCGACAGGCGCATCTCCCGCGGCGTGCCGCAGCGCTGGTGCAGCCAGTCGGCGTCGAGGTGGCTGGCGACGAAATCGGTGATGATCTCCGCGCGCTCGCGGTCGTCCACCGGGATTTCCTTGTTCAGCTGGTTGAGCTGGTTGGCGGTGTCGTAGGAGCCGGTGCTCACCGAAAGGATCGGCAGGCCGGCGAGCAGGGCGCCCTGGCACAGTTCGAGGATGCGCGGGTCGGGCTTGCTGTCGCTGGTCAGCAGCAGGCCGGCCAGGGGCACGCCGTTGATCGCCGCCAGGCTCACGGCGAGGATGATGTCGTCGCGGTCGCCCGGGGTCACCACCAGGGTGCCGGGCTTGAGCAGCGGCACGGTGTTGGCCACGGTGCGGGCGCAGAGAATGATCTTGTTCATGCGCCGGGTTTCATAGTCGCCGGCATTGAGGACCTGAGCGCCGAGCAGGTCGGCGACATCGCGGGTGCGCGGGTCGTTGAGCCCGGCCTGGAACGGGATGCAGCCGAGCAGGCGGAAGTCGCCACTGCGCAGCAGCGGCGAATGGTCGCGCAGGCGCATGGCGAAGTCGGCCATGGATTGGTCGCCGCGGACCTTGTTGAGGATCACCCCGAGGACCTTCGGGTCCTTCGGCCCGCCGAACAGCTGGGCCTGCAGCTCGACCCGGCCGGAGAGCTCGGCGAGTACGTCGTTCTCCGGTGCCGAGACGAGGATCACCTCGGCATCCAGGCTCTTGGCCAGGTGCTGGTTGACCCGCGCGGCGTAGCTGGCGTGGCGGGTCGGCACCATGCCCTCGACCACCAGCACGTCCTTGTCGACGCAGGCCTGCTGGTACAGGGTGATGATTTCTTCCAGCAGTTCATCCAGCTGGCCTTCGCCGAGCATGCGCTCGACATGGCTCAGGCTCAGTGGTGTGGGCGGCTTCAGGCCGTGGGTGCGCGAGACCAGTTCGGTGGAACGTTCCGGCCCGGTGTCACCGGGATGCGGCTGGGCGATCGGCTTGAAGAAGCCGACCTTCAGGCCGGCGCGCTCCAGGGTGCGGACCAGGCCCAGGCTGATGGACGTCAGGCCGACCCCGAAGTCGGTCGGCGCGATGAAAAAAGTCTGCATGCGGGCTTCTCGGAATGAGCGGTGCAAAAAAGAGTCAATTGCCAAGGGTATCGCTATCGCACCCCTGCGCGCACCAGCCACAGGCAAAAGCCTCGCCGATGCGGCGCTGTCGCTCGGCAGCGTCGAGGACCCAGGCGCGGGATTGCCAGGGCGGCTGGTGGCGCAGGTGCTGGGTGTGGGCGCAGGACAGTTCGACCACCCAATGGCCGTCTTCGTCCTGGTGAAAGCCCTCGATGCGGCTGACCCGTTTGTCCGGGTTGCGTTCGCTTTCGGGCGAGGCGTTGGTTACACTTGGCCCTTCATACTTCTTATGCAAAAGGTCTCGCCCCCATGCTGATCGCCGCCAACAAGGCTGTCTCCATCGACTATACCCTGACCAACGACGCCGGTGAGGTCATCGACAGCTCCGCTGGCGGCGCGCCGCTGGTGTATCTGCACGGTGCCGGCAACATCATCCCGGGCCTGGAGAAAGCGCTGGAAGGCAAAGGCGCCGGTGAAGAACTGAACGTCACCATCGAGCCGGAAGACGCCTACGGCGAATACCTGGCCGAACTGGTCAGCACCCTGAACCGCAGCATGTTCGAAGGCGTCGACCAACTGGAAGTCGGCATGCAGTTCCACGCTTCGGCGCCGGACGGCCAGATGCAGATCGTCACCATCCGCGACCTGGACGGCGACGACGTCACCGTCGACGGCAACCACCCGCTGGCTGGCCAGCGCCTGAACTTCAAGGTCAAGGTGGTCAATGTCCGTGACGCCAGCGAAGAAGAAATCGCCCATGGCCACGTCCATGGCGAAGGTGGCCATCACCACTGATTTTCTGCGCTAAGCTCAGAGAGTCGCGAAGGCGCCTTGTCCTTCCGTTGTGCAACCCGCGAGGGTGCATGCGGCAGGCCAGGCGCCTTTTTAGTGGGCCGCGTTCGTGGTCGGCCGCCGGGACAACCGGGATCCGTAGAGGGGAGTACGTCATGAGTGCATTTCACGACCTGAAGTTGCAAGCGCTGGACGGCCAGGACCTGCCGCTGGCGCCGTTCAAGGGCCAGGTGGTGCTGGTGGTCAATGTCGCCTCCAAATGTGGCCTGACGCCGCAGTACGCGGCGCTGGAAAATCTCTATCAGCAGTACAAGGACAAAGGCTTCGCGGTGCTGGGCCTGCCGTGTAACCAGTTCGCCGGACAGGAGCCGGGCAGCGAGGCGGAGATCGCCGAGTTCTGCAGCCTCAATTACGGCGTCAACTTCCCGCTGGGCAGCAAGCTGGAGGTCAACGGTGCCCATCGGCATCCGCTGTACCGCCTGCTGGCGGGCGAGGGCGCGGAGTTTCCGGGGGATATCACCTGGAATTTCGAGAAATTCCTCGTCGGCAAGGACGGCCGGGTGCTGGCGCGTTTCTCGCCGCGGACCGCGCCGGACGATCCGACGGTGGTACAGGCGATCGAGAAGGCCCTGGGCTGAGTGCTGCCTTTGAGGGCCTTATCGCGGGCGATGCCCGCTCCCACAGGTCATGTGCTCGCCGCGGACCTTGTGGGAGTGGGCATTGCCCGCGATGAGGCCCGAAAGAACACCACAAGGCCCATGCCCTTAAATCACTCAGATCAATAGTACTCGTCGCGCCATACCCCCCATCCTATGCTCAGGCGCCTTTCATCCCGAGGAGCGCCACATGTCCGTCAACGCACTGTTCACCCCCTTCCAACTGGGCGCCCTGGAGCTGCCGACCCGTGTGGTCATGGCGCCGATGACCCGTACCTTCTGCCCCGGCGGCGTGCCGCACGCCGAGGTGGTGGAGTACTACCGCCGTCGCGCCGCCGCCGGTGTCGGCCTGATCGTCACCGAAGGCACCACGGTCGGCCACAAGGCCGCCAACGGCTACCCGAACGTGCCGCGCTTCTACGGTGAAGACGCCCTGGCCGGCTGGAAGCAGGTGGTCGACGCGGTCCATGCCGAAGGTGGGCGTATCGTCCCGCAACTCTGGCATGTGGGCGCGGTGCGTCGTCTCGGCACCGAGCCGGATGCCAGCGTGCCGGGTTATGGCCCGAGCGAGAAAATCAAGGATGGCCAGGTGGTCGTCCACGGCATGTCCCGCGAGGACATCCAGGAGGTTATCGCCGCCTTCGCCCAGGCCGCGAAGGACGCCCAGGCCATCGGCATGGACGGCGTGGAAATCCACGGTGCCCACGGCTACCTGATCGACCAGTTCTTCTGGGACGCCAGCAACCGCCGCACCGATGAATACGGCGGCGACCTGGCCGGCCGTTCGCGCTTCGCCATCGAGCTGATCCAGGCCGTGCGCGCCGCGGTCGGCCCGAACTTCCCGATCATCTTCCGTTTCTCCCAGTGGAAGCAGCAGGACTACACCGCGCGTCTGGTGACCACGTCGCAAGCCCTGGCCGATTTCCTCAAGCCGCTGTCGGATGCCGGTGTGGATATCTTCCACTGCTCGACCCGACGCTTCTGGGAGCCTGAATTCGAAGGTTCGCCGCTCAACCTCGCCGGCTGGACCCGCCAGCTCACCGGCAAGCCGACCATCACCGTCGGCAGCGTCGGCCTGGATGGCGAGTTCCTGCAGTTCATGGTCGATACCGACAAGGTGGCGCAGCCGGCGAGCCTGGAAAACCTCCTGCAGCGGCTGAACGCCGAGGAGTTCGACCTGGTAGCGGTGGGACGCGCGTTGCTGGTCGATCCACAGTGGGCGGCCAAGGTCCGCGATGGCCGCGAGGAAGAGATCCTGCCGTTCAGCCGTGAGGCGCTGACGAGCCTGGTTTGACCAGCAGGCCGGACTCGTTGCGCCCGGCCGGTCCGGCGCGCAAGGGTTCGCAGGCCCCGCGCAGGTGCATCTCGAACTGCTCGACGATCGCCGGCCAGCCCTGACGGCTGGCGTGCTGGCGGGCATTCAGGCGTACCCGGCGCAGGGTTTCGCTGTCTTCCAGCAGCCAGCAGGCGGCATCGATGAACGCTGCGGCGTCGCCAGGCATGGCCAGCGCACCATTATGCCCGTGGCGAATGTGCTGGGCCGCGGCGGCCTCGTCATAGGCGACCACCCCCAGACCCGACGCCAGCGCTTCCAGCACCACATTGCCGAAGGTTTCGGTGAGGCTCGGGAACAGGAAGATATCGCCGCAGGCATAGTGTTCGGCCAACTGCGCGCCGCGCTGCGGGCCGCAGAAGATGGCGTCCGGCAGTTGCGTCTGGAGCGCCGCCCATTGCGGCCCGTCGCCGACGATCACCAGGCGCATGCGCCGTTTCGGATAGTTGCGCTGCAGCTCTTCGAGGGTGCGCCCGAGCATGCCCAGGTTCTTTTCCGCGGCCAGGCGGCCGACGTAAAGCAGGGCGATGTCATCGTTGCCCAGGCCCCACTGTTCGCGCAGCGCCGGATTGCGTCGCGCCGGACTGAACAGGCTGCTGTCGACACCCCGGGAGAGCAGGGCCAGGCGCTCGAAACCACGCCGCTCCAGGGACAGCCGCTGACTCGGGCTGGGCACCAGGGTGCTGTGGGTGCGGTGGTGGAACCAGCGCAGGTAGTGGGTCAGCGCCCGCGCCAGGAGGCCGAGGCCGTACTGGCTGGAATACTGCTGGAAATTGGTGTGGAAGCCGCTGACCACGGCAATGCCCAGGCGTCGCGCCGCCCGCAGGGCGCTCAGCCCCAGCGGGCCTTCGGTGGCGATGTACAGAACGTCCGGGCGGTCGCGCCGCCAGCGTCGCAGCAGTTTGTGCATCGACACCTGGCCCCACTGCAGACCGGGGTAGCCGGGCAACGGCCAGCCACGGCAGAGCAACTGGTCGGTGTCGGGCTGCCCGGGCGGATCGTCGCTCTGCCTCGGTCGCACCAGTTCCACCCGATGGCCGCGTTGGCGCAGGCCTTCGCTGAGACGGCCGAGGGTATTGGCCACGCCGTTGATTTCCGGTGGGAAGGTTTCACTGATGAGGGTGATGTGCAACGGGAGTGTCGTCATGGTGCCCAGTGTCGAGCGGCGAAATTGCGCCTGGATGACACTCGCATGACAAATACGTGACGCCCGATTCCCGGCGGTGTCGGCCTGCGAAATATTCCCGTTTTATGCCTCAAGAATGGCTGCCCGCCAGCCGATGCAGTAGGCATTCCCGATGATGCTAGCGCTCCAGGAGAGCGGTGATGTTCAACAGCAAACTGAAAAAAGAAAACGACGAGTTACGCGAGCGGCTGATGAGCCTTGAACAGGTCAAGGACAGCCTGGACAGCGAGATGCTGGTGCTGCAGTTGGACCCCAACGGGCGCATCGAGTCGGTGAACATCAATTTCGAAAAGGAAATGGTCTACAGCAACTCGCAACTGGTCGGTCGTCATATCGAGGAAATCGTCCCCGCCCATGTCAAACCGCTGGATTTCTACCAGCGCATGAAACAGGCCATCGCCCGTGGCGAGCATCTCAATGGTGCCTTCCGTCTGCTCCGCGGCAACGGTGAGGAAGCCTGGCTGCGCTCGATCCTGCAGCCGGTCAGGGATGGCAACGGGCGTATCAAGTACTTCACGATGCACTCCAGCGACCTGACCCGCACCATCGAGACGTCTCGCGAAAACGAAAGCCTGATCAACGCGCTGATGCGTTCGACCGCGGTGATCGAGTTCAACCTCAACGGTGAAGTGCTCAGCGCCAACGACCGCTTCCTGCGGACCATGGGCTACACCCTCGAGCAGGTTCGCGGCAAACACCACCGCATGTTCTGCGAGCCGGAGGAGTACAACTCCGCCGCCTACCAGGCGTTCTGGGAAAAGCTGCGCCGTGGCGAATTCGTCGCCGAGCGCTTCAAGCGCGTCGACGCCCATGGCCGTACCGTATGGCTGGAAGCCTCGTACAACCCGATCATCGACGCCCACGACGTGCTTTATAAAGTGGTCAAGTTCGCCACCGTGATCACCGATCAGGTGAACCAGGAGAACGCCGTCGCCCAGGCTGCCGATATCGCCTACACCACCTCCCTGGAAACCGACAGCAGCGCACGTCGCGCCACTTCCGTGGTGACCCAGACCGTCGAGGTGATGCGCGGCCTGGAAACCTACATGCAGGACGCGGCCGACGGCATCCAGGCACTGGACAAGCAGTCTCAGGTGATCGGCTCGATCATCAAGACCATCAGTGACATCGCCGGGCAGACCAACTTGCTGGCGCTCAATGCCGCGATCGAGGCTGCTCGCGCCGGTGAACAGGGTCGCGGCTTTGCCGTGGTCGCCGACGAAGTACGCCAGTTGGCTTCGCGCACCAGCACCGCCACCGAGGAAATCGCCCGGGTGGTGCAGCAGAACGAACAGCTGGCCAAGGCCGCGGTGGACATCATCGACAGCAGCAAGCGTCAGGCCGAGCAGGGCCTGGAGCTGGCCGGGCAGACCGGTACGGTGATCACCGAGATTCAGGATGGGGCACAGAAGGTAGTGAATGCGGTTGGGCAGTTTTCCAATCAGTTGAAGTAAGCCTCGACAGTAACGGCCGGCGCGCAAGGCGCCGGCCGTTGTTTTCAGCGAATCCGCAGCAGCCGGTCCAGCGACCAGCCGCCCCCGCCCCTCGCGACCAGCAGCAAGAGCAGGCCGGCCCACGACAGATGAGTGGACCAGGCGTCCGGATAGACGAATATCTCGATCACCAGGGTCATGCCGAGCAGGGCCAGCGCTGACAGGCGCGTGAACAGCCCCAGCACCAGCAGCAGCGGGAACAGGTGTTCCGCATAGGTCGCCAGATAGGCTGCGATGTTTGGTGGGATCAGTGGCAGCATGAACTCGCTGCGGAACAGTTCGAAGGTGCTCGGTGTCAGGCTCAGCAGCCCTTCGACCTTGGTGCGTCCCGAGAGGAAAAACACCGAGGCGATTCCCAGGCGTGCCACCAGATACAGCAGAGACTCGCTGAGCGCGCGTTGCGCGAAGTCGGCCAGTTGGTTGTAGCGTGACTGCGGACGGGGCGATGTCGGGTGGGCGATGTCCATGACGGGACTCCTTCAAGCGAGGGCAAGTGAGCGGAATACGCCGGCGCGCAGGAGGCGGCCGAGCAGGTCGGTGAAGTCGAGATCGGCCTGCACTTGCAGGGCCAGGGTCGAGGCCTGGTCGAGGCCGTGACCGCTGGCGCAGGCCTCGAGAAAGGTGCAGGCGCCTTTTTCCAGCAGCTGATGACTGACCCCCTCCGGGCTACCGACCAGCAGCGCGCCTTCGCCTTGCCAGGGGATATCGTCGTTCCAGTCCAGACCGTCGCGGCTGTGCTGCCACAGGCTGTAGACCGGGTGCGTCTCGAACCAGCGCCAGCGGACGCCTCGCCGCGGTACCAGGCAGCGCTCGCTCAGGTCGCTGGCGGTGTGCCCGGCGAGTGCGGCCAAGGTCAGTTGCGCTTCGTCGGGCGCGCAGAAAGCCGTCAGCCAGTCGTGGTCGAGGCGGGCGACATCCGCCAGCCAGGGCCATTCATCGAGGTTTTCCAGTTGCTCGAGAAATGCCGGGAATGCCGCGCCGTAGAGCACCAGGCGGACATCGGTGGGTGGCGAGCGCAGCGCGTAATCGCTGGCGGCCGCGCGCATCCATGGCGTGCCGACGAGGCGTTCGACCGCGGGAAAGTTGGCGCAGAGAGCATCCACGCAGCCCTTCAGCACCGTGTTGCGGTAGACGGCGAATGCCGGCTGCGCGCTGAGGTCCTGCAGGGCCGGGGCGGGGCGCTGGTAGAGCGCCTCGGTGAAGGCATCCTGAAATTGACCGAGGGAGAGGTTCATGCGTGCTCCTTCGCGCCCATGAGCACGGTCTGGGCGATGTCGCGTTCGGCCAGCAGCTCGGCGAATGCGGGGATGGCATCGTCGCGCTCGATCAGCGTGGGACGGGGACCGATGCGCTGGATCAGTTGCCGATACAGCGCCCACACCGGTTCGGCGATGGCCGCGGCGTGGGAGTCGATCAGCAGGGTACCGGCCTCGTCAGGGCTGAAGCCGGCCAGGTGGATTTCGGCGATGGCCGCGGCGGGTACCCGCTGCAACCAGGCGCAGGCGTCGTAGCCGAGGTTGTGGGCGCTGATATGAACGTTGTTGATGTCCAGCAGCAGCGCGCAGCCGGTGCGACGGGTGAGTTCGACGAGAAAATCGATCTCGTCCCAGGCATGTCCGTCCAGGCGCAGGTAATGACTGGGGTTTTCCACTGCGATACGTCGACCCAGTGCGTCCTGGGTGCGCTGGACATTGTCGGCGATGCGCGCCAGCGCCTCGTCGGTCCGTGGGAAGGGCAGCAGGTCGGGGTGATAGCTGCCGCGCCAGGTCGACCAGGCCAGGTGCTCGGAGACCAGGACCGGATCTAGCAGATCCACCAGCTCGCGCAGGCGCCGCAGATGTTCGGAATCAGGGCTGGCGTCCGCCGCCAGCGACAGCGAGACGCCGTGCAGCGACAGCGGATGGCGTTCGCCGATCCGCTGCAGCCAGGCTCGACGGGTACCGCCGACCATGTAGTTCTCCGGATGGACCTCGAACCACAGGCCCTCGGCGGCACACTCCGCTGCTTCGGCGTAGTGCTCCGCCTTCAGCCCCAGTCCGGCGCCCAGTCGGTCATACCTGTTCATGGTCGGCGCTCCGGGTCAGGACTTCAGCGGGGTCAGCGAACCCATGCCATTGGGCGTCTTGATCGAGGTGCAGGTGCCGGCGGGAACGTGCTTCCAGGCATCGCCCTGGTAGTCTTTCTTCGAGGTGCCCGCGCAGGTGGTGCCGGCACCGGCCTTGCAGTCGTTCTTGCCGGCCATGGCCACGCCGTAGCATTTCTCCATGGCGACGCCCTGGTCGGTTTTCGTTTCGTCGGCCATTGCGTTGCCGGCGAGGGTGGCGAGGGCCAGGGCGGCGGCGGTCAGGGTGAGGCTTTTCATGATGCAGTCTCCACGAGATAGGAAGGCCAGGGTGATGTACCGGTGGCTCGAGGAGTAGTTCGTTGCCTGAGGGAAATTGGTTACAGCCTGCGCAAGTTTTTTTTTGAGGTTTGTTCGGCGGGCTTCTAATGTGCTCCCCCTTGGCGACGTTTCCCGGTCACGACAGGCCGGGAGGCCATAAACGAAATTTCCCCATGGATGTAACCAGGGCGATCGATGCGACGAACTACTTCACAGGATGTACTGAGCGAGCGCGAGGCGGCTCTGCGGGCCTTGCTGCTGCGCGGCATGAATGGCGAAGCGGCGGCTTACCGCGAGTTTCTCGCTGCCCTGGCCATTCATCTGCGCGGTTTCCTGCGCCGCCGCCTGGCTCAGTGTCCGGACGAGATCGAGGATTTGCTGCAGGAGGTGTTGCTGGCAGTGCACAATGCTCGACACACCTATCACGCCGAGCAGCCACTGACCGTGTGGGTACAGGCCATTGCGCGCTACAAGCTGACCGATCATTTTCGCGGGTTCGCCCGCCGTGATGCACTGCATGACCCGCTGGACGATGACGGCGAACTGTTTGCCGAGGGCGACACGGAGTCGGCCTCGGCCAGGCGTGATCTGGGCAAGCTGCTCCTGCAACTGCCGGAGCGCCAGCGTCTGCCGATCGTGCACGTCAAGGTCGAGGGGCTTTCGGTGGAGGAGGCGGCGCGACTCACCGGGTTGTCCAGTTCGGCGGTCAAGGTCGGCATCCACCGCGGGCTGAAGGCGCTGGCGGGCTTGATTCGAGGTAAAGGTAACGATGAACACCGATGAACTGATCAACTTGCTGGCCAGCGGCGAAGGCCCGGTGGATCGCCGCGTCTTGCTGCGACGCCTGGGGATCGCCCTGCTGGGCGGCGGGTTGGCCGCCCTGCTACTGACCATTTCCCTCTACGGTGTGCGCGCCGATCTGGGCGAGGTCGCACGTACGCCGCTGTTCTGGGCCAAGGTGGCCCTGCCGGGCAGCCTGGCCGTGCTGGCGATCTGGCTGAACCGGCGACTGTCGCGGCCGGGGGTGAAGGGTGGTGGTGTCTGGCTGCTGCTCGGGCTACCGCTGCTCCTGGTCTGGCTGGGAGCGGCGCTGAGCCTTGCCGGTGCCGCGCCGGAGGCGCGTAGCGAGTTGATCTTCGGCCGCACCTGGCGCACCTGCACGCTGAATATCGCGTTGCTGTCGCTGCCGGTGTTCATCGGCGTGTTCTGGGCCTTGCGTGGCCTGGCGCCGACTCGCCTGCGCCAGGCCGGTGCGGCGGGGGGGCTATTGGCGGGTGCCACGGCGACCCTCGCCTACTGCCTGCATTGCCCGGAAATGGGTGTGCCGTTCTGGGGTATCTGGTACCTGCTGGGCATCCTGGTGCCGACCCTGGCAGGCGCGGCCCTGGGACCACGCCTGCTGCGCTGGTGATCAGCGTCCTTCTCGTTCCCGCACCCAGAACAACGTCGCCCCGGCGACGGCCGCCGGCATCATCAGGATGTTCACGAAAGGCACCAGCAGCGCGACGTAGGTAATCCCGCCAAAGCCCAGCGACTGCCAGCGCTTGCTGCGCAGCCAGGCGAGCATGTCCTGCCAGCTCATCTTGTTGTTGTCCGCCGGGTAGTCGATGTACTGGATCGCCATCATCCAGATACCGAACAGCAGCCACAGCGGTGCGGCGACGACGTTCACCACCGGGATCAACGACAGGATGAACAACCCCAGCGCCCGCGGCGCGAAGTAGCCGAGCTTGCGCAGTTCGCGACCGAAGGTGCGCGGCACCATGGCCATCAGTTCACCCCAGCTGAACGGCGGGAAGTCGTCCTTGCCGCGCACCACCACTTCCACCTTTTCCGAAAGGAAGCCGTTGAACGGCGCGGCGATGACGTTGGCCAGCATCGTGAAGCTGAAGAACACCATCAGCGCCACCAGCACCACGAACAGCGGCCAGAGGATGTAGGTGAGAAAACTCAGCCAGTCGGGCAGGCTCGGCATCAATGCGTCGACCCACAGGGCGAACTGATGTCCGGCCAGGTAGACCAGGCCGACGAACAGCAGCAGGTTGATCGCCAGGGGCAGCAGCACGAACAGGCGCAGCCCGGGACTGAGGACCAGCTTCAGGCCTTCGCGCAGGTATTGCGGGCCGGATAGTACAGGGGCTTGCATAAGGAGCTCCGGGGGATGGAAAACGCGCCGACCTTACCGAGTTTGCCGGCGGGACGAAAGCCGCTCGAGGGCAGAGAAACGGTGTGTAACAAATGCGCCGGGTGGCCACTCATAGGAAAAGATCTGAACAATGACGGGCTGTATAGAGCCGGTCTATGAGGTGGATTGTTTAAGGATATTTCCTTAATCTCTGGCCCCTCGCTACAGTGCGCACATTCTTTTTCAACGCCTTCGAATCCACGGTTCTCAAGGAGTTCCCATGAGTATTCTGGTCAACAAGCAAGCCCCTGATTTCGATGCGGCGGCGGTCCTGGGCGATGGCTCGATCGTCGACAGCTTCAAGCTCTCCTCGCTGCGCGGCAAATACGTCGTGCTGTTCTTCTGGCCGCTGGACTTCACCTTCGTCTGCCCGTCGGAAATCATCGCCCACAACAACCGCATGTCGCGCTTCCGCGAACTGGGTGTGGAAGTGGTCGGCGTCTCCATCGATTCGCAGTTCACCCACCACGCCTGGCGCAGCACGCCGGTGGAGAAGGGTGGCATCGGCGCGGTCGAGTTCACCATGGTCGCCGACGTCAAGCACGAGATCACCCGCGCCTATGGCGTCGAGCACGATGACGGCGTGGCATTGCGCGCTTCGTTCCTGATCGACCAGCAAGGCGTGGTGCAGCACCAGGTGGTGAACAACCTGCCGCTGGGTCGCGAAGTGGACGAAATGATCCGTCTGGTCGAAGCCTTGCAATTTACCGAGCAACATGGCGAAGTCTGCCCCGCCGGCTGGCGACCAGGCCAGAAAGGCATGAAGGCCGACGCCCAGGGCGTCGCCGATTACCTGGCGGAAAACGCCAAGAGCCTGTAAGGCCTCGCTGCAACGGTTTTCAGAACCCGCAGCCACAGGCCTTCCCCAAGGCTTTGCGGGTTCTTTTTTAATTTCACCGGCGATCCCGGTGTCACCGGGCTGGCCAGCAAGTGCCAGCCCGACAGGAGCGTGTCATGTCCGAAGTACGTCATTCTCGCGTCATCATCCTCGGTTCCGGCCCTGCCGGTTACAGCGCCGCGGTCTATGCCGCCCGTGCCAACCTCAAGCCGCTGCTGATCACCGGCATGCAGGCTGGCGGTCAGCTGACCACCACCACCGAAGTCGACAACTGGCCGGGCGATCCCCATGGCCTGACCGGCCCGGCGCTGATGCAACGCATGCAGGAACACGCCGAGCGATTCGAGACCGAAATCGTCTTCGACCATATCAATGAAGTCGCCCTGCAGCAGAAGCCGTTCACCCTCAAGGGCGACAGCGGCACCTACACCTGCGACGCGCTGATCATCGCCACCGGCGCCAGCGCCCGCTACCTGGGCCTGCCTTCGGAAGAAGCGTTCATGGGCAAGGGCGTGTCGGCCTGTGCCACCTGCGACGGCTTCTTCTACCGCAACAAGCCGGTCGCCGTGGTCGGTGGCGGCAACACCGCGGTGGAAGAGGCGCTGTACCTGGCCAACATCGCCAGCAAGGTGACCCTGATCCACCGTCGCGAAACCTTCCGCGCCGAGAAGATCCTGATCGACAAGCTGCACGCCCGGGTTGCCGAAGGCAAGATCGAGCTCAAGCTCAACGCCACCCTGGACGAAGTCCTGGGCGACAACATGGGTGTCACCGGTGCGCGCCTGAAGAACAACGACGGCAGCTCGGACGAGATCACGGTCGACGGCGTGTTCATCGCCATCGGTCATACCCCGAACACCTCGCTGTTCGAAGGCCAGCTGGAGCTGAAGGACGGCTACATGGTGGTGGCCGGCGGTCGTGAAGGCAACGCCACCGCGACCAACATCGAAGGTGTGTTCGCCGCCGGTGACGTGGCCGACCACGTCTACCGCCAGGCGATCACCTCTGCCGGTGCCGGCTGCATGGCCGCGCTGGACGTCGAGCGTTACCTCGACGGCCTGGCCAACGCTTCGTTCTGATCGAAAAAAACCGCGAAGGGCCAGGCCCTTCGCGGTTTTTCATTTCACGCGAGTCTTCAGTACGCGCGTTCCAGTCCCACCTCCGATTCCTTGCCGCGCTTGCGGCAGATCACGATCCCCAGCAACGACACGCCCATCGCCAGCATCAGCGTACTGGTCGCCTCGGCGCGATGGTCTTCGGTGAACAGCAGCACGGCCAGGGCCGCCGAGATGAACAGGATCACGCCGTAGGTCAGCCACGGGAACAGCCACATCTTCAGAGTCAGGGCGTTGCCGTGGCGACGGCGCATGCGCAACTGGGAAATGGCGATGGCCAGGTACACCAGCAGGGCGATCGCGCCGGAGCTGGAGAGCAGGAAATCGAACAGGCTCGCCGGGGCGAAGTGATTGAGCGCGGCGATGAAGGCGCCGATGAACGCGGTCACCAGCACGGCGTTGCGTGGCACGCCGTTGCCCGAGGTGCGTGCCGTGGCCGCTGGCGCATCGCCGCGTCGGGCCAGGGAAAACAGCATGCGCGAGGCAATGTAGATCGACGAGTTCATGCAACTGGTCACGGCCACCAGCACCACCAGGTCGACGATCAGCTTGGCATGGGGCACCTGCAGCAGCTCCAGGGCGCGCTGGTAGGAACCGACCTCGGCCAGTTGCGGATCGCTCCAGGGCACCACGGAAATCACCACCATGATCGACAGCAGATAGAACACCCCGATGCGCCAGATCACCGAGCGGGTGGCCTTGGCGATGTTGCGCGAAGGCTCGCCCGATTCCGCCGCGGCGATGGTCACCGACTCGGTCCCGATGAAGCTGAACATGATGGTGATGAAGGCGCCCACTACCGCGGTCATGCCGTTGGGGGCGAAGCCGCCGTGGTTTTCCATCAGGCTGAACAGGCCGCTGGCTTCATGGTTCGGCACCCAGCCGCCGAGTGCCGCCGCGCCGAAGCCGATGAACAGGATGATGGCGGTGACCTTGAGCAGGGCGAACCAGAATTCGAACTCGCCGTACTTGGCCACGCCGAACAGGTTGGTGATGCTCAGCAGCACCACCGAGGCGAGGGCGAAGATCCAGCTGTCGATCAGCGGGAACCACTGGTTGAGGATATGCCCGGCGGCCAGTGCTTCGATGGGCACCACCAGTACCCAGAACCACCAGTACAGCCAGCCGATGGTGAAGCCGGCCCAAGGGCCGATGGCCTTTTCCGCGTAGGTGGAAAAGGAGCCGGTGTCGGGGTTGGCCACGGCCATTTCACCGAGCATGCGCATCACCAGCACCACCAGGGTACCGGCTACCAGGTAGGCGAGGATCACCGCGGGGCCGGCGGCGGCGATGGCGTGGCCGGAACCGACGAAAAGTCCGGCGCCGATGATCCCGGCGATGGACAACATGGTGACGTGACGGGGTTTGAAACCGGTGGACAGCTGTCCGCTGCCGGAGTCGTTCAGGCTCGACATACTCTGCTCTTGTTGATGGGTCCATTGAAGGCAGAGACGAAGCAGCGACGGGGCGAATCAGGGCCGCTTCAAGGAACGTGCCTCTACGTGTGTAGTGATTGGCCGGCTCAGGCGTTCCGGCGGGGCTACCTTAACGCGGGGGGAGGAGTGGGAATTGATGCGGTTGCGGCCTGGGAGTGTCGGATTGCGACATGCCGCGAAGAGACAGCAAGGGCGAACGCGGAGCCGGTGGGAACGGGTTCCGCGTCGCTTTCGGGATTTCTCAGAGACTCAGGCGCATCGACAGGTCCACCGCCTTCACATCCTTGGTCATCGCCCCGATGGAGATGTAGTCCACGCCGGTCTCGGCGATCACCCGCAGGGTGCTTTCGTTGATCCCGCCGCTGGCTTCCAGCTTGGCGCGGCCGGCGGTCAGGCGTACCGCTTCGCGCATTTCGTTCAGGCTCAGTTCGTCGAGCATGATGATGTCGGCGCCACCATTGAGGGCCTGTTGCAGCTCATCCAGGCTTTCCACCTCGACTTCCACCGGCTTGCCCGGGGCGATGCGGCGCGCGGCGCTGATGGCTTCGGCGATGCCGCCGCTGGCGGCGATGTGGTTTTCCTTGATCAGGAAGGCATCGAACAGGCCGATGCGGTGGTTGTGACAGCCGCCGCAGGTGACCGCGTACTTCTGCGCCAGGCGCAGGCCGGGCAGGGTCTTGCGGGTGTCGAGCAGGCGCACCTGGGTATCGGCGACTTGGTCGGCGAGGAACTGCGCGCGTGTCGCCACGCCGGACAGCAGTTGCAGGAAGTTCAGCGCGCTGCGCTCGCCGGTCAGCAGCGAGCGGGCCGGGCCTTCCAGGTGGAACAGCGCCTGGTTGGCCACGGCGCGCTCACCGTCCTGGACCTGCCAGTGCACCGCCACCCGCGGATCGAGCTGACGGAAGACCGCGTCGACCCAGGCCGTTCCGGCGATCACGCAGTCTTCGCGGGTGATGATGGTGGCCTTGGCCAGGCGTTCGGCGGGGATCAGTTGGGCGGTGATGTCGCCGCTGCCGATATCTTCCTGCAACGCACGGCGCACGTTGGCTTCGATTTCGGCGGTCAGATCGGCGAGGCGTAGGTTCGGCATGACAAGCTCCACAAGCTAAGTGGCCGGGATTATAGGGCAGGCGGGGGCGGGAGCGCAGCAGCCAGCGGGCGTTGCAGCGACGGTGCGCCTTTGGTCGGGAAAGTTGAGCGTTTTGGCGGGAATGGGGGTCTACAAAAGGCTGGAGTGCCGCGCATTGTACCTCTGGCGAACGGGATATTTTTTCCAGATAATGCGCGACCGATATTTGACGTCATGCCTTTGACGATTTCGAAAGCCACCCCCCTGCAAGGAGTCCGGGATGCAAAAAGACGGGAAGGTGCTGCCCTTGCGCAGCGTCGCCATTCAGGCGTCGCACCCGCCCCTGGCTCGTCTGCCGGTCGCTCTGCTGCATGTGCGTGACAAGGCCGCGCTGCATTTGCGCCAGTCCCTCCAGGTGTTGTTCGACAACGCCGACGACACGCTTTTCGAAATGGCCGACAAGGCCGCCAGCGACAAGGAGCAGAACCTGCTCTTCGAGGCCATGCGCGACCTGCGGCACAAGCGCAAAAGCATCGAGCGCGGTTTTCTCGACAGTTTCTATGCCGCCTTCATGGAGGTCGGTCACGGCGACCCGCTGGCCGCCTTGCCGGCTCGCACCCCTGCCCATGACACCCTGAGCCTGGTGGCCAGCGACGAGCTGGAGCGCACCGTGGCGGTGGATGGCATGGTCGCCCGGGTCCTGGCCCGTGACGGTTTCGCCCTCGGCCAGCTGACCCTGCGCTTCAACAGCCTGGTGCAGCAGCGGCTGAACGACCAGAACAACCCGCTGGGCCCGGCCCTGCTCTGTGAATACTTCCTGCGCGCCGGGCGCAGCCTGGGGGTGGGGATCAAGGTCAAGCTGGTCCTGCTCAAGCTGTTCGAGCGCTATGTACTGCGCGAGGCCGACCAGCTCTACGGCGAAGCCAACCAGTTGCTGATCGCCACCGGCATTCTTCCCGAGCTCAAGGTCGTGCCCCGGCGGCGCGCCCAGGACCGCGCGGTGCTGGAGATCCGCGCGCCGGCCAACGAGGCGGATGCCGAGGCCGAGGTCGAAGCGCTCGATGCCAACACCCAGGCGGTGTTTTCCTCCCTGCAGTCCTTGCTGCGCCCGGTGCGTGGGCGCCTGAATCCGCGGCTGGGCGGCGGCCCGGCGCGTCCGGTCAGCGGCCGCGACCTGCTGCGCCTGCTGACCCACCTGCAGCAGTACGTGCCCGTCGAGCTGGAGCACGAGGATTTCGACCTGCGCCATCACCTCGAGCAACTGCTGACCCGCCTCAGCGTGCAGAGCGGCAGCGATCGGCGCCTGGAGGCCTGCGACGAGGACGTGATCAACCTGATCGCCATGCTCTTCGATTTCATTCTCGGCGACCGCAACCTGCCCCATTCCCTGCGGGTGCTGATCGGGCGCCTGCAGATCCCGCTGCTCAAGGTGGCGCTGCTGGACAAGCGCTTCTTCAGCCGTGCCACCCACCCGGCGCGGCGCCTGCTCAATGAGCTGGCCGCGGCCGCCATGGGCTGGGACAGGCGCGACGATCAGCAGCGCGATCACCTGTACCAGCATGTGGACATGCTGGTGCAGCGCCTGCTCGACGATTTCAGCGACGATCCGGCGATCTTCGGCGAACTGCTCAACGATTTCCTGGCTTTCAACAACGACGAACGCCGCCGCGCCGAACTGCTGGAGCAGCGCACCCGGGATGCCGAGGAAGGCCGCGCGCTCACCGAGCATGCCCGCGGTCGGGTGCAGCACGAACTCAATTGCCGGCTGCAGGGCCGGCAGTTGCCGCGCATCGTCGTGCGGGTGCTGGAGGATGCCTGGAGCCAGGTGCTGTTGCTGGCGTGGCTCAAGCACGGCGAGCACTCGGCGCCCTGGCACGACGCCCTGGCGACCATGGACGCCTTGCTGTGGAGTGTCGGCCCGCTGGAGCAGCCGGACGATCGCCAGCTGCTGCTGGAGCGGGTGCCGGGTCTGCTCAAGGCGTTGCGCGAGGGGCTGGGTGGCGCGGTTTTCGATCCCTTCGCCACCAGCGAATTCTTCGCCGCCCTCGAGGCGCTGCATGTCGGTGCCTTCGCTCCGGCGGGCGAGGGCGGTGAGGGGCAGCCGGGCACCGAGCGCGTGCTGGTGCGTGACGAGATCGTCCTGCGCGGGCCGGAAGACTGGCCGCTGTGCGACAGCGACGAATGCCTGGCCGAGGACGACCCGCAACTGCTCAGGGTGCGCCAGCTGCAACCTGGCACCTGGATCGAGCTGCATGACCACGACGAGCCGCTGCGCTGCAAGCTGATCGCCCTGTTCGACGACAGCGACCGCTATGTCTTCGTCAACCGCAGCGGGATGAAGGTCCGCGAGTGGAGCGCCACGGGCCTGGCGCTGGCCTTGCAGCGCGGGGATGTCAGCCTGCTCGACGACAGCCTGTTGTTCGATCGTGCCCTTGACTCCGTGGTCAGCCAGCTCAAGGGTGATCGTCACTGAGGCACCTCACACTTTTTAACGATACAGACCCGGCCGGCTCGGGGCATACTGCTGCGGTGCCCCCGTGTTTCAGGATTTTCTATGCAGCTGGATCGCACCACAGGCTGGTTCGCTGGCGTCACCCATTGCCCTTCCCCCAACTTCAACGCGCGTCCGGATGGCGAAGCGATCGCTCTCCTGGTGATCCACAACATCAGCCTGCCGCCCGCGCAATTCGCCACCGGCAAGGTCCAGGCGTTCTTCCAGAACCGTCTCGATCCGGCCGAGCATCCGTTTTTCGAGACCATCAAGGACCTGCGGGTGTCCGCGCATTTCTTCATCGAGCGCGACGGCGCGGTGACCCAGTTCGTCTCCTGCCTTGACCGCGCCTGGCATGCCGGCGTGTCGCGCTTCGGCGAGCGCGAGGCCTGCAACGACTTTTCCATCGGCATCGAACTGGAGGGCACCGACGAGCTGCCCTACAGCGATGCCCAGTACCGGGCGCTGGAGTGCCTGACCCGGCAGTTGCGCGCGGCCTGGCCGGCGCTCGACGGCGAGCGCATCTGCGGCCACAGCGATATCGCCCCCGGACGCAAGACCGATCCCGGCCCGGCTTTCGACTGGGCCCGTTACCGCGCCACCCTGCGGGACAAGGAGAACTGAATCGATGACTTTCCTGGTGTTGTTGCTGGTGCTCTGGGTGGAGAAGTTTTCCGCCCTGCGGGCTCGCCTGCAACGTGACGGTTTTTTCCTGACGGAGCTGGCGCGCCTGGAGCGTACCGGCAAGACCCATCCCTGGTGGGTGCTGGCGATCGTGGTGCTGGCCCCGGTGGCGTTGCTGGCGCTGCTGCTGCATGTGCTGGATCCGGTGGCCTATGGCCTGCTGGCCCTGCCGGTGCATCTGCTGGTGCTGATCTACAGCCTGGGCCGCGGTGATGTGAAGGCCGCGCTCGGGCCGTTCCGCGATGCCTGGCGGCGGGGTGACGAGCAGGCCGCGGTGCATGTCGCCGAGCGCGACCTGCAGGTGCTCGCCGACGATGAGCAGAGCCTGCTGCACAAGGTTCAGGCGCACCTGCTGTGGGATGCCTGCCAGAGCTTTTTCGCGGTGATCTTCTGGTATGTGCTGCTCGGTCCCGCGGCGGCGCTGGCCTATCGCTTGCTGGCGCTGGCCGCCGACAACGCGCGTACCCCGGCGCTGCAGGAACGCGCGCGGCAGCTGCGGCATGCCTTCGACTGGGCGCCGGTGCGGGTGCTTGCGGCGAGCTTCGCCCTGGTCGGCAACTTCGTCGCGGTGAGCCGGGTGATGCTCCACGAACTGCTCAACTGGCATATCGCCGCGCCGCGGCTGATCACCATTGCCGGGCATGCGGCGGCGGAGTTGCCGGCGACCGCCCCGGTGGGCGAGGAAGGGCTGGCGGGGCTGGACAAGCTCTGGGAGCTGCTGCTGCGCTCGGCGGTGCTGTGGTATGCGTTCTTTGCCCTGTGGACCGTGCTGGGGTGAGATTTCCGGGACCGCAGAGCGGTCCCGATCGGTGACCGGCAAGTCATTTACCTTAAGTTACAAAGCCTCCCTTCGATATGCGCTATACAAGTGCAGGAGCGTCGCCAATGGCTAACTGCTATTGCGCCTGACAACAATAAGAAATCGAAGGAGACGACCAGTGAAGAGCCTGCTGCGTCCGGCCATTGCGCTGATGAATCGCCTGAGCTTCGGCATGAAGTTCAGCCTGATCAGTGTCCTGTTCTTCCTGCCCATGCTGGTGACCAACTTCTATCTGGTCCGTGATTCCTACGCCAAATTCAATGCCACCCGCATCGAGCTGCAGAGCCTCGACCTGCTGCGCGGCAGCCTGGCGGTGCGCGGCGATCTGGAAACCCTGGACAACCTGGTGCAGATCAACGCCGTGCTCGGCCAGTCGGGCAAGGCCGAGGACGTCGAGGCGCGGATCGCCAGCCTTGGCCAGCAGGTCCAGGCCAGGCTGACGGCGCTGCAGCCGGTGCACAGCGACGAAGCGCTGGGCAAGGCGTTCGTCGACAAGCGCGATGAACTGCTCGAGGCCTTGCGCGCAGCCCTCGGCGAGACCTCGCTGCAGACCCAGGTGGCGCTGTTCGACAAATTGCAGACCCCGGCGCAGAACCTGCCGCGCCTGATCGCCAGTCAGTCCGGGTTGAGCCAGGATGTCGACGGCGCCATGCGCCAGTTGAGCGAACTGCTGATCACGGTCACCCCGCAGGTCACCCAGGCACTCGGTGAAGGTCGTGCCATGGGTTCCTATTCCCTGGGCCAGGGCTTCATCAATTCAACCGCCAGTGCCCGCTTCGAAGACCTGCTGCTGCAGATCGAGAAGCTTTCCGCCGACTACGCCCTGAAGATCCAGGAAGCCCTGTCGAACGACCGCCAGGCCCAGTCCCGTCTCGGCGACCAGGCGGCGGCCAGCCAGGCCTCGTTGAAGCAGGCCTCGGAGCTGTTCGAGAACCAGGTGGTGGTGGCGGAAACCCTGGATGCGCCCTGGGCGAGCTTCTACAAGCAGACCAGCGAGCTGATGGCCCGCACCTATGAACTCAACGAGTCCACCCTGGCCTTCCTCGACCAGCAACTGCAGGCGCGCCTGGGCGAGTACCGCAGCCACATGATCCTGCTGGTGGTGGCCCTGGCCAGTGTGTTCCTGCTGGTGGTCTATCTCTACAGTGGCTTCTATGCCTCGACCCGCAACACCCTGACCAGCCTCGGCGAGGTCATGGACAAGGTAGCGGCGGGGGACATGACGGTCAGCTACGAGGTGCAGAGTCGCGACGAGCTGGGCGAGCTGGGACAGATGTTCAACGGCACGGTGAAGCGCATCCACGACCTGATCGAGAAGGTCGGCCGTACCGTCAGCGAAGTGGAGCGCCAGGCCGAGCAGGTGCACCAGGTGTCGTCGCGCAGCAACCAGGCGGTCAGTGGCCAGCGCGGGCAGATCGAGCAGGTGGCCACGGCGATGAACCAGATGTCGGCCACCGCCCAGGAAGTGGCGCGCAGCGCCGCGGCGGCGGTGAGCAGCGCCCACAGCGTGAACAGCGAAACCGAAACCGGTCGCAGCCTGGTGGAGTCGCAGCAGGGCAGCATCGCCGGGCTGGCGAAGGAAATCGATCAGTCGGTAGCGGTGATCAACCAGCTGGTCAGCGACAGCCAGGCCATCAGCCGGGTTCTGGAAGTGATCAAGAGCATCGCCGAGCAGACCAACCTGCTGGCCCTCAACGCCGCCATCGAAGCGGCGCGGGCGGGGGAGCAGGGGCGTGGCTTCGCGGTGGTGGCGGATGAAGTGCGTACCCTGGCCAAGCGCACCCAGCAGTCCACCGGGGAAATCGACGAGATGATCTCGCGCCTGCAGAACGGCGTCGGCGCGGCGGTGCGGGCGATGGACAGCAGCCATCAGATGGCCGCGGGCACGGTGAGCCAGTCGCAGCAGGTGCAGCAGGCGCTGGAAAACATCCTTGGCGCGATCGGCATGATCGTCGACCAGAACCAGCAGATCGCCGCGGCGGTGGAGCAGCAGACCGCGGTGGCCCATGATATCGACCAGAACATCGTGCAGATCAACCGCGCCGCGGAGCACACCACCCAGGGCGCGCACCAGACCGAGGATGCCAGCCGGCAGCTGAGCTCACAGGTGATGGAGTTGAAGCAGTTGATCGGGGCGTTCCGCGTCTGACCAGCATCACTGCCAGCCAAACAGCTCACAGGCATTGCGGCTACTGGCCTCGGCCAGCGTCGCCGTCTCGATGCCCATGATCCCGGCCAGCGCCCCGGCAATCTGCGGCAGATGTACCGGGCTGTTCCTCACCCCGGGAAACATCGCCGGCGCCATGTCCGGGGCATCGGTTTCCAGCACCACGCTGTCCAGCGGCAGGCGCGGCAGCACCTTGTGCAGGCGCAGGGCCTGGGGCCAGGTCGCCGCGCCGCCGAGGCCGAGACGAAAGCCTAGCTTGATGTACTCCCGCGCTTCTTCGTAGCTGCCGGCGAAGGCATGGATGATCCCGCCGCGCTCCAGCCTGAAGCGCTTGAGGGTGGCGATCACCGCGGCATGGCTGCGGCGCACGTGCAGCAGCGCCGGTAGTTTGAAGTCCGCGGCCAGTTGCAGCTGGGCCTCGAACAGCGCCTGCTGGCGCTCGCGATCGAGGGCCTCCAGGTAGTAATCCAGGCCGAACTCGCCCACCGCGCACAGCTGTGGATCGCCGCGCAACCGGGTGAGCCAGTCGCCCAGCTCGGTCAGGTGCTGCGGTCGATGTTCGTCCAGATACACTGGGTGCAGGCCGAAGGCCGCATACAGCGTCGGCTCGGCCTTGACCAGCTCCCACACCCGCTGCCAGTTGGCCGCATACACCCCCAGCACCACCATCTTCTCCACCCCGCCGGCCCGGGCCGCCGCCAGCAGGTCGTGGCGGTCGGCGTCGAAGTCGGGGAAGTCGAGGTGGGTGTGGGTGTCGATCAGGCGCATGTCAGCCCTTGAAGATCCGCTGCTTGAAGGTTCGCGCCACGGCATGGATGCCCGGCTGGTAGTGCTTCTGCTCCACGGCGGCGAGAGCCAGTTCCAGCGCGGTTTCGGCGATCAGGCCGTGCTGCTGGGCCATGGCGTTGACCGGCAGCGGCAGGAAGTCGAGCAACTGGGTGTCGCCGAAGGTCCCCAGGTGCAGGGCGCGCGAGTCCGCCGGGCGGGTGGAGAGCACGTCGAACACCCCTTGCAGCAGGACGTAGGAGGTGGTCACCAGGGCATCCGGCAGGCCGCCCTGTTCGGCCAGCAGTTCGCTCATCAACTGGCGTCCGCATTCGCGACTGAACGCCTCGCCCTGGTACTGGCTGACCTTGCCGGTGAAGGCATGCAGGGCCTGGTCGAAGCCGCTGGCGCGGGCCTGGCTGACGCTGAGTTCGGGGCGGGCGCCGATCAGGGCGATATTCGCAGGCTTCAGCGCCAGCAGGCTGCGGGTCAGCTCCAGGCTGGCCGGCTGGTCGTCGCTGATTACCGAGCAGAAGGCTTTCGGGTCCATGCTGCGGTCGATGGCGATGATCGGCAGGCCCTTGGCCTGCAGTTCGCGGTAGCTGTCATCGCTCGGCGGCAGGCAACTGGCGACGAACAGCGCATCGCAGCGCCGCGCGCGGAACAGTTGCTGCAACTGCCGCTCGCTGTCCGGCTGGTCGTCGCTGCTGGCGATCAGCAGTTGGTAGCCGCGTGCCCGCGCGCCTTGCTCGAGCTGCTTGGCGATGCGCGCGTAGCTGGGGTTTTCCAGGTCGGGAAGAATGAAACCGAGGGTCCGGGTGTGCCGGCTGCGCAGACCGGCTGCCTGCGGATTGGGGGTGAAGCCATGGGCTTCGACCACAGCGCGGACACGCTCCACAGTCGCATTGCTGATGCGTTGCTGCTCGGCCTTGCCGTTGATGACGTAGCTGGCGGTGGTCACGGAGACACCGGCCAGACGGGCTATATCGCTGAGTTTCACCAGATTTTCCTTGTTATATGCCGGGGCGGGCGCGAAGCCTGACCGGTCATTGTCGCCGATCCTGTGCCATTGGCGCAGGCGACCATTGTCGCAATTGTCCGACACTAAAGGGCTTCTTTGTTCGCAGGTTATCGAGTAACGTGCACATCATTTGTAGATTAAACGTTTCAGCAAGCCATTTTCTGCCGCACGATCGGCTTGCCAAGGGATCGGACAAGTACTGGCCCTATGCTTGTAACCACACAACAATACCTCGGCGCCGCCCTGGCGTTGCAAAAGGAGAGGACGATGCTCGAATTCACCACGGCGCAGATTGCCATGGGTCAGGTGGCTGTGGATAAAGCCGCGGCCCTCGACCTGCTGGCGGCGCGACTGGTCGAGGATGGCCTGGTGGCCGAGGGTTACCTGGCCGGCCTGCAGGCTCGCGAGGCGCAGGGCTCGACGTTTCTCGGCCAAGGCATCGCCATTCCCCACGGCACCCCGCAGACCCGCGACCAGGTGTTCGCCACCGGGGTGCGCCTGATGCAGTTTCCCGCCGGTGTGGACTGGGGCGACGGGCAGATCGTGCACCTGGCGATCGTCATCGCCGCCCGCTCCGACGAGCACCTGAGCCTGCTCCAGCAACTGACCCGGGCGCTTGGCGAAGGCGATCTGGCCGAGGCCTTGAGCCGCGCCGAGAGTGCCGAGGCCGTGGTGCAACTGCTGCAGGGCGTGCCACGGGAGATGCTGCTGGATGAGCGGACGGTCGGCATCGGCGTATCCGCCGATGACGTCGACGACCTGTTGTGGCAGGGCGCGCGTCTGCTGCGCCGCGCCGAGTGCGTGGACAGCGGTTTCGCCGCGCACCTGCAGCAGGCCCAGGCGCTGCCGCTGGGCGACGGTCTGTGGCTGCTGTCCAGCGACCAGGCGGTGCGTCAGCCGGGGTTGGCCTTCGTCACCCCGCAACAGCCGCTGCGTCATCTCGGCCAGGCACTTGACGGCCTGCTCTGCCTGGCTGCCCAGGGCGAGGCGCAGCAGGCCCTGCTGGATCGCCTGTGCACCCTGCTGATCGAAGGCCGCGGCCTGGAACTGCTGCGCGCCGGCACGGTGCAGGGCGTGCTGGCGCTGCTCGGTGGCGCGGTGCCGGACGACTGGCCCAGCGCGCGGATCGTCCTGGCCAATCCCCACGGCCTGCATGCGCGGCCGGCGAAGGTCCTCGCGCAACTGGCCAAGCAGTTCACCGGTGAAGTCCGCGTCCGTCTGGCCGAGGGTGGCGCTGCGCCGGTGTCGGTGAAGAGCCTGAGCAAGCTGCTTGGCCTCGGTGCGCGGCGCGGTCAGGTGCTGGAATTCAGCGTCGAGCCGGCGCTTGCCGAGGCATTGCCGGTGCTGTTGAAAGCGGTGGAAGAGGGCCTGGGCGAGGAAGTCGAGGCGCTGGCACCGCTCGCGCCGCTGCCGCTGGAACCGGACGAAGCGGACAGCGCCCCGCTGGCACCGCTTGCGGGCTCGGTCATCAAGGGCGTGGCCGCGGCTCCCGGCATCGCCAGCGGCCCGGCCCATGTCCAACTGTTGCAGCACTTCGACTACCCGCTGCGCGGCGAATCGCCGACGTTGGAACGCCAACGTCTGGGCCAGGCCCTGGCGCGGGTACGCGACGATATCGACGAACTGATCCAGCGCAGCGACGTCAGCGCGATCCGCGAGATCTTCATCACCCACCAGGAAATGCTCGCCGACCCTGGCCTGGCCGAGGAGGTCGAACGACGCCTGCGCCAGGGCGAAAGCGCGGCGGCGGCCTGGCTGGCGGTGATCGACAGCGCGGCGCGCCAGCAGGAGTCGTTGCAGGACGCCCTGCTCGCCGAACGCGCCGCCGACCTGCGCGATGTCGGCCGCCGCGTGCTGATGCAACTCTGCGGCCTCAGCGAAACGCCGGAGCCGAAGCAACCCTACGTGCTGGTGATGGCGGAAGTCGGGCCGTCCGATGTGGCCCGTCTCGATCCGGCGCGGGTCGCCGGGATTCTTACCGCCCGTGGTGGCGCCACCGCGCACAGCGCCATCGTCGCCCGGGCGCTGGGTATTCCCGCTGTGGTCGGCGCCGGTGATGGCGTGCTGCTGCTGGAGTCGGGCACCGCGCTGTTGCTGGACGGCCAGCGCGGTTGCGCCACCGTCGAGCCGGCCAGCGACCAATTGGAAAAGGCCCTGGCCGAACGCGAGCTGCGCGCGCAGCGCCAGCGCGCCGCCGATGCTCGGCGCCTGGAGCCGGCGATCACTCGCGATGGCCACACCGTCGAGGTGTGCGCCAATATCGGCGAAAGCGCCGGGATCGAAGCGGTGGTGGCACAGGGCGCGGAAGGCGTCGGCCTGCTGCGCACCGAGCTGATTTTCATGGCCCATCCGCAACTGCCGGATGAGGCCACCCAGGAAGCCGAGTACCGCCGGGTGCTCGACGGTCTCGACGGGCGTCCGCTGGTGGTGCGTACCCTCGATGTCGGTGGCGACAAGCCGTTGCCGTACTGGCCGATCGCCAAGGAAGAAAACCCCTTCCTCGGCGTGCGCGGCATTCGCCTGACCCTGCAGCGGCCGAAGGTCATGGAAAGCCAGTTGCGCGCCCTGCTGCGCGCCGCCGGCAACAGGCCGCTGCGGATCATGTTCCCGATGGTCGGCCAGGTCGAGGAGTGGCGCGAGGCGCGGCGCATGGTCGACCGTCTGCTGGAGGAGATCCCGGTGGCCGACCTGCAGGTCGGGATCATGATCGAGGTACCCTCGGCGGCCCTGCTGGCGCCGGTTCTGGCGGCGGAGGTGGACTTCTTCAGTGTCGGCACCAACGACCTGACCCAGTACACCCTGGCCATCGACCGTGGCCACCCGAGCCTGTCGGCCCAGGCCGACGGCCTGCACCCGGCGGTGCTGAACCTGATCGACCTGACCGTGCGTGCGGCCCATGCCCATGGCAAGTGGGTCGGCGTGTGCGGCGAGCTGGCCGCCGATGCGCAGGCGGTGCCGCTGCTGGTCGGGCTGGATGTGGATGAATTGAGCGTGGCGGCGCGCGGCATTGCCGAAGTCAAGGCACAGGTGCGCGCGCTGAGTATTGAACAGGCCCGGACACTGGCGCGACAGGCGCTGGCCCTGGGCAGTGCCGGCGAGGTGCGGGCACTGGTGGAGATGCACTGATGGCGAAGATCCTGACCTTGACCCTCAACCCGGCGCTGGACGTCACCGTGAGCCTCGACGCGCTGCGTCCCGGCGCGGTCAATCGTGCCTCGGCGCAGCACAGCCATGCCGCCGGCAAGGGCCTCAACGTGGCCCAGGTGCTGGCCGATCTCGGGCACCAGCTGAGCGTCAGCGGTTTCCTGGGTGTGGATAACCTTGGCCCGTTCGAGGCGCTGATCAGCCAGCGCGGTTTCGTCGATGGCTTCATCCGCGTGCCCGGCGAGACCCGCAGCAATATCAAGCTGGTCGAAGCCGGTGGCCAGGTCACCGATATCAACGGCCCCGGGCCGCAGGTGGACGCGGCGGCGCGGGACGCGCTGCTGCAGCGTCTGGACCAGCTCGCGCCGGGGCATGACGCCGTGGTGGTGGCCGGCAGCCTGCCGCGCGGGATCACCCCGCAATGGCTGGAGCAGTTGCTCCTGCGCCTGAACGGCATGGGCCTGAAAGTTGCCTTCGACAGCAGCGGCGCGGCCCTGGATGCCGGGCTGCGCGCCACGCCGTGGCTGATCAAGCCGAATGTCGAGGAACTCGGCGAGGCGGTCGGCCAGCCGTTGCCCGGCCTGGCCCAGCAGCGTGAGGCCGCGCAACGCCTGCTCGACCAAGGTATCGCCCATGTGGTGGTGTCCCAGGGCGAGCAGGGGGTCAACTGGTTCAGCCGCGACGGCCTGCTGCACGGCGTGCCGCCGCAGGTGACGGTCGCCAGCACCGTCGGCGCCGGCGACTCGCTGCTGGCCGGCATGCTGCACGGTCTGCTGGCGGCGGAGCCGGCACCGCAGACCCTGCGCCGCGCCACGGCGATTGCCGCCCAGGCGGTCAGCCAGATCGGTTTCGGCATCAACGACCGCGCGCAACTGGCGCGCCTGGAAACTGAGGTGGTTATCCACAACCCCGACGCAGAACAAGAAGGTGCCCAATGAAACTCGCGATCATTACCGCCTGCCCCAACGGCCAGGTGTCCAGCGTGGTCAGCGCGCGCCTGCTGGATGCCGCCGCGCAGCGCCTGGGCTGGAGCACCTGTGTCGAGGTGCACGACCCGGCGCGCCCGGAACGGCAGTTGTCGGCGGCGGCCATTGCCGATGCCGACTGGGTGCTGGTGGTCAGCAGCGGCCCGCTGGCCTTGCAGCGCTTTGCCGGCAAGCGCCTGTTCCAGAGCACCCCGGCCCAGGCGCTGGGGGATGTGGATAACTTTCTGCGGGAGGCGGCGCAGCAGGCGGCGCAGCAGGCGACGCTGCAGCGGCCGGATAGCGCGGCCGCGGCAGTCGAGCCGGGCCGGCGGATCGTCGCCGTCACCGCCTGCCCGACCGGCGTCGCGCACACCTTCATGGCCGCCGAGGCCTTGCAGCAGGCGGCGCAGCAAATGGGCCTGCAACTGAGCGTGGAAACCCAGGGTTCGGTGGGCGCGCGCAACCCGCTGAGTGCGGCGGCCATCGCCGAGGCCGACGTGGTGCTGCTGGCGGCCGATATCGAGGTGCCCACCGAGCGTTTCGCCGGCAAGCGCATCTATCGCTGCGGCACCGGCGTGGCGCTGAAGCAGGCCAGGGCGACCTTGACCCGGGCGCTGGCCGAAGCCCGCGAGGAAAGCCCGTCCGCCGCCGGCCAGGCGCCGGCGGCGCGCAGCGAGAAGACCGGGGTGTACAAGCACCTGCTCACCGGCGTGTCGTTCATGCTGCCGATGGTGGTAGCCGGCGGTCTGTTGATCGCCCTGTCCTTCGTCTTCGGCATCGAGGCCTTCAAGGAGCCGGGCACGCTGCCGGCGGCGCTGATGCAGATTGGCGGCGAGGCGGCGTTCAAGCTGATGGTGCCGTTGCTGGCGGGCTATATCGCTTGGTCCATCGCCGACCGGCCGGGGCTGGCGCCGGGGATGATCGGCGGGTTGCTGGCGAGCACGCTGGGCGCGGGGTTCATTGGCGGCATCATCGCCGGTTTTCTCGCCGGCTACAGTGCCAGGGCCATCAGCCGCTGGCTGACGCTGCCGACCAGCCTGGAGGCGTTGAAGCCGATCCTGCTGATCCCGCTGTTCGCCAGCCTGTTCACCGGGCTGGTGATGATCTACGTGGTCGGCCAGCCGGTGGCCGGGTTGCTCGCCGGGCTGACGCAGTTCCTCGACAGCATGGGCACGACCAACGCCATCCTGCTGGGTATCGTCCTCGGCGCGATGATGTGCGTCGACCTCGGCGGGCCGGTGAACAAGGCCGCCTATGCGTTTTCCGTGGGGCTGCTGGCGTCGCAGAGCTATGCGCCGATGGCCGCGACCATGGCCGCCGGCATGGTGCCGCCGATCGGCCTGGGCATCGCCAGCTTCCTTGCCCGACGCAAGTTCGCCCAGAGCGAGCGCGAGGCCGGCAAGGCGGCGTTGGTGCTGGGCCTGTGCTTCATCTCCGAAGGCGCGATTCCGTTCGCCGCCAAGGACCCGCTGCGGGTGATCCCGGCCAGCATCGCCGGCGGCGCGCTGACCGGGGCGCTGTCGATGTATTTCGGCTGCAAGCTGATGGCACCGCATGGCGGGCTGTTCGTGATGCTGATCCCGAATGCGATCAACCATGCCCTGCTGTACCTGCTGGCGATCGTCGCGGGGAGCCTGTTGACCGGGGTGGTCTATGCCCTGGTGAAGAAGAGCGAGGTGGTGGAGCTGGCGGTGCAGACCTCGTAGGAGCGTGGCTTGTCGTGTGACGAACCACCGCGAAGGACCGCGCAGCGGTCCCAGACCTCACTGCTATCTGGGACCGCTGCGCGGTCCTTCGCGGGCAAGCCACGCTCCTACGGGGAGGGGGCGCGTCAGGCCAGTTGCTCCAGGGCCTTGACCAGCAACCCCACCTCCTGCGGCGTCGTCACGAACCCCGGGGTCACCCGGATGCACGGCCCGCACGCCGAGCCCTCCCGGGCCACGGTGAACAGGTTGTGTTCCTTGAGCAGCCGCTCGGCCATGGCCACCTGGTCGGCCTGCCGGGTAAAGCGGAACGAGGTGATCCCGCAGTACAGGCGTGGATCATCCGGCGTCAGTACCTCGATCCCGTCGATTTCCCGCGCAGGTGCGACCCACAGGTCGCGCAGGTAATTCAGCCGCGCCCCTTTCAACCGCGAGCCGCCCATGGCCCGATGCTCGTCGATCACCGTGGGCAAGGTCAGCCAGGCCGGGACATTCGGCGTGCCATAGGGCACCCGTGAACGGATGTCGTCCTGTGGATAACGCACTTCGCCCATGTCCGCGTCCACCGCGTCGAGCTTGCCCGGCGCGATATAGATCACGCCGAGGCTCAGCGGCGCGCCGATCCACTTCTGCAGGTTGAACCCCGCCAGCTCGATGCCCAGTTGCTCCAGGTCGAAGTCGATCTGGCCCAGGGCATGGGCACCGTCGAGGATCACGTCCACGCCATGCTCGCGGGCGCAGCGGGCGATGGCTTCGACCGGCATCACCAGCCCGGTGCGATGGGTGACATGGGTCAGCGCCATCAGGCGAATGCGCGGATTGCGCACGAAGGCATCGCGGTAGCTCTGCACGATGTTGTCGAAGGTCGCCGGGTGCGGCAGGTCCAGCCTGATCAGCTTCAGGCCACGCTGGCGCGCCAGCCAGTCCATGGCGTTCTGCACGCTGTCGTATTCCAGGTCGCTGACCAGCAGTTCATCGCCCGGCTGCAGGCGGTTGTAGTTGCGGATGATCGACTGCAAGGCGGCGGACGCGCTCTGGGCGATGGCCACGCTGCGCGGCGCCACGCCGATCAGCCCGGCCACGGCATCGCGGACCTCGACGCTGCCGACCTGTTCGAAGTGCTGGCGCACCGGCAGCGAGTTGAGGCGGTTGATGGACTCGATGTGCTGCTGGTAGACCTCGCTCACCGTGCGGGTCATGCGCCCGAAGTAGCCATGCTCGAGGTTGATCGGGCCGGGTTCGACGGCGTACTTCGCGGCGATGCGCTGCCAGTAGCCCTCATCGCGGGCCAGCAGGGAGGTCTCGGACGAAGGCAACTGACTCATGGGCGTTCTCGCTTTTTCAGGGGCGGGGGCGGGGATGCTTCTTGCGCAGCGGTTCGAGCAGGTCCGACAGACCGTTGTGGTCGACCTCGTGCATCAGCGCCAGCAGGCCGCCCAGCTCGCCCTTGGGAAAGCCCTGGCGGGCGAACCAGTTGAGGTAGTGGCCAGGCAGGTCGGCGATCAGGCGGCCCTTGTACTTGCCATAGGGCATTTCACGGGTGACCAGCAGTTCGAGGGCTTCGGGATTCATGAGGTGGGCAGCATGAGGTGGACAGGCGGGAAAAGGCTGACGAATGGCCAGGACGATACAGGCAATCTGCATGAAGGCCAAAGGACAGTTCATGCAGAAAGCGGGCATACAGTTTTCGCGATTTTTTATAGGTCTCTGATAAATGGAGATTTTTTGACAAGGGTCGAGCTGGCACGAAGCCTGCGACGAGTCATGCCACATCCCTCATGCAAAAAGGAGCTGTGTCATGACCGATACCAACAAAGAAGTCATCTCCGTACTCAATGACCTCATCGAATTCAGCAAGGACGGTGAAAAGGGTTTCGCCACCTGCGCCGAGGACGTCAAGCGTGGTGACCTGAAGACCTACTTCCTGCAGCGCTCCGGCGACTGCGCCAGTGCCGCGGCCGAGCTGCAGCAGCATGTGCGCAGCCTGGGCGGCGATCCGGAAACCTCCACCAGCCTGAGCGGTGACCTGCACCGTCGCTGGGTCGACCTCAAGGCCATGGTCACCGGCAAGGACGACGAAGCGGTGCTCAACGAAGCCGAACGCGGCGAGGACCATGCCCTCAAGGCGTACAAGGAAGCGCTGGAGAAACTGGCCAGGGTCGCTCCGGCTTCGGCGTCCTACAGCCTGGTCGAGCGCCAGTACCACGGCGTGCAGCGCAACCATGACCAGGTGAAAGTGCTGCGCAACAGCGCTCGCGCCCAGTCCTGATACCCGGGGGCCGCTTCGCAGCCCTTCGCGAGCAAGCTCGTTCCCACAGAAAAGCCCGCCGAATTCGGGACAGGCCTTGTGGGAGCTTGCTCGCGAAGGGCCGCAAAGCGGCCACCCTCTCAAGCCGGCAATGCCGCCTCGACCCGGTTGCGGCCGTCGCGCTTGGCCCGGTACAGCGCTTCGTCGGCGCGGGCCATCAAGTCGCTCAGGCTCTGCGCGCTGCCCGGCGCGTAGACGCCGATCCCCACGCTGACACTCACCGAGCGCTCGTCCTTGCCATACGGCGGCAGTGCCTCGACGCCCTGGCGGATACGTTCGGCCAGGGTCAGGGCACCGGGCAGGTCGGTGTCGGGCAGCACCGCGACGAACTCCTCGCCGCCGTAGCGCGCCGCCAGGTCGGTGGGGCGCAGCAGGCTGTCGGCGATGGCCTCGGCGACCCGGCGCAGGGCTTCGTCGCCACCCAGGTGGCCATGGCGTTCGTTGAAGCAGCGGAAGTGGTCGACATCGATCATCAACACCGCGATCGGCCGCTGGGTGCGTTGGGCCCGGGCCCATTCGCGGCGCAGTACCTGGTCCAGCTGGCGGCGGTTGGGCAGGCCGGTGAGGCTGTCGGTGGCGGCCAGTTCGGCCAGGCTGCGCTCGGCGCTGTGCCGGCGCTGCAGCTCGCGGCCGAGCATCAGGGTCAGCCAGAGGATGCCGATGCACAGCACCGCGGTGGCCGCGCTGACCAGCAGCGCGGTGCGTTTCCAGGCGCTGTAGACCTCGTCCACCGACTGCGTCACCACCAGCACCAGCGGCAGGTTCTCGACCCGGGCGAAGGTGTACAGGCGCATCCGCCCGTCATGCCCGGAGGGGCCGCTGAAGCTGCCGCTGCCCTCGGCCAGCAGGCGCTGGAAATTGGGGCGCTTGGCGAAGCTGACGCCGATCCGCTCGTTGCTCGGCACACTGGCGCCGGAGGCATGCCGGGCGAGCAACTGGCCGTCGGTGTTCATCAGGTTGATGCTGCTGTCGTGGCCGACGTCCAGGCGCTTGAACATGTCGCTGAAGTGCGACAGGCGCAGGGCGCCACCGGCGACCCCGGCGAAACTGCCATCGGCATCGTCGATGCGCCGGCTGAAGCTGATGCACCAGTCGGGATCGCCGAGGCGTGCCTTGAAGGGCGGGCTGATGACCATGCCCAGGTCGGGGTTGCGCCGGTGTTCCTGGAAGATCGCGTTGTCGGCGAAGTTGGCCGTGCGTGGGGTGGTGCTGGCGGAATCGGCGACCACGTTGCCGTCGCGGTCGAGCCAGAGGATGTCGCCGCGCACCGGGCTGCTGAAGGCCTGGTTGAACAGCACCTGCTGGCGCATGTGGGCGGGGATGCCCAGCAGTTCCGGGTGTTGCACGGCCCAGATCAGGCTTTGCAGGGACAGGTCGTAGAGCTCGACATTGCGGATGATGTCGGTCTCGATGAGCTTGACGATATTGCCTGCCGAGCGGACCGCGCTCTGTTCCACGTTCATCCGTTCGCGCATCAGCAGGAAGGTGACGATGGAAATGATCGCCACCACGGCCAGACAGCTGCCCAGATTCAGGATCAGTTCCGGGTGCCTGCGGTACAGGCTGGGGCGCGGGGGCGGGGAGTGCGCGTTCATGGTCGCGAAGGTGCCTGGGCGTCGGTTGGGCCGGAAAATGGGTAAAACCCTCCGCCGGCGACAGGACAGGCTGTTCCGGGGGCGGTTCTGGTGATGGAAATCCATTACGGCCGCGAGCGAGGGGCCCGAGCGGCGGCGGGTATTCTAGGTGGGGGCGGATTGTAGGACAAGATGTGTGTGGCGGGGGCGGATGTGCGGTAGGGCGATCGCTCGACACATCCTCTACTCGTAGGAGCGTGGCTTGCCCGCGAAAGGACCGCCTAGCGGTCCCTGGCAGCAATGAAGTCCGGGACCGCCATGCGGTCCTTTCGCGGGCAAGCCACGCTCCTACGAGAGCAGGGTGCAGCTTCGATTCAGAAGACGTTCAGCGG
Organism: Pseudomonas sp. zfem002; assembly: GCF_032621685.1. NCBI lineage: Bacteria > Pseudomonadati > Pseudomonadota > Gammaproteobacteria > Pseudomonadales > Pseudomonadaceae > Pseudomonas > Pseudomonas sp. zfem002. The sequence goes on along the minus strand of NZ_JAVYJH010000002.1, from coordinate 270,864 downwards.
ATACTCGACGATCACCCGGTACTCGTCGACATCGTTGTCCACCGCCGAATACCCCTGGCTGCCCCGATGGGCGGCCCAGCGCAGGCGCACGGTGAGGTCCTTGAGCTGGCTGTCCTGGAAGGTGTAGGCCAGGTCGACATCCCGCTCCCAGTGCCGGGCGTCGTTGCCCTCGGCGCTGTACCAGTGGCCATAGCCGCTGCTGTTCGGATCGACCTTGCTCAGGTCCAGCTCGCCCCGCGAGTACGACAGCGCGGTGGTCAGCCCCGGCAGGCTGACGCCGGCGAAGTCATAGGCGTACTTGAGCTTCCACGAACGCTCGTTGGGACCGTTGAAGTCCGAGTAGATCTGCGAGTTGTCCAGGTAGATGCTGTCGCCCTGGTTGATGTAGTCGAACGGCGTGTTGCCATTGACCCGCTGGTACACCGCGGTCACCGAGTGGAAGCCGACGTTGACCGCGAAGTGCAGGCTGTAGGTGTTGTTGTCGATGTGCCCGAGCAGGCGCTCGCCGGTGTCCTGGGTGTGGTAGTAGTGCAGGCCCGGATTCAGGCTGACCAGGTCGTTGAGCTGCCAGGTGTAGTCGAGGTCGAAGTAGTACTGGTTCCAGATGTCCTTCAGCTCGGCGGCGTACAGGTTGCTGCTCAGCCCTTCGACCGGCGTCCAGGCCGCGCCGGCCCAGTTCAGGTGGCGGCTGTCGCGGTCGTCGGCGAGCCTGCCATAGAAGGTGTCGATACGGCGGTGGCCACTCTGGTTGTAGGGCTTGGTGAAGCTGGCCTGGCCCGCTTCGAGCATCAGGTGCTCGACGCTGGTGTTGCTCAGGCTCACGCCGCGGAAGGTCTGCGGCAGCATGCGGCTTTCGCCGCCGGCGATCACCGGGTTGCTGAGGAACAGGTCACCGGCGCGCAGCACGGTGTCGAAGGCACGCAGCTTGACCGACGCACCGGCGCTGGAGAACTGGTCCGGGGCCTTGCCGTAGTCGTAGCCGTCCTTGCCCGGGCTGTTGATCGGCAGAATGCTGGAGCCCGCGGTGCCGCCACCGCCATCCAGTTTCAGGCCGAGCATGGCGTAGGCGTCGAGACCGAAGCCGAGCGTGCCCGGGGTGAACCCCGATTCGAACCTGCCGATGAAGCCCTGGCCCCATTCGCGGTTGTCGCGCACGTCGGGCAGCAGCTGGTTGCGATTCAGGTAGTAGTTGCGCGCGAGGACATCGAGGCTGGCGCCTTCGATGAAACCTTCGGGTTTTTCGTCTTCGGCCTGGGCGTGGAACGGCATCGTTGCAGCCATTGCAACGAAAAGCGGGGTGAAACGGGCTGTGAATGTCACCGTGATGAACTCCTTGAGGTGCTGTCGGCGGCAGTTTCAATACTGCGAACGGGTTTTTTCTTGTAGGGGACCGGCCGTATTCCGGTACTTTTCACCAGGCAAAAAAAAGCCGCTGACGAGCAGCGGCTTTCAATGACAAACGCGCCAGGGGAAAAGTCACCAGCGCGAAAGTCGAGGGAAAAACAGGAGCGGGGTGCCGAGGATCAGCTGTCTTTGCTGTCACTCGCGTTTACCTTGGATGCTGTCTGCTCCGAGCCTTTGACAGCGTCCTGCGATTGCTTGGCAAAGGCTTCGCGGGACTGCTCCATGGCGGCTTGATGGCGGCTGGTCTGGGCGACGAAGGCCTGGGACTCTTCGGCCATCGCCAGCGGCGAAAGCAGGATGGAGGACAGAACGAAAACGCTGGCAATACCCATGCTGTTGGACATTTGGAACAACCTTCCTGCGGGGCAGGTATCTGTTTGGTGTGTCCAAATTAATCGTTAGCAAGCGAACGAAAAAGCCTGTTTTTCGAGATGCACTGTTGCAGGAAAGGTAATAGTCGCGCAAAGCCGCTGTTTAGAGCACTGCGGCCTGTAGGAGCGCGGCTTGCCCGCGAAAGGACCGCATAGCGGTCCCGGTTCCTGATCTACAGACAGACCATGCACATGGGAACCGGGACCGCTATGCGGTCCTTTCGCGGGCAAGCCGCGCTCCTACGGGGTTCAGGCAGGCAGGAGAATGCCGAAGGTATTGGCGCCGGCCTGGCTGCGCACGAACACACTGCCGCCATGCATCACGGCGATGGCCTTGACGATCGCCAGTCCCAGCCCGTGATTGCTGCCGCCGCTGTTGCTGCGCGCGGCGTCGACCCGGTAGAAGCGCTCGAACAAGCGCGCCAGGTGCTCGTCGGCGATGGCCGGGCCGGGGTTGCTGACGGCGATGCGGATCTGCCCGTCCTGGCTGTCGATGCCGATGTGGATGACCTGCTGCGGGGCGGTGTGCTGCACCGCGTTGTTGATCAGGTTGATCAGGGCCCGGCGCAGGTGGGCCTTTTCGATGCGGGCCTGGGCGTCGCCACTGACCTCGACCCGCACCTGGGCGTCTTCGAGGATGTAGTCGAGGTAGTCGAGGGTGGTCGCCACCTCCTCGGCCAGCGAGGTGCTGATCAGCGCCGTGGCCTTGCTGCCCTGGTCGGCGCTGGCGAGGAAGAGCATGTCGTTGACGATGCTGCGCAGGCGCTCCAGCTCCTCCAGGTTCGACTGCAGGACTTCGAAGTAGTGTTCGGCGCTGCGCCCGCGGGTCAGGGCGACCTGGGTCTGGCCGATCAGGTTGGTCAGCGGCGAGCGCAGTTCGTGGGCCACGTCGGCATTGAACGCCTCCAGCCGCGTGTAGGCCTGGTCGACCCGCTCCAGGGTGGCGTTGAAGGCCTGGGCGAACTGTTCCAGTTCCGGCGGCAGCGCCGATACCCGCAGGCGCCCGCTCAGGCGTGGCGGCGCCAGTTGCTGGGCTTCGGCGGAGAGCTGGCGCAACGGCCGCAGGCCGATCCGCGCCACCCAGTAGCCCAGCACCGAGGCCAGCAGCACGCCGACCACCGCCAGGCTGACCAGGGCGATCAGCAGGGTACGCTGGGTATTCCAGAAGGTGTCGGTGTCGATGCCGATGAGAAAGCGCAGCGGCGGGCGTTCTTCCAGGGCCGGCAGCTCGCTGAGCATGATCTTGAACGGGTAGGGGTTGTCCGCCAGGTACACGTCGCGCATGCCGGGCCGGCCTTCGGCGAGGTGACGGATCAGGGCGTCGGGATGGCCGTATTCGTACCGGCTGTCGCCGCTCACCACCCAGAAGCGGATGCGCCGGTCTTCCTCGCCGAGCAGGTCGAGCTTGCGGGTGATCTTGCCCCAGTGCTCCTGGTTGCCGAAGCGCATCAGCGACGACTCCAGCACGCTGTAGCGCGCCTCCAGTTCGGCCGAGGGCAGCAGGTCGAGGCTGCGGTCGACCTGCTTGTACAGGGCCCAGCCGATCAGCAGGAACACCAGCAGCGCCACCCCGGTGAACAGGGCGCTGAGGCGCAGGGCCAGGGAGTTAGTGCGCACGGCTTTCCAGGACATAGCCCATACCCCGGATGGTGTGCAGCAGTTTGCTTTCGAACGGGCCGTCGAGCTTGGCGCGCAGGCGCTTGATCGCCACTTCGACGACGTTCGCGTCGCTGTCGAAATTGATGTCCCAGACCAGCTCGGCGATGGCGGTCTTGGACAGGATCTCGCCCTGGCGCCGGGCCAGCACGCTGAGCAGGGAGAATTCCTTGGCGGTCAGGTCGAGGCGCTGGCCGGCACGGCTGGCCTTGCGGCTGATCAGGTCGACCCAGAGGTCGGCGACCTGGATCTGCACCGGCTCGTGGCCACCGCTGCGGCGGGTCAGGGCCTGCAGGCGGGCGACCAGTTCGAGGAAGGAGAACGGCTTGCCGAGGTAGTCGTCGGCGCCCTCGCGCAGGCCGTGGATGCGGTCTTCTACCCGTTCGCGGGCGGTGAGCATGATCACCGGGGTCTGCTTGCGTGCGCGCAGGGCGCGCAGCACGCCGTAGCCGTCGAGGCCAGGGAGCATGACGTCGAGGACGATCACCGAGTAGTCGCCTTCCAGCGCCAGGTGCAGGCCCTCGATGCCGTCCCGCGCCAGGTCCACGGTGAAGCCCTGTTCGGTCAGGCCGCGGTGCAGGTAGTCGGCGGTCTTTTCTTCGTCTTCGATAATCAGCACGCGCATGGTCGGCTCTCAGTTCTCTATAGGCCGGGGCGCCGGGGCAGCGCGCTGGCGCCGGTGGAACAGGCGCTCCAGGGCCAAGTATATGACCGGGGTGGTGAACAGTGTCAGGGCCTGGCTGACCAGCAGCCCGCCGACCACGGCGATGCCCAGCGGCTGGCGCAGTTCGGCGCCGGCCCCGGCGCCGAACATCAGCGGCACCGCGCCGAGCAGGGCGGCGAGGGTGGTCATGATGATCGGCCGGAAGCGGGTCAGGCAGGCCTGGTGGATCGCTTCTTCCGGGGTCATGCCCTGGTTGCGCTGGGCATCGAGGGCGAAGTCGATGAGCAGGATGCCGTTCTTCTTGACGATGCCGATCAGCAGCACCACGCCGATCAGGCCCATGATGGTGAAGTCCTCGCCCCACGCCCAGAGCAGGGCCAGGGCGCCGAGGCCGGCCGGGGGCAGGGTGGAGATGATGGTCAGCGGGTGGACGAAACTCTCGTAGAGCACGCCGAGGATGATGTACACCGCCACCAGTGCGGCGAGGATCAGCCACGGCTGGCTCGACAGCGAACTCTGGAAGGCCTGCGCCGCACCCTGGAAGGTACCGCTGATGGAGGCCGGCATGCCCAGCTCGCGCTGGGTCCGTTCGAGGATGTTCACCGCGTCGCCGAGGGCCACGCCGGGGGCCAGGTTGAACGACAGGTTGGCGGCGGGGAACAGGCCGTCGTGGGCGATGGACAGCGGTCCGGTGCTCGGCGCTTCGACCCGGGCCACGGCCGCCAGCGGGACCATTTCGCCGCTCAGCGGCGAGCGCAGGTAGAAGTAGTTGAGGCTCTCGGCGCGCCCACGCTGGCGCGCGTCCAGTTCGAGAATCACCTTGTACTGGTTGGTTTCGGTCTGGAACTCGCTGATCTGGCGCTGGCCGAAGGCGTCGTAGAGCGCCTGGTCGACATCGCTGGTGGTCAGGCCGAAGCGCGCCGCGGCCTGGCGGTCGATCACGATGCGGGTGACGCTGGCCCCCAGTTGCAGGTCGTTGGACAGGTCGCGGAAGGCCGGGTTGGCCTTGAGCCGTTCGGTCAGGCGTTGGGTCCACAGGTTCAGCGCCGGGCCGTCGTTGCTCTTGAGCACGTACTGGTACTGGCTGCGGCTCGGCCCGGAACTGAGGTTGATGTCCTGGCCGGCGCGCAGGTAGAGGACCACGCCGGGGACCCTGGCCAGTTTCGGCCGCAGGCGGTCGATCAGCTCGCTGGCGGACACGTCGCGCTCGCCGCGCTCCTTGAGCGAGATCCAGAAGCGCCCGTTGGCGATGGTCTGGTTGCTGCCGGTGACCCCCACCGCATGGGAGAAGGCGCGCACCGCGGGATCGGCGCCGATGATCGCGGCCAGGGCCTGGTGCTTGGCGATCATGTCCGGGTAGGACACGTCGGCGGCGGCCTCGCTGGTGCCGAGGACGAAACCGGTGTCCTGCACCGGGAAGAAGCCCTTGGGAATCAGCACGTAGCCGACCACTGCCAGCGCGGTGCTGAGGCAGAACACCCCGAGCATCAGGCGCTGGTGGGCCAGGGCCTTGTCCAGGGCGCGCTCATACCCGCCGAGCAGGCGCTCGCCGAAGCCCGGCTTGCGCTCCTTGCCGTGGGCCGGGGCGTTCATGAACAGGGCGCACAGGGTTGGCGCCAGGGTCAGCGAGACCAGCACGGAAATCAGGATGGTCGAGGTGGCGGTCAGGGCGAATTCCTTGAACAGCCGACCGACCACGCCACCCATGAACAGCAGGGGAATGAACGCCGCGACCAGGGAGAAACTGATCGAGACCACGGTGAAGCCGATTTCCCGCGCGCCTTTCATCGCCGCCTCGCGACGGCTGTCGCCGGCTTCCAGGTGGCGGTGGATGTTTTCCACCACGACGATGGCATCGTCGACCACGAAGCCCACGGCGATGACGATGGCCACCAGGGTCAGGTTGTTCAGGCTGAAACCGAACAGGTACATCAGGGCGAAGCTGGCCACCAGCGACACGCCGAGCACCGCCGAGACGATCAGGGTCGCCGACAGCTGGCGCAGGAACAGCGCCATCACCGCGATCACCAGCAGCACGGCGATGGCCAGGGTCAGTTCCACTTCGTGCAGCGAGGCGCGGATGGTCTGGGTACGGTCCTGCAGCACCGAGACATCGATCGTGGCCGGCAGCATCTCCTGCAGGCGCGGCAGTTCGGCGTTGACCCGGTCCACGGTGTCGACGATGTTCGCCCCGGGCTGGCGGAAGACCACCAGGTTGAGGCCCTGCTGCTCGCCGGACCAGGCCTTGGCGTAGGCGTTCTCGGAGCCGCTGATGACCTTGGCCACGTCCTTGAGCTGCACCGGCGCGCCGTCGCGGTAGGAGACGATCAGCTGCGCGTACTGCTCGGGATGGAACAACTGATCGTTGGTGGCCAGGGTCGACACGCTGCTGGCGCCGTACAGCGCGCCCTTGGCCAGGTTGAGGCTGGTCTGCTGGATCGCCAGGCGCAGGTCGGCGAGGGTCAGGCCGATGGCGGCGAGCTTGTCCGGCTGCGCCTGCACGCGGATCGCCGGGCGCTGCTGGCCGATGATGTTGACCAGGCCGACGCCGTCGATCTGGCTCAGTTGCCGGGCCAGCAGGGTTTCCGCGTAGTCGCTGAGTTCGTTGGCCGGCATCTGCGCGGAGCTGACGCTGAGGATCAGCACCGGGCTGTCGGCCGGGTTGACCTTGCGCCAGGTCGGCGGGCTGGGCATGTCCTGGGGCAGGCGCGCGGTGGCGGTGTTGATCGCCGCCTGGACTTCCTGGGCGGCGGTGTCGATGTTCTTGTCGAGGGTGAACTGCAGGGTCAGGTTGGTGGAGCCCAGGGCACTGCTGGAGGTCATCTGGGTCATGCCGGGGATGGCGCTGAACTGCACCTCCAACGGGGTCGCCACCGACGAGGCCATGGTTTCCGGGCTGGCGCCGGGCAACTGCGCGGTGACCTGGATGGTCGGGAAGTCCGCCTCCGGCAGCGGTGCCACCGGCAGCCGCGGGAAGGCGACCACGCCGAGCAGGACCAGGGCGAAGGTCAGCAGCAGGGTGGCGACGGGACGATCGATGCACCAGCCGAACAGGCCCTTGCTGCCATTGGGCAGGGCGGCGTTCATGGCCGGGCGCTCGCGGCGACGTCTTCACCGGCGGCGGGCGCGGCCTCGAGGACTTCCACATGCGCCCCGGGCTTGAGCCGCGACTGGCCGTCGGCGACCAGGCGGTCGTTGGCCTCGACGCCGCTGATCACGTTCAGCTTGCTGTCCTGGTAGAGCACCTTGACCGGCACTGCCTCGGCCTTGTCGCCTTTGACGCGATAGACGAAGTGCTGGTCGACGCCCTGGCGCACCACGCCGGGCGGCACCACCAGGGCGTTGCGCTCGATGCCGGTCTGCACGCGCAGGGTCACCAGTTGCCCGGGCCACAGGCGTGCGTCGGGGTTGGCGAACGTGGCCTTGGCGCGCAGGGTGCCGGTGCCGGCGGCGATCTGGTTGTCGATCAGGCTCAGGCGCCCCTCGCCGAGCAGCGTGCCGCCGCTGTCGCCGTCGCCTTCCAGGTAGGCCTGGATCGGCGCCGGCTGGTTGCTGGCAGTGAGTTGCTGCAGGGTCGGCAGCCATTGCTGCGGCACCGAGAAGTCCACGTTGATCGGGTCGAGGCGGGTCACGCTGAACAGGCCCTGGGTGTCGCTGCTGCGCACCAGGTTGCCCTCGTCGACATTGCGGATGCCGACCCGGCCGCCGACCGGCGAGAGGATCCGGGTATAGGACAGCTGCACCTCGGCGGCGGCGATATTGGCCTGGTTGCCCAGCAGTGTGGCCTTGAGCTGGTCGACCAGGGCCTGCTGCTGGTCGAGGGTCTGCCGCGAGATGCCGTTGTCTGCGCTGAGCAGGCGATAGCGCTTGAGGTCGGTCTGCGCCACCTGCAGTTGCGCCTGGCTTTGCCCGAGCTGGGCGCGGGCCTGGTCGAGGCTGGCGCGGATGGCGCGGTCGTCGAGGGTGGCCAGCAGGTCGCCCTGCCGGACGGTCTGCCCTTCCTGCACGGCAATGCGCGTCAGCACGCCCTCGACCTGCGGCCGGATCACCACGCTGTGCAGGGATTGCACGGTACCGATGGCGCTGAGAAAGCGCGGTACGTCCTCGCGCTGCACGCTGATCACGCTGACCGGCACGGCACTCGCCTGAACGGGACGGGCGGCTTGCGGGCGCTGGCCGACGAACCAGGCGGCGGCGCCCAGAAGGACAATGGCGAGCAGGACAAGCAGCGTTCGGGGGCTGGAGATTCGCATGCGTCAGGATGGCCGGGCAGAAGTGGCAGACAGGGCTTGTACCCATATATATAGGAGCGACACGGTCAGCAGCGTGACCGCTACCTGTCACGGCTGTCAGTTGCCTTTACCACTGGATGAGTGGTGCTGGCAATAGGCCTTTATGCTGCTCTGGGTCAAGGTTCCGGCAAGGGGGCAAACGTAGTATTTCCGCCCTGCTTTATACCCCCACCCGAACGACGAGCGCCTCTCGATGAAGAGCAATCTGCCTGTGACCGGTCGAAATGTGGATTACCCCGTGGATGCGAACATCCTCTCTACCACGGATCTGACGAGTGCCATTACCTACGCCAACGACGAGTTCATCCGGATCAGCGGGTTCTCCCGCGATGAACTGCTCGGCAGCGCGCACCATATCGTGCGCCACCCGGACATGCCGGCGCAGGCCTTCGAGCACATGTGGCAGACCCTGAAGCAGGGCCGTTCGTGGATGGGGCTGGTGAAGAACCGCTGCAAGAACGGCGACCATTACTGGGTCAGCGCCTTCGTCTCGCCCATCACCAGTCACGGCCAGACCGTGGAATATCAGTCGGTGCGGACCAAGCCGACGCAGGCCCAGGTCGAGGCCGCCGAGCGTCACTACGCCGACTTGCGCAATGGCGAACGCAGCCTGCGCGAGCGGCTGCCGATGCTGGGCATGGGCGCGCGCCTGAGCCTCGGGCTGGGTGGGCTGCTCGCCGTGGTGCTGGGGGGCAGCCGCCTGCTGCTGCCCGAGTTGCCGTACCAGGGCGCGCTGGAGTGGCTGACGTTCGCCGGGCTTGGGGCGCTGCTGATCCGCCATACCCTGAACCCGCTGGAGCAACTGCGCCGTCGCGCCCGCAGCATCGCCGACAACCCGTTGAGCCAGCGCCTGTACACCGGCCGGCGGGATGCCGTGGGGCAGATCGAGTTCGCCCTGCAGATGCTCGAAGCACAGATCGGCGCGGTGGTCGGGCGCATCGGCGACACCTCCAGGCGCCTGGCCGGGCATACCGCCGACCTGGCCAGCCATCTGCAGCACAGTCACACCACCACGGTGGGGCAGCAGGGCGATGCCGACCAGGTCGCCGAGGCCATCCACCGCATGGCCGCGCGGGTCGCCGAAGTGGCCGACAGCGCGCAGCAGGCCTCGAAGGCGGCGGACCAGGCGGAAGGCGAGACCCAGGTCGGTCATCAGTTGGTGGACCAGAGCCGCAGCACCATCCTGCAACTGGCCAATGCCCTGGCCGAAGCCACCGAAGTGGTGCACACCCTGGAAAACCACAGCGAGGAAATCTCCGGGGTGCTGGAAGTTATCCACAGCATCGCCGAGCAGACCAACCTGCTGGCCCTGAATGCCGCGATCGAGGCGGCGCGGGCGGGCGATCATGGGCGCGGCTTCGCCGTGGTGGCCGACGAGGTGCGCGGGCTGGCCCAGCGCACGGCGCAGTCCACCGGCGAGATCCAGCGCATGATCACGGTGCTGCAGAGCGGCGCGCGGGATGCGGTGGTGGCGATGCAGCAGAGCAGCAGCCATGCCGGGCAGAGTGTCGAACAGGCGCAGCACGCCACCCAGGCGCTGCACGGCATCAGCCAGCGGGTCAACCAGATCAGCGAGATGAGCATGCAGATCGCCGCGGCGGTGGAGCAGCAGAGCCTGGTCAGCGAAGACATCAACCGCAATATCATCAGCATCCGCGAGGCCAGCGAGCAGAGCGTCAGCGCTGGCCAGCGCGGTCATTCCACCGCCAGCGACGTGGCCGGCCTGGCCGAAGACCTGCGCCGCCTGGCCGAGGAGTTCTGGTGCCGGCGCCAATAGCGCGGCGGCTCAGAACCCGATGAAACTGTAGTGCCCGGCGCTGGTGCCGGTGATCCTGGCCCCTGCCGAGTCCAGTTTTCCGGCAAGGTCGCCATCCTCCACATGCACAGCCCAGGCGGCGAGTGGCGCATGCCGGTCGCCGGCGGTCGCCAGCATGGCCTGGCGCAGCGCCGTGGTGTCCGGCAGGTAGGCGGTGAAGCCGTTGCCTTTCAGGGCGCTGGTGTCGATGCCCAGGCGCTGGCAGATCAGCGCCTTGTCGCGGATATCGTCGCGGTCGGCCTGGCGTGAACGCTCGATCAGTTCCAGCAGTTTCGGGTCGACCACGCGCTCGCGATGGATCAGGGCTTCGCCGTGGTCCCAGGCTTCCGGCGGGCAGTCCTTGGCCTCGGGGCGCAGCGGAATGTGCGGGTTGATCTCCATCGGATAGATGCGGCAGACCAGCGGCCGGCGCTCGTAGATCAGGCAGCGCAGATCGGCGTCGAGATTGCGGCAGGGGCCGGGGTTGAAGGCGGCGAAGGTGATGGCAACGAAGATTTCCGTGGTCCCGCAGGGCACCGCGCAGGAGCGCCGGCGGGCATGCTCGTGTTGCGCGGCGGGCAGGCCCAGGCCGTTGTCGAGAAACGCTTCGACCAGGACGATGACCTGGCCACCGTCGTCGACCCACTGCCGGGCTTCGTCCAGGGTCAGCGGGACATGGTGGCCGGTGCAGCATTTGCCGCAGCCGGTGCAGTTGAAGTGAAGCGTCTCGGCGGTGCTGTTCACGGCGTGCCCGGGGTCCATTCAGTGACGTAGGCGGTCTTCTGCCGGCGGTCGTAGAGGCACAGCTCGGTGCCCTTGCGGTTGTTCATGTGCTTCTGCGGGTAGCGGCCTTGCAGGAGCAGGGCGAGGATGGACGCTTTCATGGAAGGAAGTGGCTCCCGCGGAATGAGGGCTGATTATGCCTGACGATGCCCCGCGCATCTCTTTTTGTAGGAGCGTGGCTCGCCCGCAAAGGACCGCGCCAGCGGTCCCAGACCTCACTGCTATCCGGGATCGCTGCGCGGTCCTTCGCGGTGGTTCGTCACACGACAAGCCACGCTCCTACGGAGTAGGGCACGCCGGCAGTCAGCGCTCGGTAAAGGCCACCGTCCGCGCCGCCACGATCAGGCAATCGGTCAATTCCGGCGAGGAGAACTTGGTCAGCACCGCGTTCGCGCCCGCTGCCTTGGCTTTCTCGCTGTTCATCGCGCTGTCCAGCGAGGTGTGCAGCAGCACGTACAGGTGCTGGAAGTCCGGGCTCTCGCGCAGGCTGCGGGTGAAGGCATAGCCGTCCATCTCCGACATCTCGATGTCCGAGACCACCACGTCGATTTCCTGGGCGGTGCCCTGCAGGTCCAGGAGCACCGCGATGGCGTCCTTGGCGCTGCGCGCGGTATGGCATTCCAGGCCGAGCCCGCGCAGGGTGTAGATCGACTGCTGCAGGGCAACCTGGCTGTCATCCACCACCAGTATGTTGGTCGCCGCCAGTACCGCCGCGTCCTCTTCGCTGAGCTGCGCCGGGGCATCGTGATGCTGGGCCGGGGTGATGGTGTGGATGACCTTTTCGATGTCCAGCACCTGCACCAGGGTGTCGTCGATGCGGGTCACGCCGGTGATGAAGGATTTTTCCCCCGAGCCGTAGGGCGGCGGACGGATATCGGTGCTCTTGCAATGCACGATGCGGCTCACCGCCTGGACATGCAGGCCCTGCTTGGAGCGGCTGATATCGGTGACGATCAGGCAGCCGCCGTTGGGATCGGCCAGTGGCCGCTCGCCGATGGCGCGGGACAGGTCGATCACCGGCAGTGGGTTGCCGCGCAGGGTCGCGACGCCTTTGACGTGAGGGTGAGCCTCGGGCAGGCGGGTCAAGGGCGGACAGGGAATGATCTCGCTGACCTTGAGCAGGTTGATCGCCATCAGCTTGCCGCTGCGCAGGGTGAACAGCAGCAGCGACAGCGAGTCCGCGCGAGCTTTTTGCGAGAACATAGAAACCTTCGTGGCAGTGAGTGATGAATTCCAGGGCGTGTCCCGGGTTATCGACCCGAGCGCGCAACGCTTTAGCCTATCAGCAAATCAGCGCAGGCCAAGCCGGCGCGCCAGGCGCGCGAGGTTGGCACGGTCCAGGCCGAGTTCGCGCGCGGCGCTGGCCCAGTTGTGCTGATGCCGTTCGAGGCACTGGCCGATCAGTTGCCGCTGATACTGGTCGAGCGCCTGGCGCAGGTCGCCGTGAGCGGGCGGCGCGGTTGCGCTGGCGGTCGCGGTCGGCGCCTCGGGGGCGGCACCCGGCAGGTCGAGGTCGTGGCTGTCGAGGGTGAGGATCCGCGGCCGATCCTGGTGCTGGCCGAGGGCCTTGAGCGCCGAGCGACCGATCAGGTGTTCCAGTTCGCGCACGTTGCCCGGCCAGTCGTAGGCCAGCAGCGCGGCCTGGGCCTCGGGGCTCAGGCGCAGGCTGTTGAGGCCCATGCGCGAGCGGTTCTGTTCGAGGAAGTAGCCGGCCAGCAGCAGCACGTCGCGGCCGCGCTCGCGCAGGGCCGGCACCGGCAGCGGGTAGACGCTGAGGCGGTGATAGAAGTCGGCGCGATAACGCCCGGCGCGGACCTCTTCGGCCAGGTCGCGGTTGGTGGCGGCGATCAGGCGCACGTCGACGCGGTGTTCCTGGTCCGAACCGAGGCGCTGCAACTGCCCGCTCTGCAGGACCCGCAACAGCTTGGCCTGGACCACCAGGGACAGTTCGCCGACCTCGTCGAGAAACAGCGTGCCGCCATTGGCCAGCTCGAACTTGCCGCGGCGCTCGCCCACCGCGCCGGTGAAGGCGCCCCGCACATGGCCGAACAGCTCGCTTTCCACCAGGGTGTCGGGCAGGGCGGCGCAGTTGAGGCTGATCAGCGGCTTGTCGGCGCGCGCCGAGGCCTGGTGGATGGCCTGGGCCACCAGCTCCTTGCCGACCCCGGTTTCCCCGGTGATCAGCACGGTCAGGTCGCTGCCGCCGACCAGGCGGGTCTCTTCCAGCAGGCGCTTGTGCGCCTTGCTCTGGCCGATCAGTTCGCGGACCTGCTGGCCGCTCGCCTGGCGATAGACCTCGGCGCGCTGGTGCTCGTCCTCGGCGCGCAGGGCCAGGCGCTCGATGCGCCGGGCGACGTTGACCGTGGCCGCGGCGAGGCTGGCGAAGGCCTGCAGGGCATCCAGTTCGACCTGCTGGAAGCTCTCTGGCGACAGCGCGTCGAGGGTGATCAGGCCCCACGGACGCTCGTCGACGAACAACGGGCAGCCCATGCAGTCGTGGACTTCCAGGTGCTGGTGCAGGCCTTCGACCAGGCCGTCGTAGGGATCGGGCAGCTCGCTGTCGCTGGCGAAGCGGGTCGGGCCGCTGCGGCTGAGCAGGGCGGCGAAGCGCGGGTGCTCGCTGACCCGGAAGCGCCGGCCGAGGGTGTCGGGACTCAGGCCGTCCACCGCCAGCGGCACCAGCCACTCGTCATCCAGGCGCAGCAGGGCGGCGGCATCGCAAGGCAGCAGGGCGCGCATGGCTCCGAGCAGGCGACGATAGCGCTCGCGTTCGGGCAGGTCGCGGGACAGGTCGCTGACCAGGGGCAGCAGGGCGGTGAGCAGGGGCTTTGCGGTCATAATGACTCCTTCGGGTCTTTATGACTCTATCAGTTTTCAGGTCAATTTGACTCTACTGGTCTTCAAGACCCTGATTTCATTGGTGTTAAGGGTTGGCACGCTTCCTGAAATGACTCTTTCAGTATTTCACCAGAAGCCGACAGGCTCAGGAGTCGTTTCATGTTGACCGCCGAAGACCGTGCAATCATCAAGGCCACCGTTCCGCTGCTGGAAAGCGGTGGTGAAGCCCTGACCACGCATTTCTACAAGATGATGCTCAGCGAGTACCCCGAGGTCCGTCCACTGTTCAACCAGGCTCACCAGGCCAGCGGCGACCAGCCGCGCGCCCTGGCCAACGGCGTGCTGATGTACGCCCGGCACATCGACCAGCTGGAGCAACTGGGTGGCCTGGTCGGGCAGATCGTCAACAAGCATGTGGCCTTGCAGATCCTTCCGGAGCATTACCCGATCGTCGGTAGCTGCCTGCTGCGCGCCATCGAGGAAGTGCTGGGCAGCGACATCGCCACCCCCGAGGTGCTGAAAGCCTGGGGTGCGGCCTATCAGCAACTGGCCGATATCCTCATCGGTGCCGAGGAGGGCATGTACCAGGAGAAGGCACAGGCCGCGGGTGGCTGGCGTGGTGCGCGGGCGTTCCGCCTGGTGGAGCGGGTCGAGGAGAGCGCCGAGATCGTCTCCTTCTATTTCGCCCCGGTAGATGGCAAGCCGGTGCTGGTGGCCGAACCGGGTCAGTACATCGGCCTGCAGTTGCTGATCGATGGCGTCGAGCAGCGTCGCAACTATTCGCTGTCGACCCTGGGTGACGGTCGTCTGTACCGCATCAGCGTCAAGCGCGAGGCCGAGGGCAAGGTCTCCAACTACCTGCATGACCAGCTCAAGGTCGGCGACAGCCTCAACCTGTTCCCGCCGGCGGGCGACTTCACCCTGGGCGCGAGCGACAAGCCGCTGGTGCTGATCAGCGGTGGTGTCGGCATCACCCCGACCCTGGCGATGCTGGAAGCGGCGCTGGACAGCGGGCGCCAGATCCACTTCATCCACTGTGCGCGCAACGGCGCGGTGCATGCCTTCCGCGAGCATGTGGATGCCCTGGCGGCGCGCAATCCGCAGTTGAAGCGCTTCTATTGCTATGACGTGGATGACGGCACGAGCCTGCCGGGGGATGCCCTGGGGCAACTGAGCCAGGCGCAGCTGGACCAGTGGCTGCCGCAGGAGCGTGACCTGGATGCCTACTTCCTGGGGCCCAAGGGCTTCATGGCGGCGATCAAGCGCCATCTAAAGGCGCTGCGGGTGCCGGAAGGGCAGAGCCGCTACGAGTTCTTCGGGCCGGCTGCGGCGCTGGAGTAACCTTCGACAGTCGGGGCCGCTTTGCGGCCCTTTCGCGGTGGTTCGTCACACGACAAGCCACGCTCCTACGGGGATTCACCGCCCTGCGTAGGCGCGTGGTTTGTCCGCGGTTCCGATTCCCCCGTTCATTAATCCTCCTTTAATCCGCCCAAACTTCACTCTCTCCCCGCGCCTGGCTTTTCACGCGGACTTCACTTCTGTTTCATGGTCTGCCTGTAGACTTTCCGCCGGCGCACGGTCATCTTGTGCGCCCCGCGAATTTCGCGCGGCCGAACCACTGAGTGAAGGGAATGCCAATGAACGAGCAATCACAGCGCCTGAACCGCGAACGGCGCTTTCTGGTCCTGTTGGGCGTGATCTGTCTGGCGCTGATCGGTGGCGCCCTGTACATGCAGATCGTCCTCGGCGAGGCACCTTGCCCGCTGTGCATCCTGCAACGCTACGCACTGCTGCTGATCGCCCTGTTCGCCTTCATCGGCGCGGCCATGCCCGGCAAGCGCAGCCTTACCCTGTTCGAGGTGCTGGTGGTGCTCAGCGCCCTCGGTGGCGTCGCCGCCGCCGGCAACCATGTGTACATCCTCGCCAACCCGGCGGTCAGTTGCGGCATCGATACCCTGCAACCGATCGTCGACGGACTGCCGCTGGCCTCGGTCCTGCCGCTGGTGTTCCAGGTCGACGGTTTCTGCTCCACGCCATACCCACCTGTATTGGGACTTTCCCTTGCACAATGGGCACTTGTAGCATTCGTCCTGACCGCGATCCTGGTGCCGCTGGGCATCTGGCGCAACCGTCGTCGGGGTTAGACAAAAGTCCTGTTTTGACGCAAGCCCCTTGTGCGGCGAGATTTCCCACAACGCACACAGGGCGATTGACTTGCGTCAACCCGCAGCCCTTGTAGTACGGGCGTTTCAGAGCTAGTGGAGCGGGTGCGACAAACTGTCGCGAAACTGATTTTTTACCTGAGATTATTACACTTTCTGTAAAAGACTGTTGCTCAATAAGTCATAGTCAAGGGGGGGCGACCTATCTACAATCGCCCCCAATTTCCGTTCGGCACTGCTTGCTAAGTCGCAGTTTCAAAGGCCCCGAGGCCTTTTTCGCTGACTTCGACGAGCATCGCCCGCGGCGATGCCGGGCTGACTCCCCTCCGTGATTTTCCGCACCAAATGGACTTGGTCTGAAATACAGGCCTGTTGCCCACGAAGTCAGAACAATAACCACGCACCACCCAAGGTTCATGCCGAGCAGCGTCGCTTCTCAAGGTATGACCTTATTCGCCCGTAAATGCTGACACTTGGCAGGACGAAGTGTTGGCGACCAAAACACAAATTGCATTGAAGCAAGCTGATCTAGAGGTCGTGAGATGAGTAAAAAGCGTTACCCCAGACTGTTTGGCATTCTGCCCTTTTTAGGCATGCTTTTACTCAGTGGGTGCAACTGGACCCTGCTCGACCCGAAGGGCCAGGTCGGCATTGAGCAAAAGAACCTGATCCTGATCGCCTTCGGCCTCATGCTGCTGGTGGTCGTTCCGGTCATCTTCATGACCCTGGCGTTCGCCTGGAAGTACCGCGCTTCCAACAAGGCCGCCAAGTACACCCCGGACTGGTCGCACTCGACCAAGATCGAAGTGGCGATCTGGACCATCCCGGTCCTGATCATCATCGCCCTGGGTGTCGTCACCTACAAAACCACCCATGAGCTGGACCCGTATCGTCCGCTGGTTTCCGACGTGAAGCCGGTGCAGATCGACGTGGTCGCCCTGGACTGGAAATGGCTGTTCATCTACCCGGAACAAGGCATCGCCACCGTCAACAAGATCGTCTTCCCGGCCAACACCCCGGTGAACTTCCGCGTGACCTCCGATGCGGTGATGAACTCGTTCTTCATCCCGGCGCTGGGCGGCCAGATCTACGCAATGGCCGGCATGACCACCAAGCTGCACCTGATCGCCAACGAAAACGGCGAGTTCGACGGTATCTCGGCGAACTACAGCGGTGCCGGCTTCACCGGTATGAAGTTCAAGGCAGTCGCCACCTCCCAGGCCGATTTCGAGGCGTGGGTGAACGAAGTCAAGCAATCGCCAAAACAGCTGGACAAGGCTGAATACGAAGCCTTGGCCAAACCAAGCGAAAACAATCCAGTCGCGCTGTACAGCGTGGCGCCGGCCGACCAGTTCCAGTCCATCGTCGACAAGTACGAAGGCATGAACCGCGGCAAGCCGGTGGTACACGAGAAGGCCGAGCACAAAGCAGCAGCGGCCACTACCGGTACCGAAGGGATGGACGTGAGTATGCATTCAGCTGCCGGGGCAGAGGAGTAAGAGATGTTCGGTAAATTAAGTCTGGACGCGGTCCCGTACCACGAGCCGATAGTCATGGTGACCCTCGCCATGATCGCGCTCGGCGGTATCGCGTTGTTCGCGGCAATCACCTATTTCAAGAAGTGGACCTACCTCTGGTCCGAGTGGCTGACCTCGGTCGACCACAAGAAGATCGGCGTGATGTACATCATCGTCGCCATGCTGATGCTGATCCGCGGCTTCGCCGACGCGATCATGATGCGTACCCAGCTCGCGGCCGCCACCGGCGGTGCCGAGGGCTACCTGCCGCCTGAACACTATGACCAGATCTTCACCGCTCACGGTGTGATCATGATCATCTTCATGGCGATGCCATTCTTCACCGGCCTGATGAACCTGGCGCTGCCGCTGCAGATCGGCGCCCGTGACGTGGCCTTCCCGTTCCTCAACTCCCTGAGCTTCTGGCTGCTGGTGTCCGGCGTTGCGCTGGTCAACATCTCCCTGGGCGTCGGCGAGTTCGCCAAGACCGGCTGGGTCGCGTACCCACCGCTGTCGGGTATCCAGTACAGCCCGGGTGTCGGCGTTGACTACTACATCTGGGCACTCCAGCTGTCCGGTCTGGGTACGACACTGACCGGCGTGAACTTCCTGGTGACCGTGCTGAAAATGCGCGCACCTGGCATGAAGCTGATGGACATGCCGATCTTCACCTGGACCTGCACCTGGGCCAACGTGCTGATCGTCGCTTCGTTCCCGATCCTGACTGCTGCACTGGCTCTGCTGACCGTTGACCGTTATCTGGACTTCCACATCTTCACCAACGAGCTTGGTGGGAACCCGATGATGTACGTCAACCTGTTCTGGGCCTGGGGTCACCCCGAGGTTTACATCCTGATCCTGCCGGCCTTCGGCGTGTTCTCGGAAGTCACCTCGACCTTCACCGGCAAGCGCCTGTTCGGTCACCACTCGATGATCTACGCATCGGGCGCGATCGCGGTACTGGGCTTTGCGGTATGGCTGCACCACTTCTTCACCATGGGCTCCGGCGCCAGCGTCAACACCTTCTTCGGTCTGGCGACGATGCTGATTTCGATCCCGACCGGCGTCAAACTGTTCAACTGGCTGTTCACCATCTACCAGGGCCGTCTGCGCTTCACCGCGCCAGTCCTGTGGACCCTGGGCTTCATGGTCACCTTCTCCATCGGTGGCATGACCGGCGTTCTGCTGGCCGTTCCAGGTGCCGACTTCGTTCTGCACAACAGCCTGTTCGTGATCGCGCACTTCCACAACGTGATCATCGGCGGTGCGGTCTTCGGCTACATCGCGGGCTTCGCCTTCTGGTTCCCGAAAGCCTTCGGTTTCACCCTGAACGAGAAGTGGGGCAAAGCTGCCTTCTGGTTCTGGATCTCCGGCTTCTACGTGGCCTTCATGCCGCTGTACGCCCTGGGCTTCATGGGCATGACCCGTCGTCTGAACACCTCGGACAACCCTGCCTGGGAACCGTACCTGTACGTTGCCGTGGTCGGCGCCGTGCTGATCCTGTTCGGTATCGCCTGCCAGCTGATCCAGCTGTACGTCTCGATCCGCGACCGCAAGGACAACCTGGACGTGACCGGCGACCCATGGGGCGGCCGTACCCTGGAATGGTCGACTTCGTCGCCACCCGCGTTCTACAACTTCGCCACCATGCCTGAGAAAGTGGGCCTGGATGCCTGGCACGAAGCCAAGGAAGCCGGCGTTGCGTACAAGGTTCCGGCCAAGTACGAAGCGATCCACATGCCGAACAACACCTCCACCGGTGTGTTCATGGGCCTGTTCCTGACCATCTTCGGTTTCGCCTTCATCTGGCACATCTGGTGGCTGGTGGGTGTGAGCCTGTTCGCTACCGTCGCAGTCTTCGTTCGCCACGCCGCGCGTGACGACCAGGGCTACATGGTTCCGGCCGAGGAAGTGGCGCGCATCGAAGGTGAGCGCATGAAAGCTCTGGGCCTGGCCACCGGTGCGCCTGTCGGTGCACGTGTCGAATCGTTTGAGCGGGTTTAATCAATGTCCAGTCATGTAATCAACGCAGGTGCTCATGGTCACGACCATGGGCACGACGATCACCATCACGACAGCAGCGAGATGACCGTCTTCGGTTTCTGGCTGTACCTGATGACCGACTGCATCCTGTTTGCGTCGATCTTCGCCACCTACGCGGTGCTGTCCGGCAACTTTGCCGGCGGCCCGTCGGGTCATGACATCTTCGAGCTGAACTACGTACTGGGTGAGACCGCGCTGCTGCTGTTCTCCAGTATCACCTTCGGTTTCGCCATGCTGCAGATGTACAAGGGCAACAAGGCCGGCGTACTCGGCTGGCTGGCGGTGACCTGGCTGCTCGGTGCCGGTTTCATCGGCATGGAAGTCAACGAGTTCCACCTGCTGATCAGCGAGGGCTTCGGTCCTAGCCGCAGCGGCTTCCTGTCGGGCTTCTTCGCCCTGGTCGGTACCCACGGTCTGCACGTGACCGCGGGTCTGATCTGGATGGCGATCCTGATGTACCAGATCAACAAGCACGGCATCACCAACACCCACAAGACCCGCATGAGCTGCCTGAGCCTGTTCTGGCACTTCCTGGACGTGGTCTGGATCTGCGTGTTCACCGTCGTGTACCTGATGGGAGTTCTGTAAATGGCTAACGCACACAACAGCCACGGCCACGAAGAAGCCAACCACGGCAGCGTCAAGTCGTACGCCATCGGCTTCATCCTGTCGGTGATCCTGACCGTCATTCCGTTCGGCCTGGTGATGTACCCGACCCTGCCGAAGGACATGACCCTGCTGATCATCATCGCCTTCGCGGTGATCCAGATCGTCGTGCACCTGTACTACTTCCTGCACCTGGATGGCTCGAAGGCGGCACGCTCGAGCGTGACGTCGTTCCTGTTCACCGCGCTGGTGATCGCCCTGCTGGTCGGTCTGTCGCTGTGGATCATGTTCAGCATCCATACCAGCATGATGGCGAAGTGAGGTAAGGCGACATGTCCCTTAAGCACTACATTCAAATCACCAAGCCGGGAATCATTTTCGGCAACGTGTTGTCGGTAGCGGGCGGGTTCTTCCTCGCCGCGCAAGGGCATGTCGACTTCATGCTGTTCCTCGCCACGGTGATCGGTACTTCGCTGGTGGTCGCCTCCGGTTGTGTCTTCAACAACTGGATCGACCGCGACATCGACGTGAAGATGGAGCGCACCAGGAACCGCGCGATGGTCCAGGGTGCGATCTCGTCGCCCGTGGCACTGGCCTACGCGACCCTGCTCGGGGTCGTCGGCTTCGGCCTGCTGTACTTCAAGGCCAATGCCCTGGCAGCGCTGTGCGGCCTGATCGGCTTCGTCATCTACGTCGGCTTCTACAGCCTGTACCTGAAGCGCAAGTCGGTGCACGGCACCCTGGTCGGCAGCCTGTCCGGTGCCATGCCTCCGGTGATCGGCTACTGCGCCGTGAGCGGCACCTTCGACCTGGCTGCGCTGACCCTGCTGGTGATGTTCAGCCTGTGGCAGATGCCGCATTCCTATGCCATCGCGATCTTCCGCTTCAACGACTATCGCGCCGCGTCGATTCCGGTCCTGCCGGTCGCCCGTGGCGTGCAGGCGGCGAAGAAGCAGATCCTCTGGTACATCGTTGCGTTCATCGTCGCGACCCTGATGCTCACCGTCGGCGGCTACGCCGGCCTGGGCTACCTGGCGGTCGCGGCGGCCATGGGCCTGTACTGGCTGTACATGGCCTGGGGCGGCAACAAGGTGGCGGACGATCGTCTGTGGGCGCGCAAGGTGTTCGCCTTCTCCATCTTCACCATCACCGCGCTGAGCGTGATGATGTCGGTGGATACCCGCTCGCCTGCCGAAGTGCTGATGACCTACGTGCACTGAGCACGAACGGTTTGACGAAGACGCCCCGGAGCCGAGAGGTTCCGGGGCGTTTTTGTTTGCGCCGCGGGCCCTGTGGGAGCGGATTCATCCGCGATTGGGCGCGAAGCGGCCATAAAACCGGTATCCCGGGAGTGTCAGGCAGACTTGGGACCCAGGTTTTACGACGGCTGCGCCGCCGATCGCGGATGAATCCGCTCCCACACTGACCGAGGTGCACTTGCGAGCTTTCACGAAATACCTCTTTACATCCATCCCGGCCCAGCCCTACATTCTCCCTCGGTCACCGCAGTGGCCAACGTCGCTCGGACGGTTCCGGGCGCTTACGTCTCCGAGGAAAGCATGGCCGACAACAGCTCGCCGCGCCGTTTCGCGCGCATCGATCGTCTCCCCCCCTACGTCTTCAACATCACCGCCGAACTGAAGATGGCCGCGCGCCGTCGTGGCGAGGACATCATCGACCTGAGCATGGGCAACCCCGACGGGGCCACGCCGCCGCACATCGTCGAGAAGCTGGTGCAGGTCGCCCAGCGCGAAGACACCCACGGCTATTCCACGTCCCGAGGCATCCCCCGTCTGCGCCGCGCGATCTCGCGCTGGTACGAGGAACGCTACAAGGTCGAGATCGACCCGGAAAGCGAAGCCATCGTCACCATCGGCTCCAAGGAAGGCCTGGCTCACCTGATGCTGGCAACCCTGGACCACGGCGACACGGTGCTGGTGCCCAACCCCAGCTACCCGATCCATATCTATGGCGCGGTCATCGCCGGCGCCCAGGTCCGTTCGGTACCGCTGGTCCCGGGCGTGGACTTCTTCACCGAGCTGGAGCGGGCCATCCGCGAATCCATTCCGAAACCGAAGATGATGATCCTCGGCTTCCCCTCGAACCCTACGTCGCAGTGCGTGGAGCTGGACTTCTTCGAGCGTGTGGTGGAACTGGCCAAGCAGTATGGCGTGCTGGTGATTCACGACCTGGCCTACGCCGATATCGTCTACGACGGCTGGAAAGCCCCGTCGATCATGCAGGTGCCGGGGGCCAAGGACATCGCGGTGGAGTTCTTCACCCTGTCCAAGAGCTACAACATGGCCGGCTGGCGCATCGGTTTCATGGTCGGCAACCCGGAACTGGTCAGCGCCCTGGCGCGGATCAAGAGCTACCACGACTACGGCACCTTCACCCCGCTGCAGGTGGCGGCCATCGCCGCCCTGGAAGGCGACCAGCAGTGCGTGCGCGACATCGCCGAGCAGTACCGCCAGCGCCGCAACGTGCTGGTCAAGGGCCTGCACGAGATCGGCTGGATGGTCGACAACCCCAAGGCGTCGATGTACGTCTGGGCCAAGATCCCCGAGCAGTACGCGCACCTGGGCTCGCTGGAGTTCTCCAAGAAGCTGCTGGCCGAGGCCAAGGTCTGCGTATCGCCGGGCATCGGCTTCGGTGACTACGGCGACGACCATGTGCGCTTCGCCCTGATCGAGAACCAGGACCGGATCCGCCAGGCGGTTCGCGGCATCCGCCAGATGTTCCGCGCAGATGGCATCGAGCCGCCGAAAAGCCTGAAACCGGCCAAGGCGTAAGGCGCTGGCGAAAAGCCCGAAGTCCCCGCTGCAGGGGCGCTTCGGGCTTTTTTCATTCCGCTGGTCGGGCGCCGAACTTTCTTTTCTTCACCCCCTTCTCAACGGCGTGCCGTTGCATAGAATTGGCGACGGGATCCTCCCCATAACGACAATTCTTCCCCCTCCCGACACCATGTCCGATACCCATCCTTGCTTGACTTGCGGCGCCTGCTGCGCGCACTTCCGTGTCTCCTTCTTCTGGGGCGAATGCGCCTCGGCCGGGGGCTGCGTACCGGACGACCTGGTGGTGCAGATCACCCCGCACCGGGTGGCCATGATCGGCACCGACGCCAAGCCGGCCCGCTGCATTTCCCTGACCGGCGAGGTGGGCAAGGCGGTCGCCTGCAACATGTACGAACAGCGCTCGACCCCGTGTCGCGAGTTCGAGGCGTCCTGGGAAAACGGCGAGCACAACCAGCGCTGCGACGATGCCCGCGCGGCCCATGGATTGCCGCCCCTGCAGCCGTTCGAGTTCGGCTCCACCGCCGCCTGAACAGCTAGCGACTGGACGTGGTCCCCCACTGCACCACCAGCATCCCCACCACGATCAAGCCCACCCCGAGCAAGCGCGCCAGGTTCACCGGCCGCTCCGGCAGGCCCATCAAGCCCCACTGGTCGATCGCCAGCGACGACAGCACCTGCCCGGCGATCACGCAGACGATGAACCCCGCCGCCCCCAGCTTCGGCGTGAGGATCAGCGCCGCGGTGATGTAGGCCACCCCGGCCACGCCGCCGAACCACGTCCACCACGGCGCATTGGCCAGCGCGGCGAGGTGCGGCAGCGGCGCGCGCATCAGCCACAGCGCCGGCAGCACCAGCAGCACGCTCACCGACAACGACACCAGGGCCGCCCACAACGGATGACCGAGCAGGCGCCCGAGCGCGGCATTGCTCCCGGCCTGGAACGGCACGGCGGCACCGGCGAGCAGGGCGATCAGCGGCAGCAGCACGACGGCAGGGGCGAGGTTCAGATTCATGGCGGACTCCTTGATACGCACGACAGGCATGAGGCAGTCTTGGTTATCCACACGCTGGATGGAAATTCGAATTCTGCACACAGGCTATTCGTCAGATGGATGATCTGCGCCGTATCGACCTCAACCTGCTGCTGACCCTGCACGCCCTCCTGGCCGAGCAGCACGTCTCCCGCGCGGCCTTGCGCCTGCACCGCAGCCAGCCGGCGGTCAGCCATGCCCTGGCGCAGTTGCGCGAGATCTTCGCCGACCCGCTGCTGGTGCGTCGCGGTGGGCGCCTGCAACCCACGGCCCGCGCCCAGGCCCTCGGCCAGCCACTGCAGGAAGCGCTGCAGCAGCTCGACGCCCTGCTCAGCAGTCCCGGTTTCGAGCCGGCGCGGGCGCGGCGCAGCTTCCGCCTGGCGATGTCCGACTATGGCGCGCGGGTGGTGCTGCCGCCGCTGATGCGCAGCTTGCGCGAGGAAGCGCCGGGCATCGACCTGGTGGTGACCCAGGGCAGCCGCGAGGCCATGCTCAGTCAGTTGATGGATGGCGAAGTCGACCTGGCCCTGGGCGTCTTCCCCGACCTCGCCGCGCCGCTGTGTGCCGAGACCCTGTTCGAGGAAACCTTCGCCTGCCTCGCCGACCGCGAGACCCTGCCGGTCCGTGGCGGCCTGGACCTTGCCGAGTGGCTGGCGCGGCCCCATGTGCTGGTGGCGGTGCGTCCAGGTGCCGACAACGAGATCGACCTGGCCCTGACCGCGCTGGGCGTGCAGCGCCGGGTCGCCCTCGCGCTGCCACACTGGACGGCGGCCACCGAAGTGATCGCGGGCACCGATCTGCTGTTGACCGTGGCCCGCCGCAGCCTGTCGCGGCCGCCTCGCGGGCTGCGCTGTTTTGCGCCGCCACTGCCGATTCGCGCCTTCGCCTTCCAGCAGGCCTGGCACGTGCGCCGCGAGGGCGATGCCGCACATTGCTGGTTGCGCGGGCAGGTGATGCGTGCCTGCCTGCTGGAACCTGCTGTTTCATGAGTTATCCAACCCGTTCACCCCGACATGGAGTTTGCCGATGAACCCGCGAATCCTCGCCAGCGCCCTGGCCCTGCTGGGCGCCAGCCCGATGGCCCAGGCCGACAGTTACAGCCAGTGCATGAAAGGCGCCGCCAGCACGGTCGCCATGCGCGACTGTTCCGGTGTCGAACTCAAGCGTCAGGACAGCCGCCTGAACCAGGCCTACAAGCAGGCCATGGCCAGCCTCGAAGCCGAGCAGCAGGGCAAGCTGCGCGATGCCCAGCGGCTGTGGGTCAAGTACCGCGATGCCAATTGCGGGATGTATTACGGGCTGACCGGTGGGACCATCGATCAGCTCAATGGCGCAGGGTGTGAAGTGGACATGACCCAGCAGCGGGCGGATGAGCTGGAGAAACTGCAGAGCCACTGAATCCGGCCCGCGTGCCGACCTTCAGGACGCGCAAATAAAAAGCCCCGGGTCCTTGGGCCCCGGGGCTTTTACCGTCTCGCGTGTGTATTTTTCTGTCAGCCAAGGCGCTCGAGGAATTCTTCCTGCAGGAGCGCGTCATTGGCACTGCCGACCTGCTCGGTCACCGCGCGCTTGCTGCGCAGCTTGCCGTACAGGTGTTCCAGGGCGTTGTTCAGTTTCTGTGCTGCACCCTCAACGGCCTGGTCCAGCGAAGCGGCCTTGTGGGTGACGGAAATCGGTTGATGGCCTTTGGGGCGTGCCTCCATCTGGCAGCGTTTGTCGTGCGGGCCGGGTTTGTCGCCGTTCTCGTCCCGCAGATGCACTTCGATGCGGGTCAGGGAATCGTCGTAGCGGTCGAGCGTGCTTTCCACTGTGCTGCGTACCCACTGCTCCAGCCGGATGTTGCCTTGAATATGGTTGTCGCTATTGACCTGGATTTGCATGATTCCAATCCTTATTCAGCTAGCTCGCAAGAGGCCGATGAGGGGAGGGACCCCTGTGGAAATCATTGCCTCTTGACTACAAGGTCAGGCACTTCGCCGAACATTTCAACCCCCTGGAAAATAAAAAATTATTCTTTCAAACGGGCCGTGAAATCGGGTTAGGATCAGGGAGATAACTCACCGGGCAAGCTTCCCCCCTTGCTCGCGAAGGGTCGCAGAGCGGCCCCCACGTCTTTCAGAACGCCACCGACCTCTGCAGATCCACCCTGCGTGGTGCCCTTCCGTACTTGCCCTTGTTGTTGCCGTCGAACCACCGGGTGAAGTACTCGCGATTGAAGCTATTCCTCACTTCCAGTGGCTGCTGAACAGCAGGTCACCGGGGATCGGTGCATGCTCGCGTCGACGCAGGCAGCGCTGGCTGCAATCGGACAATGACCGGCGGCACGCAAGACAGTTTTGCGTGTGAGAATCCTTATCATTTATATTGTCGGCCTTTTCCGCCGTGGATATTCCTTCATGAAGAGCAAAGCCGCCGGCCTGAACCTGAGTTACCGCCTGGCCGTGGCCTCGCGCTGCCTCGCGGCGTTGCTCGGTGGCTATCTGCTGGCGTCCATGGCCAGCGTCTGCCTGAGCCTGTGGCTGCCGCTGTCACGCCCCGAGGCGGTGCTCAGCGGCATGATGAGCGCGTTCCTGTTCTACCTCGGCGCGTTCCTCTGGGCGTTCGCCGCGCGTACCGCGGCCAGGGCCTGGCTGGGTATCCTGCTGCCGGCCGCGGTGCTGGCGGTGATCAATGGACTGACGTACTGGATGAACCAGCCATGAAAGAGGGTTTCCGCCAGGCGATGGCCTGGCTGCACACCTGGGCCGGCCTGATTTTCGGCTGGTTGCTGTTCGCGATCTTCCTCACCGGGACCCTGTCCTACTTCAAGCCCGAGATCACCCGCTGGAGCCAGCCGGAGATCCCCGTGCGCGCGCTGGACACCGCCAGCAGCCTGGCCACGGCCCAGGACTACCTGCAGCGGCATGCCGCCGATGCGCCGAGCTGGTTCATCCAGCTGCCGGACGAACGCACCCCCGGCATCGGCGTCGGCTGGCGTGGCGGCGAAGGTCCGCGCGGCTTCACCCGCAAGACCCTCGACGCCGCCAGCGGCGAGGAGATCGAGGCCCGTGATACCCGTGGCGGGGAGTTCTTCTACCGCTTCCACTTCCAGCTGGAGATGCCCTATCCCTGGGGCCGCTGGCTGGCGACCTTCGCCGCGCTGATGATGCTGGTCGGCCTGGTCACCGGGATCATCACCCACAAGAAGATCTTCAAGGAGTTCTTCACCTTCCGTCCCGGCAAGGGCCAGCGTTCCTGGCTCGACGGGCACAACGCGATCGGCGTGCTGGTGCTGCCGTTCCACCTGATGATCAGCTACAGCAGCCTGGTGATCTTCATGTACATGGTCATGCCGGCGAGCATCCTCGCCAGCTATGGCAGCGACGAGCAGGCGTTCTTCAACGACGTCTTCAGCCCGCGGCAGAACCTGCAGCCGTCCGGCGAGAAGCAGCCGCTGCCGGCCTTGCCGCAGCTGTACGCGAAGGTGCTGGAGCAGGCGCCCGAGGCCAAGGTGATCTGGGTCGACGTGCAGCGCCCCGGCGATCGCAATGCGCAGGTGCTGTTCATCCCCGACGGCCACGAGCGCGTCGCTGTGCAGCGCGGCGCCGGCTGGCGCTACGACGGTGTCGACGGCTCGCTGCGGTGGAGCGCGCGCGCCGAGCATGTCCCGGGGATCATCAGTGGTGGCTTCTACGGTCTGCACATGGCCTCGTTCGCCGGGCCGCTGCTGCGCTGGCTGTACTTCTTCTTCGGCCTGGCCGGCACCGCGGTGATCGGCACCGGACTGGTGCTGTGGCTCGGCAAGCGCCAGCTCAAGCATGCGAAAAGCGGCACCCAGCCGTTCGAGCTGCGTCTGGTCGAGGTGCTGAATATCGCCAGCATGAGCGGGCTGATCCTCGCCGTGGCCGGTTTCTTCTGGGCCAATCGCCTGTTGCCGGTGACCTTGCAGGGGCGCGCCGACTGGGAGGTGAATGTGTTCTTCGGCGTCTGGCTGGCCGCCTTGCTGCATGCCGTGCTGCGGCCGGGCCGACGCGCCTGGGGTGAGCAACTGGCCCTGGCGGCGCTGCTCTGGGCGGGGCTGCCGCTGCTCAACGCCCTGAGCACCGGGCAGGGCCTGCAGCATTCCCTGCGCGCCGGCGACTGGGCCATGGCCGGCTTCGACCTCACCGCCCTCGGCTGCGGCCTGTTCCTCGCCTGGGGCGCCGGCAAGATGCTCGGTGCGCCGAGCGCAGCGCCCAGGCGCGTGCCACGGCCGGCCAAGGCCGCTGCCGCGGGCAAGCGCGAAGCGGAGGCAGGCTGATGCTGGCGATCGCCCTGTTTGCCTTCGCGGGCTCCGCCGCGTTGTGCCTGGCCATGGACAAGCATTTCAACGACCTGCTCGGGCGCAAGGCGACGGCGGCGCAACTGCTCGGCCTGCGCTGCGCCGGCTGGCTGCTGCTGGCCCTCGCCCTGGGCGCGGCGGTCGAGCACGCGGGCTGGGCCGTGGGCCTGGCCGAGTTCTTCGGCCTGTTCATGGCCGCCTTGTGCCTGTGGGTGTTCGTCCTGCCCTATCGACCGCGCTGGCTGCTCGGGCTGGCCCTGCTCAGCCTGCTGCTGGCGCCCTGTGCCGCGCTGGGGTTGATCTGAGGCGATGAACGAACCCTTCGACCCGCCACCCGCCGACACCCCGGCGCGAGCACGCTTCCTCCAGGTGTTCCTGGCCCAGCGCGGGCGCATGGAAAGCCTGGTGAGCCGGCGGGTCGGCTGTCGGGCGACGGCGGCGGACCTGGTGCAGGACCTGTTCCTGCGCTTCTGGCGCCGGCCGCAGGTCGAGGTCGAAGCCCTGGACAGCTACCTGATGCGCTGCGCCGGCAATATCGCCATCGATCACCTGCGCAGCGAAGGTGCCCGCGAGCGGGTCACCGACAGCCTGGCCGAGCCGCTGCAGCCGGCGCTGGACAGCGAGCCGCAGGCCGCCCTGGAAGCCGACAGCGACCTGCGCCGGATCGAGGCGGCCCTGCGCCAGTTGCCCGAGCGCACCCGGCATATCTTCCTGCTCAACCGCATCCATGGGCGCACCTACGGCGAGATCGCCAAGGTCATGAAGCTGTCCCAAAGTGCCGTGGAAAAACATATGATGCGCGCCCTCGAGGCCTGCAAGGCGAGTGTCGCCGTGGACCCCGAGCAATCCCGCAAGCCAGGAAGCGCGCCGCGATGACCGCCCCGACCAGTCCCGAACAGCAGCAGACCGCCCTTGACTGGCTGACCCGTATCAACGGCCAGCCGGCGCTGGCCGAGGGCGCTGCGTTCAAGCGCTGGCTGCTCAGCGATCCGGCGCATGGCCAGGCCTACCGCGAGGCGCAGCAGCTGTGGCAGCTCAGCGAGGCGCCGGCCGCGCGCCTGGCCATGGAAGAAGACCCGGCGCTGCAGGCGTACCTGCGTGCCATGCAGCGCCCGGCCGCGTCGTCCTGGCGCCGGCTGGGCAGCCTGGCGGCGGCCGCCTCGGTGCTGCTGATGCTCGGCATCGGTGCCTGCTGGCATCCGGCGGACTGGCTGCGTGATTTCGGCGCCGACCATGTGGCGGCGGTGGGGCAGGTCCGTGACGTGACCCTGGCCGACGGCTCGCAGCTGACGCTGGATGCCGACAGCGCCATCAGCGTCGATTTCAGCAACGGCCAGCGGCGCATCGAGGTGCAGCGTGGCGCGGTGTTCTTCCAGGTCGCGCACACTGGCCAGCCGTTCATCGTCGAGGCCGACGGCGGGCGCACCGAGGTGCTGGGGACGAAGTTCGAGGTGCGTCGGCAGGCCGGCGGGGTGGACGTCACCGTGCTGTCCGGGCGGGTCGCGGTCAGCGCCGGCGAAGGCCAGCCGCCGCAGATCCTCGGCGCCAACCAGCAGGTGGACTACCGCGACGGCCGCGCCGGCGGCGTGCACGGGGTCGACAGTGAAAGCCGCCTGGCCTGGCGCCAGGGCTGGCTGAACTACTACCAGGTGCCTCTGCGCCAGGTGGTGGACGACCTGGCCCGCTACTATCCGGGGCGGATCCTGCTGCTCGACGGCGACCTCGGCGCGCGCAAGGTCAGCGGCAGCTTCCCCGGCAACGACCCGCTGGCGGCCCTCGACGCCCTCGGCGCGGTGGCCGGATTCCAGCGCCACACCCTGCTCGGCCGGGTCACCTTGCTGCGCTGAAAAAATATTTCGAAAAAGCGCTGAGGTACTTCGCGGCGGCATCCGTGTAGTGAGTGGAAGTGCGATTTATTCGCATTGATACAACTCTCTCACAGGTTCATCGGCATGCGTGCAAGGTCGGCGGTGGTTCACAGTCTTTCAATCGGTATGGCAGCGGGCCTGATGGCCGTCGGGGTGGTGCCGGCGTATGCCGCGGAGCAGGTCGAGCAGGTCTATGCCTTCGACCTCGCGGCCAAGCCGCTGCCCCAGGCGCTGAGCGATTTCAGCCGGATCACCGGCCTCAGCGTGGTCTACACCGTCGACCTGCCGAGCCGGCAGGCACCGGCGCTCAGCGGCCGGCTCAGCGCCGAGCAGGCCCTGCAACGTCTGCTGCAGGATTCCGGCTTCGGCTATCGTCGCCTCAACGCCCGCACCCTGACCCTCGAACCGCTGGCCGGCGATGCCGGTGCCCTGAGCCTCGACGCCACCAGCGTCACCGCGCAGGCGAACGGCGTCGGCAGCTATCGCCAGCCGCAGAGCACCTCGATCATGCGTGGCTCGGCATCGACCATGGACATCCCCCAGGCGATCAACGTGGTGCCCGAGCAGGTGCTCAAGGACCAGGCCCCGCGCAACCTCGACGATGCCCTGTACAACGTCAGCGGCATCACCCAGGGCAACAACTTCGGCGGCACCTCCGACACCGTGATGAAGCGTGGCTTCGGCGACAACCGCGACGGCTCGATCATGCGCGACGGCATGCCCATCGTGCAGGGCCGCAGCCTCAACGCCACCACCGAGCGGGTTGAGGTGCTCAAGGGCCCGGCCTCGCTGCTGTACGGCATCCAGGACCCGGGCGGGGTGATCAACGTGCTCAGCAAGCGCCCGCAACTGCAGGGCTACAACGCCCTCAACCTGCGCGGCTCGACCTATGGCGCGGGCAAGAACGGCAGCGGCGGCGGCCTCGACAGCACCGGCGCGCTGGGCGACAGCGGCCTGGCCTATCGCCTGGTGCTGGACCACGAGGACGAGGACTACTGGCGCAACTACGGCGTGCACCGCGAATCGCTGGTGGCGCCGTCGCTGGCCTGGTATGGCGAGAACACCCAGGTGCAACTGGCCTACGAGCACCGCGAGTTCGTCTACCCGTTCGACCGCGGCACCGCCATCGACCCGAACACCAACCGGCCGTTGCACGTTCCCGCCGAACGCCGCCTGGACGAGCCGTTCAACGACATGGAAGGGCGCTCGGACCTGTATCGCCTGGAGATCGACCACCAGTTCAACGACGACTGGAAGGCCCACTTCGGCTACAGCTGGAACCGCGAGACCTACGACGCCAGCCAGGTGCGGGTGACCGGGGTCAACGCCACCCGCGGCACCCTGACGCGCAGCATCGACGGCACCCACGGCTCGTTCAGCAGCGACCGCTTCGCCACCCTGAGCTTCGATGGCCAGGTGCAGATCGCCGGGCTGCGCAACGACCTGCTGTTCGGCGTCGACAGCGAGTACCGCAAGATCTACCGCTCCGACCTGATCCGCCAGGCTTCGCGCAGCACCTTCAGCTACCTCAACCCGGTGTATGGCCGCGAAGTCGAGGGCAGCACCGTGCGTGCCAGCGACAGCGCGCAGACCGACAAGCTGCGCAATGACGCGCTGTTCTTCCAGGACTCGCTGCACCTGGACGAACACTGGATCCTGGTGGCCGGCGCGCGCTGGCAGACCTACGACCAGTACGCCGGGCGCGGCCGTCCGTTCACGGCCAACACCGATAACAACGACCAGGCCTGGGTGCCGCATGCCGGGGTGGTATACAAGGTCGACGACACGCTGTCGCTGTACGGCAGCTACAGCGAATCGTTCAAGCCCAACTCCAGCATCGCGCCGCTGACCGGTGGCCTGGTGCTCGACTCGGCGATCGCGCCGGAGGAGGGAAAGTCCTGGGAGATCGGCGCCAAGCTGGACCTGCCGGAATCCCTCAGCGCCAGCGTGGCGCTGTTCGACATCACCAAGCGCAACGTGCTGGTGTCCAACTTCGATACCGCGACTGGCGACACCGTCTACAGCGCGGCGGGGGAGGTGAAGTCCCGGGGGCTGGAAGTGGACGTGAGCGGGCCGTTGAGCGAGCGCTGGAGCCTGATGGGCAGTTATGCCTACACCGATGCGCAGGTGAGCAAGGACCCGGACTACCAGGGCAATCGCCTGCAGAACGTGGCGAAGCACAGTGGCTCGTTGTCGGCGGTGTATGACGTCGGTGCGGTGTTTGGTGGCGACCGCCTGCGGGTAGGGGCGGGGGCGCGCTATGTGGGTGAGCGGGCGGGCAACCCGGTCAACGATTTCGACCTGCCGTCGTACACCGTGGCGGATGCCTTCGCCAGTTATGAAACGAAGCTGGACGAGCACAAGGTGCGCTTTCAGTTGAACGTGAAGAACCTGTTCGACAAGACCTACTACACCTCGGCGGTGAACCGCTATTTCGTGGCGATGGGGGATGCGCGGCAGGTGAGTCTGTCGAGTACGTTGGAGTTCTGAGGCGGGCTGTAGGCGCTGGCTTGTCGTGTGACGAACCACTGCGAAGGAGCGCAAAGCGGCCCCGGTTCCCGATCTGAAGCCATGCCGGCGGTAGCAATCTTGCGGCCGCTGCGCGCCCGTTTCGCGGGCAAGCCGCGCTCCTACGGTGGCGGGGTGAAGCGGCCGATTGTCGTAGGAGCTGGCTTGCCTGCGAAGGACCGCAAAGCGGTCCCGGTTCCCGATCTGAAGCGATGTCGGCGGTAGCAATCTTGCGGCCGCTGCGCGCCCGTTTCGCGGGCAAGCCGCGCTCCTACAACCACACCGCGTCCCAATGCGAATAATCTCTCGCCCGGGCAACTAGCCCTGCGCGCACTGGATTGGCAATGATGTACCGCGCCACTTCCCGGACATCTTCCTCCCGGCGCAATGCGTGGTCGTGAAACCCTTCCTGCCAACACTGTCCCTTACGCTGAAGCGCCCGATTGATCCCGAGTGCGCTACGAGATTTGAAGCGACGCATCAACGCCCCCAGGGTCCCCTCATGCAGATCCACCAGCCAATGGATATGGTCCGGCATGACCACCCAAGCCAGCGAACTGGCGTGACCCTCTTCTTGAGCAAGACGAAACTGGCCAACGATCAGTCGAGCCAGTTTCAAATCATGGAAAAGAGGTTCTCGGTCCCGGACAACACTGGTGAGCAAGTAAAGTCGGCCGGTTTCGGAAAACCGGCCACGACGCAGGCGATCAGACATTGGGGTTCTTCCTTGAAAGTCGAGATTTCAAGGTAGTGGTGGAGAGAGCGGTGGGTGATGGGGGAGTGGTTCCGGGTGTGTCAGGAGTGAGCCTGCCTTGCAACCTGTCGCGGGCAAGCCACGCTCCTACGGGGTCACGCGCAATGCCGCTCGATACGCCCCTGGCGTCGCCCCCAGCGCCTGCCGAAAGCGGTTGCTGAAATGACTGGCACTGGCAAACCCGCACGCCAGCGCCACCTCGCCCAGCGGCAGCTCCCCGCCCGCCAGCAACTGCCGGGCCTTGGCCAGGCGCCGCGCCAGCAGGTACTGATGCGGCGGCAAGCCGAAGCTTTCGCGGAACATCCGCGCGAAATGGTATTCCGACAGGCTGCACAAGCCGGCCAGCTCGCTCAGCCCGATCGACTGCTCCAGGTGCGTCTCGATGTAGTCCGCCAATTGCCGGCGCTGGTGCGGCGCCAGCCCGCCCTTGAGCTTCAGTCCCTCGCGCAGCCCGACCTGGCTGAGGATCGCGTGGCCGAGGATTTCATGGGCCAGGCTGCTGGTCAGCAAACGCTCGCCGGGCTCGTTCCAGTTCAGCGCGATCAGTTGGCGAAAGCGTGACGCCTGCTGCGGATCTTCGAGAAAGTCCGCCTCGCGCAGTTGCAACTGCCTGGGCTCGCGGTCCAGCAGGGTGACGCAGCCGAGGGCGAACTGCTCTTCGCTGATGTACAGGTGGGCCAGGCGAATGCTGCCGTTGACGATCCAGTGCGAGACGCAGCCCGCGGGCATGACGCACAGCTTGTCCGGCGCGCCCTTGTGCCCGGGGCGACCGCGACGGAAGGTGCCGGTGCCCTCGGCGATGTAGCAGGACAGGGTGTGATGGCTGGGCGCTTCGTAGTCCCGCGCGTCATGCCGGTTGTGCCACAACGCCACGGCCATGCCCTCGCCCAGCAGCGCACTGGTTTCCAGGCGGGCATGGGGCGAAGCATGCATGGACTTGAATACCTGCAGCTGTTCGAGCGCGGTCATGATGGCTACCTCCGACGCCATCCTACGCCGTAGGAATTGGTCTGACAGCCAGTCACCCGATAAAAGCGCAAGTTTGTGCAAGCGTCCGACCCGCTTTGCGCAGGAGACTGAAGGCAACCGTAGGAGCCTTTGCCATGAACCTGTCGCTCTATCTGCTGACCGTGCTGATCTGGGGGACCACCTGGATCGCCCTGAAACTGCAACTGGGCGTGGTCGCCATTCCCGTGTCCATCGTCTACCGCTTCGCCCTGGCCGCGCTGGTGCTGTTCGTCTTTCTCCTGCTCAGTCGCAAGCTGCAGCCGATGAACCGGCGCGGGCACCTGGTCTGCGTGGCGCAGGGGTTGTGCCTGTTCTGTGTCAACTTCATCTGCTTCCTCAGCGCCAGCCAGTGGGTGACCACCGGCCTGATCGCCGTGGTGTTCTCCACCGCGACGCTGTGGAACGCCCTGAATGCGCGGTTGTTCTTCGGCCAGAAGATCGCCGCCAACGTGCTGCTCGGTGGGGCGCTGGGGCTGGGCGGGCTGGGCCTGCTGTTCTGGCCGGAGCTGTCCGGGCATGGCGCCAGCCACGAGACCCTGCTGGGGCTTGGCCTGGGGCTGGCCGGCACCCTGTGCTTCTCCGCGGGCAACATGTTGTCCAGCGTGCAGCAGAAAGCCGGGCTGCGACCGCTGACCACCAATGCCTGGGGCATGCTCTATGGCGCGACGATGCTGGCCCTGTACTGCCTGGTCAGCGGGGTGCCGTTCGGCATGGACTGGAGCACGCAGTACATCGGCTCGCTGCTGTACCTGGCGATTCCCGGGTCGGTGATCGCCTTTACTGCCTACCTGACCCTGGTCGGGCGCATGGGGCCGGAGCGGGCGGCGTATTGCACCGTGCTGTTTCCGCTGGTGGCGCTGAACGTATCGGCGGTGGTGGAGGGGTATGAGTGGACGGCGCCGGCGCTGGTGGGGCTGGTGCTGGTGATGGCGGGGAACGTGCTGGTGTTCAGGAAGCCGAAGGGCAAGGTGCTGGCTGGTGAAGCGGTGTTGAGGTAGAGGTTTTTTCGGTGGTCTCAAGGGCCTCATCGCGGGCAACGCCCGCTCCCACAAGGTTTGCGGTTGTGGGAGCGGGCGTTGCCCGCGATGAGGCCCTCAAGGCCTACTTCCAGACCTGCGGATTCACCAGGTCCCGCGGCCGCTCACCCAGCAGGGCCGCGCGCAGGTTGTCGATGGCGCGGTTGGCCATGGCCTCGCGGGTCTCGGCGGTCGCCGAGCCGACATGGGGCAGGGTCACGGCATTGCTCAGCGCGAACAGTGGCGACTCGCTCAGCGGCTCCTTCTCGTACACATCCAGCCCGGCCCCGCGAATGGTGCCGTTCTGCAACGCCTCGACCAGCGCCGCCTCGTCCACCACCGGCCCGCGGGAAACGTTGATCAGGAAGGCACTGCGCTTCATCTGCCTGAGCTGCTCGGCGCCGATCAGGTGGCGGGTCTGCGCACTCAACGGCACCACCAGGCAGACGAAATCGGCCTCGGCCAGCAGCGTCTCCAGGCTGACGAAACGCGCCCCCAGCTCCTGTTCCAGCGCCGGCTTGCGGCTGTTGCCGCTGTACAGCACCGGCATGCCGAAACCGAGACGACCACGCCGCGCGATGGCCGCGCCGATATTGCCGGCACCGACGATGCCGAGGGTCTTGCCATGCACGTCCGAGCCGAACTGCGACGGCGCCACGGTGGCCTTCCAGTTGCCGGCCTTGGTCCAGGCATCCAGCTCGGCGACCCGCCGGGCACTGCTCATGATCAGGCTGAAGCCGAGGTCGGCGGTGCTTTCGGTGAGCACGTCGGGGGTGTTGGTCAGGGCGATGCCGCGTTCGCTCAGGTAGGCGACGTCATAGTTGTCGTAACCCACCGAGACGCTGGACACCACTTCCAGCTTCAGCGCGCCTTCCAGCTGCGCCTGGCCCAGCTTGCGCCCGGCGCCGATCAGGCCGTGGGCCTCGGGCAGCGCTTCGTTGAACTGGGCGGCGATATCGCCGTGCTTCGGGTCGGGAACGATGACGTTGAAGTCCTGCCGCAGGCGCTCGGCCATGGTCGGGGTGATGCGGCTGAAAGCGAGTACCGTCTTTTTCATCAGCGAAATCTCAGCGGGCGTCGGGAAATGGGTAGCACGCTACCATTCCCCGCCGCCGCTGTGTGCGGAGATTTCAGTTGGCCACACGCAGCTCGTGGGTCTTCAGGTCGGCCTCATGGGCCGCAAGAATCTCCGGCAGCGAGTTGCGCAGGTACTCGACCCAGGTCTTGATCTTCGCATCCAGGTACTGCCGCGACGGGTAGATCGCGTACAGGTTCAGCTCCTGCAGGCGGTACTCCGGCATGATCCGCACCAGGGTGCCGTCGCGCAGGCCGTCGATGGCCGAGTAGATCGGCAGCACGCCGACCCCCATGCCACTGCGGATCGCCGCCTTCATCGCATCGGCCGAGTTCACCTGGAACGGCGCCTGGGTGATGTTCACCACTTCCTGGCCTTCCGGGCCGTCGAACAGCCATTTCTCCAGCGGGATCACCGGGCTGACCATGCGCAGGCAGGCGTGCTTGAGCAGGTCCGACGGCTTGTGCGCGCCGCCGTGCATGGCCACGTACTCCGGCGAGGCGCAGACGATGCTGTAGGTGATGCCCAGGCGCTGCGAAACGAAACCGGAGTCCGGCAGTTCGCTGGCGAGCACGATGGACACGTCGTAGCCCTCGTCCAGCAGGTCCGGCACGCGGTTGGCCATGGTCAGGTCGAAGGTGACGTCCGGATGGGTCTGGCGATAGCGGGCGATGGCGTCGATGACGAAGTGCTGGCCGACCCCGGTCATCGAGTGCACTTTCAGTTGCCCGGCGGGACGCGCGTGGGCGTCGCTGGCCTCGGCCTCGGCTTCCTCGACATAGGTGAGGATCTGCTCGCAGCGCATCAGGTAGCGCTTGCCCGCCTCGGTCAGCGCGATGCGCCGGGTGGTGCGGTTGAGCAGGCGGGTTTGCAGGTGTGCTTCCAGGTTGGAAACCGCCCGCGAGACGTTCGCGGTGGTCGTATCCAGCTGCACGGCGGCGGCGGTGAAACTGCCGACCTGCGCGACGCAGCTGAAAGCACGCATGTTTTGCAGGGTGTCCATGGGGCGCTCTCAAAGAAGACGACGGAATTGTGACATGAAGTTACTAAGCCGGTCTTCCGACTAAAGCCGGATTATCGCCGTTTTGGTAACAAAGATTCGCAGGAAAGCACGCTTATCGCCATCGCGGTGCCCTCATAGAATTGCGCTCTCTTGGCTTCATCCACCTACGTCGGGAATTCGCAGCTGTGCCGCGTCGCATCATCAGAGCGCTGAATGCGCTCAGTGCCTGTGCCTTTAGCTTGACCTTGAGCGGCTGTATCGGAACCTGGGGCATCGCCCCGCAAAGCAAGACGCTGCAAGCCAATACCCTGACCCCCGACGCGGCCATCGCCGCCGCCGCCCGCGATGCCCACTGGCCCGAGCAGCAGTGGTGGCGCGCCTATGGCGATGCCCAGCTGGATCGCTGGATGAGCCTGGCCGTGAGTGGCAGCCCGAGCCTGGCCATGGCCGCGGCGCGGGTTCGCGAAGCGCGGGCCATGGCCGGGGTGGTCGAGTCGGCGGAGAAACTCCAGGTCAATGGCGACGCCACCCTCAAGCGCCACAACTGGCCGGAAGACCAGTTCTACGGGCCCGGCGCGCTGTCCGGCGCCAACACCTGGGACAACAACGCCGCCCTTGGTTTTCGCTACGCCCTCGACCTCTGGGGCCGCGAGCAGAACGCCAGCGAGCAGGCCGTGGACCTCGCCCACCTGAGCGTGGCCGAGGCCCGCCAGGCCCAGCTCGAACTGCAGAACAACGTGGTTCGCGTGTACATCCAGCTGTCCCTGCACTTCGCCCAGCGCGACGTGGTCAAGGCCGAACTGGCCCAGCAGGAACAGATCCTCGCCCTCGCCGAGCGGCGTCTGGCCGGCGGTATCGGCACCCATTTCGAAGTCAGCCAGGCACAGACCCCGTTGCCGGAAACCCATCGCCAGCTCGATGCCCTCAACGAGGAAATCGCCCTGGCGCGCAACCAGCTCGCCGCATTGGCCGGCAAGGGCCCGGGGGAGGGCGCGCAGTTGCAGCGTCCGCAATTGTCCCTCGCGGCACCGCTGAAACTGCCGTCGGCCTTGCCCGCGGAGCTGGTCGGCCAGCGTCCGGACGTGGTCGCCAGTCGCTGGCGGGTGGCGGCCCAGGCCCGCGGCATCGAGGTCGCCCATGCTGGGTTCTTCCCCAATGTCGACCTGGTCGGCGGCCTCGGTTTCATGGCCACCGGCGGCGGGCCGCTGGAGTTCCTCACGGGGCGCAAGTTCAACTACAACGTCGGTCCGGCCATCAGCCTGCCGATCTTCGACGGCGGCCGCCTGCGCTCGCAGCTCGGCGTCGCCTCGGCCGGCTACGACATCGCCGTGGCGCGCTACAACCAGACCGTGGTCGAGGCGCTCAAGGGCATCTCCGACCAGTTGATCCGTCGCGAGTCGATGAAGGAACAGGCGCACTTCGCCGCCGAGTCCGTGGCCTCGGCGCGCAAGACCTACGACATCGCCCTGGTCGCCTTCCAGCGCGGCCTCACCGACTACCTCAACGTGCTCAACGCGCAGACCCTGCTGTTCAAGCAGCAGATGATCGAGCAGCAGGTCCAGGCCGCGCGCCTGAGCGCCCATGCCGGGCTGGTCACGGCGCTGGGCGGCGGCCTTGGCGCGGGCGCCGACGTGCCTGACGCCGAGCGCCAGGCGCCGCCGCCGACGCCGCGCACCCTGGCGATCTTCGACACCCCCGGCCAGCAGCCATGAACGCACTGACCTTGCCGCTGCGCTGGCTCGCCTCCCTGGAGTGGCGCCGCGGCTTTCTCGAATGGGCGCGTACCGACGGCGTGACCTGGGTGTACATCTTCAAGGTGCTGACCGCCGCCTTCGTCACCCTGTGGCTGGCCATGCGCCTGGAGCTGCCGCAGCCGCGCACGGCGATGATCACCGTGTTCATCGTCATGCAGCCGCAGAGCGGGCATGTGTTCGCCAAGAGCTTCTACCGCGTGCTCGGCACCCTGGCCGGCTCGGCGATGATGGTCGCGCTGATCGCCATCTTCCCGCAGAACACCGAGCTGTTCCTGCCCAGCCTGGCGCTGTGGGTCGGCCTGTGTTCGGCGGGGGCGATGCGCTACCGCACCTTCCGCGCCTATGGCTTCGTCCTCGCCGGCTACACCGCGGCGATGATCGGCCTGCCGATTCTCGACCAGCCGCAGCAGGCCTTCATGGCCGCGGTCTGGCGGGTGCTGGAGATCGGCCTGGGGATCTTCGTCTCGACCATGGTCAGCGCCGCGATCCTGCCGCAATCGGCCAGCGCCGCCATGCGCAACGCCCTGTACCAGCGCTTCGGCGTGTTCGCCGGGGTGGTGGTGGAAGGCCTGCGCGGCGACAGCCAGCGCGATCGCCTGGAGACCAGCAACGTGCGCTTCATCGCCGAGGCGGTGGGCCTGGAGAGCCTGCGCAGCGTCACCGCCTTCGAAGACCCGCACATGCGCCGGCGCAGCGGCCGCCTGGTGCGCATGAACAGCGAGTTCATGGCCATCACCACGCGCTACAACGCCTTGCACCAGTTGCTCGAGCGCCTGCGCCTGCGTGGCCCGCTGCAGATCGTCGGGGCCATCGAGCCGGGCCTGAAGACCCTCGCCGAACTGCTCGATCCCTATGTCGGCCGTGCCCTGACCGATGCCGATGCAGTGCACCTGGCCCTGCAGTTGGCGGCCTACAAGGACGGTCTGCCGGCACAGGTCCGCGCCCTGCGCGCGGCCTACGAGGAAACCGCGCCGAGCGAGTCCGACCTGCTGGATTTCCATACCGCCTACGAACTGCTCTACCGCTTCGTCGACGACATGCACAGCTACGCCGAGACCCACGCCTCGCTGGCCGCGCACAACCACGCGCGCGAGCAGTGGGACGAGCCCTACGTGGCGCAGACCAGCTGGCTGGTCTCGGCCGCCGCCGGGGTGCGCGCGGCGGCGGTGCTGCTGTTGCTCGGCAGTTTCTGGCTGCTCAGCGACTGGCCCAGCGGCGGCATGATGACCCTGATCGCCACGGTCACCGTGGGCCTCTCGGCGGCCTCGCCGAACCCCAAGCGGCTGTCCTTCCAGATGGCCTGCGGCACCTTGTTCGGCGCCTTGGTCGGCTTCTTCGAGACCTTCTTCGTGTTCCCCTGGATCGACGGCTTCACGCTGTTGTGCCTGGTGCTCGCGCCGGTGCTGGCCATTGGTGCCTTCCTCGCCTCGCGCCCGGCCTACGCCGGTTACGGTATCGGCCTGCTGGTGTTCTTCGCCATCGGCTCGGTGCCGAACAACCTGACGCTGTACAACCCCTACACCTTCATCAACGACTACATCGGCATGATCATCGGCATGCTGGTCTGCGCCGCCGCCGGGGCGATCATCCTGCCGCCCAACAGCCGCTGGCTGTGGAGCCGCCTGGAGCAGGACCTGCGCGAACAGGTGCTGTTCGCCATCAGCGGGCGCCTGCGGGGCCTCGGCTCCGGCTTCGAAAGCCGCACCCGTGACCTGCTGCACCAGGCCTATGGCCTGGCGGTCGGCCAGCCGCGGGTGCAGAGCCGCCTGTTGCGCTGGATGTTCGTGGTGCTGGAAGTCGGTCACGCCGTCATCGAGCTGCGCAAGGAGCAGGCGATCCTTCCGGTGCATCCGTCCTATGCCCAGGCGCAGCCGTGGCGCCAGGCGATCCGGGTCATGGGCCGGGCGCTGGCGCGGCTGTTCCTGCAGCCGTCGGCGAGCAACCACGAGCGCGCCCTGGTGGCGGTGGAACATGCCATCAGCCGCGTGCAGGCCACCGACGAACCGTTCGCCCGTCACTTCGATACCTCGGCTTTGCGCCGGGTGCAGAGCTACCTGCACTTCATCCGCACTTCGCTGCTCGACCCACAATCGCCGCTGGCCGAATACGGCGCGGTGCAAGGACTGCCGCATGCTTCGTGAAATCGCCTTCCATGGCCTGTACATGCCCACCGTGACCCTGATGTTCCTGTTCGCGGCGGGCCTTGCCTGGGGGCTGGACCGTTTTATCGCCAGCGTCGATGGCTACCGTTTTTTCTGGCACCCGGCCTTGCTGCGCCTGTGCCTGTTTCTTTGCCTGTTCGGCGCCATGGCGCTGACCGTCTACCGTTGAGAGCCCGTCGATGAAGAAGTTTTTCAGCCTGATCGCCACCCTGCTCGTGCTGGCTGCCGCCGTGGTGATCGGCCGGCAACTGTGGATCAACTACATGACCACGCCGTGGACCCGTGACGGCCGGGTGCGTGCCGACATCATCAACGTCGCCGCCGACGTGCCCGGCTACGTGGTGGAGGTGCCGGTGAAGGACAACCAGCTGGTGAGGAAGGGCGATGTGCTGCTGCGCATCGACCCCGAGCATTACCAGGTCGCGGTGCGCCAGGCCGAGGCGCTGGTGGCCTCGCGCAAGGCCACCTGGGAGATGCGCAAGGTCAACGCCAGCCGCCGGGCCGACCTGGACAACCTGGTGATCTCTAAGGAGAACCGCGACGACGCCAGCAACATCGCCAACTCGGCGCTGGCCGACTACCAGCAGGCCCAGGCCCAGCTGGCGGCGGCGCAGCTGGACCTGAAGCGCACCGAGATCCTGGCCACGGTGGATGGCTACGTGACCAACCTCAATGTGCACCGTGGCGACTATGCGCGCACCGGCGAGCCGAAGATGGCGGTGGTGGATCGGGATTCGTTCTGGGTCTACGGCTTCTTCGAGGAGACCAAGCTGCCCCATGTGAAGGTGGGCGATCAGGCCGAGCTGCAGATGATGAGCGGCGAGGTGCTGCGCGGGCATGTGGAGAGCATTTCCCGCGGCATCTATGACCGCGACAACCCGGAGAGCCGCGAGCTGATCGCCGACGTGAACCCGACCTTCAACTGGGTGCGCCTGGCGCAGCGGGTGCCGGTGCGGATTCATATCGACGAAGTGCCGGAAGGGTTTCTGCTGGCGGCGGGGACGACCTGTACGGTGGTGGTGCGGCCCTGACGCCGAGGCAGCTCCTATCACAACACCCGTAGGAGCGCGGCTTGCCCGCGAAAGGACCGCATAGCGGTCCCGGATAGCGCTGCCGTCTGGGACCGCTGCGCGGTCCATTCGCGGGCAAGCCACGCTCCTACGGCAGTACGTCAGATTCCGACCGCCACTGCCTCGATCTCGATCTGCATCCCGTCCAGCGCCAGTCTTGGCACCGGAATCAGCGTGCAGGTCGGCGCCATCCTCCCTTCCCAGACTCGCCCCGCCACCGCCGCCCACTGACCCAGCTTCTCCTCCGAGTGATCGACGATCAGCAGCGTCAGCTTGAACACATCGCCCATCTCCGCGCCCCTTGATGCCAGTGCCGTGCGCACATTCTCCAGGGCCTGCCGCGCCTGCTCGGCGAACAGCGGCGACAGCGCACCGCTGCGGTCCTCGCCGCCTTGCCCGGCAATGAACAGAAGCCGCGTCCCGAGCTTCACCTCGGCGACATGGGAATAGGCATTGGCGCTGGGATCGTAGAGGCCTTCAGGGTTGAACAGCTGGAAAGCAGAGGTCATGGCGAAACTCCGTAGGACGAACGTGCGGGGAGTCTCGGACCTCGACTTAGGTTGAGGTCAAGCGGGTTTTGCCGGGGAAACATTCCGACTTCATTGGCCTGCCATTTCCAGGCTGCCGTCATGACAGGCTCGCCTCGCTCAACGGCGCGGGTCGCGAGCGAAGTCGACCCTCACGGATGAGAGGACGCGGCCCTCGTACTGACGAGCGGGGGCTGAACAGATCAAGCATGGAGGCTATCGTGTATGTACAGCTGTAAATACACGGGCCCGTTCTTTTTCGAATGGGACCAGAACAAGAACCAGGCCAATATTCGTAAGCACGGTATCGATTTCGCCAGCGTCGAGGACATGTTCCGCTACCCGATGCTGATCCTGCCCGATACGCGAGACGACTACGGCGAGGAGCGGACGGTCAGCCTCGGCTGGCTCAAGGAGCACGTTGGCGTAGTCGTATACACCGAGCGACAAGGTGATGTGATTCGCATCATTTCTGTGCGCAAAGCCACCAGAGAGGAAAGCCGAACCTATGCCAAGACATTCCAAAACTGACTGGGACCGCCTCGCCAACATGAAAGACGAGGACATCGATTTCTCCGATATCCCTGAATTGGGCGACGACTTTTTCCGCAATGCCCGGCTGAGGCTGCCGGTCAAACAAGCCATGACCATCCGCCTCGACGCGGACGTGCTGGAGTGGTTCAAGCAGCAGGGCCCGGGTTACCAGACCCGCATCAACCAGTTGCTGCGCCAGTACATGGAAGCGCAGATCGCGCTGCAGGAAGAAAAAGAGCCGACGAAATAATCGGCAAACATGCCGTGGGGAGCAGTCCCGCGGCCCATTTCCTACAACGGCTTACACCCTTTCAACAGCCCGTCAGCCCAAACCGCACATGACAAACCCGTCATGGATTCTCGCCGCCACTTCCCCTAATCTGACGCGCACCTTTTCCCCGGTACCCGACGTCGCATGCTCAGCCACCTCGCCATCTTCCTCTGCACCCTGGTCGCCATGGAGGGTGTCGGTTTCCTTGCGCACAAGTACGTGATGCACGGGCCCGGCTGGTTTCTCCATCGTTCGCACCACGAGCCGCACCTCGGTGTGCTGGAGACCAACGACGTCTACCTGGTGATCCTCGCCCTGGCGGCGATCACCCTGATCGTGCTGGGCAATGCCGGGCACGATCCGTTGCAGTGGATCGGCGCGGGCGTGGCGGCGTTCGGCGTTCTCTATGTGGTGATCCACGACGGCATCGTCCATCGCCACTGGCCGACCCGGCCGAAGCCGCGCCACCCCTACCTGCGCCGCCTGTACCAGGCGCACCTGATGCACCACGCGGTGAAGGGGCGGCGCAACAGCGTGTCGTTCGGCTTCCTCTATGCGCCGCCGGTGGCGGTGATCAAGCGTCAGTTGCGCGAGATGGCCGAATCAGAAGCGCGGGTCGAGGATCGCCGGCAGGGTGATGTCCTTGACGAAGCTCGCGGCTGACAGGCTCAGGGCCATCCGCACCACCTGCACCACGTCATGCACCGGGATCAGCTCGCCGTCGCCGTGCTGTGCGGCGATAT
Source organism: Pseudomonas sp. zfem002 (assembly GCF_032621685.1). Taxonomy (NCBI): domain Bacteria; kingdom Pseudomonadati; phylum Pseudomonadota; class Gammaproteobacteria; order Pseudomonadales; family Pseudomonadaceae; genus Pseudomonas; species Pseudomonas sp. zfem002. The sequence goes on along the minus strand of NZ_JAVYJH010000002.1, from coordinate 226,314 downwards.
CGCGTGGCTGGCTCAGGTCGTCTTGCGTATTCAGGTAACCGAGGTTCAGGCAGGTCACGCCCAGGCGCTGGTCGCGATAGCCCTCGCGCAGCGCATCGGCCATGCCGCGCAAGGCGAACTTGCTGGCGCCGAAGGTGACTTCCGGGCGACCGCTCTGCGGCAGGCCCGAGGTGGAGCCGGTGAGGATGATGCGCGGACGCTCGCTGCGCAGCAGCACCGGCAGCAGGTGTTTGATCAGCAGGATCGGCGCGGTGACGTTGCAGGCGACGATATCTTGCAACTGCTGGTCGCGGTCGGCGAGGAAATCGTAGGTGTCGTCGAAGGCCTGGTCTTCCCAGATGCCGAGGTTGTAGATCAGGGTGTCCAGGCCGCTTTCGCCGGCGCAGTGGGCGAGGAGGGTGGCGGCGCCGAGCGGGTCGCCGAGGTCGGCTTCGAGCCAGTGCAGGGCGACCCCGGCTTGCGTCGTCAGTGCCGCCGGGCGGCGGCGGGACACGCCGATCAACGTATCGCCGCGGTTGCCCAGCCCCTCCATCAACGCCTTGCCCAGGCCCTTGCTGGCCCCGATCACCATGGTTTTCATCGCTGCACTCCTGTGTAGGTCCGGTGCCCACCCCGTAGGAACTGACTTGCCTGCGAACCTGTAGGAGCTGGCTTGCCTGCGATGGAGCGCGTAGCGGTCCCAGATATCAGCGCTATGGGGACCGCTGTGCGGTCCATCGCAGGCAAGCCAGCTCCTACGGGTCCGCAGGCAAGCTGGTGCCTACGAGATGGGCGGAATCGGGCATGCAAGCAGAGCCGGGCAATGATGGCAAAGGGCTGGATGTTTCTGGATGTGAATCTACTGCCCCAGGCGATCCAGTCCGCTGCGCAGGTCGCGCTTGAGATCCTCCATGTCCTCCAGGCCGATCTGCAGGCGCAGGGCCTGGCCTTCCGGGGCCCAGCGGGTCGCGGTGCGGTAGTCGCGGCAGTCGAACGGAATCAGCAGGCTCTCGAAGCCGCCCCACGAATAACCCATGCCGAAGATCCCCAGGTTATCCAGCATATGGGCGAGCTGCTGCTTGCTGTAGCCAGGCTTGAGGATCACCGAGAACAACCCGGTCGAACCCTTGAAGTCGCGTTTCCAGATCTCATGTCCCGGGCAATCCGGGAAGGCCGGATGCAGCACGCGCGTCACCTCCGGCTGCTGCGCCATCCACTGCGCCATCTCCAGCCCGCGGCGCTGCGCTTCCTGCACGCGCAGGTTCATCGTGCGCAGGCCGCGCAGGGCCAGGAAGCAGTCTTCGGCGCCGGGCAGCATGGCCATGGCGTCGTAGGTCTTGCGCAGCTGCGGCCAGGTCTCGGCATTGGCGCTGACCAGGCCCATCAGCAGGTCGGAATGCCCGCCCAGGTACTTGGTGCCGGCCTCCACCGAGAGGTCGCAACCGTGCTCGTGGGCGCGGAAGAACAGCGGCGTGGCCCAGGTGTTGTCGAGGATGGTCTTGATCCCGCGCTGCCTGGCGATGGCGGTGATCGCCGGCACGTCCTGCACTTCGAAGGTCTGCGAACCCGGCGATTCGAGGAAGATCGTCGAGGTGTTGTCACGCAGCAGCCGGGTGATGCCGGCGCCGATCAGCGGATCGTAGTAGCTGATCTCCACGCCGAACTTCTCCACCAGGTTCTGGCACAGCCGGCGGGTGGGGCGGTAGACCGAGTCGGGCATCAGCAGGTGATCGCCACTCTTCAGGGTGCTGAACAGGGCCAGCGCCACCGCGCCCAGGCCGGACGGCGAGATGACCGTGCCGGCGGCCCCGGAAATCTCGCTCCAGGCGTTTTCCAGCGCTTCGATGGTCGGGCTGCCGAGGGTGCCGTAGGTGAAGCGTGCGTTGCCCTGTTCCAGGTCCGCCAGGGTCTTGAACACCACGGTCGAGCCGCGGAACACCGGCATGTTGACGAAGCCCTGCTGCAGCTCGTGGTCGCGACCCAGGCGGGTCAGTTGCGTGGCCAGGGAGAAATCGGTGTCGCTCGCTTTCATGGCAGAAGTCCATTGTCCTGTGGGTCAAACATCGAATCGCGGGAAACCTCAGAGCCGCATGAGCATTTCATGCCAGGCCATGCCGCCGTGATCGGACGGCGAAGGCCGGACATAGGCGTAGCCCATCCGGCGGTACAGCTCGACGTGCCGTTGCTTGCACATCAGGTGGATCGTGGCCTTGTCCAGGGCTTTCATCTGGCGGATGAACTCGTTCATCAACGCCTTCGCGTAACCCTTGCCCTGGAACGCCGGATCGACCACCACCGACATGATCACCACGTTGGGCGCTGCGGCGTCGTGCCCGACCAGTTCCTTGAAGGCTTCGTCGGACATCACCACCTCATGGGCGCAGCCGCTGTTGATGAAACCGACGATCGCCCCGTCCACTTCCAGCAGCACGAAGCCCTGCGGGTACTGCTCGATACGGGTGCGGATCTTCTCCGCGGTGGCCGCTTCGTCGCCTTCGTAGGCGCCGATTTCGATGGCGTGGCAGCGCTCGGCGTCCCGCGCGTCGGGGTGGCGGAAAAGCATGGCGGGGCTCCTGTGAAGAGGGAAACGCCACCATGGTAATGCAGCGTTCTGCTGTATACGCTGCATTCTTTTCAGTCGGTACTGCACGTCATGCATTCCTCGCTGCGCAACCTGGACCTCAACCTGCTGCTGGTCTTCGACGCCATCTACCGGCACCGCAGCGTGGTCGCCGCCGCCGACGAACTGGCCATGAGCCCGTCCGCCTGCAGCCATGCGCTGACGCGCCTGCGCCAGGCCCTGGCGGATGAACTCTTCGTGCGCTACGGCAGCGCGATGCAACCCACCGTGCAGGCCGAACAGATGGCCGACGATGTCTCGGCGGCGCTCAGCCTGCTCGGCACGCGCCTGAGCCAGCGTGGGCATTTCGAGCCGGCGCGCAGCGACGAGACCTTCATCCTCGCCGTCACCGATTTCACCGCTTTCTCTCTCCTGCCGCTGTTGCTGCGGCGCCTGGAAGGCCTGGCGCCGCATGTCCGCGTGCGCGTGGTGTACTCGACCCAGCAGGACGCCCTGGAAGAGCTGGCGGCGGGGCGGGTGCATTTCTCCCTGGGCTTTACCCACGACGCGCAGGCGCGGGTCGAAGAACTCGAAGCGATCGACTGCTATGCCGACGACTACGTGGTCCTCGCCAGCGCCAGTCACCCGCGGCTGAACGACGGCCTGAGCCTGGCGGGCTATCTGGCGGAGCGGCACGTCGTGGTGCTGCCGTGGAAGGACTCCACCAGCATCATCGACCAGGCCCTGAGCGTGCACGCGGTGCACCGCGACGTGGCGGTCGAGCTGCCCAGCATGATGGCCGCGCCCGCCATCGTCAGTCACACCGACTACCTGGCGACATTGCCGCGGCGGGCGGTGCAGCACTTCGTCCGTGGCGAAAGCCTCACCTACTTCGAGGCGCCATTCGTCACGCCGGTGTGCTACCTGAAGGCGTTCTTTCATCCGCGCTATGCGGCGGGGGCGAGTCATCGCTGGCTGCGCGAGCGGATCGCCGAGACGTTCAACGGGAGCTTCACCAAGAGCGTCGCCGGACCCCGGCAGTGAATCGAGAATTTCACCTATTTGAGAATCTATATCACTTGTAGTAATGTGCCGCTCCTTTCCGGTCCCTGAACGTCGCGCCATGACCCCACGTGAGCGTCACCCCCTGACCCGGTTGGTCGAGACCCACTACGAAGAGCTCAAGCGCTATATCCAGCGCCGCACCGGCTCGTCGTCCACCGCGTCGGACATCGTTCAGGAAACCTGGCTGCGCGCCGCCCGCCACTCGGACAAGGTGCCGGACAATCCCCTCGGCTACCTCTATCGCATCGCCGGCAACCTGCTGCTGGACAAGCTGCGCCAGGACAAGCTCCATGGCCGCCATTTCAGCGATGTCGAACCGCCCGAGGACCGCGAATGCCCGCGGGTTGCCCCCGACGAAGCCGCCGGCATCCGCGAGGAGCTGGAACTGCTCGCCGACGCGGTGCGCGACCTGCCGGACAAGTGCCGCGAAGTGTTCCTGCTCTACCGTGGCGAGGGCCTGACCATGCGTGAGATCGCCGCGCGCCTGCAGATCAGCGAAAGCACCGTGGAAAAGCACGTGGCCAAGGCCCTGCAGCATTGCCGTCAGCGTCTGGGGCGATTGTCGTGATTCGCCACCTGCAGCAGGCAAAGCCCGGCGTTTTCGGAAATAATGCCCGCCGTCCGCACTTCGACTTCTCCCGTCCAGGCCGCCCATGACCCAGCCACCTCGCCCTTCCGACGATATCCACGAGCAGGCCTCGCTCTGGTATGTCCGCCTGCGCGAGCCGGGGGCCGACGAGACGCTGCGCGAGGCCCATCGACGCTGGCTGGCGGCCGATCCACGGCACGCCGAGGCCTTCGCCCAGGCCGGGCAACTGTGGGACCGGCTGGCCGAGCCGGTGGCGCGGGTCCGCGCCGAGGAACAGGCGCACTGGCGGGCCCGGCGCCAGCGCCATCGTCTGTTCCGCCCGCTGGCCGCCGCGGCTTGCCTGGTCCTCGCCCTCGGCGCCGGCCTGCTCTGGCAGGGCGGGGCGCTGGAGGATCTGCGCAGCGACTACCACACCGCCGTCGGCCAGCGGCAGAGCGTCACCCTCGCCGATGGCAGCCTGGTCGAACTCAATACCCACAGCGCCCTGGCGGTGTCCTTCAGCGACGGTCGCCGGCACGTGCGCCTGCTGCGCGGCGAGGCCTGGTTCGAGGTGCGCAAGGACCCCGCGCGGCCCTTCGTGGTCGAGCTGCCCCAGGGCACGGTCACCGTCACCGGCACCCGTTTCAACGTGCGCCTGGACGAGCAGCGCAGCACTGTCAGCCTGGTCGAGGGCCGGGTCGAGCTGGACAGTGCCGGCCAGCACGCCGAGCTGCTGCCCGACCAGCAGAGTTGCCTCGACGCCAGCGGCCTGTGCCCCACCGCACGTTTCGACAGCCAGGTCACCCATGCCTGGCGCCAGGGCCAGATGGTGTTCTACCGCACGCCGCTCAAGCAGGTGATCGCCGAGCTGGAGCGCTATCACCGTGGCCATGTGTTCATCCAGGGCGAAGCGCTGGCCCGCCTGCCGGTGTCCGGGGTATTCGCCACCGCCTCGGCGGATGCGGTATTGCAGGCGCTGCACGATACCCTCGGCGTCAAGGTCACCCGTCTCGGCCTGGGTGTCGTCATCCTGCGCTGACCCGCGAAAAATATTTTTCCGACAACAGTGGGGGAGAACCCCACGCTGCTTCGTTGTCTTGCAGAACGCGAATGAATGGCATTTGCACGGCTCAGGACGCAACGGGGAGCACGCGGTATGAAGGGTTTCAGTTTCAACGGGCAGGTCAGGGCGATTGCCGCCAGTTCAGCGCTATGGCTGCTGGCGCCGCAGCTGGTGCAGGCCGCGGAGCAGCCGCAGGCGCAGCCCGCCGCTCGCCAGTACCAGCTGGATATCCCCGCCGGGCCCTTGCCGCAAGCCATCGCCGCACTGTCCCTGGCCACCGGCCAGCAACTGCTGTACAGCAACGAGCGGATCTTCGAGCAGCACAGCCCGGCCGCCCTGCGCGGTCGCTACAGCCTGGAGCAGGCGCTGGACATCCTCCTGCGCGGCACCGGCCTGCAATGGCGGCGCAGCAGCGCCAACGTGCTGACCATCGACAATGCGCCCAGCGGTGATGCCCTGGAGCTGGGCGCAACGCCGGTCACCGCCGTTGGCTTGAGCGGCATTACCGAGAACACCGGGTCGTACAACGCCGACCAGGTTGCCGTCGGCAGCAAGACTGCCAAATCCGTGCGCGAAGTGCCGCATTCGGTGTCGGTGGTCACGCGCCAGCGCATCGAGGAGCAGCACCTCACCACGCTCACCGACGCCCTCGACAAGACCACCGGCGTGACCCTGCAGCGCAATGGCGCCAGCGGCTCATCCCTGGGTAACGACAGCAACTTCTTCTCCCGTGGCTTCGCCGTGTCGAACATCCAGATCGACGGCGGCGCGCCGTTGGACACCACCATTTCCGGCTATGGCTCGACCAGCCAGCTGGACCTGGCGCAGTTCGACCACGTCGAGTTCCTGCGTGGCGTCGACGGCCTGTACTCCGGCAGCGGCAACCCCGGCGGCACCATCAACCTGGTGCGCAAGCGCGCCTTGCCCGAGCGGCAACTGACCTTCTCCGCCTCCGCCGGCAGTTGGGACACCTACCGCACCGAGCTGGACGCCACCGGTCCGCTGACCGAGCAGGGCAACATCCGCGGGCGCCTCGGCATGGCCTACCAGGACAACCGCTATTTCTACGATGTCGCCAACATGAACAAGCAACTGGTCTACGGCGCGCTGGAGTTCGACCTGAGCCCGGACACCCTGCTCACCGTCGGCGGCAGCTACCAGACGGGCGAGGGCGTGGCCAACTTCGGCGGCCTGCCGCGCTACACCAATGGCGACGACATCGGCCTGCCGAGAGACACCGCGCTGGTCACCAGCTGGGACACCGTCGACGAAACCACCAAACAGGCGTACCTCAAGCTGGAACACGCCTTCAACGATGACTGGAGCTGGACCACCGACCTGACCTGGATGGACATGGACCGCGACGCCAACTCGCTGTTCGCCAACGGCGGCATCGACCCGCTCACCGGCGACGGCGCGCGCTGGCTGCACTACCCGGCGAAAACCGGCCTGGAGCGCAAGGCGATCAACACCTACGTGAAAGGCAACTTCGACCTGCTCGGCCGCAACCATGAAGTGCTGCTCGGCGGCGACTATGCCCACAGCAAGGGCTACACCGTGCAGCGCTGGGGCAACGACAACTTCGCCCCGTTCAACGTCTTCGACTTCACCCGGCCCGTCGACACCGGCAGCACCGCCAACAAGACCGACGACAACGTGACCGAGAAGTACGCCGGCTACGGCATGCTCCGCCTGTCCCTGGCCGATCCGCTGAAACTGATCCTGGGCGGGCGCCTGTCGAGCTACCACTACCACGACACGCAGATCTTCCAGAACGAAGACGGCTCGTACAATTCCGACTCGATCCTTCCCACCTTCCGTACCCACGATAAGTTCACGCCCTACGCTGGCCTGACCTACGACCTGAATCAGCAGTGGACCGCCTACGTCAGCTATGCCGAGACCTACAAGCCGCAGTTCCAGCAGGTCAAAGGGCCGGCGCCGGGCACGCCGCTGGCTGCGGTGACCTCGAAGAACTACGAACTGGGTATCAAGGGTCAGCTGTTGGATAACCGTCTCGACACCAGCTTCGCGATCTATCGCATCGAGCAGGACGGTGCGGCGATCCAGGACCCGAACTACCCCATGGAGTACGGTGCCACCACCTGCTGCTACCTCAACCAGGGCATGGTCGTCAGCGAAGGTTTCGACGCCGAGATCAGCGGCGAAGTGGCCGAGGGTTTCAACCTGTTCGCCGGCTACACCTACAATCACACCGTCGACCAGAAGAGCGACGAGACCCGCGCCATCTACAGCGGCGTCACGCCGAAGCACCTGTTCAAGCTGTGGGGCACCTACCAGTTGCCTGGCGTGCTGGAGCGTTTCAAGGTCGGGGCGGGGGTCAGTGCGCAGAGCGTGAACTACCGTGCCGGGCAGGTGGCCACGTTCAACGAAGCGACCCAGGACTACAGCGGGCCCACGCGCGACTACAAGTTCAGCCAGGCGGGGTATGCGGTGTGGAATTCCAGTGTCGAATACCGCATCGACCAGAACTGGAGCGCCACGCTCAATGCCAACAACCTGCTCGACAAGCGCTACTACCAGACCGTCGGGACGTCGGCTAACGGCAACTTCTACGGCGAGCCGCGCAACTTCGTGCTGACCGTGCGCAGCAAGTTCTGACCATCGTTGTTTGGGGTCGCCTGACGGCCCTGAAACCGGGACTTTCCAGGCCTGTCGGTTCTCCAGGCGCAGCGCTCGGTGATGCGGGACGGCGCGTTTGCCGCGCAAATGAAAACGGTGCCGCAAGCAGGCTTGCGGCACCGTCGTCGTTCAGTCTTGCAAGGCGCCGAGCCGCTCACTACACCGAGAGGAGGTCCATGCTGAAGTTCGACACCTGGCCAACGACGGCCTGGAATTTCAATTTGCCGATCACCCAGCCGCTGACCGGGACCAGCAGCATCTGATAGATGGGGTTGTCCCCTACAACCTGTTCCCCTTTTGCCGAAGCGATCCACCAGTTGTTTCTGTCTCTCGACGAATGCCCCTGGGCGATCAGCAGGTTCTCGGCGACGTAGATCTTTCCGTTGAGGGTAATGGTCAGGGTGCCTAGCGTGGCGAAGTTCAGTTCACCGGGCCAGCTGTCAAAATCCTCGGTGGCAATGGCAGCGCCTCCGCTGGCGTGGTTCTTGAACCACTCCGCATTCGATTTGTTGCCTTTGCGGCCGGCATAGAAATCGAAATCGATGCCATCACTGACAGCCTGGGTCTTGACGCCGTCGAAGGGTTGCCCGGAGGTGATCGAATAGTCGAGCACCTTGTAGTCCGCACGGGTAATCCCGGTTTTCTTGAAGGAAAGTTGGTTATCGCGTTCGGTCGCCATAAATATTCCTTTATTTATCAACTGCGTGGTTGGGGAGGGGCAGCAAGGACCGGGACGGCAAAGTGCGCAGTTGCGGTGAACGGACTTTCCATATCCATTTCGACCCCGTGAAAGACCTTAGCTGGTCAATCGTTGCTGTCAATTAGCCGCTATCTGATCGCCGGCCCGGCCCTCCACAGGCTCCGATCCCTCAGAAATCCGCGCGCAACGTCACCGTGTAGTTACGCGGATCGCCATAGTGGTTCGCCGCATACAACCAGCCGATCGTCGAGTAGTACTTCTTGTCGAACAGGTTGTTGCCGTTGAGCGCCACGCTGAAGTTCTTGTTGATCTTGTACGCCACCCGCGCATTCCAGATCGCATACCCGGCCTGCTCGATATCGCCGACGCCATCGGTGCCGCCGAAGTTGCTGTGGTAGTTGCGGCTCTGGATGTTGGCGCCGCTGCCGACGCTCCATTGCTGCAGTTCACCCGGCAGTGTGTAGTCCGCCCAGAAGCGCAGCAGATGCCGCGGTGTGTAGCTGTTGAACGCGGCACCGGCGCCCGACACGCCGTCGTTCGGATCGTTGCGGTACTCGGTGCTGGTGTAGGTGTAGCCGGCGAACAGTTGCAGGCCATCGAGCACTTCGCCGCTCACTTCCGCATCGAAGCCCTGGGTACGCACCTTGCCGCCCGCCACGTAGCAGTCGTCGCAGCCTGACGCACCGTCGTACAGCGCACGGTTCTCCTGGTCGATCTGGAACAGGGCGAAGCTGGTGTTGACGCGGCCGTCGAGCAGTTCGCCCTTCAGGCCGAGCTCGTAGTTGGCGCCTTCCATGGGATCGAGCGCGGCGCTGTCCACGGTCAGCTCGGTCTGCGGCTTGAAGATATCGGCGTAGCTGGCGTAGACCGACCACTGCTCGTTGAGTGCATAGATCAGGCCGCCGTAGGGCGTGAACTCGCCGGTGTGCTTCGAATGCGCTGGCGCCGGGGAGCCGGTGTTGAAGCGGTTCAACTCATAGTCGTAGCGGTAGTTGCTGGAGCGCCCGCCGAGTACCAGGGTCAGCGGCTCGGTGAGTTTGTAGCGAACCACACCGTAGAGGCCGTTCTGGCGGATCTTGCCGTGGGAGGTGCCGGCGTAGGTGGTGCCGAGCAACTGCTCCATGGTCGGGCGCTGCGGCGAGACCGGGTCGTAGAGATTGATCGGACCGAGGTTGAGCAGGCCTGCCTGCAGGTCGTCGGTCTGCAGGTCGCTGGCGTTGGCGCCGACCACCACTTCGTGTTCCCGGCCGGCGGCGCGCCATTTGCCGGTGAGGTTGATGTCGGCGCCCTTGTTGACGTTCTCGAAGTCGTAGAGATAGGCCCGCGAACGCATGCCATTGCCCGTGGCCGGATCCACCGCGCCGCGGCCGAAGCTGTAGAGGATGTCGTTGGTCTCGCGGATGTAGCTGCCGGAGGCCTTCAGGCGCCAGTCCTCGTTGAAGTCGTGGGTGATGTCGGCGAAGTAGGTCACCTGCTTGTTGTCCCACTGGTTCCAGTCGGCGCCGGTGAAGGTCGAGCGGCCAGCGTTCACCGCGCTGCCGTCCTTGTTGCGCGGCAGGCCGCTGAAGAACGGCGTCGAGTGCAGGTCTTCGACACTGGCGCCGGCGGCCACGGTGGTGGTGTCGGCGAGGTCGTATTCGAGGATGCCGTAGAGCACGTTCTTGCGGCTTTCGGCGGTGTCGTAGAAGTAATCCTGGTCCTCATGCCCGGCCACCAGGCGCCCGCGCAGCCTGCCGTCGGGGGTGAGCGGGCCGCTGGCGTCGAGGGTCTGCCGGTAGCTGTCCCAGGAGCCGGCGCTGGCCGTGACCGACAGCGACGGCTCGGCCTTCGGCCGCTTGCGCACCAGGTTGATCGCTGCCCCCGGGTTGCCGCTGCCCTGCAGCAGGCCGTTGGCGCCGCGCAGCACCTCGACGCGGTCGTAGAGCAGGGTGTCGGCGGTGAAGCTGCTGCCGATCGCGTAGTAGCGGCGGTCCAGCGGCACGCCGTCGTACTGGATGGTCTCCACCTCGAAGCCGCGCGAGTAGATGTACTTGCCGCCGGACGGGCTCTGGAAGGTGGTGATGCCGGTGGTTTTCTCCAGCACCTCGTCGAGGGTGTCGAGGCGCTGGTCGTCCATGGCCTGGCGGGTGACCACGCTGACCGACTGCGGGATGTCCTTCAGGCGGTGGGTGGACTTGCCGATGCTGACCGCGTTGCTGGTGTAGCTGCCGGAGCCTTCGGTGGTCGCGTCCATGGCGCGGCCGTCGATGTTCAGCGGTTCCAGGTTCAGCGCCGAGCCGCCGAGGGGCAGGGGTTCCAGGCCGTACACGCCATCGCCGCGCAGCACCGCGCGCAGGCCGCTGCCGGCGAGGACCTGGTGAAAGCCGTCCTCGATACCGTAGTTGCCCGACAGGCCGGGGCTGCTCAGGCCCTGGGTCAGCGCCGGGGAATACTGCAGGGTGATCCCGCCTTCGCTGGCGAAGCGCGCCAGCACCTGGGCCAGGCTGCCGGCGCCGATGCTGTAGGCGTGGGGCGCCGTGGCGGGAGCCGCGCTGGCGGTGGCGGCATGCAGGGCGAGGGTCAGCAGGCTGAGGGCGAGCAGCTGGCGCGGATGGGGTGACGCGGCGCGAATCATCGAGGGATTGTCCTTATGTGTTGGCAGTTTCACAGACAAGGACTGACGACGATGGAAAAGGGGCCAATTCTCATCAGCGTCGGGCAATCGTGACCCAGTAGCGGGTCCGGTAGCCGACGCGCACCGGCAGCGTGGCGGGCAGGGCGGCGAGGATCGCATCGGTGTTGTCCAGCTGGAAGGCGCCGCTGATCAGCAGTGGCGCCACCTCGTCCTGACAGCGCAGCCAGCCGCTGCGGTAGCGACCCAGTTCGCCGAGGAAGTCGCGCAGGGGCATGGCCTCGACGATCAGCTGGCCGCGGGTCCACTGGCTGTCCTGTTCGCGGGCGGGGGTGGTGGTCGATGGGTTGCGGCCGTCGAAGATCAGTTGCTGGCCGGCGTCGACACGCTGGTTGGCGGGCGTCACCAGGACCGCGCCTTCGAACACGCTCAACTGCGTGCGGCCCTCGCGCTGGCGGACCAGGAAGCGGGTGCCCAAGGCTTCCATCACGCCCTGGGCGCTGGCGACGCGCAGCGGGCGATGCGGATCCTTGCCGCTGTCGACGAGGATTTCGCCGCGGCGCAGGGTGATCAGGCGCTGCTGGTCGTCGAAGTCCACGTCCACCACCGTGTCGGTGTTGAGTTGCAGCACGGTGCCGTCGGCCAGCTCCAGGCGCCGGCGCTCGCCGATGGCCGTGCGGTAGTCCCCGGCGGGTGCTATCTGGCGATAGCCCACGTAGCCTGCGGGCGCGACGAGGGCCAGCACCAGCAATTGCTTCATCACCTGGCGGCGTTCGCGGTTCAGCGTGCCCATGGCCAGTTGTGGCGGCAGCAGGCCGAGGCGGGCTTGCACCCGTTGCGCCTTCTGCCACGCGCGTTCGTGTTCCGGCGCCGCCGCACGCCAGCGTGCACAGGCCTCGCGCTGGGCGGGGTGGGTGCTCGGGTCGAGCATCAGCATGTGCCAGTGCGCGGCTTGCCGGGCGACTTCGGGGGCGATGCGGGCGGGTTCGGCGGCCATCAGAAATCGTCGTCGCAGAGGATGCAGGCTTCGAGAGCGTTGGCCATGTGCCGCTTGACCGTGCGCTCGCCGATGCCCAGGCGCTGGGCGACCTGCACGTAGGTCAGGCCTTCCAGTTGCACCAGCAGGAACACCGAGCGCACCACCGGTTTGAAGGTGTCGAGCAGCGCGTCGAGTTGCTGCAGGGTTTCCCGCAGGCAGTAGTGGTCTTCCTCGGACAGCGCGAAGACGTCCGGTAGCTGCGCGAGCATTTCCAGGTAGGCCCGTTCCAGGGACTGGCGGCGGAAATGGTCGTAGACCAGGCGCCGGCTGACGGTGGCCAGGTAGGCCCGGGGTTTTTCCAGGCTGAGGCGGGCGCCGGCCTTCTGCTGGGCCTGGAGGATACGCAGAAAGGTGTCCTGCGCCAGGTCCGCCGCCTGCGCCGAGCAGCCGAGGCGCCGGTACAGCCACTGCTTGAGCCAGCTGTTGTGCTCGGCGTAGACCTGACTCAGATCGTCGTGCATCACGTGCAGTCCTCGGGGGTGAATGGCGGCACGTTAATTGATAACGATTATCAAATCAATTCGCGGTGTAACAGGATGGTGCCGCGGGGCGGGCCCGCGGCCGGGGTGGTCAGTCGATGGGGATGCTGGTGGTGGACGGGGCCAGGGCGATGCTCAGCAGGGCCTTGCCGATGCGCAGATCGATGACGGCGGCGTCGAGCAGGTCCTGGTTGCGCGGGAGCAGTTGCAGGGGGAGCCGGGTCAGGGAATTGAGGGCGCTTTTGAAGTGTTCGTCGGCGGTGCGGATGGCTTCGTCGTGGGTGAGGCCGGGGCGGACGGAGAGGGTTGGGGGTGGATCGGGGACGAGTTTTTTCATGGTGGATCTCCTGTGTTGACGGGAGTAGCCACCTTTCGCCGCTAAACGAATGGTGGCGACTGTACGAGGGTTAGCAGACCGAGACACAGGAGAAACCCGGCGCACCCGAAGGTGCCCACACGTACAGCCGCCATAAAGGAGCTGGTGCGAACCGGTGTGTTCGGACTGCTAATCCGGTCGTTGATTTGGCAACGACCGGCGGAGATTAGGCAGCGTTTCCACAGGACGCAACCGCCAGGCGGGGGTGGGGAGTATGCTTGGGAAATTGCCTACAAGAAAGTCGGAGATGGGGGAAGTTTCGTAGCCGTATGCGACAGGTTGTGATGGGAGCTAGCTCGATTTCTGTAGGAGCTGGCTTGCCTGCGAAGGGCTGCAAAGCAGCCCCAAACCCAGCCGACGGGCCCTCAATGACAGAATCAAAGTTCACGAAAGGGCTTCTTTGTGTCCCTTGAGTCATATTTTCACTCGACAGCCCTGACCTTTTTTTGAAGCGAAGGATTGGGCTTAGGAAAATCAATAAGTTACGCAACAGATGGAAAAAGGGGCTGGAACCGCTGAATCGCGGTTTTGCCTTTCTTATCAAAGGATTGGTAAGGTTTCGGGTTAGTTCACTGCCGTATAGGCAGCTCAGAAATCGAAAAGCGAGGGCGCCGAGGCGCCCATGAAGTTCACTGCCGTATAGGCAGCTCAGAAAATACCGACCACACGCCCGCCTGCCCAGTGGTTGTTCACTGCCGTATAGGCAGCTCAGAAACCGCCGGGACCTCCAAGCCTACAGCCAGAGCTGTTCACTGCCGTATAGGTAGCTCAGAAAACAGCCATAGGCGCTGCCAAGAGCACACTGTCGTTCACTGCCGCACAGACAGCTTAGAAAGAGAAGGGAAATCAGGGCATGCCAGCGGGCATATGGGTTGGCAGGTTTCGGGGCCGCTTCGCAGCCCTTCGCAGGCAAGCCAGCTCCTACGGTGGTACGCAGGAGCATCGCGATGGCCGATCAGCCGTTGTTGGCGTTGAGCTTGTGCAGTTCCTGGTAAGTCGCCGACTGGACGAACCAGAATCCGGAAACGATGCACCAGCCCAGGGTGCCGCCCACCAGCGTCCCCAGACCGCTCCAAAAGCCGTTGGTGAACATGACGAACAACGCGATCAGCCAGATCACGACCAGGGAGACATAAAGGACGATGTTGTTGACACTGATAACGAAATCTTTCACAGGCGAGTTCCTTGCTGAATGTAGGTGAAACGATTCCCCTCCCAAGGGGGCGCGGATGCTAACACGCGGGTTTCACTCGCCGATTCGAACTCAAAATGCAGAAACAAAAAAACCGACTCTAAGGTCGGTTTCTTTTTGCGTCTTGGTGCCCCGAGGGAGACTCGAACTCCCACTCCTTTCGAAAACGGATTTTGAATCCGCCGCGTCTACCAATTCCGCCATCAGGGCTTGTGGCGGCGCAGTATAAAGAGGGGCCTACCGTTGGTCAATCGGCTTTCATGGTCAATTTTTCCGCTTTCGGCTAAACTTCCCGGCCCTGTCGAACCCGTACCCCATTGCCATGCGCGTCGCCGATTTTTCCTTCGAACTCCCCGATTCCCTGATCGCCCGCCATCCCCTGGCCGAACGCCGGGCGAGCCGGCTGCTGGTCCTCGATGGCCCGAGCGGCGCACTGGCCCACCGGCATTTCGGCGATCTGCTGGACTACCTGCGCCCCGGCGACCTGATGGTGTTCAACAACACCCGGGTCATCCCGGCACGCCTGTTCGGCCAGAAAGCCTCCGGCGGCAAGCTGGAAATCCTCGTCGAGCGCGTGCTCGACAGCCACCGCGTGCTCGCCCACGTGCGCGCCAGCAAGGCGCCCAAGGCCGGCACGCAGATCCTGGTCGACGGCGGCGGCGAGGCCGAGATGGTGGCGCGCCACGACACGCTGTTCGAACTGCGCTTCACCGAGGAGGTGCTGCCGCTGCTCGACCGCGTCGGCCACATGCCGCTGCCTCCTTATATAGATCGCCCCGACGAGGGCGCCGACCGCGAGCGCTACCAGACGGTCTACGCCGAACGCGCCGGCGCGGTGGCGGCACCGACCGCGGGCCTGCATTTCGATGAGGAACTGCTGGCGAAGATCGCCGAGAAGGGCGTCGACACCGCGTTCGTCACCCTCCACGTCGGCGCCGGCACCTTCCAGCCGGTACGGGTCGAGCGCATCGAAGACCATCACATGCACAAGGAATGGCTGGAAGTCGGCCAGGATGTGGTGGATGCGGTCGCCGCCTGCCGTGCCCGTGGTGGCCGGGTAGTGGCGGTCGGCACCACCAGCGTGCGCTCGCTGGAAAGCGCGGCGCGCGATGGCGTGCTCAAGCCGTTCAGCGGCGACACCGATATCTTCATCTTCCCGGGCCGGCCATTCCATGTGGTCGATGCCCTGGTCACCAACTTCCATCTGCCCGAGTCCACGCTGCTGATGCTGGTTTCGGCCTTCGCCGGTTACCCGGAAACCATGGCCGCCTACGCCGCCGCCGTGGCCAACGAGTACCGCTTCTTCAGTTACGGTGATGCCATGTTCATCACCCGCAATCCGGCGCCACGCGGGCCCGAGGATCAAGCATGAGTCGCACCTGTCGTATGTCCTTCGAGTTGCTGGCCACCGACGGCAAGGCCCGTCGCGGCCGCCTGACCTTCCCCCGTGGCACCGTGGAAACCCCGGCCTTCATGCCGGTGGGCACCTATGGCACGGTCAAGGGCATGCTGCCGCGGGACATCGAGGCCATCGGCGCCGAGATCATCCTCGGCAACACCTTCCACCTGTGGCTGCGCCCAGGCACCGAAGTGATCAAGGCCCACGGCGACCTGCACGATTTCATGCAGTGGAAAGGCCCGATCCTCACCGACTCCGGCGGCTTCCAGGTGTTCAGCCTCGGCGCCATGCGCAAGATCAAGGAAGAGGGCGTGACCTTCGCCTCGCCGGTGGACGGCTCGAAAGTCTTCATGGGCCCGGAAGAGTCGATGCAGGTCCAGCGCGACCTGGGCTCGGACATCGTGATGATCTTCGACGAATGCACGCCGTACCCGGCCGACGAGGACGTGGCGCGTATCTCCATGGAACTCTCGCTGCGCTGGGCCCAGCGCTCGAAGAATGCCCACGGCGACAGCACCGCGGCGCTGTTCGGCATCGTCCAGGGCGGCATGCACCAGGACCTGCGCATGCGCTCCCTGGAAGGCCTCGACAAGATCGGCTTCGACGGCCTGGCCATCGGCGGCCTGTCGGTGGGCGAGCCGAAGCACGAAATGATCAAGGTGCTGGACTACCTGCCCGGCCAGATGCCGGCTGACAAACCTCGTTACCTTATGGGTGTTGGCAAGCCGGAGGATCTTGTGGAGGGTGTGCGCCGCGGCGTTGACATGTTCGATTGCGTGATGCCTACGCGCAATGCGCGCAACGGCCATCTGTTCATCGACACCGGCGTGCTGAAAATCCGCAATGCGTTCCATCGTCATGATGATTCGCCCCTGGATCCGACCTGCGACTGCTACACCTGCCAGAACTTCTCCCGCGCTTATCTGCATCACCTGGATAAATGCGGCGAAATGCTCGGCGCCATGTTGAATACGATCCACAACTTGCGGCATTACCAGCGCTTGATGGCTGGTTTGCGCGAGGCTATTCAACAGGGTACATTGGCCGCCTTTGTCGACGCCTTTTATGCCAAACGCGGACTTCCCGTACCGCCTTTGGATTGATGTTTTGCCATCCTGACAAACACAACTTCTGCAAACTGGAGTGCTAAATGAGCTTTCTGATCCCTGCCGCTTACGCGGACGCCGCAGCCCCTGCCGCTGCTGCCGGCCCGGCCGGTACCGGTTTCGAATGGATCTTCCTGGTCGGTTTCCTGGTCATCTTCTACCTGATGATCTGGCGCCCACAGGCCAAACGGGCCAAAGAGCAGAAGAACCTGCTGAGCAACCTGCAAAAGGGCGACGAAGTCGTCACCAACGGCGGTATCGCCGGCAAGATCGTCAAGGTCAGCGATGACTTCGTCGTTCTGGAAGTGTCCGACTCGGTCGAACTGAAGTTCCAGAAAGGCGCTGTAGCGGCCACCCTGCCGAAAGGCACGCTGAAAGCGATCTAAGTTACGTTTTTCACCAATCGACGGGGCGCGCAAGGCGCCCCGCGTCTTGAACGGGCGGCGTGATGCTGAACAAAACTCCTCTATGGAAATACGCACTGATCCTGGTCGTACTGGTGATCGGTTTTATTTATTCCGCTCCCAACCTCTATCCTGACGACCCGGCGGTGCAGGTCAGCGGCGCCAGCACCGCGCTGCAGGTGAGCCAGGCCGATCTGGACCGTGCCAGCAAGGCGCTGACCGACGCCGGGATCGCGGTGAAGGCAGCCACCCTGGGCGAGAACGGCAAGGGCGCGCTGCTGCGTCTGAGCAAGCAGGAAGACCAGCTTCCGGCCAAGGATGTGGTGCGCAAGACACTGGGTGACGATTACGTGGTGGCGCTGAACCTGGCCCCGACCACCCCACAATGGCTGCGCAACCTCGGGGCACACCCGATGAAGCTGGGTCTGGACCTGTCCGGTGGTGTGCACTTCCTCCTCGAAGTGGACATGGACAAGGCCATGGCCGCGCGCCTGAAAGTCTACGAAGGTGAGGTGAAGAGCCTCCTGCGCAAGGAAAAAGTCCGCTACCGCAGCCTGCCGCAGCAGGATGGTGGCATCCAGCTGGGCTTCTCCGACGACGCGACCCGCGAACAGGCACGCAGCCTGATCCGCAAGAATTTCAACGATTTCGACCTGACCACCACCGAGCGTAACGAGCTGTCGGTGCTGCGTCTGGCCATCACCCCGGCGAAGATCACGGAAATCCGTGAATACGCGATCAAGCAGAACCTGACCACGGTACGCAACCGCGTCAACGAGCTGGGTGTCGCCGAGCCACTGGTACAGCGCCAGGGCGCCAACCGCATCGTGGTCGAGCTGCCGGGCGTGCAGGACACCGCCGAAGCCAAGCGTATCCTCGGCAAGACCGCCAACCTGGAATTCCGCCTGGGCGCCGAGCCTGGTGCGTCGAAAGCCACCACCGAGGTCTTCGAGTTCCGTGAAGGCGGGCGTTCGGCGATGGTCGAGCGTGGCCTGATCATCACCGGTGACCAGGTCACCGATGCCCAGGCCAGCTACGACGAGCACGGCCGTCCGCAGGTGAACATCCGTCTCGACGGCCATGGCGGCGAGCTGATGAGCCGCGCCACCCGCAGCAACGTCGGGCGCAGCATGGCGGTGATCTTCATCGAGCAGCGTCCGGTCACCCGCTACGAGAAGCAGACCGTGGGCGGCGTCGAGAAGGACGTGGCGATCCAGACCTTCCAGGAAGAGAAGAAGATCATCAGCCTGGCGACCATCCAGTCGCCGCTGGGCAGCCAGTTCCGCATCACCGGTCTCAACGGCCAGGGCGAATCCTCCGAGCTGGCCCTGCTGCTGCGTGCCGGTGGCCTGGCCGCGCCGATGTACTTCGCCGAAGAGCGCACCATCGGCCCGAGCCTGGGTGCCGACAACATCACCAAGGGTATCGACGCTTCCCTGTGGGGCATGCTGTTCGTCTCGCTGTTCATCATGGCCATCTACCGCTTCTTCGGTCTGATCGCCACCGTCGCCCTGGCGGGCAACATGGTCCTGCTGCTGGCGCTGATGTCGCTGCTCGGCGCGACCCTGACCCTGCCGGGTATCGCCGGTATCGTGCTGACCATGGGCATGGCGGTGGACGCCAACGTGCTGATCTTCTCGCGGATCCGCGAGGAGCTGGCCAATGGCATGTCCGCGCAGCGCGCCATCCACGAAGGTTTCGACCGTGCCTACACGGCGATTCTCGACGCCAACCTGACCACCCTGCTGGTCGGCGGCATCCTCTTCGCCATGGGCACCGGCCCGGTGAAGGGCTTCGCGGTCACCATGTCGCTGGGTATCTTCACCTCGATGTTCACCGCCATTCTGGTTACCCGTGCGATCGTCAACTCGATCTACGGCGGCCGCGACGTCAAGAAGCTGTGGGTTTAAGGGGCTGCCATGCTACGTACGATCAACTTCATGGGCGTGCGCAACGTTGCGTTCGCCATCACCATGCTCCTTACCGTGCTGGCCCTGTTCAGCTGGTTCCACAAGGGCCTGAACTTCGGCCTGGACTTCACCGGCGGTACGCTCATCGAGCTGACCTACGAGCGTCCGGCCGACCTCGGCCAGGTGCGCGAGGAGCTGGTCAAGTCCGGTTTCCATGAGGCCGTGGTGCAGAGCTTCGGCGCGACCACCGACCTGCTGGTGCGCATGCCGGGCGATGATCCGCAACTGGGCAACAAGGTCGCCGATGCGCTGAAGGCGGCGGGCGGCGACAACCCGGCCACGGTCAAGCGCGTCGAGTTCGTCGGCCCGCAGGTGGGTGAGGAGCTGCGCGACCAGGGCGGCCTCGGCATGCTCCTGGCGCTGGGCGGCATCCTGATCTACCTGGCCTTCCGCTTCCAGTGGAAGTTCGCCGTGGGCGCAATCGTCTCGCTGATCCACGACGTCGTGGTGACCATGGGCATCCTTTCGTTCTTCCAGATCACCTTCGACCTGACGGTGCTGGCGGCGGTGCTGGCGATCATCGGTTACTCGCTCAACGACACCATCGTCGTGTTCGACCGGGTTCGCGAGAACTTCCGGGTCCTGCGCAAGGCTTCGCTGATCGAGAACATCAACATCTCGACCACCCAGACCCTGCTGCGTACCGTGGCGACCTCGGTGTCGACCCTGCTGGCCATCGCCGCGCTGCTGGTGTTCGGTGGCGACAACCTGTACGGCTTCTCCCTGGCACTGTTCATCGGTGTCCTGGCGGGTACCTACTCGTCGATCTACATCGCCAACGTGGTGCTGATCTGGCTGAACCTGAGCAGTGAAGACCTGATTCCTCCGGCGAAAACCGAGGGTGTGGACGACCGTCCATAAGGCTTTTTCCTACGCCTCTGGCGGAAGAAGAGGGCGCGAGTATTGAACTCGCGCCCTTTTTTTTGCTCCAAGGCTGGGAGAAGCGCGGTGAAATCCGCGGGGTAAATCAGGAGGTTCACGTGAACAAGTCGATGCTCGTGGGTGCGGTACTGGGTGCTGTCGGTGTGACTGCCGGAGGTGCTGTCGCGACCTACAGCCTGGTCAACAGCGGACCGGAGTATGCCCAGGTGGTGGGTGTGCAACCGGTCAAGCAGACCGTCAAGACGCCACGGGAAGTCTGCAAGGACGTCACGGTCACGCGGCAGAAGCCGGTACAGGACCAGCATCAGATCGCCGGTACGGTGGTCGGTGCGCTGGCCGGTGGCCTGCTCGGCAACCAGATCGGTGGCGGCACCGGCAAGAAGATCGCCACGGTGGCGGGTGCGGTCGGCGGCGGTTACGCCGGCAACAAGGTCCAGGAACACATGCAGAACAGCGACACCTACACCACCACCCAGACTCGCTGCAACACGGTGAATGACGTGAGCGAGAAGGTCATCGGGTATGACGTGAAGTACTCGATCGGCGACAAGGTGGGGCAGGTGCGCATGGATCGTGATCCAGGCTCGCAGATTCCGTTGGACAAGCAGGGCAATCTGGTTCTGGGTCAGGCACAGCCGGGGCAGTCTGCACAATAAGTGGTGTGGCTGATGGCCTCATCGCGGGCAATGCCCCGCTCCCACAGGGACCGCGTGCGCCACTGGGCCTTGTGGGGGCGGGCGTTGCCCGCGATGAGGCCGGTCCAGTCAACACGGCACCCTCCCAGAATTGCAGGCACAAAAAAAGCACCTCGAAAGGTGCTTTTTTCATTTCAGGCGAAACTCAGCGTTTGACCGAAGGCGGCAGGTGCGGCTGGATGGCGGTGAGAACGGCCTTGAAGCACTTGATGTTGCCGGCGACCACATGACCCTTTTCGAGGAAGTCATGACCACCGGTGAAGTCGCTGACCAGACCGCCTGCTTCCTGGATCAGCAGTGCGCCGGCAGCCATGTCCCATTCGGACAGGCCCGATTCCCAGAAGGCATCGAAACGACCAGCGGCGACGTAGGCCAGGTCCAGGCTGGCGGAGCCGGCGCGGCGGATGCCGGCGGTCTGGCCAACCAGGGCGCGGAACATGCCCAGGTAGTTGTCGAGGTATTCCATCTGGTTGTCACGGAACGGGAAGCCGGTGCCGAGCAGCGCGCCTTCCAGGCTGGTGCGCGAGCTGACGCGCAGGCGACGACCGTTCAGCTGGGCGCCACGGCCACGGCTGGCGGTGAATTCTTCCTGGCGGACAGGATCGAGAACCACGGCGTGTTCCAGGCGGCCACGGTATTTGCAGGCGATGCTCACCGCGAAATGTGGAACGCCACGCAGGAAGTTGGTGGTGCCATCCAGCGGATCGATGATCCACAGGTAGTCTTCGCCTTCGCCGCTACCGGCATGCAGACCGGTTTCTTCGCCCTGGATGGCGTGGGTCGGGTAGGCCTTGCGCAGGGCGTCGATGATGACCTTTTCCGCCGCGCGGTCGACTTCGGACACGTAGTCCTTGGCGTCCTTCTCATCAACCTTGATGGTATCCAGGCGTTCGATTGAGCGGAAAATCAGTTCGCTGGCGCTGCGGGCGGCGCGCAGCGCGATATTCAGCATGGGCTGCATGGACGTTTCACCTGAGATGTTAAAGAAAGCCGAACATTCTATCAGAAAACTTCCGGGGCAGAAGGGTAACATTTGCTTACGTAGCGTTGCGCCGGTCCCTTCTGTAAGATTTGCTCCCCCTGATTTGATGCCTGTGAGCGCCTGACGTG
Source organism: Pseudomonas sp. zfem002 (assembly GCF_032621685.1). Taxonomy (NCBI): domain Bacteria; kingdom Pseudomonadati; phylum Pseudomonadota; class Gammaproteobacteria; order Pseudomonadales; family Pseudomonadaceae; genus Pseudomonas; species Pseudomonas sp. zfem002. The sequence continues at coordinate 204,473 of NZ_JAVYJH010000002.1, read as the reverse complement.
CTGGAAAATATTCGTGTCGTCCTGGTCTGTACCAGTCATCCCGGCAACATCGGCGGGGCTGCGCGTGCCATGAAGAACATGGGACTGTCGCGCCTCGTCCTGGTGGATCCGGCGGATTTCCCTTCTCCCGAGGCCAGCGCCCGCGCGTCTGGCGCCGACGATGTGCTGGCGGGCGCGCAAGTGGTCGCCACCCTCGAAGACGCCCTGGTCGGCTGCACCCTGGTGGTCGGCACCAGCGCCCGCAGTCGCAGCCTGCCGTGGCCGATGCTCGATCCCCGCGAGTGCGGCGCCGAGGCGGTGAAGCGGGCGGCGCAGGGCGAGGAAGTGGCCCTGGTGTTCGGCCGTGAACACGCCGGCCTGACCAACGACGAGCTGCAGCGATGTCACTACCACGTGCATATCCCCTCCAACCCGGACTTCAGCTCGCTGAACCTGGCGGCTGCGGTGCAGGTGCTGTCTTACGAAGTTCGCATGGCCTGGCTCGCCCGTGAGCCCCAGGCCGTGCCTGTGAACAAGGACGAAGCGGTCGAAGAACTGGCCACCATGGATGAAATGGAGCGTTTCTACGGCCATCTGGAAAGCACCCTGGTGCAGATCGGGTTCCTCGATCCGGCCAAGCCCAAGCACCTGATGCCGCGTCTGCGGCGCCTGTTCGGGCGCAGCGCGGTGAATCGTTCGGAAATGAGTATTTTGCGCGGCATCCTCACCGAAACCCAGAAAGCGGCCCGGGGCGATGCGCACAAGCGGAAGGATCAATAGATGTTCGAGCGTCTGCGTGAAGATATCCAAAGCGTTTTCCACCGTGACCCGGCGGCGCGCAATGCCTTCGAGGTGCTGACCTGCTATCCGGGCATGCACGCGATCTGGCTGCACCGCGCGGCGCACAGCCTGTGGAAGAGGGACTGGAAGTGGCTGGCCCGCCTGGTGTCCAACTTCGGGCGCTGGCTGACCGGTATCGAGATTCACCCGGGGGCGAAGGTCGGCCGCCGCTTCTTCATCGACCACGGCATGGGCATCGTCATCGGCGAGACCGCCGAGATCGGCGACGACGTCACCCTCTACCAGGGCGTGACCCTGGGCGGCACCAGCTGGAACAAGGGCAAGCGTCACCCGACCCTGGAGGACGGCGTGGTGGTCGGCGCCGGCGCCAAGGTGCTGGGCCCGTTCACTGTCGGCGCCGGGGCCAAGATCGGCTCCAACGCGGTGGTGACCAAGGCGGTGCCGGCCGGCGCCACCGCGGTGGGCATTCCCGGGCGCATCATCGTCAAGAGCGATGGCGAGCAGGAAGCCCGGCGCAAGGCCATGGCCGAGAAGATCGGCTTCGATGCCTACGGCGTCAGCGAGGACATGCCGGACCCGGTGGCCCGCGCCATTGGTCAGTTGCTCGACCACCTGCAGGCCGTCGACGGCCGCCTGGAAGACATGTGCGGTGCCCTGACCAGGCTCGGCAGCGACTACTGCGCCAAGGAGCTGCCGGCCTTGCACGACGAGGACTTCGCCTGCGTGAAGGGCGAAGTGCGCGGCGACGCGACGACGCATTGACAGCTGTGCGCGACATTGGGGCGTGTGCTCACGCCCCGACTTTGCTATGATCTGCGCCGCCCTCCAGGCGTAAACCCGACTAAAGCAGTGGGTCTTATAGTTGACTTAAATGCTCGGGAATCGCATACTCGCACACATTCCGTAACCTCCGTGGTATCAAATAGCCATGCGACTGACTACCAAAGGCCGATACGCCGTGACTGCCATGCTCGACCTGGCATTGCACGCGCAGAATGGGCCGGTCTCCCTGGCCGACATTTCCGAGCGCCAAGGCATTTCCCTTTCCTACCTGGAACAGCTGTTCGCCAAGCTGCGCCGCAGCAACCTGGTGTCCAGCGTGCGCGGTCCGGGTGGCGGCTACCAGCTGTCGCGGACCATGGAAAGCATCCAGGTTGCCCAGGTCATCGATGCGGTCAATGAATCGGTCGATGCCACCCGCTGCCAGGGGCTCGGTGATTGCCATGCCGGTGATACCTGCCTGACCCACCACCTGTGGTGCGACCTGAGCGCGCGGATCCACGAATTCCTCAGCGGAATCAGCCTGGCCGACCTCGTGACCCGCCGTGAGGTCCAGGAAGTCGCCCAGCGCCAGGACCTGCGCCGCATCGCCGGCCGTGCCCCGCATCTGGACAAGATTGAAACGTCCGCCGTCGAATGACCGTATCGAACGAGCGACGCGCCTGCCTGATAGGAGATATTCAATGAAGTTGCCGATCTACCTCGATTACTCCGCGACCACTCCGGTCGACCCACGTGTCGCCCAGAAGATGAGCGAATGCCTGCTGGTCGACGGGAACTTCGGTAACCCGGCGTCGCGCTCCCACGTCTTCGGCTGGAAAGCCGAGGAAGCGGTCGAAAACGCCCGCCGCCAGGTCGCCGACCTGGTCAACGCCGACCCGCGCGAGATCGTCTGGACCAGCGGTGCCACCGAGTCCGACAACCTGGCCCTGAAGGGTGTTGCGCACTTCTACGGCAGCAAGGGCAAGCACATCATCACCTCCAAGATCGAGCACAAGGCGGTCCTGGACAGCACCCGCCAGTTGGAGCGCGAAGGCTTCGAGGTCACCTACCTGGAGCCGGGCGAAGATGGCCTGATCACGCCGCAGCTGGTGGAAGCCGCGCTGCGTGACGACACCATCCTGGTCTCGGTCATGCACGTAAACAACGAGATCGGCACCATCAACGACATCGCTGCCATCGGCGAACTGACCCGCTCCCGCGGCGTGCTGTTCCACGTCGATGCCGCGCAGTCGACCGGCAAGGTCGAGATCGACCTGCAGAAGCTGAAGGTCGACCTGATGTCCTTCTCCGCGCACAAGACCTACGGTCCGAAAGGCATCGGCGCGCTGTACGTCAGCCGCAAGCCTCGCGTGCGTCTGGAAGCGGCCATGCACGGCGGCGGTCACGAGCGCGGCATGCGTTCCGGCACCCTGGCCACCCACCAGATCGTCGGCATGGGCGAAGCCTTCGCCGTGGCGAAGGAACTGATGGCCAGCGAGAACGTGCGCATCAAGGCCCTGAGCGATCGCTTCTTCAAGCAGGTCCAGGGCCTGGAAGAGCTGTACGTCAACGGCAGCCTGACCTCGCGCATTCCGCACAACCTGAACCTGAGCTTCAACTACGTCGAAGGCGAGTCGCTGATCATGGCGCTCAAGGACCTGGCCGTTTCGTCCGGTTCCGCCTGTACTTCGGCATCCCTCGAGCCGTCCTACGTCCTGCGCGCCCTGGGCCGCAACGACGAGCTGGCGCACAGCTCGATCCGCTTCACCTTCGGTCGTTTCACCACCGAAGAAGAAATCGACTACGCCGCGCAGAAAGTCTGCGAGGCCGTTACCAAGCTGCGTGAGTTGTCGCCGCTGTGGGATATGTACAAAGACGGCGTCGACATCTCCAAGATCGAGTGGGCTGCGCACTAAGTAGTCGCCGGCAAGAGCGGCTCTCTGATGAGGAAGGAATTGCACCATGGCATACAGTGAAAAGGTCATCGACCACTACGAAAACCCGCGCAACGTCGGCAAGATGAATGCCGAAGACCCGGATGTCGGCACCGGCATGGTCGGCGCTCCGGCGTGCGGCGACGTGATGCGCCTGCAGATCAAGGTCAACGAGCAGGGCGTCATCGAAGACGCCAAGTTCAAGACCTACGGCTGTGGCTCGGCCATCGCTTCCAGCTCCCTCGCCACCGAGTGGATGAAGGGCAAGACCCTGGACGAAGCCGAAACCATCAAGAACACCCAGCTGGCTGAAGAGCTGGCCCTGCCGCCGGTCAAGATCCACTGCTCGGTACTCGCTGAAGACGCCATCAAGGCGGCTGTCCGCGATTACAAGCAGAAGAAAGGTTTGATCTAACAGCCTGGATGCAGGTCAAGGAGTCTCGATGGCTATCAGCATGACAGAAGCCGCCGCCAACCACGTGCGGCGCTCCCTCGAAGGACGCGGCAAAGGCGATGGCATTCGCCTGGGCGTGCGCACTACCGGCTGCTCCGGCCTGGCCTACGTGCTGGAGTTCGTCGACGAGCCGAACGATGAAGACCAGGTCTTCGAAAGCCATGGCATGAAGGTGATCATCGATCCGAAAAGCCTGGTCTACCTCGACGGCACCGAACTGGATTTCGTCAAGGAAGGGTTGAACGAAGGCTTCAAGTTCAACAATCCCAACGTGCGCGGTGAGTGTGGCTGCGGCGAAAGCTTCAACGTCTGAGGCTGCGCGTGGGTACTCCTTGTCATTTCGCCCTGTTTGACCTGCAACCGGACTTCCGCCTGGACCTGGACCAGCTGGCCACCCGCTACCGCGAGCTGGCCCGCGCCGTGCACCCGGATCGTTTCGCCGATGCCTCCGAGCGCGAGCAGCGCCTGGCGCTGGAGCGCTCCGCCGGTCTCAACGAGGCCTACCAGACCCTCAAGAGCGCGCCCCGTCGGGCGCGTTACCTGTTGGCGATCAGCGGTCACGAAGTGCCGCAGGAAGTCACCGTCCACGATCCCGAGTTCCTCTTCCAGCAGATGCAATGGCGCGAAGAGCTCGAAGACCTCCAGGACAGTGCCGACCTCGATGGCGTTGCCGCGTTCAAGCGCCGCCTGAAAGTCGCCCAGGAAGCCCTCAACGAGGAGTTCGCCGCCTGCTGGAACGATGCCGCGCAGCGTGATCAGGCCGAGCGCCTGATGCGCCGCATGCAGTTCCTCGACAAGCTCGCCTACGAAGTGCGCCAGCTGGAAGAGCGCCTCGACGATTAACCCGGTGCCGCCCGTGGCGACACCTTTGGTATTCAGATAAGCATGGCCCTACTGCAGATCGCCGAACCCGGTCAGAGCCCTCAACCCCACCAGCGTCGTCTGGCCGTGGGTATCGACCTTGGCACCACCAATTCGCTGGTCGCTGCCCTGCGCAGTGGTCTTTCCGCTCCGTTGCCCGACGCCGAAGGCCGGGTCATCCTGCCGTCCGCGGTGCGCTACCACGCCGACCGCGTCGACGTCGGCCATGCCGCCCGCGAGGCCGCGTCGGCCGATCCGCTGAACACCATTCTCTCGGTCAAGCGCCTGATGGGCCGTGGCCTGGCGGACGTCAAGCAGCTCGGCGAGCAACTGCCGTACCGCTTCGTCGGCGGCGAGTCGCACATGCCGTTCATCGACACCGTGCAGGGCGCGAAGAGCCCGGTGGAAGTGTCGGCGGACATCCTCAAGGTGCTGCGTCAGCGTGCCGAAGACAGCCTCGGCGGCGAGCTGGTGGGGGCGGTGATCACCGTTCCGGCCTATTTCGACGACGCCCAGCGCCAGGCCACCAAGGACGCCGCGCGTCTGGCCGGTCTCAACGTCCTGCGCCTGCTCAACGAGCCGACCGCGGCTGCCGTGGCCTATGGCCTGGACCAGAACGCCGAAGGCGTCGTGGCCATCTATGACCTGGGTGGCGGGACCTTCGACATTTCCATCCTGCGCCTGACCGGCGGGGTCTTCGAAGTGCTGGCCACCGGTGGCGATACCGCCCTGGGCGGCGACGATTTCGACCATGCCATCGCCAGCTGGATCGTGCAGTCCGCCGGACTGTCTTCCGACCTCGACCCGGGCGCCCAGCGTCGCCTGCTGGAAACCGCCTGCGCGGCCAAGGAAGCCCTGACCGACGCCGACGCCGTGACCGTGCGCTACGACGCCTGGCAGGCCGAGCTGACCCGTGCTGCCTTCGATGCGCTGATCGAACCGATGATCGCCCGCAGCCTCAAGGCCTGCCGCCGCGCCGTGCGCGACAGCGGCATCGAGCTGGAAGAGGTCAGCGCGGTGGTCATGGTCGGTGGTTCGACCCGTGTGCCGCGGGTGCGCAGCGCCGTGGGCGAGCTGTTCGGTCGTCAGCCGCTGACCGATATCGACCCGGACCAGGTGGTCGCCATCGGCGCCGCGATCCAGGCCGATACCCTGGCCGGCAACCGCCGTGAAGGCGGCGAGCTGCTGCTGCTCGACGTGATTCCGCTGTCCCTGGGCCTGGAAACCATGGGCGGGCTGATGGAGAAGGTGATTCCGCGCAACACCACCATCCCGGTCGCCCGCGCCCAGGAATTCACCACCTATAAAGACGGCCAGAGCGCGATGATGATCCACGTGCTCCAGGGCGAGCGCGAACTGATCAGCGACTGCCGTTCCCTGGCGCGCTTCGAGCTGCGCGGCATTCCGGCCATGGTCGCCGGTGCGGCGAAGATCCGCGTGACCTTCCAGGTCGACGCCGACGGCCTGCTCAGCGTCTCGGCACGGGAGCTGGGTTCGGGCGTCGAATCGAGCATCCAGGTCAAGCCGTCCTACGGCCTGACCGACGGCGAGATCGCGCGCATGCTCAAGGACTCCTTCGAACATGCCGGCAACGACAAGGCCGCGCGGCAGTTGCGTGAGCACCAGGTCGACGCCGAGCGCCTGCTCGAAGCGGTGCAGGGCGCCCTCGACGCCGATGGCGAGCGCCTGCTGGATGCCGAGGAGCGCGCGGCGATCGAACAACAGATGCAAGACTTGCGTGATTTGATGAACGGCACCGATGGCGCGGCCATCGAGCAGCAGACCAAGCGTCTGTCGCAGGTGACCGATGCCTTTGCCGCCCGGCGCCTTGATTCGACGGTAAAAGCCGCACTGGCCGGGCGCAACCTGAATGAGATCGAGGATAACTGATGCCGCAGGTAACATTTCTGCCCCATGAGAAGTTCTGTCCGGACGGCCTGACCGTCGAGGCAGCACCGGGGACTTCCATTCTCGAACTGGCCCATGACCATCACATCGAGATCGAAAGCGCCTGTGGCGGGGTGTGCGCCTGCACCACCTGCCACTGCATCGTGCGCAAAGGCTTCGACTCGGTGGAAGAAGCGGACGAACTGGAAGAAGACATGCTGGACAAGGCCTGGGGCCTGGAAGCACAGTCGCGCCTGGCGTGCCAGGTGAAGGTCGGTGACGAAGACCTGACCATCGAAATTCCGAAGTACTCGCTCAACCACGCCGCCGAAGCGCCGCACTGATTCCCGGAGTCGACATGAGTCTGAAATGGGTTGATGTACTTGAAATTGCTATCCAGCTTGCCGAAAGCAAGCCGGAAGTCGATCCTCGCTACCTGAATTTCGTCGATCTGCACAGCTGGGTGCTGGCATTGCCGGACTTCAGCGACGATCCGTCCCGCGGTGGCGAGAAGGTCCTGGAAGCCATCCAGGCCGCCTGGATCGAAGAAGCCGACTGACGCGCGCTCGGCAGGTTAGGCAATCCCCCGGAACCCGCGTATAATTCGCGGGTTTAATTTTTCGCATCACTTACTGTTTCTGGAGTTACACCATGGCTGTTCAACGCACTTTCTCCATCATCAAGCCTGACGCCGTTGCCAAGAACGTGATCGGCAAGATCACCACCCGTTTCGAAGACGCCGGCCTGAAAATCGTCGCTTCGAAAATCAAGCAACTGTCCAAGGCCGAAGCCGAAGGCTTCTACGCCGAGCACAAAGAGCGCGGCTTCTTCGGCGACCTGGTTGCCTTCATGACTTCCGGTCCGGTTGTCGTTCAGGTTCTGGAAGGCGAAAACGCCATCGCTCGCAACCGTGAGCTGATGGGCGCCACCAACCCTAAAGAAGCCGCTCCAGGCACCATCCGTGCCGACTTCGCCGAGTCCATCGACGCCAACGCCGTCCACGGTTCGGACTCCGAAGCCGCTGCCGCTCGCGAAATCGCCTACTTCTTCGCAGCTACCGAGGTAACCACTCGCTAAGCCACGGCTGACGAGTGAGGGTGAATCCATGACGACATCTACCGACAAAATCAACCTGTTGGGGCTGACCCAACCGGAAATGGAAAAGTTCTTCGACTCGATAGGGGAGAAGCGCTTCCGTGCCGGCCAGGTAATGAAATGGATTCACCACTTTGGCGTCGATGATTTCGACGCCATGACCAACGTCGGCAAGGCCCTGCGCGAAAAACTCAAGGCTCGCGCCGAGATTCGCGGCCCGGAAGTGGTCAGCGAGGACATTTCCTCGGACGGCACCCGCAAGTGGGTCGTGCGCGTCGCCTCCGGCAGTTGCGTCGAAACCGTCTACATCCCCCAGGGCAAGCGCGGTACGTTGTGCGTATCGTCCCAGGCCGGTTGCGCCCTGGACTGCAGTTTCTGCTCCACCGGCAAGCAAGGATTCAACAGCAACCTCACCGCCGCCGAAGTGATCGGCCAGGTGTGGATTGCCAACAAGTCGTTCGGCTCCGTGCCGGCCACCATCGACCGCGCCATCACCAACGTGGTGATGATGGGCATGGGCGAGCCGCTGCTGAACTTCGACAACGTGATCGCTGCCATGCACCTGATGATGGACGATCTCGGCTACGGCATCTCCAAGCGCCGGGTGACCCTGTCCACCTCCGGCGTGGTGCCGATGATCGATGAGCTGGCCAAGCACATCGACGTCTCCCTGGCCCTGTCGCTGCACGCGCCGAACGACGCGCTGCGCAACGAACTGGTGCCGATCAACAAGAAGTACCCGCTCAAGGTCGTCCTCGACTCCTGCATGCGCTACATGTCGGAACTGGGCGAGAAGCGCGTGCTGACCATCGAGTACACCCTGCTCAAGGACGTCAACGACAAGCTCGAACACGCCGTGGAAATGGCCGAGCTGCTCAAGAACGTGCCGTGCAAGATCAACCTGATCCCGTTCAACCCGTTCCCGCACTCCGGCTACGAGCGTCCGAGCAACAACGCCATCCGTCGCTTCCAGGATCACCTGCACCACGCGGGCTTCAACGTCACCGTGCGCACCACCCGTGGCGAGGACATCGACGCCGCCTGTGGCCAGCTGGTCGGCCAGGTGATGGACCGCACCCGTCGCAGTGAGCGTTACATCGCCGTGCGGCAACTGAACGCCGACGCCGATTCCAACGGCGTGGCGGGCAACTGAGACGAGGATCGCCATGACCCTGCGCGCCGCGCTGCCGCTTGTTCTGCTGACGACGCTGCTGTGCGGCTGTGTCAGCTCCGGCGGTTCCGGCGCAAAGTTCAGCGGCAAGGCGCGTGACGAAGCGCGCCAGGCCTATGTGCAGTTGGGCCTGGGGTATCTGCAGCAAGGCCAGACCGAGCGGGCGAAGATTCCGCTGAAGAAGGCCCTCGAACTCGGTGCCGACGATGCCCAGGCCAATGCGGCACTGGCCCTGGTGTTCCAGCGCGAAGGCGAGACCGAACTGGCCGAGGCGCACTTTCGCAAGGCCCTGTCGGCCACGCCCTCCGATGCGCGGATCCGCAACAACTACGGCAGCTTTCTCTACGCTCACGGGCAATATGCCAAGGCACAGCAGATGTTTCGCCAAGCCGCGGCCGATACCCTGTATCCTGAGCGGTCCCGGGTGTTCGAGAACCTCGGCCTGACCTCTCTGAAGCTGGGGCAGCGCGACCAGGCGCGGGAATACCTGGAGAAAGCCTTGCGTCTCGACCGGACGCAGCCCAAAGCCCTGCTGGAAATGGCTGAGATGTCTTACGAAGACAGGCATTATGTGCCGGCTCGCGATTTCTACGACCGGCACAGCCGTCTGAGTGAACCGAGCGCCCGCAGCCTGTTGCTTGGCAGTCGCCTGGCAACGGTCTTCGCAGAAACGACCAAGGCCAGCGAACTGGGCCTGCAATTACAACGACTTTATCCCGGTACGCCGGAATACCAGCAATACCTGTCGGAGCAATGATGAAAGCGGCGCATCCCGAAGCAGCAGCAGCGACTCGCGAAAATCCCGGTGAGATTCTGCGTCAGGCCCGTGAAAAGCGGGGCTGGGAGCAGGCCGAAGTGGCCCGCAAGCTCAATCTGACCGTGAGTTCCCTGAACAACCTCGAAGACGGCGCCTTCGACAAGCTGCCTGGGCATACCTTCGCCCGCGGCTATATCCGCGCCTACGCCAAACTGCTGGACATGGACCAGGCCGCCCTGGTCCAGTCCTTCGACCACTGCACCGGCACCCATGCCCAGGGCAGCGACGTGCACGCGCTGGGCCGCATCGAGGAGCCGGTGCGCCTGTCGCACAACATCCTGCGCATCGTCAGCCTGCTGTTGCTGGTGGTCGTCGTCGGCGGTGGCTTCGTCTGGTGGAAAGACCAGAGCGGCAACGCCGGCAAGGAACTGTTCAGCATCGCCCCGGAACATATCGAAGTGGAAAGTGCCGACGGCACGACCCAGATCCATCCGCTGGACGAGCCGGAAGACCAGGCCGTGACCGCGGGCGAACAACCTGAAACCGTGCTTCCGCTCACCGAGCAGGCGCCAGCCGGCGCTGCCGAAGCCGCGCCGCAAACCCCGGCAGCCGCCACCCCGGTCGCGCCGGTGACCAGCGCGCCAGCCGTGACCGCCGCACCGGCCACGCCGAGCGCTGCTACCGCACCGGTTGCCCAGGTTGCCGCAACGCCCGCACCTGCTGCACCGGTCGCCCCGGTTGCGCCGGTGACCGCTCCGGTCGTCGCCGCCGCCACGCCGGCCCCTGTGGCTGCGACCACCCAGCCTGTCGCAGCGCCAGCCGGCAGTGGCCAACTGCATGTACAGTTCACCGCCGATTGCTGGACCTCGGTCACCGACGGCAACGGCAAGGTCCTGTACAGCGGCATCAAGCGCAAGGGTGAAACCCTCGAACTGGCCGGCAAGCCGCCGTTCGCCGTGCGCCTGGGCGTTGCCCGCGGCGCGCAGATCAGCTGGAACGGCCAGCCGGTCGATGTCGCTCCGTTCACCAGTGGCGAGACCGCTCGCCTGAAGTTGGGACAATAAGTCATGCACGGCGAATCTCCGATCAAACGTCGCGAATCCCGGAAAATCTGGGTCGGTAACGTACCTGTCGGCGGCGATGCTCCCATCGCCGTCCAGAGCATGACCAACACCGATACCAACGACGTCGCCGCCACCGTGGCGCAGATCAACCGTCTGGTCGACGCCGGCGTCGACATCGTCCGCGTCTCGGTACCGGACATGGATGCCGCCGAAGCCTTCGGCCGTATCAAGCAGCAGGTCAGCGTGCCGCTGGTCGCCGACATCCACTTCGACTACCGCATCGCCTTGCGCGTGGCCGAGCTGGGCGTCGACTGCCTGCGCATCAACCCGGGCAACATCGGTCGCGAAGACCGTGTGCGCGCGGTGGTCGATGCCGCGCGTGACCGCGGCATCCCGATCCGCATCGGCGTCAACGCGGGCTCGCTGGAAAAGGACCTGCAGAAGAAATACGGCGAACCGACCCCGGCGGCGCTGGTGGAATCGGCGCTGCGCCATGTCGAGCACCTCGATCGCCTGGATTTCCAGGACTTCAAGGTCAGTGTGAAGGCCTCCGACGTGTTCATGGCCGTCGAAGCCTACCGCCTGCTGGCCAAACAGATCGTGCAGCCGCTGCACCTGGGCATCACCGAAGCCGGTGGGTTGCGCTCGGGCACGGTGAAATCGGCGGTCGGTCTGGGTATGCTGCTCGCCGAGGGGATTGGCGATACTATCCGCATCTCGCTGGCGGCCGATCCGGTCGAGGAAGTGAAGGTCGGTTACGACATCCTCAAGTCGCTGCACCTGCGTTCCCGTGGCATCAACTTCATCGCCTGCCCGAGCTGCTCGCGGCAGAACTTCGATGTGGTCAAGACCATGAACGAGCTCGAAGGCCGTCTGGAAGACCTGCTGGTGCCGCTGGACGTCGCGGTGATCGGTTGCGTGGTCAACGGCCCCGGTGAAGCCAAGGAAGCTCATGTCGGGCTGACCGGCGGCACACCGAACCTGATCTACATCGATGGCAAGCCGGCGCAGAAACTGACCAATGACAACCTGGTGGATGACCTGGAAAGGCTCATCCGCCAGAAAGCGGCCGAGAAGGCCGAGGCCGACGCGGCAGTGATTGCCCGCGGTTGACCGCTACCGTTTTCGTTAAGGATTTTTCGTGAGCAAATCGCTGCAAGCCATTCGTGGCATGAACGACATCCTGCCCGAGCAGACGCCCCTGTGGCGCTATTTCGAGAGCACTGTGGCGGGCCTGCTGGATACCTATGGCTATCGCCAGATCCGCACGCCGATCGTCGAGTTCACCGAGCTGTTCAAGCGTTCCATCGGTGAAGTGACCGATATCGTCGAAAAAGAGATGTACACCTTCACCGACCGCAACGGCGACTCCCTGACCCTGCGTCCGGAAGGTACCGCCGCCTGCGTGCGCGCGGTGCTGGAGCACGGTATCAGCGGCAACGAGCAGGTGCAGAAACTCTGGTACATCGGCCAGATGTTCCGCCACGAGCGTCCGCAGAAGGGCCGCTATCGCCAGTTCCACCAGATCGGCGTGGAGGTGTTCAACCTCCAGGGTCCGGACATCGACGCCGAACTGATCGCCCTGACCTGGCGCCTGTGGGGCCAGCTCGGCCTGCGCGACGCGGTGACCCTGGAGCTCAACAGCCTTGGCACCAGCGAAGCCCGCGCCCGTTACCGCGAGGCCCTGGTGGAATTCCTCTCCGCCCGTCTCGACCAGCTGGACGAAGACAGCCTGCGCCGCCTGAAGACCAACCCGCTGCGCATCCTCGACAGCAAGGACGCCCGGACACAGGCCGCCCTGGTCGGCGCGCCGAAGCTGGAAGAGTACCTGGACGAAGAGTCGCGCATTCACTTCGAAGGCCTCAAGTCACGCCTGGATGCCGCCGGCATTCCCTACGTGATCAACACCAAGCTGGTGCGCGGCCTCGACTACTACAGCAAGACCGTGTTCGAGTGGGTCACCGACAAACTCGGCGCCCAGGGCACCGTCTGTGCCGGTGGCCGCTATGACGGCCTGGTCGAGCAGATGGGCGGCAAGCCGACCCCCGGCGTCGGTTTCGCCATGGGGATCGAGCGCCTGATCCTGCTCCTGGAAACCCTGGAGCTGGTGCCCGAGTCGATCTCCCGCCAGGTCGACGTCTACCTCTGCGCCTTCGGCGAAGCGGCCGAGCTGGCCGGCCTGCAACTGAGCGAGCGTCTGCGTGATCGCCTGCCGAACCTGCGCCTGCAGGTCAACGCCGGTGGCGGCAGCTTCAAGAGCCAGTTCAAGAAGGCCGACAAGAGCGCCGCACTGTTCGCCCTGATCCTCGGGGAGGACGAGCTGGCGCAACAAGTGGTAGGTTTCAAACCCCTGCGTGGTCAGGGCGAACAACAAAACATTGCCTGGGATGCTCTGGCCGAGCACCTGGAAGCTTCCCTCGCGCAGGCGTGAAGCGCCCACAGCCGAATTGTCGAAAGGAGTATTGGGGTGTCGAGTACCGATGATGAAACACTGGCCGCGGTCAAGGACTGGTGGGAGCGCAATGGCAAGCCACTGGTCACTGGCGGTCTGCTGGCCCTGGTGATCGTGTTTGGCTGGCAAGCCTGGCACAAGTACCAGAACAACCAGTCGCAAGGCGCCTCGAACCTCTATCAGGCCCTGCTGGAAACTTCGCTGACGCCGACCGGCACGCCGGACGCGGCCAAGGTCGCCGAACTGTCGGGCAAGCTCAAGAGCGAGTTCGGTGGTAGCGCCTACGCCCAGTACGGCAGCCTGTTCGTGGCCAAGGTCGCGGTGGACGGCGGCAAGCTGGACGATGCCGCTGCCGAGCTGAAGAGCATCTACGACAAGCCGGCCGACGCGACCCTGGGCGAAATCGCCCGTCAGCGCCTGGCCCGCGTGCTGGGCGCGCAGAACAAGGCCGACGAAGCCCTGAAGCTGCTCGACGGCGATGCCGACAAGGCGTTCGTTGCCTCCCGCGAGGAGCTCAAGGGCGACCTGCTGGTGCAACTGGGCCGTACCGCCGATGCCCATGCCGCATACGAAAAGGCCAAGGCCGCGCTGTCCGATGACGACGCGGTAGGTGGCCTGCAACTCAAGCTCGACGACCTGGCCAAAGGGGATGCCTGACGTGATCGGTTGGAAACATGCAGCAGTGCTGAGCCTGGCCATCCTGGCCGTGGGTTGCAGCAGCAACAGCAAGAAGGAACTGCCCCCGGCCGAGCTGACCAAGTTCACCGAAGAGGTGGTATTGCAGAAACAGTGGAGTCGTTCGATCGGTGACGGTCAGGGCGAAACCTTCAACATGCTGGTTCCGGCGATCGAGAACGACCGTATCTACGCATCCGACGTCACCGGCGTGGTGATGGCCCTGGATCGCATGAACGGCGACGTGATCTGGAAGAAGGACCTGGAGCTGCCGGTTTCCGGCGCGGTCGGTGTCGGCTACGGCATGGTCCTGCTGGGCACCCTCAAGGGCGAAGTGATCGCCCTGGATTCCAGCACCGGCGAGAAGAAATGGTCGGCCCGCGTGACCAGCGAAGTGCTGGCCCCGCCCGCGACCAACGGCGACATCGTCGTGGTGCAGACCCAGGATGACCGGGTGATCGGTCTCGACGCCGCCACCGGCGACCGTCGCTGGATCTACGACAGCACCCCGGCGGTCCTGACCCTGCGCGGCACCGGTGCGCCGGTAGTGACCAACGCACTGGCGGTCGCTGGCCTGTCCAGCGGCAAGGTGGTCGCCCTGGATACCCGCAACGGCGTGCCGGTGTGGGAGCAGCGTGTCGCGATTCCGCAAGGTCGTTCGGAGCTGGACCGCGTGGTCGACATCGACGGCGGCCTGCTGCTGTCGGCTGGCACCCTGTACGTCTCGACGTACCAGGGCCGCGTCGCCGGCCTCGACCTGGAAAGCGGTCGTGTCCTCTGGCAGCGCGATGCCTCCAGCTACACCGGCGTGGCCCAGGGCTTCGGCAACGTGTATGTGAGCGGGGCCTCGGGCACCGTCGAAGGGATCGACGAGCGTTCGTCCTCGGCGCTGTGGAGCAACGACCAACTGGCTCGCCGTCAACTGTCGGCGCCGGAAGTGTTCTCCAGCTACGTGGCGGTCGGTGACCTGGAAGGTTACCTGCACCTGCTGAGCCAGGTGGACGGCCGCTTCGTCGGCCGTGAGCGTATCGACAGCGACGGCCTGCGCGCCCGTCCGCTGGTCGATGGCAACATGATCTACGTGTATGGCAACAGCGGTACCCTCGAGGCGCTGACCATCAAGTAAGTCTATGCTTGGGGCCTTCGGGCCCCGGGCCGCGACGTCGTGAGACGACGCCCCAAACTCCGGCCGCTGCCCCGCAGCGGCCTTTGTATTTTCTGAATTTACGCAATGGAGAGCCGCATGGTTCCCGTAATCGCCCTGGTGGGTCGCCCGAACGTCGGCAAGTCCACCATGTTCAACCGCCTGACCAAGACCCGCGATGCCATCGTCGGCGACCTCTCGGGCCTGACCCGTGACCGCCAGTACGGCGAAGCGCGCTGGCAGGGCCGTTCCTACATCCTGATCGACACCGGCGGTATCACCGGTGACGAGGCGGGCATGGACGAGAAGATGGCCGAGCAATCGCTGATGGCCATCGAAGAAGCCGACTACGTGCTGTTCCTGGTGGACGCCCGCGCCGGCCTGACCGCCGCCGACCAGATGATCGCCGAGCACCTGCGCAAGCGGAACAAACAGTCGTTCCTGGTGGCGAACAAGATCGACAACATCGATCCGGACACCGCCCGCGCCGAATTCGCCCCGATGGGCATGGGCAACGCGATCCCGGTGGCCGGCTCGCAAGGCCGTGGCATCAATTCGCTGATGGAAATCGTCCTCGGTGACGTACCGCGCGACCAGGAAGAAGAGTCCCTCGACGAAAACGTCGCCGAAGGCGAGGAAGCCACGCGCATCCCCGGCCCGAGCGAAAAGGACGGCATCAAGATCGCCATCATCGGCCGGCCGAACGTCGGCAAGTCGACCCTGGTCAACCGCATGCTCGGTGAAGAGCGCGTGGTGGTCTACGACCAGCCCGGCACCACCCGCGACAGCATCTACATTCCGTTCGAGCGCAACGACGAGAAGTACACCCTGATCGACACCGCCGGGGTGCGCAAGCGCGGCAAGATCCACGAGGAAGTCGAGAAGTTCTCGGTGGTGAAGACCCTGCAGGCGATCAAGGACGCCAACGTGGTGATCTTCGTCATGGATGCCCGCGAAGGCGTGGTCGACCATGACCTCAACCTGCTGGGCTTCGCCCTCGAGGCCGGCCGTGCCATCGTCATCGCCCTGAACAAGTGGGACGGCATGCAGCCGGGCGAGCGCGACTACGTGAAGACCGAGCTGGAGCGCCGGCTGTTCTTCGTCGACTTCGCCGACATCCACTTCATCTCCGCACTGCACGGCACCGGCGTCGGCAACCTGTACCAGTCGGTGCAGAACTCCTTCAAGTCGGCGGTCACCCGCTGGCCGACCAGCCGCCTGACCCAGATCCTCGAGGACGCGGTCAGCGAGCACCAGCCGCCGATGGTCAACGGTCGCCGCATCAAGCTGCGCTATGCCCACCTCGGTGGTGCCAACCCGCCGATCATCGTGATCCACGGCAACCAGGTGGAGAAGGTCCCGCGTTCCTACTCGCGTTACCTGGAAAACACCTACCGCCGCGTGCTCAAGCTGGTCGGTACGCCGATCCGCATCGAGTACAAGGGCAGCGACAACCCGTTCGAGGGCAACAAGAACACCCTCACCGACCGCCAGGTCAACAAGAAGCGCCGGTTGATGTCGCACCACAAGAAAGCCGAGAAGAAGCGCAAGGACAAGCGCAAGTAAGCGCGTCGCGGCGCAGGGCCAGCCCCTGCGCCGCACGCCTTGTTGATCCCGGTCAGCGCCCTCCGCCGGCCGCGTGTTACAACCTTTTTCCTGCCCCGTCGATCCGCTATGCTCGGTGGTCTACCGCGCGTGGGCCGGGTCCGCAGGAAAGAGGGCTTCATGATCAGCAGCAAGCTGCCGAATGTCGGCACGACCATCTTCACCACCATGTCTCAGCTCGCCGTACAGACCGGCGCGTTGAACCTGTCCCAGGGGTTCCCCGACTTCAATGGCCCGCAGGCCCTGCTCGATGCGGTGGGGCGGCATGTGAGCGCCGGGCACAACCAGTATTCGCCGATGACCGGGCTGCCGGCGCTGCGCCAGCAGGTGGCGGCGAAGATCGCCCGTCACTACGGCGTCAGTGTCGATGCCGATCATGAAGTGACCATCGTTCCGGGCGCCACCGAGGGCATCTTCTGTGCCATCCAGGCGGTGATCCGCGCCGGCGACGAAGTGATCGTCTTCGACCCCAGCTACGACAGCTACGAGCCTTCCGTGGAACTGGCCGGTGGCCGCTGCGTGCATGTGCAGCTGGACCCGGTCGACTTCAGCATCGACTGGCAGAAGTTCAGCGATGCCCTGAGTGCGAAGACGCGCATGGTCATCATCAACTCGCCGCACAACCCCAGCGGCGCGTTGATCACCCGCGCCGACCTGGACCAGCTGGCGGCGCTGATCGCCGAGCGCGATATCTACCTGATCAGCGACGAGGTCTACGAGCACCTGGTGTTCGACGGCGTCACCCACGCCAGCGTGCTGAGCTATGCAGCGCTGTATCAGCGCGCCTTCGTGGTCAGCTCGTTCGGCAAGACCTACCACGTCACCGGCTGGAAGACCGGCTATGTGATCGCGCCGCCGGCCCTGAGCGCCGAGCTGCGCAAGGTCCACCAGTACGTCAACTTCTGCGGGGTGACCCCCTTGCAGTGGGCGCTGGCCGACTTCATGGCCAGTCATCCCGAGCATATCGACGAGCTGCCGGCCTTCTACCAGGCCAAGCGCGATCTGTTCTGCGACCTGCTGGCGCCGTCGCGCTTCCAGTTCCGTCGCTCGGCCGGCACCTACTTCCAGTTGGTCGACTATTCGGCGATCCGCCCAGACCTGAACGACGTCGACATGGCCCTGTGGCTGACCCGCGAGCACGGTGTGGCGACCATTCCGGTGTCGGTGTTCTACCAGCAGCCCATTCCCGAACAGCGCCTGGTGCGCCTGTGTTTCGCCAAACGCGAGGAGACGCTGCGCGAGGCAGCGGAAAAACTATGCGCGATCTGAGCAGCCTGCCCAACCTGAGCCTTGCCCTGGTCCAGACCAGCCTGATCTGGCAGGACCGCCAGGCCAACTACGAGCACTTCGAAAGCCTGCTCGACCAGGCCCGCGGCGCCGACCTGGTGATCCTGCCGGAGATGTTCACCACTGGCTTCTCCATGGAATCCGAGCGTCTGGCCGAACCGGAGAACGGTCCGACCTATGCCTGGCTCAAGGCCCAGGCCAAGCGGATCGACGCGGTGATCACCGGTAGCGTGATCATCCAGGCCGCCGACGGCAGCCATCGCAACCGCCTGCTCTGGGCGCGTCCGGACGGCGAGATCCTGCATTACGACAAGCGCCACCTGTTCCGCATGGCCGGCGAGCACAAGCACTACACCCCGGGCGAGCGCCAGGTACAGTTCGAGCTCAAGGGCTGGCGGGTGCGTCCGCTGATCTGCTACGACCTGCGTTTCCCGGTGTGGAGCCGTGATGCCCAGGACACCGACCTGCTGCTGTACACCGCCAACTGGCCGGCGGCGCGGCGCCAGCACTGGAACCGCCTGCTGCCGGCGCGGGGGATCGAGAACCTGTGCTACGTGGCGGCGGTGAACCGGGTGGGCACCGATGGCAAGGGCTTTGCCTACACCGGCGACAGCCAGGTCCTGGACTTCCAGGGCGAAAGCCTGCTGAGCGCGGGGGAGGCGGACGGGGTGTTTACCGTGGTGCTGAAAGCGGCGGAGCTGGCGGCCTACCGGACGAAGTTCCCGGCCAACCTGGATGCCGATAGTTTCGAATTGCACTGATGTGATTGCGGCGTGACCGGGTTGTAGGAGCTGGCTTGTCGTGTGACGAACCACTGCGAAGGACCGCGTCAGCGGTCCCTGATAGCGGTGAGGTCTGGGACCGCTGGCGCGGTCCTTCGCGGGCAAGCCACGCTCCTACAGGAGTCAGGCGGCGGTCAATACACATCCCGCCGATAACGCCCGTCCTCGATCAACTGCTCGACCTTCGCCCGGCCCAGCAGCTCGTCGAGCGCGGCATCCACACCCCCGGCCATGCCCTGCAGGCTGCCGCAGACATAGATCGACGCCCCCTGGTTCAACCAGTGCAGCAGCTTGCCCGCCTGCTCGCGCAGCAGGTCCTGGACATACACCTTGTCCGCCTGGTCCCGCGAGAACGCCAGATCCAGGCGCGCCAGGTCGCCGCTGTCCAGCCAGCCCTGCAATTCATCAGCACAGAGGAAGTCCTGCTGGCGATTGCGTTCGCCGAACAGCAGCCAGTTGCGCTGTTCGCCGCTGGCGATACGCGCCTTGAGCAGACTGCGCAGCCCGGCCAGGCCGGTGCCGTTGCCGATCAGGATCATCGGCGCCGGTTCCGTCGGCAGATGGAAGCCGCTGTTGCGACGCAGGCGCAGGCTCAGTGTGCCGCCAATCGCCAGGTGTTCGGTCAGCCAGCCCGAGCCAAGGCCGAGCGATCCGTCCGGATGCCGCTCCTGGCGCACGATCAGTTCCAGCACGCCATCGGCGGCGATCGAGGCGATGGAGTACTCGCGGGCATCCAGCGCAATCAGCGCATCCACCAGCGCCTGGGCGTGCAGGCCGACCAGATGCTCGCGGCTGACCGGCAACTGGCGGCTGGCCAGGGCCACGGACAACGGCTCCCGCAGGCCGTCCACCTGCACCGGCGTGGTGGCATCCAGGCCGAGGCCCTTGAGGAACTGCTCGATCCGCTGCGGCGCCTGGCGCGGCAGGATCTCCACCAGGTCACCGGCATCCCATTGCGCCGGCGACGGCGGAGTCAGGCCAAGGAGGAACACCGGCTGACCCTGGCTGCCAGGGTTGAGCAGGTCGCGACGCGCCAGGGTCCAGGCCTCGAAGGTCGGTGCCTGCCAGGCCGGCACCGTGCTGCTGCCACTCAGTTCGGCCAACTGCTGCTGCCAGCGCTGCAGCGCCAGCGGGTCGGCGCTATCCACCTCCACCGGGGCGAACCGGGCGCGGGCGCCACGCTCGCCGAGCCAGGCGTCGAGGCGGCGGGCGAAGCCGCAGAAATGCGGGTACTGGCGATCGCCGAGGGCGAGCAGGGCGTAGTCCAGGTCACCCAGGGCCCACGGCTGGCCGAGCACCTTGCGCTCGAAACCGCGGGCACTGTCGGGCGCTTCACCGTCGCCGAAGGTACTGACCACGAACAGCGCACGCTGGCTCTGGCGCAAGTCCTCTTCGCTCAGGCTGGCCAGCGACTGCACCCGCACCGGCAGCCCGGCGGCCTGCAATTGCCCGGCACTCTGCCAGGCCAGTTGCTCGGCGAAACCGCTCTGGCTGGCGAAGCCCACCAGCCAGCCATTCTGTTGGTCGGCAGACGGCTTCAGACCGCCGCGCGCGGCGCGGACCTGGCGCTTCTTGCGCCGGCGATCGAGGTACAGCAGCCAGCCGGTGACGAAGAACAACGGCATGGTCAGGCTGGCCAGGGTGACGATGATCCGTCCCGGCAGGCCGAAGTAGCTGCCCACATGCAGCGCGTAGACGCTGGTCAGCAACTGCGCCTTGAACGACTTGTCGGTGTACACCTCCTGACGCTTCACCTGGCCGTTGGCCGGATCGATGGTCAGGCTGTTGAGGGCGCGCTCGTGGGCGGCATCGTCGAGCAGATAGAACAGCGTCGCCGGCTGGCCACCGACCGGCGGCAGACGCAGGTTGTAAGCGGCGAGGCCCGGCCCCGCGGCTTTCTGCAGGCTGGCCCAGATGGCGTCGTAGTCGACCACCAGCGCCGGCGCGTTCGGATCGGCCTTGGGCGGGCCGCCACGTCCGCCGCGACCCTCGCCGCGTTTCTGTTCCTGGCCGGCGGCCGGTTTGTCCGCCAGCAGCTTGTTGAGACCTGCGCGATACCACTCGTAGGACCAGAACAGCCCGGTCAGGGCGAACAGCAGATAGAACAGCAGGCACCAGGTGCCGAACACCGCATGCAGGTCCCAGTTGAAGGCGCGGCCTTTCTTGGCCCAGTCGAGGGTCAGCCAGGCGCGCCAGTTCAGTGCCTGGCGCGGCCAGCGCAGGTACAGGCCGGAGAGGCAGAAGAACACCAGCAGCAGGGTGCAGGCGCCGGTGATCTGCCGGCCGATATCGCCAATGGCGAGGAAGCGGTGCAGGTTAAGCATCAGGTTGAAGAAGCCGAGACCGGCGACATCGCCCTGGAACTCGCCGGTATAGGGATCGACATAGCGCAGCTGGCCGCGGCGCTCCCCCGGTGGCGGGGTGAAGAACACGCGGGCGGCGGCGTCGCTGTGGGTCTCGACCCAGAGCATGGCGACCTTCTTGCCCTCGCTCGCCTCGACCCGCCGCACCAGTTCGGCCGGCGGCAGCACGCCGCTGTCGCGGACCTGGACCTTGAGCACCTGCGGGTTGATCACCCGGAGAATCTCGTCCTGGAACGAATAGGCCGCCCCGGTGATGCCCATCAGTGCAAGCACCAGGCCGGCCGTGATGCCGAAGAACCAGTGCAGTTGGAACAACGTCTTTTTCACCACAGCGACCACCTAGTCGTTACAGGGAATGCGAATTGATTCGCCTATTATGCCTTGATACACAAAAGCCCCGCTCACTTGAGTGAGCGGGGCTGGACCGTCAGCGACCTCAGAAGTGGAAGCTGGTGGTCAGCAGGGCGGTGCGGCCCGCGGCCTGGTTGGCGAAGTGGGCGGCGTAGGCCTTGTCGTAGTAGACCTCGTCGGTCAGGTTCTGCACGTTGAGCTGCAGGTCGACATTCTTCGTCAGCTTGTAGCTGGCCATGGCGTCGTAGCGCACGTAGGACGGCACGTAGACGGTGTTGTTGACGTCACCCCAGACATCGTCGACATAGAACGCGCCACCACCCAGGGTCAGCTTGTCGGTCACGTCGTAGGTGGTCCACAGGCTGAAGCTGTGCTTCGGCGTGTTCGGCAGTTCGTTGCCCTTGGCCGGGTTCGGACCTGCGGTCACCACGCCGCTGCGGCCAGCCAGGCCCGGGTCCACGGCTTCGCTCTTGAGGTAGCTGTAGCCGGCGAAGACCTGCCATTTGTCGGTGAGCTTGCCGCTGGCACCCAGTTCGATACCGTCGACGCGGGTGGTGCCGGCGTTCTGGTAGGTGTTGTTGGACACCAGGATGCGGGTGTTTTCCTTCTCGGTGCGGAAGATCGCCGCGGTCAGGGCGACACGGTTGTGGAACACGTCCCACTTGGTGCCGATCTCGTAGTTCTTGGTGGTTTCCGGTTCGAGGTCGCTGACCAGGGTGCTGTTGCCCGCGGTCAGCGGGTTAGGCTCGGCGCCGTCGACCAGGCCGCCCGGCGGGGTGGCCGAGGTGGCGAAGGAGGTATAGATGCTGCCGTTCTCGGCCGGCTTCCACACCAGGCCCGCTTGCCAGCTCCAGAAGTGGCTGTTGTTGCTGGCCTTGCCGGTGGTGCTGCTCTTGGCGGTGGTGTCGAAGGCGTCGTAGCGGGTGCCGAGGTTCAACTGCCATTGCGGGTCCAGCTCGATGGTGTCGAAGGCATAGGCCGCGCGGGTGGTGGAGTCGGTGTTGGTGACGCTGGCGTAGTTGCGCTTGACGCTGCCGGTCCACGGATCGTTCGGGTTCGGGTTCGCCAGCGAGGTGCAATACGGACGGGTACCCGGGTTGCAGGTCAGTTTGCTGTTCGGGGTGACCACGTAGCTGCTGGTCATGGTGTCTTCCTGGGTGAACTCGAGACCGGTCGAGTAGCTGTGCTTGAAGCCCAGCGCCTGGAATTCACCGAACAGGTCGGTCTGGTTGGTGGTGGTGGCGGTGTTGCTGATCCGCGTATTGGCCCGGCGCCATACGGTGCCGTACTGGCTGACGTTGTGGGCGCTGTCGTCGGGTTGGGTCAGCACGTAGTCCTGGCCGGTGTTGCCATGGCGCAGGGTGTTCTTCAGGGTCATCGAGTCGTTGATGTCGTGCTCGATGCTGATGGTGCTGATGTCCGCGCGGGTCTTGCGGAAGTCGCGGCCCTTCAGGCCATAGAAGTTGCTGCTGTCGCCGCCGTCGTCCGGTTTGTCGTGGACGTGTGGCGCGGTGGCGCCGGCCAGCTTGTAGCCATAGGGGATGCCCGAGTCCGGCAGGTCGTCGCTTTCCAGGTGGTAGTAGTTCAGGTTGACCCGGGTCGGCGTGCCGAGGCCGAAGGTCACCGACGGTGCCACGCCCCAGCGGTCGTAGTCGATCGCGTCGCGTCCGGCCACGTTCTGCTCGTGGCTCATCAGGTTCAGGCGGAACGCCGCGGTGTCGAGGAACTGGCGGTTGACGTCGAGGGTGTAGCGACGGGTCTGGTCGGAGCCGTAGGTGAAGGCGCCGTTGGTGAAGTCGGCCTGTTTCGGCGCCTTGCTCACCAGGTTGAGGCTGCCGCCGGCGGCGCCGCGCCCGTTGATGGCCGAGTTCGGGCCCTTGCTGACCTCGATGGATTCCACGGCGAAGATTTCCCGGGTCTGCGCGCCGGTATCGCGCACGCCGTCGATCGAGGTGTCGCCCTGCGCGTCGAAGCCGCGGATGAACGGACGGTCACCCTGCGGGTTGCCGCCTTCGCCGGCACCGAAGGTGATGCCCGGTACGGTCCGCAGGGCGTCCTGCAGCGAGACGGCGCCGGTGTCCTTGAGGACCTGCTGCGGAATCACCGTGACCGAGCGCGGCGTGTCCACCAGCGGCGCGGTGTACTTCTGCGAAGAAGCCTTTTCCACCTTGTAGTCGGTACTGGCCTGTTCGGCCTGGCCGGTGACGCTGGTGGCGTCGAGGGCGATCGAACCGTCCTGGCTGGCAGGCGCTGGCTCGGCGGCCCAGGCCATGTGCGCGGCGGACGTTGCGGTGAGCGCGACACCGATGGCGGATGCGAGCAAGCGCGGTGAACTGACAGTGGCTGGTACGAATTGACGCGACATCAGGTGGACCCCCTCCCAAGGTTTCGAGGGGGCGGAATATAAGAGCAAGTGATTGACAGTCACAATTGAGAAAGACTGGCATTTACATTCTTTACACCTTTGTCAGGGAATTTTGTCGCGGATCAATGTCCGCCCCTCGGATGGGGCTTGTGGCTACTGGATAAGAATCAATACCATTGGCATCTTTTCCATCAGGTGCCAGATCGCCATGCTTTTACACATTCCCGGCCTGTTCAACCGCGAGGAAGTGCTGCGCATCCGCGAGGCACTCGAGAAGACCGATTGGGCCGACGGCAAGATCACCGCGGGCTACCAGTCGGCCAAGGCCAAGCACAACCTGCAGTTGCCGGAGGCCCATCCGCTGGCCAAGGAAATCGGCACGGCGATGCTCGAGCGGCTGTGGAGCAACCCGCGCTTCATGTCCGCGGCGCTGCCGCACAAGGTGTTTCCGCCGCTGATCAACTGCTATCGCGAAGGCGGCAGCTTCGGCTTCCATATCGACAATGCCGTGCGCCAGCCGCGCGGCAGCGTGGAGCGGGTGCGTACCGACCTGTCCTCGACCCTGTTCTTCAGCGACCCGGAGGACTACGACGGCGGCGAGCTGGAAATCCAGGACACCTATGGCATGCAGCGGGTCAAGCTGGCGGCCGGGGACCTGGTGCTGTATCCGGGCACCAGCCTGCATCGGGTCAACCCGGTGACTCGTGGCGCGCGCTATGCGGCGTTCTTCTGGACGCAGAGCCTGGTCCGCGAGGACAGCCAGCGCGCCCTGCTGTTCGAGATGGACAACGCGATCCAGCAACTGACCGCCGACGTGCCGGAGCATCCGTCCCTGCTGCAGCTTACCGGCACCTATCACAACCTGCTGCGGCGCTGGGTCGAGGTCTGAGGCATGACGTTTCAGTTGCGGCGCGAGGAGGTGGTGGGTTCCGACGAGTTGGGGCAGATGCTCGAACAGAGTCCGGCGAAGGCGGCCCAGGCCTTGTTGATGGCATCGGCCGAGGGCGTGGTCGAGGCCCAGGCCTTGCTGGGGCAGATTCTCCTGGATGGGCGCGGCATCGAACAGGATCCGGCCCTGGCCCGGCGCTGGTTCGGCATTGCCGCGCAGCAGGGCAGCGCGATGGCGCACAACATGCTCGGACGTTGCCTGGAGCATGGCTGGGGCGGTGCCGAGGACGTGGTCCAGGCCGCGCTGCATTACCGCCATGCGGCCAATGCCGGGCTGGACTGGGGCATCTACAACCTGGCCAACCTGCTGGCGACCGGACGTGGCGTGGCCCAGGACCATCAGCTGGCGCTGGCCTGCTATCGCCGCGCGGCGCAGATGGGCCATGCCAAGTCGATGAACCTGCTCGGGCGCTATCTGGAGGAGGGCCGGCACTGCCAGGCCGACCTGCCGGCGGCGCGACAGTGGTATCGGCGTTCGGCCGAGGGCGGCGATTTTCGCGGTCAGTTCAGCCATGCGGCGATGCTGGCGGGGCAGGGGCAGCTCGATGAAGCGCTGCTGTGGCTGCAGCGGGCGCTGGAAGGCGGCAACGCGAATTTCCTGCGGGTAGCCGGGCCGGCGCTGGAGCAGGCGTCGCAGGCGGAGGTCAGGGCGATGGCGGGGGCTTATCGGGCTCGTCTCACCGAATTGGAGACGCTACCCCTGTAGGAGCGTGGTTCGTCACACGACAAGCCAGCTCCTACAAGGGAGTGGATGTTACAGGTAGTACGCCTTCAGCGGCGGGAAGCCGTTGAATTCGACGGCGCTGTAGCTGGTGGTGTAGGCACCGGTGGACAGCCAGTACAGGCGGTCGCCGATCGCCAGGTTCAGCGGCAGGCCGTACTTGTAGTGCTCGTACATGATGTCGGCGCTGTCGCAGGTCGGGCCGGCGATCACGACTTCTTCGGTTTCGCCTTTCTTCTCGGTCCAGATCGGGAACTTGATGGACTCGTCCATGGTTTCGATCAGGCCGGAGAACTTGCCCACGTCGGTGTAGATCCAGCGCTCGACGGCGGTACGCGATTTGCGCGCGACCAGTACCACTTCGCTGACCAGGATACCGGCGTTGGCGATCAGCGAACGGCCCGGCTCGAGGATGATTTCCGGCAGGTCGTCGCCGAAGTCTTCCTTGAGGAAGCGGATGATCTCTTCGGCGTAGGTTTCCAGGCTGTTGGTACGGGTGATGTAGTTGGCCGGGAAGCCGCCACCCATGTTGATCAGCTTCAGTTCGATGCCGTCTTCTTCTTTCAGGCGCTCGAAGATCACCTTGACCTTGGCGATCGCGGCGTCCCACACGGAGATGTCACGCTGCTGCGAGCCGACGTGGAAGGAGATGCCGTACGGCACCAGGCCCAGGTCACGGGCAAGGATCAGCAGGTCCATGGCCATGTCGGTCTGGCAGCCGAACTTGCGCGACAGCGGCCAGTCGGCGGTGGTGGAGCCTTCGGTGAGGATGCGCACGTAGACTTTCGAGCCCGGCGCGGCCTTGGCGATGTTGCGCAGGTCGGCTTCCGAGTCGGTGGCATACAGGCGCACGCCCTTCTCGTAGAAGTAGCGGATGTCCTTGGACTTCTTGATGGTGTTGCCGTAGCTGATGCGGTCGGCGCTGACGCCACGGCCCAGGACCTTGTCCAGCTCGTAGATCGAGGCGATGTCGAAGCTCGAACCCTTTTCCTTCAGCAGGTCGATGATTTCGACTGCTGGGTTGGCCTTGACCGCGTAGTAGACCTTGGCGAATTCGAAGCCGGCGCGCAGGTCGTCGTAGGCCTGGCTGATCATCTGGGTGTCGATGAGTACGAACGGGGTTTCTTGCTTGTCGGCGAACGCCTTCATTTTCTGGAAGGTTTCGCGCGCGAAGTAGTCTTCGACCTGAATCGACATACCGGGGGACTCCATGGGCAAACTGAATAAATAAGTGGCTGCAACTGAACGCCCTCCGTATCCCCACTTTGGTTCGCCTACTTCCCAAGGCATGTCGCCGAAAGCAAAAAGGTCAACCGCGCGCGATAACTTGCTCCACGGGTGACCTTGCTGTCTCGTCGTCAGTACTTGAGCCGGATGGATCGTTTCCAGCATGGACGTTCGGCGCGAACTTTAGGACCTGAGGGGTTCAAGATCAACTAAAAATGTCGCGTTTTCGTACTCCTCGGCGGTGCGTTGTCGGCTTGTTTCCTTCATAACCGACTCAGGTGACAGCCATATGTTCCCGAGAATCGTCGCTGCGTAAAGAATTGTGGAATAGCTGGCGATTTGCCGATGTTCGCCGAAGTTGTTCCGCAGCTGTTTCATTCGCCGAGTTTCGCCACCAAGTGTCTTTGATTGAATCAAAGTGACCATTTGTCGTAACCCGCCGGTCATCCCTGTGCCGGGTCCGACTGTTCATATTTATGGCCACCCGTTGCAGCGATAGCCGAGGTGAAAAAAATTAGCCCGCACACCTCCGATCGGACGAAGTGACGAGATATTTGCCGCTCTTAATAAGAAACATTACTATTCGCGCACCTTCTCTCCGCCTGACGATGACCTCCACACCGTGTCTCGACACAAAGGCTTCCTCGACCACTACCACGAGCTGATCGGCACCTGGACGCGCAAGCTGCGCAGTCGCCAGCAGGCCGAGGATCTGGCGCACGATGCCTTTGTCCGGGTGCTGGAAAGCGAACAGGCCGGCGTCGAGCAGCCGCGCGCCTACCTGCACCAGACCGCGCGCAACATCGCCGTCGACGGTTACCGCCGCGAGGATCGCCGCCAGTTGCTCGAACAGCAGGCCGTGGACCTCGGCCCGGTGCCGGGCGACGACCCGGAGGCGTTCATGAATGCGTTGCAACTGGCCGACAGCGTCGAGCGCGCGCTGGCCGAGCTGCCACTGAACTGTCGCAAGGTGTTCGTCTGGCAGAAGCTCGAGGGGCTGACCCAGGCGGAGATCGCCGAACGCATGGGATTGACCAAGAACATGGTCGAAAAGTATATGATCCGCACGCTCCGTCATCTGCGTGAGCACCTGGATGTGTCGACGAGATGAGTCAGGCGAATGTATTCATGAATCAGGGCGCGAGTTCCGGGCCGCACGAGGCCGCGCGCGAGCAGGCGGCCGAATGGTTCGCCCGGGTCCAGGATGCGCCGCTGGCGCCCGAGCAGCAGACGCGCTTCGAGGTTTGGCTGGCCGCGGATCCCCTTCATCGCGACGAATACGAGCTGCTGGCGCGACTGTGGCGGGCCAGCGATCTGCTGTCGCCCGAGCGCCTGGAAAAACTCTGCGTCGCCGACCCGGTGCGCGCCCTGCCGCGCCGTCGCTTCCTCCGCCAGGCCCTCGCGGCCGGTATGGCCGCCGCCGCGCTGGGCCTGGGCTGGTTCGGCTGGCAGCAGCAGCGCCTCGATTATTCCGAACAACTGCAGACCGCCCTTGGCGAACGGCGCCAGGTGGAGTTGCCCGACGGCACGCACCTGGAGATCAACGGCCGTACCCGCCTGGAGGTGCGTTTCAGCGCCGGGCAGCGGGATGTACGCCTGGAGCAAGGCGAAGTGATGTTCAGCGTCGCCCACGACAGTGCCCGGCCCTTCGTGGTGGATGCCGGCAATGGCACGGTCACCGTGACCGGCACCCGCTTCGACGTCCGCCGCGATGCAGCGCAGACCCGCGTCGCGGTGGAGCAGGGTTCGGTGCGGGTACAGGGCCAGGGCGGGTCGCAGGCCCTGCTGAGCGCCGGCCTCGGTGCCCATATCGATGCCCGGGGCAAGGTCGCCGCGCCCTATGCGGTGGACGCCGCCGCGCTCACCGCCTGGCGCTCCGGCAAGCTGGTGTTCAACGACGCCGCGCTGGCGCAGGTGGCCGAAGAAGTCTCGCGCTACCGCCAGCAGCCCTTGAAAGTGGCGCCAAAAGTCGCTGGCCTGCGCCTGAGCAGCACCTTCCGCGTCGACGATACGGACGCTCTGCTGCGTGCCTTGCCGAGCATCCTGCCGGTCACCGTGGTGGCCCATGCCGATGGCTCCCGGGAAATAATCGCGAAATAGATTCAGGTATTTTTCGAGTTGTTCGTCTTCCTGTCCGACTTGTAATTGCCAAGCATTTTCATTCGCAGGCAGTTGATCCCGATCCGCCCCTCAGGACCTCTCGAAGACGTGAACAACAACAAGCTTTCCCCGCGTTCCGCCGGCCGCTCGCGCTGGCTGCCACTGGCCCTGGCCCTGGCGGTCAGCGCCAGCATCGGCACCAGCTACGCCGATTCGACCCCGACCAGCATCCAGATCCAGGCCCAGTCGCTGGCCACGGCGCTGAATCAGTTGGGCCAGCAGACTTCGCTGCAGTTGTTCTTCAGCCCCGCGCTGGTGGCCGGCAAGCAGGCGCCGGCGGTGTCCGGCAGCTTGTCGCCGGAGCAGGCGCTGCAGGCGTTGCTGCAAGGCAGCGGGCTGACCTACGAGATTTCCCAGGGCACTGTGGTCCTGCATCCGGCCCAGGCCGACACCCAGGCCGCCAGCGGCACCCTGGAGCTGGCGCCTACCGATGTCAGCATGGTCGGCGACTGGCTCGGCGACGCCGAGGAGCGCGTGGTGCAGAACCACCCCGGTGCGCGTACCGTGGTCCGCCGCGAGGCGATGATCGAGCAGGGCGCGATGAACGTGCGCGACGTGCTCAAGGGCATTCCCGGGGTGCAGGTGCAGGACTCCAACGGCACCGGCGGCAGCGACCTGTCGCTCAACGTCGGCGTGCGCGGCCTGACCTCGCGCCTGTCGCCGCGCTCCACCGTGCTGATCGACGGCATTCCCGCGGCGTTCGCGCCGTACGGTCAACCGCAGCTGTCGATGGCGCCGATTTCGTCCGGCAACCTCGACAGCATCGACGTGGTCCGCGGCGCGGGCTCCGTGCGTTACGGGCCGCAGAACGTCGGTGGGGTGATCAACTTCGTCACCCGCGCCATTCCGCAGGAAGCCACCGGCGAGGTCGCCACGACCCTGGAAACGTCCCGTCACGGCGGCTGGAAACACATCGAGTCGGCCTTCATCGGCGGCACCGCCGACAACGGCCTGGGCGCGGCACTGCTGTACTCCGGGGTCAATGGCCACGGCTACCGCAGCAGCAACAATGACAACGACATCGACGACGTGCTGCTCAAGACCCACTGGGCCGTCACCGAGCAGGACGAGCTGTCGCTGAACTTCCACTACTACGACGGCAAGGCCGACATGCCCGGCGGCCTGACCCAGGCGCAGTTCGACGCCGACCCGTACCAGTCCGACCGCGACTACGACAGCTTCAGTGGCCGGCGCAAGGACGTGTCGCTGAAGTACCTGCGGCAGATCGACGACGTCACCCAGTTCGAAGTGCTGACCTACTACACCGACAGCTTCCGCGGCAGCACCATCGCCGCCCGCGACCAGAAGACCCTCAGTTCCTTCCCGCGCAGCTACCACACCTTCGCCGTGGAGCCGCGGGTCTCGCGGATCTTCTTCACCGGCCCCGCGACCCAGGAAGTCAGCGTCGGCTATCGCTACCTGAAGGAAGCCATGCACGAGCAGTCCAGCCGACTGGCCCTGGTCAACAATGTGCCGACCATCACCCCGACGTCCGACGGCCACGTGTTTCAGGACCGCACCGGCGGCACCGAGGCCAGCGCCTACTACATCGACGACAAGATCGACGTCGGCAACTGGACCATCACCCCGGGCGTGCGCTTCGAGCACATCAACACCGACTGGCATGAGCGCGCGGTGCGTGGCACCAACGGCGTGCGCGTGCAGGAGAAGAACCGCAGCGTGACCAGCAACGAACCGCTGCCGGCGCTGAGCGTGATGTACCACTTGTCCGATGCCTGGAAGCTGTTCGCCAACTACGAAACGTCGTTCGGCAGCCTGCAGTACTTCCAGTTGGGCCAGGGTGGCACCGGCGACGCGACCGCCAACGGCCTGGAGGCGGAAAAGGCCAAGACCTACGAGATCGGTACCCGCTACAACGACGGCACCTGGGGTGGCGAACTGACCGCGTTCTACATCGACTTCGACGACGAACTGCAGTACATCAGCAACGACATCGGCTGGACCAACCTCGGCGCGACCAAGCACCAGGGCATCGAGGCGTCGGTGCACTACGACCTGTCGGGGCTGGACCCGCGCCTGGATGGCCTGAGCGCCAATGCCGGGTTCACCTACACCCGTGCCACCTACGAAGGCGAGATCCCCGGCTTCAAGAGCCGCGACCTGCCGTTCTACTCGCGTCAGGTGGTCAATGCCGGGCTGCGTTACCAGGTGGACCGCTGGACCTGGAACCTGGATGCCTTCGCCCAATCGAAACAGCGCGCGCCGGGTACCGGGATGAATACCGATGGCAGCTTCAACGGCAACTACATCACCACACCGAGCGCCGATGGGCAGTACGGCGACATTCCCGGCTACGTGACCTGGAGTGCCCGCGGCGGGTATGACTTCGGCAAGGAACTGTCGAACCTGAAGCTGGGGGTGGGGGTGAAGAACATCTTCGACAAGCAGTACTACACCCGTTCCAGCGACAACAACTCGGGGATCTACCTGGGCGAGCCGCGGACCTTCTATGTGCAGGCCAGTGTAGGGTTCTGACCCAGGCTGGCGCGCTCCCCGTAGGCGCGTGGCATGCCTGCGAAGGACTTGTAGGAGCTGGCTTGCCTGCGAAGGACCGCGCAGCGGTCCCATTAGCGCTGAAATCCGGGACCGCTACGCGGTCCTTCGCGGGCAAGCCACGCTCCTACCGGGGGAGAGGAGCGCCGTTTACGACTCCGCTGTCTCGGCCGGCGACACGATGCTGGTCTTGCCCCCTCGCGAGCGCCCCGAACTCAGGTACGCCGCAATCGATTCCTGGGTCACCTCGCCCAGGAACACCTGCTGCCCATCCAGCACCGGCAACCACGCCCGATTGAACTCGTACATCCGCGACAACAGGATGCGCAGGTGCTCGTCATGGGCCGCCGTGGCATTGAACTCGCGCAGGAAATCGGCACAGGTACCCTGCTGGCGATGCAGGTCACGCCGCCGCACATAACCCAGCGCGCAGTTGTCGTCATCGGTCACCACCACATACTTGCGGTCGTGCTCGTCCATCAGTTCCAGGGCGTCCGCCACCGCCATCCCGGGACTCGCCGACGGCGCGTTGTCCGCCGCATCCTCCGCACGCACCAGCAGCAGGCGCTTGAGGGTGCTGTCCTGGCCGACGAAATTGCTGACGAACTCATCCGCCGGATGCGCCAGCAGGGTGTCCGGATGGTCCAGCTGGACCAGCTTGCCGGCGCGGAAGATGGCGATCTTGTCGCCCAGCTTGAGCGCCTCGTCGATGTCATGGCTGACCATGATCACCGTCTTGTTCAGCGCCCGCTGCATCTCGAAGAACTCGTTCTGGATCATCTCGCGGTTGATCGGGTCGACCGCGCCGAACGGCTCGTCCATCAGCAGCAACGGGGCCTCGGCGGCGAGCGCGCGGATCACCCCGATGCGCTGCTGCTGGCCGCCGGACAGCTCGCGCGGGTAGCGCTGCAGGTACTGCTTGGGCTCCAGGCGGATCATGCTCATCAGTTCGCGGGCACGCTCGTGGCATTTCTGTTTGTCCCAGCCGAGCAGCCGTGGAACCACGGTGATGTTTTCCTCGATGGTCATGTTGGGGAACAGGCCGATCTGCTGGATCACGTAGCCGATGCGCCGGCGCAGAGTCGTTTCGTCGAGGCCGGTGGTGTCCTCGCCGTTGATCAGCACCTTGCCCGAGGTCGGTTCGATCAGGCGGTTGATCATCTTCAGCGTGGTGCTTTTGCCGCAGCCGGACGGGCCGAGGAACACGCAGATCTCGCCTTCGTTGACGGTCAGGCTGACCGCGTCGACTGCCTTGACCTCCTTGCCGTTACTTTGGAAGGTTTTCGAGAGGTTCTGGAGTTCGATCATTTGAGCAGTCCTTCTGGAGTCAGCGAACGTTGCAGGGCTTGCAGCAGCAGGTCGGCGAGGATGGCCAGGAGGCTCACCAGCACGGCGCCGACCAGCAGCATCGACATGTCGCTGCGGCTGATGGAGGTCAGGATGAGTACGCCGAGACCGCCGGCGCCGATGGTGGCGGCGATGGTCATCACGCCGATGTTCATCACCACGGCGGTACGCACCCCGGCGAGGATCACCGGTACGGCGATCGGCAGTTCGACCATGCGCAGGCGCTGGCCGAAGGTCATGCCGATGCCGCGGGCGGCTTCACGGATGCCCGGCTCGACGCTGGTCAGGGCCAGGTAGGTGTTGCGCATGATCGGCACCAGGGAATAGAGGAACACCGCGGTGATCGCCGGCAGCGGACCGAGGCCCTGGCCGAACTTCGAGTAGAACGGCAGGAGCAGGCCGAACAGGGCGATCGACGGCACCGTCAGCAGCACCGTGGCGCTGGCCTGCAAGGGGCCGGCGAGGCTGGGGAAGCGGGTCATGAGGATGCCCAGCGGCACACCGACGAGGATCGCCAGGCCGACCGCGATGCCCACCAGGGTGATGTGCTGGCCGGTCAGTTGCAGTACTTGCGCCCAGTCGAGGTGGGCGAAGGTCTCCAGCAGGTTCATTGCCCACCTCCTTGCAGGGGATGCTCGCGCAGGAAGTCGTCGGCCACCTGGCCCGGACTCTGGTGTTCGACGTCGACCCTGGCGTTGAGCCGGCGCATAGTCTCGTCGTCCAGCTGGTCGGCCAGTGGCTTGAGCAGGGTTGCCAGTTGGGGGTGGGCGTCGAGCACGGCCTTGCGCACCACGGGCGCTGCCGTGTAGTCGGGGAAGTAGTGGCGGTCGTCTTCCAGCAGCTTGAGGTCGAAGGCGCTGAGGCGGCCGTCGGTGGTGTAGACCAGGCCGCTGAACACCTGGCCGTTGCGCAGCGCGGTGTAGACCAGGCCGGCGTCCATCTGGCGGATGTCCTTGCGGGTGAACTGCAGGTCGTAGGTCTCGGTGAGGCCGGCGAGGCCGTCCGGGCGGTTGGCGAACTCGGTGTCGAGGGCGAGGACGTGGGGCTTGCCCGCTTCGTCGCGCAGCACCTGGTTGAGCTGGCTGATGCTGTTCACCTGTGGGTACTGCTCGGCCACCGAGCGCGGCAGGGCCAGGGCATAAGTGTTGCTGAAGCGCGATGGCGCGAGCCAGACCAGGCCCTTCTGCGCGTCCAGTTGCTTGACTCGTGCATAGGTGGCCGCGGCGCTGGGCAGGCGTTCGTCGATATGGTTGTAGGAGACCAGCGAGACGCCGGTGTATTCCCAGACCATGTCGAGCTGGCCGCTTTCCTGGGCACTGCGCGCCAGGTTGCTGCCCAGCCCGCCGGTGATGCGCACGTCGAA
Source organism: Pseudomonas sp. zfem002 (assembly GCF_032621685.1). Classification (NCBI taxonomy): domain Bacteria; kingdom Pseudomonadati; phylum Pseudomonadota; class Gammaproteobacteria; order Pseudomonadales; family Pseudomonadaceae; genus Pseudomonas; species Pseudomonas sp. zfem002. The sequence goes on along the minus strand of NZ_JAVYJH010000002.1, from coordinate 170,404 downwards.
GCCGTGCTGGCGCAGGTAGCGCGCGGTGATTTCGGCGAGCACCGTCTGCTCGGTGAAGACCCGCGCGCCAATGCGGATCAGCGGTTTGTCGGCGGCCTGGGCAAATCCGGCGAACAGCAGGGCCGCGCCCAGGAACAAGGCGATTCTTTTCATGAGGGTCCCTCGGTCAGTGGGTCAGGCCGCGTTCCAGCCAGCGGCGACTGCACTGGCTGACCAGCGCATCGAGCAGCAACGCCAGGGCTGCGGTACAGGCCGCGCCCAGCAGCAGTTGCGGCTGGTTGTTCAGGGCGATGCCGGGGAAGATCAGGCTGCCCAGGCTGTTGGCGCCGATCAGGAACGACAGCGGCGCGGTGCCGACGTTGATCGCCAGGGCCACGCGCACACCGCCGACGATGATCGGCACGGCGTTCGGCAGTTCGACCTGGTACAGCGTCTGGCGCGGGGTCATGCCGATGCCGGTGGCGGCTTCCTTGAGCGAGGCGGGGACGTTCTTCAGGCCTTCGTAGGTGTTGCGCACGATGGGCAGCAGCGAGGCGAGGAACAGCGCGAAGATCGCGGGGCCGGCGCCGATGCCAAGGATGCTCAGGGCGATGGCGAGGACGGCGAGGGGTGGAACGGTGTTGCCGATGTTGAAGACCTGCATGAAGCGTTCGGCGCGGTCGATCCGCTGCGGTCGACTCAGGGCGATGCCGGCGGGGATGCCCACGGCGAGCGCCGCCACCATCGACAGCAGCACCAGCATCAGGTGCGCCTGCAGGTAGAACCACAGATCGGCGCGGTAGTGCGCGATCGTATCGATGCCGATCCAGTGGACCAGCAGGGCCAGGATGACGAGCGCGGCGGCCCATCCCATCAGCCCCTTGCCATAGCGTACAGCCATAGGCGCGGACTCCTTTTTCATCGTCGGCGCAGCGACGCCCGCGGGGGTCGCCATTCCGGGCGACGGGCAGTCGTTGCGCGAGTAGCAGCGCGCTTCTTGGGCGCGCCATGAGCGAAACCTCGTCAGGCTCGTGTTGTCGGTGAAACATCCCCCGACCAGCGGTCGCCAGGTTGGCATGGACAGGGGAATGGACGTCTCCGTTGCGCTAAAGGTTCCCATCTGAGGCGGCATTTGGCCAGTGTTCATCCCTGGGGTGTAGGAAAATTCGCGCGAGAAAGCAGCGTGATTCTGTCCGGCGGGCGTTGAAACGCCTGCTATTGGGCCGTTAGTCGCGAGGGCAGCATTTACCTCCGTACTTCTTGCGAATAGTCGCTTGAGGGAATATTCCTTCGGAGGTATTTTATGGCGTGGTCGATCAGATTTTGTACGGAGTTCCTTGGAGAGTTCGATGGCTTCGACAAGTCGGTCAAAAAGTCGCTCTTGGGGCGCTTGAGATTGCTGGAACAGATGGGACCGAGTCTGGGCCGGCCGCAGGTCGATACTTTGAAGGGCTCGGTTTACTCGAACATGAAGGAGCTGAGGTTCAGGGTCGATGACGGTGTCTGGCGCGTTGCTTTCGCGTTCGACCCTTCAAGATGTGCCGTCATGCTGGTCGCTGGCGACAAGGTGGGAGTCGATCAGGGCCGGTTCTATCGAAGTCTGGTCAAGCGTGCGGATGAGCGCTTTATCATGCATCTGATGAGAGGAAAGGATGATGTCCAAGACACTTGATGAAGTGATTGACAGCCTGCCCGCGGATTTTCGTGCGGAGGTTGAAGAGTACGGGCAGGAATTGATCCGCGAGGAAATGACTATTCAGGCGTTGCGTCGCGAGTTGGGGATTACCCAGGAATGCCTGGCGGAACAGATGGAGATCGGGCAGGCGAACGTTTCCAAGGTTGAAAAGCGAAGCGATATGTTGATTTCAACGCTTCGCAATTATGTGGAAGCGTTAGGAGGGCGGCTGGAGGTAATCGTCAACATTCCCGGCCGCAGGCCCGTGACGCTGGAAGGCTTTGGAAGCCAGCACGAAAAGGTCGACTAACACATTCGTGTCTATTGCTCAGCAAATGCGGGGACCCGATTTTGGTCCCCGCCCAACTTCAGGTATGATACCGCCCCTTTTTTCAATCCCCAGTCAGGCGATTTCCCATGACCCACCAGGCCGCCGAAGTCGCGAAGCGCCGCACTTTCGCAATCATTTCCCACCCCGACGCCGGTAAGACCACCATCACCGAGAAGCTCCTGCTGATGGGCAAGGCGATCGCCGTCGCCGGTACGGTGAAGTCGCGCAAGTCCGACCGCCATGCCACTTCCGACTGGATGGAAATGGAGAAGCAGCGTGGTATCTCCATCACCACCTCGGTGATGCAGTTCCCCTACCGCGAGCACATGGTCAACCTGCTCGACACCCCGGGCCACGAAGACTTCTCTGAAGACACCTACCGCACCCTGACCGCGGTGGACTCGGCGCTGATGGTGCTCGACGGTGGTAAGGGCGTAGAGCCGCGGACCATCGCCCTGATGGACGTCTGCCGCCTGCGCGATACGCCGATCGTCAGCTTCATCAACAAACTCGACCGTGATATCCGCGACCCGATCGAACTGCTCGACGAGATCGAGGCGGTGCTGAAGATCAAGGCCGCGCCGATCACCTGGCCGATTGGCTGCTACAAGGACTTCAAGGGTGTCTATCACCTGTCCCAGGACTACATCGTGGTCTACACCCCGGGCCACGGTCACGAGCGCACCGAAGCCAAGATCATCGAGAAGCTGGATTCCGACGAGGCCCGCGCGCACCTGGGCGACCAGTACGACAGTTTCGTCGAGCAGCTCGAACTGGTGCAGGGCGCCTGCCACGAGTTCAACCAGGACGAGTTCCTCAACGGCCAGCTGACCCCGGTGTTCTTCGGTACCGCGCTGGGCAACTTCGGTGTCGATCACGTCCTTGACGCCGTGGTCGACTGGGCGCCGCGTCCGCTGGCCCGGGTCGCTCACGAGCGTACCGTGGAGCCGGTGGAAGAGAAGTTCAGCGGCTTCGTGTTCAAGATCCAGGCGAACATGGACCCCAAGCACCGCGACCGCATCGCCTTCATGCGCATCTGCTCGGGCAGGTACGAGAAGGGCATGAAAATGCGCCATGTGCGTACCGGCAAGGACCTGCGCATCGGCGACGCGCTGACCTTCTTCTCCTCCGAGCGTGAGCAGTTGGAAGAGGCCTGGGCCGGCGACATCATCGGCCTGCACAACCACGGCACCATCCAGATCGGCGACACCTTCACCGAAGGCGAGAGCCTGGGCTTCACCGGTATCCCGCACTTTGCTCCGGAGCTGTTCCGCCGCGTGCGCCTGAAGGATCCGCTGAAATCCAAGCAACTGCGCCAGGGCCTGCAGCAGTTGGCGGAAGAGGGCGCGACCCAGGTGTTCTTCCCCGAGCGCAGCAACGACATCATCCTCGGCGCCGTCGGTGTGCTGCAGTTCGATGTGGTCGCCAGCCGCCTGAAAGAGGAATACAAGGTCGAGTGCGCCTACGAGCCGATCACCGTGTGGTCGGCGCGCTGGATTGCCTGCGATGACAAGAAGAAGCTGGAAGACTTCAAGACCAAGGCGATGGAAAACCTCGCGGTGGATGGCGGTGGTCACCTGACCTACCTGGCACCGACCCGGGTCAACCTGTCGCTGATGGAAGAGCGTTGGCCGGATGTGAAATTCCGCGCTACTCGCGAGCATCACTAAGCTCGCTTTCTCGCTGCAGGAGCTGGCTTGCCTGCGAAGGACCGTCGCAGGCAAGCCAGCTCCTGCATTGGTCACCATGTCGAACCACGGCGCGCCTTCCCTGGGAATCGAATAGCCAGCAGGCGGGTTCCTCCTGGTCCGGATTCAATTCATGAAGCCCTGCATGAAGTCCGCCAGCCCGCTGGCCATGCGCCGGCGCCAGGGTGGGCTGGCGGGGCTGGCGAGGGTGCGGTCCTCGAAGACGAAGCTCTGGATGATGGCGTTGTAGCCCAGCCAGCGGCACGGCTCCGGCGGCCAGCTGGCGAGGCTGGACAGCGGCCGGTTGTCGTGGACCCAGGGCTGGGCGGTGAGGGCGTTGTGCTGGCCGAGGAGCAGCGCGGCGAGGGTGCGTCCACCGAGGTTGGTGGCGCCGACGCCTTCGCCGCCGTAGCCGCCGGACAGGGCGATACCGCGCTGGCGGTCGCAGAGCATGTGTGGGCGGAAGCGCCGTGCCATGCCCAGGTTGCCGCCCCAGGAATGGGTGATGCGCACATTCTTCAATTGCGGAAACAGCTCGCCGAACAGGTAGCGACGCAGATCGACTTCGCCGGGCGTGAGGCTGAAGTCCTCGCGCAGGCGCCCGCCGAAGCGATAGCCGCCACGGGCGCCGAACATCAGGCGGTTGTCGCGGGTGCGCTGGCCATAGGTGACCTGACGGCTGTTCTCGCTGAACGCCTGGCCTTCCTTCAGGCCGATCTCGTCCCACACCGAATCCTCCAGCGGCTCGGTGGCCACCAGCAGGCTCTGCACCGGCAACTGATGCTTGCCCAGCGGCGGCAGGCTGGCGGCGTACCCCTCCACGGCGGGTACCACCCAGTGGCTGCGGATCGTCGCTTGCGAGGTGCGGACCTGGCCGGGACGCCAGTCGATGGCCGGGGTGTTCTCGTAGATCGGCACGCCGAGGCGTTCCACCGCCCGGGCCAGGCCACGGGCCAGTTTCGCCGGCTGGAGGGTCGCGGTATGCGGGCTGAAGATCGCGCCGTAGGCATTGCTGACCCGCAGCTGGCCCTCCAGTTCTTCGGGGCGCAGCCAGCGATAGTCGTCGGCGTTCATGCCCTGGCGGTAGAGGTCGTCGAGCCAGCCGCGCAGGCTTCTTTCCTGCTCCGGGTAGCGCGCCGCGCAATACAGCACGCCGCCCTTGCGGTAGTCGCAGTCGATGCCTTCGCGGTCCAGCACGCGGCGGACTTCATCGGGGATGTCGTGGAGCAGGTCGATGCTGGCCCGGCGTTGCTGCGGGGAGAGGCTGGCGAGCAGGCGATCGTCGCCGAGCAGGTTGCCCATCAGCCAGCCGCCGTTGCGTCCGGACGCGCCGAAGCCGGCGAACTTCGCCTCGATGATGGCGATGTTCAGCTGTGGCGCCTGCTGCTTGAGGTAGTAGGCGGTCCACAGCCCCGTGTAGCCGGCGCCGATGATGCACACATCGACGTCGAGGTCCCGGTCCAGGGCCGGGCGCGGTTCGAGCGGCTCGTCGAGCTGGTCCATCCAGAGGCTGATCGTGCGCCAGGCGTGCATCGGGTAGTGCTCCACATCCGCGAAAGGTCTGGCGTCGATCCTAGTCGAGGTAGGGCCGCTGGCGCTGGAAATAGTGTTCCAGGTCCTGGGCCATGGTGCTCAACTGGCGCGGTGACAGGCCCAGGCGGCTGGTGGCCGGGCGCGGGTCGCTGCTGGCGCCGGCGCGGTGCACATTCAAGGCAACGTGCATAACACCCTGACTGCTCGTGGTGAATCGCGCATTCTGCACGGTCCTCAGATAGGTGTTTTGCCTAACTCATTGATTCTTCTTGATGTCATCTTTTGTCACAGTTGGCACAGCCACTGCACCGCTTGCCTTGCGAATGGATTTCCTCCACCCGAACAAGGCGAAAACCCATGATCACTACCGAATATTCCGCCACTGCTCTAGAAGCCCCGAACCGCTCAGGTGTGTCCTGGGCCGCTATCTTCGCTGGTGCCGCGGCCGCGGCGGCGTTGTCCCTGGTCCTGCTGATTCTCGGCGCGGGCCTGGGCTTTGCCGCCACGTCGCCGTGGGCCGACGAGGGTGCCAGCGCCAAGGCCCTGGGCATTTCCACCATCGTCTGGCTGCTGGTCACCCAGATCATCGCCTCCGGCCTGGGCGGCTACATCGCCGGGCGCCTGCGGGTGAAGTGGGCCAATTTGCATGGCGACGAGGTGTATTTCCGCGATACCGCCCATGGCTTCCTGGCCTGGGCCGTGGCCACCCTGGTGGCGGCGATGCTGGTGCTCGGCACCGCTGGCAACCTGGTGGGCGCCGGTGCCCAGGCCGGGGCGAGTGCTGTGGCTGTCGGCGCGGGCAGCATGGCGGCAAGCAACACCAACAATGATCCGATGGGTTACTTCGTCGACAGCCTGTTCCGCAGCGAAGGCCCCACCGCGGTCAGCGAGGATGCCGCCAATGGGGTTGCCAGCCGCATCCTGGCGCGGGGCGTGATGCAGGATGGCAGCTTGTCGCCGGAAGACCGTACCTATCTCGCGCAACTGGTGGCGCAGCGCACCCGCCTGAGCCAGGCCGAAGCAGAAGCCCGGGTCGACCAGGTCATGGCCCAGGTGCAACAGGCCAAGGTCGAGGCGCAGCAGGCTGCCGACACCGCGGCCAAGGCAGCGGCATGGGCTTCGCTGTGGACCTTCATCGCGCTGCTGTGCGGGGCGTTCTTCGCCAGTGTGGCGGCGCTCTGGGGTGGTCGTCAGCGGGATCGGGTGATCTGGCTGGAAGGGGCTGCGACCGACTATCCGGGCCGTCAACGTACCGTATCGATGAGCTGAGTCTTTGAACGAAGAACAAGGAGAAACGCTATGCGCTCTTTACTGCTGTGGATGCTGGGCGTGCCGATTCCGGTGATTATCCTGATCGCGCTGTTCATGCACTGATCCAATTGGGGCCGCTTTGCGGCCCTTTCGCGGGCAAGCCACGCTCCTACGGGGTGGGTGCCATGCCTCCGTAGGAGCGTGGCTTGCCCGCGAAGGCCTGCAAAGCAGGCCCCAACCAGGCGACACCGGCTCTACAGGAACTGCTCGGCGTAATGACACGCCACCTGCCGCGTCTCCACCCTGCGAAACGCCGGCACTTCCTTCGCACAGCGCTCCGTCGCATGCGGGCAACGCTTGTGGAACGCACAGCCATCAGGCGGATTCAGCGGGTTGGGCAACTCACCGGCGATCTTGATCTTCGGCTTCAGCGGATCCGGGTGAATGGTCGGGGTCGCCGACAGCAGCGCCTGCGTGTACGGATGCAGCGGCTTGTTGTAGAGGTCCTCGCTCGGTCCCATTTCCGCCGGCCGCCCCAGGTACATCACCAGCACCTCGTCGGCCACGTGGCGTACCACCGCCAGGTTGTGCGAGATGAACACATAGGCGGTGTTGAACTCCTTCTGCAGGTCCATGAACAGGTTGAGCACCTGGGCCTGGATCGACACGTCCAGCGCCGAGGTCGGTTCGTCCGCCACCAGCACCTTGGGCTGCAGCATCATCGCCCGGGCCAGGGCGATGCGCTGGCGCTGGCCGCCGGAGAACATGTGCGGATAACGCTGGTAGTGCTCGGGACGCAGGCCCACCTGTTGCATCATCGCCTGGACCTTTTCGCGCCGCTGCGCCTTGGACAGCGAGGTGTTGATCAGCAGTGGCTCGGCCAGCTGGTCACCGATCTTCTGCCGCGGGTTGAGCGAGGCGTAGGGGCTCTGGAAGACCATCTGCACGTCGCGCCGCAGCTGCTTGCGCTCCTGCTTGCTGGCACCGTTGACCTCCTGCCCGGCGATCTGCAGCGACCCGGACGACGGCTCTTCGATCAGGGTCAGGGCGCGGGCCAGGGTCGACTTGCCGCAGCCGGACTCGCCGACCACGGCCAGGGTCTTGCCGGCCTCCAGCTCGAACGACACGCCATTGAGTGCGCGCACGGTGGCGTAGCCCTTGAACAGGCCACGGGAAACTTCGTAGTGACGGGTGAGGTCACGGGCGGTCAGAACGACGCTCATCACGCCACCTCCTGGTTCAGCGGATAGAAGCAGCGCGCCAGGCTGTGGGCCTGGGGATCGAGGCCAGGACGCTGCTGGCGGCAGTTGTCGCGGACATAGGGGCAGCGCGGCGACAGCAGGCAGCCGCTGGGGCGGTCATAGCGACCGGGCACGATGCCGGGCAGGGTGGCCAGGCGCTCGGCCCCCAGGCTGTGTTCGGGGATGGCCTTGAGCAGCGCTTCGCTGTAGGGGTGGGCGGGAACCTCGAACAGCTCCGGTACCTGCCCGACCTCCACGGCCTGGCCGGCATACATCACGCAGACCCGCTTGGCGGTCTCGGCGACCACGGCCAGGTCGTGGGTGATCAGGATCAGCGCCATGTCCTGCTCTTTCTGCAGGTTCAGCAGCAGCTCCATGATCTGCGCCTGGATGGTCACGTCGAGGGCGGTGGTCGGTTCGTCGGCGATCAGCAGCTTGGGTTCGCCGGCAATCGCCATGGCGATCGCGACGCGCTGGCTCATGCCGCCGGAGAGTTGGTGCGGGTAGGCGTCGAGGCGGCTTTCCGGGGCCGGGATCTCGACCTTCTTCAGCAATTCCAGGGCGCGCTGGCGCGCCGCCTTGCCACGCAGGCCAAGGTGCTGGCGCAGCACTTCCTCGATCTGGAAGCCCACGGTGTAGCTGGGGTTGAGCGCGGTCATCGGGTCCTGGAAGACCATCGCCATGTCCTTGCCGACCACCTTGCGCCGTTGCCGGCCGCTGATCTTCAGCATGTCGTTGCCGTCGAAGCTGAGGGTGTCGGCGCTGATGCGCCCGGGCGGGTCGATCAGGCCCATCAGCGCCATCATGGTCACCGACTTGCCGGAACCGGATTCGCCGACGATGGCCAGGACTTCGCCCTTTTCCACGGACAGGTCGAGACCGTCCACCACCGGCACGGCATCGGCGTCGCCGAAGCGCACGTTGAGATTGCGGATTTGCAGAAGTGACATGGGCTTCTCCTCAGGCGGCATTCTTGAGTTTCGGGTCCAGCGCATCGCGCAGCCCGTCGCCCATCAGGTTGATTGCCAGCACGCTGAGCAAAATGGTCAGGCCGGGCAGGCTCACCACCCACCAGGCGCGTTCGATGTAGTCGCGGGCCGAGGCCAGCATGGTGCCCCACTCGGGGGTGGGCGGCTGCACGCCGAGGCCGAGGAAACCGAGGGCGGCGGCGTCGAGGATCGCCGAGGAGAAGCTCAGGGTCGCCTGCACGATCAGCGGAGCCATGCAGTTGGGCAGCACGGTGACGAACATCAGCCGCGGCAGGCTGGCACCGGCCAGGCGTGCGGCGGTGACGTAGTCGCGGTTCAGTTCGCCCATCACCGCGGCGCGGGTCAGGCGCACGTAGGACGGCAGCGACACGATGGCGATGGCGATCACCGTATTGACCAGGCCGGGGCCGAGGATGGCGACGATCGCCACCGCCAGCAGCAGCGAGGGCAGGGCCAGCATCACGTCCATCAGGCGCATGATCGAGGCGCCCAGCATGCGCGGGAAGAAGCCCGCCAGCAGGCCGAGGATGATCCCCGGGATCAGCGAGATGACCACCGACGAAAGGCCGATCAGCAGCGACAGGCGCGAACCCTGGATCAGCCGCGACAGCAGGTCGCGACCCAGTTCGTCGGTGCCGAGGATGAACTGCCATTGGCCGCCTTCGAGCCACACCGGTGGGGTCAGCAGGAAGTCGCGGTACTGCTCGCTGGGGTTGTGCGGCGCCACCCACGGCGCGAACAGCGCGCAGAAGACGATCAGGCACATGAACAGCAGGCCGGCCACCGCGCCCTTGTTGCGCGAGAAGGCGTGCCAGAACTCCTTGTACGGAGACGGGTAGAGCAGGCTCTGGTCGATCGCCGGAGCCGGGGTCGGAGCGGGAGTATTCATGACGGTGGCCTCAGCGCTGGTGACGGATGCGTGGGTTGACCAGGCCGTAGAGGATGTCCACGACGAAGTTGACCAGGATGACCAGGCAGGCGATCAGCAGGATACCGTTCTGGACCACGGGGTAGTCACGGGCACCGATGGCTTCGATCAGCCACTTGCCGATGCCCGGCCAGGAAAAGATGGTTTCGGTGAGGACCGCGCCGGCCAGCAGGGTGCCGACCTGCAGGCCGAACACCGTCAGCACCGGGATCAGCGCGTTGCGCAGGCCGTGGACGAACACCACCCGCGCCGGCGACAGGCCCTTGGCCCGGGCGGTGCGGATGTAGTCCTCGCGCAGCACTTCGAGCATCGACGACCGGGTCATCCGCGCGATCACCGCCAGCGGGATGGTGCCGAGGACGATGGCCGGCAGGATCAGGTGCATCAGGGCATCCTTGAACGCGCCCTGCTCTTCGCTGAGAAGGGTGTCGATGAGCATGAAGCCGGTCTTCGGCTCGATGTCGTAGAGCAGGTCGATACGCCCGGAAACCGGAGTCCAGCCCAGGTTCACCGAGAAGAACATGATGAGGATCAGGCCCCACCAGAAGATCGGCATCGAATAGCCGGTGAGGGACAGTCCCATCACCCCGTGGTCGAACAGCGAACCGCGCTTGAGCGCGGCGATGACCCCGGCCAGGACCCCGGTGATGCCGGCGAACAGCAGGGCCATGAAGGCCAGTTCGAGGGTGGCGGGAAACAGCGCGAGAAACTCGTTCCACACGCTCTCGCGGGTACGCAGGGATTCGCCCAGGTCGCCCTGGGCCAGCTTGCCGACATAATCCAGGTACTGCTCGGGCAAGGGCTTGTTCAGGCCCAGCCGTTCCATGGCCTGTGCGTGCATTTCAGGGTCGACCCTGCGTTCGCCCATCATCACCTCCACCGGGTCCCCCGGTATCAGCCGTATGAGTGCGAAGGTCAGCAAGGTAATGCCGAAAAAGGTCGGGATCAGCAATCCCAGACGCCGGGCAATGAAACTCAACATTCTCTGGTGTTCCTCGTCAGCCGTCAGGCGTGCCCGCTTGTTCCCTGGTGGGGTGAGCGGGCGTTCTTGTTCTACTTCACCGAGGTAGTGGCGAAGTTGTTATTGGTCAGGGGGCTGATGATGTAGCCCTCGACGTTCCGACGCATGGCCGTGAACATCTTCGGATGGGCCATGGTTATCCACGGTCGATCCGCATCGTACACGGCCAGAGCCTCGTTATAGAGCGCTTCCCGCTGTTGCGGAGCGATCACCCGGCGGGCCTGGGTGACCAGCGCGTCAAATTTCTCGTTGCACCACCGAGCATAGTTCTCGCCATTCTTCACCGCCTCGCAACTGAGCAGCGGGGTCAGGAAGTTGTCCGGGTCGCCGTTGTCGCCGGCCCATCCGGTGGACACCATGTCGTGCTCGCCGTTCTTGGCGCGGCGCAGCATCTCCGCCCACTCCATGACACGGATATCGACTTTCAGGCCAATCTTCGCCAGGTCGGCCTGGAGCATCTCCGCGCTCAGGCGCGGGTTGGGGTTGGTCATGCCGCCGCCGTTGCGGGTGAACAGGGTCAGTACCGTGCCCTGCGCGACCCCGGCGTCCTTGAGCAGGGCACGGGCCTTGGCGAGGTCGCGGGGCGGATTCCGGTTGTCGTGGTTGTAGCCGATCATCGTCGGCGGGTAGGGGTTCACCGCGAGCAGCGCATTGTCCTTGCCGAACAGCTGGTCGACGTGGGTCTTGCGGTCGAAGGCGATATCGATGGCCTTGCGTACGCGCACGTCGTTGAGCAACGGATGTTCGGTGTTGAAGGCGATGTAGCCAATGATCAGCGCTTCCAGTTCGGCCACCTTGAGCATCGGGTCGCGCTTGATCGCCGGCACGTCGTCAGGCTTGGGGTAGAGCGCGATCTGGCACTCGTTGGCGCGCAGCTTCTGCAGGCGCACGTTGTTGTCGCTGGCAATGGCGAAGACCAGGCTTTCGCTCGGCGGCGCGCCGCGGAAATAGTCCGGGTTGGCCTTGTAGCGAATCTGCGCGTCCTTGACGTAGCGCTGGAAGATGAACGGCCCGGTGCCCACCGGCTTGCTGTTGAGATCGCCGGTGCGTCCGGCCGCGAGCAACTGGTCGCCGTACTCGGCGGAATAGATCGAGGTGAAGGCCATGGCCAGGTCACGCAGGAAGGGTGCCTGCGGCTGGCTGAGGGTGAAGACCACGGTGTGTTCGTCGGTCTTGTCGACGCTTTTCAGCAACTGGCGAAAGCCCATGCTCTCGAAGTAGGGGAAACCGATGGCGGTCTTGTCATGCCACGGGTGCTGTGGATCGAGCTGGCGCCGGAAGCTCCACAGGACGTCGTCGGCATTGAATTCGCGGCTCGGGGTGAACCACTCGGTGGTGTGGAACTTCACCCCGCGGCGCAGGTGGAAGGTATAGGTGAGGCCGTCGTCGCTGATCTCCCAGCGTTCGGCCAGGGCCGGCTGGACCTCGGTGGTGCCGGGCTTGAAGTCCACCAGGCGATTGAACAGGGTTTCCGCGGCGGCATCGGCGGTCACCGCGGTGGTGTACTGAACCATATCGAAGCCTTCCGGGCTGGCCTCGGTGCAGACCACCAGCGGGCGCGCCGAGAGGCTCGTCGAGGTGGCGAACACCAGGGCCGCCAGCGCGGCATGCAGGGGTAGCGATTTCATCGGCATGTCCTGTGTCGGTTGCTGGCCGGACGGCGACCGCGATCGCCGCCCGGAACCTGCTCAGAGAATGTTGAACGGAATGGTGGTCACCACCCGCAGTTCATCGACGTTGCCGTCGATCTGCGCGCGCGTGGCGCGGTGCGCGGTGTAGGTCGCGCGGATGCTGGTGGCCTGCAGCGGACCGCTCTGGACCACGTAGCTGGCACCCAGCGACCATTCCCGGTGATGTTCGCCATCGAGATTGCGCACGTTGTAGCCGTTGCCCTTGTAGTGGGTGCCATCGATCCCCCAACCGCGCGCGGTGTAGGCATTCAGGCGCAACCCCGGCACGCCGTAGCCGGCGAGGTCGAGGACGTAGCCGAACTGCAGCGATTTCTCGTTGGGCCCGTTGTAGTCGGAGAACAGCGAGTTGGCGAGGAAGATCGCGTTGGTGTCGTGTACGTAGTCGAAGTACTCGTCGCCGCTGACTTCCTGGTAGGCGAGGGTCAGGCTGTGGGCCTGGTGCGCCAGGGTGAACGACAGGCTGAAGGTGTCGTTGTCGATCGGTCCGAGCCTGGCGCTGCCGGTATCGCGGGTGCCGTACCAGTTGAAGCCGGTGGTCAGGCCGAGCACGCCGCGATCCCCCAGTTCGTGGGAGGCGCCGAGGTAGTACTGGTTCCAGATGTCCTCGACATGGCCGACATACAGGCTGGTGGTCAGGCTGCGCAGCGGTTGGTAGTTGAGGCCGGCCAGGCTGACCCGGTCGCTGTTGGCGGCGATCGCCGAGTACTCCGTGGTGAACCGGCTGCGGCCCTGCTCCGTGCGGGTCGAGACCCGGCTGAAGCTGCTGAGGTCGACGGACAGGTTGTCGAATTCGGCGCTGTGCACGGCGACCCCGTCGAAGCTCGACGGCAGCGCGCGGTTGCCGATGTAGGCGAACACCGGGGTGTTGATCGACTGCCGGCCGGCGGTCAGGGTGGTGTTGGACACGCGCGCCTGCAGGTTGGCCAGGCCCAGTTTGCTCCACTGGCCGATGACGTCGCCGTCGCTGTGGGTCAGGGTGCGGTTGTTCGGCCCGGCGACCGCGGCGCGTCCCCGTTCCAGGGCGATGGCGTTGTAGGCGGCGACCTGGGTGGCGAAACCGACGGTGCCCTGGGTGAAGCCCGAGCTGTAGTCGAGGATGGTGCCCTGCACCCAGTTGTCGCGGCTGTGGCTGTCGCGGCGGGTGCCGTCGCTCTTGTAGTAGCGGTACAGCGGAGCCTTGGTCGCGCGTTCGCGGGCATACCAGTTGCGGGTCGAGCCGGACAGGCTCTGGCCCTCGATGAAGCCTGTGGCCTGGTGCTGGGCGCTGGTGTTCTTGACGGTCAGCGGCAGGTAGTCCTGGCTGACGGCTTCGGCGTGGGCGACACCGGTGAGGCTGCCCAGGGACAGGGCGATTACGGAAGTGAGTCGTTTCAAGGCAATGTTCCTTTCTTGTTCTTCTCAGTGAGGCGGCGGGTTTCGTGGACCCACCGCTCAGTGCAACGGAGCGGATCGGATGGACCGCGCTCCGTCCCGGACCGGCTCAATCGATGCCGACATCCAGGAACGAAGTCCGACCGAACGGACTCACCAGGTAATCCTTCACCCGCGTGCTCACCGGCTGGCTAACCGTGGAGTGGGCGACGGGGGTGATCGGCACGTGCTGCTTGAGGTACTGCTGGGCCTGGCGGTACAGCTCGGAGCGCTGCTCGCGATCGCTGGTGCCCTTGGCCTTCCTGACCAGCGCGTCGTATTCCGGATCGCACCACATGGAGTGGTTGTGGCTGCCGATGGCGTCGCAGCTGTACAGGGTGCCGAGCCAGTTGTCCGGATCGCCGTTGTCGCCGGTCCAGCCGATCAGGATGGTGTCGTGCTCACCGTCCTTGGCCCGCTTGAGGTATTCGCCCCACTCGTAGCTGACGATGTTGACCTTGAGGCCGAGCTTGCCCCAGTCGTTCTGCAGCATCTGCGCCATCAGCCGCGCGTCGGGGTTGTAGGGGCGCTGCACGGGCATGGCCCAGAGGGTGATCTCGGTGCCTTCCTTGACCCCGGCGTCACGCAGCATCGCCTTGGCCTTTTCCAGGTCGTGGGGGGTATCGACGATGCTCTCGTCATAGGACCACTGGGTCGGCGGCATGGCGTTGACCGCCACTTCGCCGGCGCCCTGGAACACGGTCCTGACGATCGCCTGCTTGTCCACCGCCATGTCCAGCGCCTGGCGCACCTGGAGCTGGTCGAACGGCTTGTGCCGGGTGTTGTAGGCGATATAGCCGAGGTTGTAGGCGGGTTTCTCGATCAGGTCGATGTTCGGGTCCTGGCGCAGCGCTTCGAGGTCGGCGGGGCGGGGATGGATGCCGACCTGGCATTCGCCCTTGCGTAGCTTCTGGATGCGCACCGACGGATCCGGGTTGATCGAGAACACCAGCTGGTCGAGCTTCACCTGTTCCGGTGCCCAGTAGTCGGGATTGCCGCGGTAGCGGATCTGCGCGTCCTTCTGGTAGCGGCTGAACACGAATGGCCCGGTGCCGATCGGCTTGTGGCTGATGTCCGATGGGGTGCCGCGGCTGAGCAGGTGCTCGGCGTATTCGGCGGAGAGGATCGAGGCGAAGCTCATCGCCAGGTTCTGGATGAACGCGGCATCGACGTGGTTGAGGGTGAAGACCACGGTCAGCGGCCCGGTCTTCTCGACCCTGGCGATGGTCTTGTCCATGCCCATGGCGGTGAAGTAGGGGAACTCGGTGCCGTAGGCCATGCGGAACGGGTGGGTCGCGTCGAGCATGCGGTTGAAGGTGAACAGCACGTCGTCGGCATCGAACTCGCGGCTCGGGGTGAAGCCGGCGTTGCTGTGGAACCTGACCCCGGGGCGCAGGTTGAAGGTGTAGGTCAGGCCGTCGTCGGCGATGGTCCAGTCGGTGGCCAGCGCCGGCAGCACGCCGGTGGCCCCGCGTTCGAACTCCACCAGGCGGTTGTACAGCGGTTCGGCTACGTCGTTGTCGGTGCCGCTCTGGTACTGCGCGGTATCGAAGCCGGAAGGGCTGCCTTCGGAACAGAACACCAGGCTGCCCTTGGCCAGGCCGAGCGGCGAATGGGCCAGCAGGCCGGCCCCGAGCAAGGCGGCGAAGAGAGACGTCATACGCATGGGAATTCCCTGTCTTGTCGTCGTTATTGGAAGTTTCCGCGGTACATGGCGAATCCTCGCTCACGCGCCGCGGCACCGGTCCCAAGGTAAGTGGGGGAACGGCGTCCGACGAGGTACACAAGGTGCAAATTCGGGTAGGAGGTTTCTGAGTGATTCGTGGAATTTTCAGCGGATAGCTGACGACTCATCCACGCAGCGACTCGGCCCGCCCCCTGGCGTCCCCAGCCGCATCCCGTGGATGCGACCGGGGCCGACCATGCGGTCAAGGCTTCAGGCTGACGCCATTGAAGTCGTTGAGGGCGAACGGGCTGATCTTGAAGTCATCGACGTTCTTGCGCATGGGTTGGTAGACCGTGGAGTGGGCGATCGGCGTGATCGGCACCTGGTCCTTGAGGATGTGCTGGGCCTGCTTGTACAGCTCGGTACGCTTGGCCTGGTCGGGGATGCGCTTGGCCTCCTTGACCAGCTTGTCATAGTCGGTGTTGCACCAGTGGGAGAAGTTGTTGCCATTGACCGCGTCGCAACCGTACAGGGTGCCGAGCCAGTTGTCCGGGTCACCGTTGTCGCCGCTCCAGCCGATCAGCATGGCGCCGTTCTCGCCGTCCTTGGCGCGCTTGATGTATTCGCCCCATTCATAGCTGACGATGCGCGCCTTGATGCCGATCTTGGCCCAGTCGGACTGGATCATTTCGGCCATCAGCTTGGCGTTGGGGTTGTACGGTCGCTGCACCGGCATGGCCCACAGGGTGA
This sequence comes from Pseudomonas sp. zfem002, assembly GCF_032621685.1. Lineage (NCBI taxonomy): Bacteria > Pseudomonadati > Pseudomonadota > Gammaproteobacteria > Pseudomonadales > Pseudomonadaceae > Pseudomonas > Pseudomonas sp. zfem002. The sequence goes on along the minus strand of NZ_JAVYJH010000002.1, from coordinate 154,251 downwards.
TCTCGGTGCCTTCCTTGACCCCGGCCTCCTTGAGCAGCGCCTTGGCTTTTTCCGGATCGTAGGCGGTGTCCTTGATGGTGTCGTCGTAAGACCACTGGGTCGGCGGCATGGCGTTGACCGCCAGTTGCCCGGCGCCCTGGTACACCGAATCGATGATCTGCTGCTTGTTCACCGCCATGTCCAGCGCCTGGCGGACCTTGAGCTGGGCCATGGGGTTGGGCTCGTTGCTGCCCTTGATCTTGTCCATCACGTTGTAGGCGATGTAGCCGAGGTTGAAGCCGGCCTGGGAGGGCATCTGCAGGTTCGGGTCGGCCTTCAGCGTTTCAAGGTCGGCCGGACGCGGGAACAGGGTGACCTGGCACTCGTTCTTCTTCAGCTTCTGCATGCGCACCGAGGCGTCGGTGGTGATGGCGAAGATCAGGTTGTCGATCTTCACTTCCTCGGGCAGCCAGTAGTCCTTGTTGCCCTTGAAGCGGATCTGCGCGTCCTTCTGGTACTTGCTGAACACGAACGGGCCGGTGCCGATCGGCTTCTGGTTGATGTCCGCGGCCTTGCCCTGCTTGAGCAACTGCTCGGCGTATTCGGCGGACTGGATCGAGGCGAAGCTCATGGCGATGTTCTGGATGAACGCGGCGTCGACGTCGGCGAGGGTGAACTTGACGGTGTGGTCGTCGAGTTTTTCCACCTTCTTGATATTCGCGTCCATGCCCATGTCGGTGAAGTACGGGAACTCGGTGGGGTAGGCCTTGCGGAACGGCATGTCCTTGTCGAGCATGCGGTTGAAGCTGAACAGCACGTCGTCGGCGTTGAACGGCCGGGTCGGCTTGAAGTAGTCGGTGGTGTGGAACTTCACCCCTTCGCGCAGGTGGAAGGTGTAGGTCAGGCCGTCATCGGAGACGTCCCAGTGGGTGGCGAGGCCGGGAATGACCTTGGTGCCGCCGCGCTCGAACTGGGCGAGGCGGTTGAAGATGGTTTCGGACGAGGCGTCGAAGTCGGTTCCGGTGGTGTACTGGGCGGGGTCGAAGCCGGCGGGGCTGCCTTCGGAGCAGTACACCAGGTTGGATGCGGCCTGTGCGGCGGGGGTGGCGGCGAGCAGACCGGCGCCGAGGAGGAACGGAATGACTGCGGTTTTCAGCATGGTGGCCTCATTGTTGTCATTGTTTATCTGAGGGCGGCCTCGTGAGCCGACCCGAGGATACTTATGCAGGTGCTGTACCCGATGCAATGCTTGAGGATAGCTGGTGGCGGGAAAAGTGAAGGTGACGTAAATGGATGTCGCTTTACTGTAATTTTGCGCAGGTTGAACGTTTGCGCGGAGAAGTTTGCTGCTGGAGATGCATTCTTCGTAGGAGCGCGGCTTGTCGTGTGACGAACCACCGCGAAAGGAGCGCGCAGCGGTCCCTCATGACAGCGTGATATGGGACCGCTTTGCGGTCCTTTCGCGGACTGCCCGCTCCTGCGCGGAGCGGGCAGTCCGCCGGGGATTACATCTGCACTTCGATGGTGCCATCGGCGTTGACGCTCACCTCGCTGGTGCCCGCCTCGACCTGCGGCGCCGCCGCGCCCTCGGCATCCATGCTGGCCTTCATCATCATCGGTGCCCGTGCATACGGCTGCGGATAGCCACTGCTGTTGAGGTTCAGGCTGACCACCTTGTAGCCCTTGCCACCCAGTGCCTCGGTGGCGATCTGCGCGCGGGCCTTGAAGGCGTCGACCGCGTCCTTGAGCAGGGCGTCCTCGCTGGCCTTGCGCGTGGCCGGGGCGATGGCGAAGTCCATGCCCCCCATCTTCAACTGCTGCAGCAGTTCGCCGGTCAGCTTGGACAGGGCCGGGAAATCGGCGCTTTCCAGACGCACTTCAGCGCGCTCGCGCCAGCCGGTGATCTTCTGGCCCTTGTCGTCGTAGATCGGGTAGGCGTTGCGGCTGCCCTGGCTGATCTTCACGCCCTTGACCTGGCGCGCCTGCTCCAGGGCCTTGTTCAGCGTGGTGGTGATTTCGTTGGCCAGCTTGGCCGGGTCGCTGTTCTGCGCTTCGCTGTACAGGGTCACGACCATCAGGTCGCGCGCGACTTCCTTGCTGGCTTCGGCGCGCAGGGAGATCTGGTTGTAGCGCGGCTCGTCCGCCAGCACGGGAAGGCTGACCAGGACACTGGCGGCCAGCAGGGCTTTGGCGCTACGGCGTGGGGTATGCATGTGCGACTCCTTGAAAAATGGGCGTGGCCGATACGATCCTGTGCCACGCAGACCCTATCCGACCTTGAAAGTAGCACCAAGGTTCCACATAGCCATCATTTCGCCCTCTGTGGTGTGGCGAGTTGCCGCATCGCTGCAGCCCGGGAGGCCGCTTGGCGTATACTCGCCGGGGTTTACCTGGAGCACTCATCAGGAGAGCTCATGCTCGCCCCGGTCAAAATGCAAATGTTGTCTGCCACACGCCAGAACCTCTGGCGCCTGACGTTTATCCGCACCCTGGTGCTGGCCGCCCAGGCCGGTTCGGTCGCTGTCGCCTACTGGACCGAACTGCTGCCGCTGCCCTGGCTGGCACTGAGCGTCACCCTTGGTTTCTCCATGGTGCTGTGCCTGGTCACCGCCCTGCGGCTGCGTGCCTCGCTGCCAGTCACCGAGCTGGAATACGCGGTGCAGCTGGCCTGCGACCTGCTGATCCACAGTGCCCTGCTGTATTTCTCCGGCGGTTCGACCAACCCCTTCGTGTCCTATTACCTGGTACCGCTGGCGATCGCCGCGGTGACCTTGCCCTGGGTCTATTCGCTGATCCTCTCCGGCATCGCGCTGGTGGCCTACACCCTGTTGCTGGTGCAGTTCTATCCGCTCGACACCTTCCCCATGGCCCGGGAAAAGATGCAGATCTACGGCATGTGGCTGAGCTTCGCCCTGGCCGCGGCGGTGATCACCTTCTTCGCCGCGAAGATGGCCGAGGAACTGCGCCGCCAGGAGCAGTTCCAGGCCCAGCGCCGCGAAGAAGGCCTGCGCGACCAGCAGTTGCTGGCCGTGGCGACCCAGGCCGCCGGTGCCGCGCACGAACTGGGCACGCCGCTGGCGACCATGAGCGTGCTGATCAACGAGATGCGCCAGGACCACACCGACCCCCTGCTGCAGGATGACCTGGCGGTGCTCCAGGAGCAGGTCAAGCAGTGCAAGCACACCCTGCAGCAACTGGTGCGCGCCGCCGAAGCCAATCGGCGCATGGTGGTGGAGGAGCAGCCGGTGACCTTCTGGCTGGACGAGTCGCTGAACCGCTGGCACCTGATGCGTCCCGAAGCCAGCTACCGTTTCCAGCGCCTCGGCCAGGGCCTGATCCCGCACCTGGCGCCGCCGCCGGACCTGACCCAGGCCTTGCTGAACCTGCTGAACAACGCCGCCGATGCCTGCCCCGAGGGCCTGGAAGTGCACCTCGACTGGGATGCGTCGGATATCGTCATCAGCATCCGCGACCACGGTCCCGGCGTGCCGGTGGCCATCGCCGAGCAGATCGGCAAACCTTTCTTTACCACCAAGGGCAAGGGCTTCGGCCTCGGCCTGTTCCTGAGCAAGGCCAGCGTCACGCGCGCTGGTGGCTCGGTAAAACTCTATAGTCACGAAGAAGGCGGCACGCTCACCGAGCTGCGCTTGCCCCGTGATGCGCGAGGAGACGTGTGATGACTGATGAAATCCAGGTTGAGGGTGAAGAACAGCCGCACCTGCTGCTGGTCGACGACGACACGACCTTTACCCGGGTGATGGCCCGGGCCATGAGCCGCCGCGGTTTTCGCGTCAGCACCGCGAATTCGGCGGAGGAGGGTCTGGTCCTGGCCCAGCAGGATGTGCCGGACTACGCCGCGCTGGACCTGAAGATGGAGGGCGACTCGGGCCTGGTGCTGCTGCCCAAGCTGCTGGAACTGGACCCGGAGATGAAAGTGCTGATCCTCACCGGTTACTCCAGCATCGCCACGGCGGTGGAGGCGATCAAGCGTGGTGCCTGCAACTACCTGTGCAAGCCGGCGGATGCCGATGACGTGCTGGCGGCGCTGGTCTCCCAGCACGCCGACCTGGATACCCTGGTGCCGGACAACCCGATGTCGGTGGATCGCCTGCAGTGGGAGCACATCCAGCGTGTGCTGAACGAGCACGAGGGCAATATCTCCGCCACGGCGCGGGCGCTGGGCATGCACCGGCGGACCTTGCAGCGCAAGCTGCAGAAGCGCCCCGTGCGGCGCTGATTTCTTCATTGCTCTTTCGGGCTTATCGCTGGCAACGCCAGCTCCTACAGGGTTAGCGCTGCACGCGATCCTTGTGGGAGCTGGCGTTGCCAGCGATGAGGCCCGAAAGACCGCCTTTTTTTCTGCAATTCATCCGGAATCCCCCGTCCCTGACACTGGCACTGGCGTATCATTAGCCCCCTATCGACAGGCCACGGACTCCTTCCCCGCATGCTCGCCCTCTTCATCCAGACACTGAACATCACCGCACCGGTCTTCGCGATGCTGTTCATGGGCGTGCTGCTGCGCCGTATCGATGCGATCAACGACAACTTCATCCAGACCGCCTCGTCGCTGGTGTTCAACCTGTGCATGCCGGCGCTGCTGTTCCTCGGCATCTACCACGCCGACCTCGACGCTGCGGTCAAGCCGGCGCTGCTGCTGTACTTCATCGCCGCCACCTTCGGCAGTTTTGGCTTGGCCTGGCTGATTGCCATATGGCGCTGTCCCCGCGAAGATCGCGGCATCTATACCCAGGGCGCGTTCCGCGGCAACAACGGCGTGGTGGGGCTGGCCCTGGCGGCCAGCCTGTACGGTGACTACGGCATTTCCCTCGGGGCGATCCTCGCCGGGCTGGTGATCCTGCTGTACAACTCGCTGTCGTCGGTGATCCTCGCGGTGTACAGCCCGACGCTGAAGTCCGATCCGTGGAGCATCTTCAAGAGTATCCTGCGCAACCCGCTGATCATCAGCGTGCTGGCGGCGACACCGCTGGCCTACGCCAAGGTGGCGCTGCCCAACTGGCTGCTGACGTCCGCCGACTATGTCGCGCAGATGACCTTGCCGCTGGCGCTGATGTGCATCGGCGGCACGCTGTCGCTGGCCTCGTTGCGGGTCAGCGGGCGCCTGGCGCTGAGCTCGAGCCTGGTGAAAATGGTCTGGTTGCCGCTGGTCTTCACCTTCGGCGGCTGGCTATGCGGCTTTCGCGGGGCGGAACTGGGCATCCTGTTCCTTTATATTGGCAGCCCCACGGCGGCGGCCAGTTATGTCATGGCCCGCGCGGCCAATGGCAATCACGAGTTGGCGGCGTCGATCATTGTCATCACGACTTTGGCGGCGGCTCTGACAACCAACATCGGAATCTTCCTCTTGCAGTGGGGAGGATGGATCTAGATGCTGCGGAAAAATAATACAAACACTGCGTCTCACGTCTGAGGACACTTCATGCAAGACCAGATCACGCCCGAGCGTTTGCATCGCGGCCTGAAAAATCGCCATATCCAGCTGATCGCCCTGGGCGGGGCCATCGGTACCGGTCTGTTCCTGGGCATCGCCCAGACCATCCAGATGGCCGGCCCGTCGGTGTTGCTGGGCTACGCCATCGCCGGCCTGATCGCCTTCTTCATCATGCGCCAGCTCGGTGAGATGGTGGTGGAAGAGCCGGTTTCCGGGACCTTCAGCCACTTCGCCCACAGCTACTGGGGGCCGTTCGCCGGCTTCATGTCGGGCTGGAACTACTGGGTGCTGTACGTCCTGGTGGGCATGGCGGAACTGACCGCCGTGGGCATCTACGTGCAGTACTGGTGGCCGACGTTCCCGACCTGGGCCACGGCGGCGATCTTCTTCGTCATCATCAACCTGATGAACGTCAGCCAGGTGAAGGTCTACGGCGAGATGGAGTTCTGGTTCGCCCTGATCAAGGTGGTGGCGATCCTCGGCATGATCGGTTTCGGTGGCTACCTGCTGATCAGCGGCAACGGCGGCCCGGACGCCAGCGTCGCCAACCTGTGGCAGCACGGCGGGTTCTTCCCCAACGGTGTCACCGGGCTGATGATGGCCATGGCGGTGATCATGTTCTCCTTCGGTGGCCTGGAGCTGGTCGGCATCACCGCCGCGGAAGCGGACAACCCGCGCCACAGCATCCCGCGTGCGACCAACCAGGTGATCTACCGCATCCTGCTGTTCTATGTCGGTGCCCTGGCCGTGCTGCTGGCGCTGTACCCGTGGCAGAAAGTGGTCGATGGCGGCAGCCCGTTCGTGATGATCTTCCACGACCTGGACTCCAACGTGGTCGCAACGGTGCTCAACCTGGTGGTCCTGACCGCCGCACTGTCGGTCTACAACAGCTGCGTGTACTGCAACAGCCGCATGCTCTTCGGCCTGGCGACCCAGGGCGATGCACCGAAGAAGCTGCTCAAGGTCAATGCCAAGGGCGTGCCGCTGGTGGCACTGGGCATTTCCGCGCTGGCCACCGGCCTGTGCGTGCTCATCAACTACTTCATGCCCCGTGAAGCCTTCGGCCTGCTGATGGCGCTGGTGGTGTCGTCGCTGGTGATCAACTGGGGGATCATCAGCATCACCCACCTGAAATTCCGCAAGGCCAAGGCGGCCGCGGGCCAGGAAACCTTCTACAAGAGCCTGGGCTACCCGCTGACCAACTACCTGTGCCTGGCGTTCCTCGCCTTCATCCTGGTCATCATGTGGCAGACCGAGGGCATCCGAATTTCCGTCGAGCTGATCCCGGTCTGGCTGGCGGTGTTGTGGGTGGTCTTCAAGCTCACCAAGGGTCGCAAGGCCAGCGCCTGACGACCCCGGTCGGGAGGTGATCGATCAGCCCTGTTGCCAGGCGTCGATCACTTCCTGGGCCGCGCGGAATGCATCGATCGCCGCCGGCGCGCCTGCATAGACTGCGCAATGCAGCAGGGCTTCGCGAATCTCTTCCACCGTACAGCCATTGTTCAATGCGCCGCGCACGTGGCCCTTGAGTTCCTGCGGGCATTTGAGCGCGGTCAGGGCGGCGAGGGTGATCAGGCTGCGGGTTTTCAGCGGCAGGCCGTCGCGGCTCCAGACGCTGCCCCAGGCGTGTTCGTTGACGAACTCCTGCAGCGGTGCGGTGAACTCGGTGGCATTGCCCAGCGCGCGGTCGACGAACGCATCGCCCATGACCTGGCGGCGAACCTGTTCGCCGGTTTTCTTCGTATCGCCCATCTTGTTTTCCTTAGTGTTGACGACGCCAGGCGCGCAGGGTCGTATAGCAGAGCAGCAACCCCAGCACTGGCAGGACATAGAACAACATCAGTTGCTCCAGGCGGTTGGCCAGCGGCATGCCGGTGGTGAAGGCCACCACATGCAGGCCGTAGGCCAGATACAGGCAGAGAAACACCAGGCCCTCGGCGCGGGTCACCCGGTAACCGGAATAGAACACCGGCAGGGTCAGCACCGCGACGCCGAGCATCACCGGCAGGTCGAAATCCAGGGCATTGGGCGAAATGGACAGCGGTTGCGGCGTCAGTACCGCCGTCAGGCCGAGCACGGCCAGCAGGTTGAACAGGTTGCTGCCGATCACGTTGCCCACGGCGATCTCCCGTTCGCCGCGGATGGCGGCGATCAGCGAGGTGGCCAGTTCCGGCAGCGAGGTGCACACGGCGACCACGGTCAGGCCGATCACCCGCTCGGACAGGCCCAGGTCCGTCGCCACTTCCACCGCGGCTTCCAGCAACAGGTGCCCGGCCAGGCTGAGCAGGCCCAGACCCAGGGCCATCAGCAGCAGGCTGGCGAACCAGAAGCCCACGCCACGATCGACGCGCGGATTCGGCGCCGGGTAGGTGCGGGCGTAATGCCGCGACTGATGCCAGAGCATGGCCAGGTAGGCCAGCAGACCGGCCAGGAGCAGGGCGCCTTCCCAGCGCCCGAGCACTTCGTTGAGGGCCAGCAGGTAGACCGCGAGGCTGGCGCCGATCATCAGCGGGATATCCAGGCGCACCAGCTGGCGTGATACCCGCAGCGGGATGATCAGTGCGGCCAGGCCGAGGGTGACGAGCACATTGAAGATATTGCTGCCGATCACGCTGCCCACCGCCACGTCCGGGGCCCCGGTATAGGCGGCCTGCAGGCTGACGGTCAGTTGCGGCGCGCTGCTGCCGAAGGCCACCAGGCTCAGGCCGATGATCAGCGGCCGCACATGCAGGCTGGCGGCGATGCGCAGTGCCGCGCGCACCAGCAGTTCGGCGCCGAGGATCAGCAGGATCAGGCCGCTGCACAGTTGCAGGAGGCTGAAGGTGGGTAATGCGGCCAGGTTGAAAATGGTCGTGCTCCGAAAACGAAATCAGTCGCTCAGGCTTTGTACCCGGACTCGCGCCGTTCCGCTACGGATCATGTCCAGGCGTTGCGCGGCGGCGCGTGACAGGTCGATCAGGCGACCGCGGGTATGCGGGCCACGATCGTTGATGCGTACCACTACGCTACGGTCGTTCTTCAGGTTTGTGACCAGTACCTTGGTGCCGAACGGCAGGCTGCGGTGGGCGGCGGTCAGGCCATGCTGGTCGAAGGCTTCGCCACTGGCAGTACGTTTGCCGTGATGGCGCGCGCCGTAATAGGAGGCGGTGCCGGTTTCATCGTAGCCGCGTGGGTCGATGTCGTGGCTGGCACAGCCGGCGAGGAGGGTGAACAGCGCTAGGGCGCTGAGGGAACGCCACATTTATTACAGTGCTCCATTGAGGTGGCCGATGTCCTGTAGGAGCGTGGCTTGCCCGCGAAGGACCGCGTTAGCGGTCCCAGACTTCATTGGTATCTGGGACCGCTTCGCGGTCCTTCGCAGGCAAGCCAGCTCCTACAGGTGAGCGGTGCCGCAAGTTACCCTTCGAGCTTGCTCTTGAGCAGTTGGTTCACCTGTTGCGGGTTCGCCTTGCCCTTCGACGCTTTCATCGCCTGGCCGACAAAGAAGCCGAACATCTTGCCGCGCTTGGCTTCGTCCGCCGCACGGTACTGCTCGACCTGCTCGGCGTTGGCCGCGAGCATTTCATCCAGCACCTTCTCGATCGCACCGGTATCGGTGACCTGCTTCAGGCCGCGGGTCTCGATGATCTGGTCGGCATCGCCTTCACCGGCGGCCATCGCTTCGAACACGGTCTTGGCGATCTTGCCGCTGATGGTGTTGTCGCGAATGCGCAGGAGCATGCCGCCCAGTTGCTCGGCGCTGACTGGCGCCTGGTCGATCTCGACACCCAGCTTGTTGAGCAGGCTGCCCAGCTCGACCATGACCCAGTTGGCCGCCAGCTTGGCGTCGCCGCCGATGGCCGCGACCTTCTCGAAGTACTCCGCCTGTTCGCGGCTGGAAGCCAGCACGTTGGCGTCGTAGGCCGACAGGCCGTACTGGCTCTGGAAGCGCTCGACCTTCTGCGGCGGCAGTTCCGGCAGGGTGGCGCGCAGGTCGGTCAGGTAGGCCGACTCGATCACCACCGGTAGCAGGTCCGGATCGGGGAAGTAACGGTAGTCGTTGGCTTCCTCCTTGCTGCGCATGGAGCGGGTCTCGTCCTTGTTCGGGTCGTACAGGCGGGTTTCCTGGATGACCTTGCCGCCGTCCTCGATCAGGTCGATCTGGCGCTGCACTTCGCTGTTGATGGCGCGCTCGATGAAGCGGAACGAGTTGACGTTTTTGATCTCGCAGCGGGTGCCGAACTCGACCTGGCCTTTCGGCCGGATCGACACGTTGCAGTCGCAACGCAGCGAGCCTTCGGCCATGTTGCCGTCGCAGATGCCCAGGTAGCGCACCAGGGCGTGGATCGCCTTGACGTAGGCCACGGCTTCCTTGGCGCTGCGCATTTCCGGCTCGGAAACGATCTCCAGCAGCGGGGTGCCGGCGCGGTTCAGGTCGATGCCGGTGGAGCCGCTGAAGTCTTCGTGCAGGCTCTTGCCGGCGTCCTCTTCGAGGTGCGCGCGGGTGATGCCGATGCGCTTGACGGTGCCGTCTTCAAGGGCGATGTCCAGGTGGCCCTTGCCGACGATCGGCAGCTCCATCTGGCTGATCTGGTAGCCCTTGGGCAGGTCCGGATAGAAGTAGTTCTTGCGCGCGAACACGTTGTGCTGGCCGATCTCGGCGTCGATCGCCAGACCGAACATGCAGGCCATGCGCACTGCTTCCTGGTTCAACACCGGCAGCACGCCGGGCATACCCAGATCGATCAGGCTGGCCTGGGTGTTCGGCTCGGAGCCGAACGTGGTGGCGCTGCCGGAGAAAATCTTCGACTGGGTGGCGAGCTGGGTATGGATCTCCAGCCCGATGACAACTTCCCATTGCATGTGTCTGTCCCTCAGAAGCCGTTGGGTGCGCGGGTGTGCCAGTCAGTCACTTGCTGATACTGGTGCGCGACGTTGAGCAGGCGGCCTTCCTGGAAATACGGGGCCAGCAGTTGCACGCCGACCGGCAGGCCGTCGACGAAGCCGGCCGGCATCGACAGGCCTGGCAGGCCGGCGAGGTTGGCGGTGATGGTGTAGACGTCTTCCAGGTAGGCGGCGACCGGGTCGGCGTTCTTCTCGCCGATCTTCCAGGCCAGGTTCGGCGTGGTCGGGCCGAGGATCACGTCGACGCCCTCGAAGGCGGCCATGAAGTCGTTCTTGATCAGGCGACGGATCTTCTGTGCCTTCAGGTAGTAGGCATCGTAGTAGCCGGCCGACAGGGCGTAGGTGCCGACCATGATGCGGCGCTGCACTTCGCTGCCGAAGCCTTCGCCACGGGAACGCTTGTACAGGTCGGTCAGGTCCTTCGGGTTCTCGCAGCGGTAGCCGAAGCGCACGCCGTCGAAACGCGACAGGTTCGAGGAGGCCTCGGCCGGGGCGATCACGTAGTACGCCGGGATGGCGTGCTGGACGTTCGGCAGGCTGATTTCCTTGATCACCGCGCCGAGCTTTTCCAGCTCCTTGACACTGGCGTGGACCAGGTCGGCGATGCGCGGGTCGAGGCCGGCACCGAAGTATTCCTTCGGCAGGCCGATGCGCAGGCCCTGCAGCGAGGTGTTCAGGCTGGCGCTGTAGTCGGGCACCGGTTCGTCGATGCTGGTGGAGTCCTTCGGATCGAAGCCGGCCATGCCTTGCAGGAGCAGGGCGCAGTCCTCGGCGGTGCGCGCCAGCGGGCCGCCCTGGTCGAGGCTGGAGGCGTAGGCGATCATGCCCCAGCGCGAAACACGCCCGTAGGTCGGTTTCAGGCCGGTCAGGCTGGTCAGCGCGGCGGGTTGGCGGATCGAGCCGCCGGTGTCGGTCGCGGTGGCGGCCGGCAGCAGGCGCGCGGCGACCGCAGCGGCGGAACCACCGGACGAACCGCCCGGGACGTGCTCCAGGCTCCACGGGTTCTTCACCGCGCCGTAATGGCTGGATTCGTTGGCCGAACCCATGGCGAATTCGTCCATGTTGGTCTTGCCCAGGGTCACGGTGCCGGCCTCGGCCAGTCTGGCGACCACGGTGGCGTCATACGGCGCCTTGAACGAATCGAGCATCTTCGAGCCGCAGCTGGTGCGGATGCCCTGGGTGCAGAACAGGTCCTTGTGGGCGATCGGCGCGCCGAGCAGGGCACCGCTCTCGCCGGCGGCACGGCGGGCATCGGCGGCCTGCGCCTGGCTGATGGCCAGGTCGTCGGTGACGCTGATGAAGCTGTTGATCTGCGGGTCGAGCTGGTGGATGCGCGCCAGCAGGGCACGGGTCAGCTCTTCGGAGGAAAACGATTTGTCGGCGAGTCCGCGGGCGATCTCGGCCAGGGTAAGTTGATGCATGGCAGGCGCTATTCCCTTACTCGATGACTTTTGGAACGAGGTACAGGCCGCTGTCCGTCGCCGGGGCGATGGCCTGGTAGCTGTCGCGATGGTTGCTTTCTGTTACAACGTCGGCGCGCAGGCGCTGACTGGCTTCCAGAGGGTGGGCCAGCGGCTCGATGCCAGTGGTGTCGACGGCCTGCATCTGGTCGACCAGTCCCAGAATACTGTTCAGGGCATCGGTAGTGCGTGGCAGATCGGCTTCGTTCAGGCCCAGTCGGGCCAGGTGAGCGATCTTTTCCACATCGCAGCGTTCAAGCGCCATGGGGATCTCCTGGAGAAAAAACGGAATTGTCCGAGGTGAGGAACATGCCGGTATACACGCGGTCATAAGGCCCGATCGTGTGCTGGCCTGCTCGGAAAAACCGCCAATTTAACATATTGGCGCCTTGCCCAAAATCCCCGCCATTGTTAGAGTTTGCCGCACTTTTTTACCCACGCGTTGCCAGGGTCCCTTTCCCATGTTCAAGAAACTGCGTGGCATGTTTTCCAGCGATCTCTCCATCGACCTGGGCACTGCCAACACCCTTATTTACGTGCGTGAGCGCGGTATCGTCCTGAATGAGCCCTCCGTCGTGGCCATTCGTACTCACGGCAACCAGAAAAGTGTCGTCGCGGTCGGTACCGAAGCCAAGCGCATGCTCGGCCGTACTCCGGGCAACATTGCTGCCATTCGTCCGATGAAGGACGGCGTGATCGCCGACTTCAGCGTCTGCGAAAAGATGCTGCAGTACTTCATCAACAAGGTGCACGAGAACAGCTTCCTGCAGCCAAGCCCGCGCGTGCTGATCTGCGTGCCGTGCAAGTCGACCCAGGTCGAGCGCCGCGCCATCCGTGAATCGGCCCTGGGCGCCGGTGCCCGCGAAGTATTCCTGATCGAAGAACCGATGGCCGCGGCCATCGGTGCCGGCCTGCCGGTGGAGGAAGCCCGTGGCTCGATGGTCGTCGATATCGGCGGCGGTACCACCGAAATCGCGCTGATCTCCCTGAACGGCGTGGTCTACGCCGAATCCGTCCGCGTCGGCGGCGACCGCTTCGACGAAGCCATCGTCACCTACGTGCGCCGCAACTACGGCAGCCTGATCGGCGAATCCACCGCCGAGCGCATCAAGCAGGAAATCGGTACCGCCTATCCGGGCGGCGAAGTGCGCGAAGTCGACGTCCGCGGCCGCAACCTGGCCGAAGGTGTGCCACGTGCCTTCACCCTGAACTCCAACGAAGTGCTGGAAGCCCTGCAGGAGTCCCTGGCGACCATCGTCCAGGCGGTCAAGAGCGCTCTGGAGCAATCGCCTCCGGAACTGGCTTCGGACATCGCCGAGCGTGGCCTGGTGCTGACCGGTGGTGGTGCCCTGCTGCGCGACCTGGACAAGCTGCTGGCCCAGGAAACCGGTCTGCCGGTGATCGTCGCCGAGGATCCGCTGACCTGCGTCGCCCGTGGCGGCGGTCGCGCCCTGGAAATGATGGACAAGCACACCATGGACCTGCTTTCCAGCGAGTGATTCGCCGGATCGCCTCCCCGTCGCCCGGTTTTCGGCTAGCCTGCGCAGTGCTTTCCGAACCCGGGCTGATGTCCGTCCGGACGTCGATTCCACCCACTCCGCAAGCCAGGCCGGTGCGTTGCCGTATGAATGACCTGCTGAACCGTCGACCACGAGGAGCGGCCCATTAAACCGCTTTTCGCCAAAGGCCCGTCGCTGGGCGTGCGCCTGCTCGTGCTGGTCGTGCTGTCGATCGCCCTGATGGTGGTCGATGCCCGCTTCACCGTGCTCAAGCCCGTGCGTGACCAGATGTCCCTGGTGCTGATGCAGTCCTACACCATCACCGATCTGCCGCTGCGTCTGTGGCAAGGCGTGGCCAGCCAGTTCGGCAGCCGCACCGAGCTGATCGCCGAGAACGAGAAACTCAAGACCGAAGCCCTGCTCCTGCAAGGTCGCCTGCAGAAGCTGGCGGCGCTGACCGAGCAGAACGTACGCCTGCGCGAACTGCTCAACTCCTCGGCGCTGGTCAACGAGAAGGTCGAGGTTGCCGAGCTGATCGGCATGGATCCGAACCCGTTCACCCATCGCATCCTGATCAACAAGGGCGAGCGCGATGGCGTGGTCCTCGGCCAGCCGGTGCTCGACGCCCGCGGCCTGATGGGCCAGGTGGTCGAGTTGATGCCGTACACCTCGCGGGTGCTGCTGCTCACCGACACCACCCACAGCATCCCGGTGCAGGTCAACCGCAACGGCCTGCGTGCCATCGCCAGCGGTACCGGCAACCCGGAGCGCCTGGAACTGCGCCATGTCGCCGACACCGCCGATATCAAGGAAGGCGATCTGCTGGTCAGCTCCGGCCTTGGCCAGCGCTTCCCCGCCGGTTATCCGGTGGCCACGGTCAAGGAAGTGATCCACGATTCCGGCCAGCCATTCGCCATCGTTCGCGCGGTACCGACCGCGGCGCTGAACCGCAGCCGCTACCTGCTGCTGGTGTTCTCCGACAGCCGTACCCCGGAAGAACGCGCCAGCGATGCGGTCAAGGCCCAGGAAGCGGATCACCCGGTGCAGACGCTCCCGGCCAGTGATCCGGCGCATCCGCTCCCGGCTCCCGCGGTACCTGCCGCCAACGCACCTGCCGCCACCGCCCCGGTCGCTCCACAGGCGCCGGCGGCCGCGCCAGCAGCGCCTGCCGCCGCGGCGAACAGCCACGGCGCGGCAACGACCCCCTCCCGGGAGAGACATTGATGGTCAGTACCCAAGGCAAGAACGGCTGGGTGGTCTGGTTGACCTTCCTGATCGGCCTGCTCCTGAGCGTCTGGCCGATGCCGCCGTTCATGGATATCTTCCGTCCGTTGTGGCTGGCCTTGCTGCTGGCCTTCTGGACCCTCAACCTGCCGCACAAGATCGGCATGACCACCGCATTTCTTCTCGGCCTGTGCGAGGACGTGCTCTACGGCACGTTGCTGGGGCAGAACGCCCTGGTGCTGACCCTGATCACCTTCCTCGTGCTCAGCCTGCAGCAACGTCTGCGCATGTTCCCGATGTGGCAGCAGAGCCTGACCATCCTCGTGGTGTTCGGGGTCGCGCAACTGGTGCAGCTCTGGCTCAGCGCGCTGACCGGCAACCGCCAGCCGACCCTGGCGCTGATCTGGCCGGCGGTGACCAGCGCCTTGCTCTGGCCATGGATCAGTTTCGGTCTGCGCGGTCTGCGCAGCCGCCTGAGCATCTACTGAACCACCGCGTTTCGACGCTGACAGGGAGACGTCAAGATGACCCCGCTGTACCTGGCTTCCGGTTCGCCGCGCCGCCGTGAACTGCTGACCCAGATCGGCATTCCCTTCACGGTCGTCAGCGCTTCCATCGATGAAACCCCACTGCCCGGCGAACAGGCCGGTGCCTATGTCGAGCGCCTGGCCCGGGGCAAGGCTGCCGCCGGCCTGGCCCTGCTCACGGCCAGCGGCACCCGCGAACCCCTGGCCGTGCTGGGCGCCGATACTGCCGTCGTCCTCGATGGGCGGATTCTCGGCAAGCCGCTCGATCGCGACGATGCCCTGGCCATGCTGGCTGCCCTGTCCGGTCGCGAGCACGAAGTGCTGACCGCTGTCGCCGTCACCGATGGCCAGCGCACGGAAAGCCTGTGCATCACCAGCCGCGTTTCCTTCAACGCCATCAGCGAATCCCGGGCGCAGGCCTACTGGGCCAGCGGCGAGCCGTGCGACAAGGCCGGCGCCTACGCCATCCAGGGCCTCGGCGCGGTATTCGTGCAGGGCCTGCAGGGCAGCTATTCCGGCGTGGTCGGCCTGCCCGTCGCGGAGACCGCCGAACTGCTGGCCCGTTTCGGCATTCCCTGCTGGCAGGGCGTGCCGGGCGTAGCGTGAGGATGTCCTGATCACCGTTTATTGCTCGCCAGCCAGCGCCGGGCAATCCATGATTACCTGAAGACCCTTTGACGAGAGCCTGCCATGAGTGAAGAGATTCTGATCAACATCACCCCGATGGAATCCCGCGTGGCGGTGGTGGAAAACGGCGTCCTTCAGGAGGTCCATGTCGAGCGCACCCAGCGCCGCGGCATCGTCGGCAATATCTACAAGGGCAAGGTGGTACGGGTGCTGCCGGGCATGCAGGCGGCGTTCGTCGATATCGGCCTGGAGCGGGCCGCCTTCATCCATGCCTCGGAAATCTCCCTGCGCGAAGGCACGACCGTGGAGAGCATCAGCGCGCTGGTCCACGAGGGCCAGAGCCTGGTGGTGCAGGTGACCAAGGATCCGATCGGCTCCAAGGGCGCGCGCCTGACCACGCAGCTGTCGATTCCATCGCGCTACCTGGTGTACATGCCGCGCACCAAGCATGTCGGCATTTCCCTGAAGATCGAGGACGAAGCCGAGCGCGAACGCCTGAAGCAGGTGGTCAGCGAGTGCGTGGCCCAGGAGAACATCCAGGATTCCGGTGGTTTCATCCTGCGTACCGCCGCCGAAGGCGCCGGGGCCGACGAGATCCTCATGGACATCCGCTACCTGCGCCGCCTCTGGGACCAGATCGGCGTGCAGATCAAGACCGTCGGTGCGCCCACGGAGATCTACGAGGACCTGGGCCTGGCCCTGCGTACCCTGCGCGACCTGGTCAACCCGAAGATCGAGAAGATCCGCATCGACTCGCGGGAAACCTTCCAGAAAACCACGCAGTTCGTCGCCGAACTGATGCCGGAAATCGCCGATCGCCTGGAGCATTACCCGGGCGAGCGGCCGATCTTCGACCTCTACGGCGTCGAGGACGAGATCCAGCGCGCCCTCGAGCGCAAGGTGCCGCTCAAGTCCGGCGGCTACCTGGTGGTGGACCCGGCCGAGGCCATGACCACCATCGACGTCAACACCGGGGCGTTCGTCGGCCATCGCAATCTCGAGGAAACCATCTTCAAGACCAACCTCGAAGCCGCCACCGCCATTGCCCGCCAGCTGCGCCTGCGCAACATCGGCGGGATCATCATCATCGACTTCATCGACATGGAAGACGAAGAGCACCAGCGCCAGGTCCTGCGCACGCTGGAAAAACAGCTCGAACGCGACCATGCCAAGACCAACATCATTGGCCTGACCGAGCTGGGCCTGGTGCAGATGACCCGCAAGCGCACCCGGGAAAGCCTCGAGCAGGTGCTCTGCGAGCCGTGCGTCAGCTGCCAGGGGCGCGGCAAGCTGAAGACCCCGGAAACAGTCTGCTACGAGATTTTCAGGGAAATCCTTCGCGAGGCACGGGCGTATCAGGCCGAAGGGTATAGAGTGCTCGCCAATCAAAAGGTGGTGGACCGCCTGCTGGACGAGGAATCGGGCAACGTCGCCGAACTTGAAGCCTTCATCGGGCGAACCATTCGTTTCCAGGTGGAGTCCATGTATTCCCAGGAACAATATGACGTGGTGCTGCTCTGATTCGTCCTGAACCCTCGACCGCCTCCCAGGTGCTGGCAAACCCGGCACGTCGGGCCATAGTTACAGAACGACTCGGGGGGCCACTATGGAGCGTCTGATCCGCGTTCTGGCTGCATTGACCCGCTGGGGGCTGGGTGCCTGCGCGCTCCTGGCGGTGCTGGTTGCTCTGTACGTCAGCCTCGGTCGCGAGCTGATTCCGCTGGTCGCCGAATACCGTACCGAAGTCCAGGACAAGGCCGAGGCCGCGCTCGGCATGCCGCTGCACATCGGTGCGCTGGAGGGCCGCTGGAGTGGCCTGGCACCGATCCTGGTGGTGCGCGACGTGCAGGTTGGCGAGGGCAACTCGGCCCTGCGCCTGGACGCGGTCAAGGTGGTGCCCGACCTGTGGGCCTCCCTGACTCATCGCGATGTACGCCTGGCCCGCGTCGAACTGGGCGGTCTGCAGCTCAATCTGCATGAGTCCGAGGACGGTCGCTGGACGCTCAAGGGCTTGCCGGTAACCGACGACCAGCCGCTGGATGTCGAGCAACTGCTGCAACGCATGCAGGTGGTGGCGAAAGTCTCCCTTCTCGACAGCCAGATCACCCTGGAACCCTTCGATCACGATCCGCTGACCCTGACCTATGTCGGCCTGAGCCTGCAGACCGGCAGCGTGCGCCAGCGCCTCGATGCGCGCCTGACCCTGCCCGATGGCCAGCCCATGGCGATCAGCCTGAAGAGTCGGATTCGCCCGGCGCAGTGGCGCGATGGCCAGGTCGAAGGCTATCTCAGCCTGCCGCAGAGCGACTGGGCCCGATGGTTGCCGGCGCGCCTGCTGGGCCAATGGCAACTGCCGGAAGCGCGGGCCGGCGGCGAAGTCTGGATCGACTGGCGCGAAGGCCGGCTGCAGAGCGCGACGCTGCGCCTGAACGCACCGAAACTGCGCGCCGGCTACGCCGAGCGCAAACCGGTCAGCCTGGAAAACCTGGCGCTGAATGCCTGGCTGCGGCGCAGCGAGCAGGGCATGGAGATCACCCTCGACTCCCTGGCCCTGAGCCTTGGCGACACCCGCTGGGAATCCCGCGTGCAGATCCGCCAGCGCAACGATGAGACGGATGGCGAGCTGTGGCATATCCAGGCCGACCGTGTTGACCTGACACCCCTGACGCCACTGATCCAGGCCCTCGGTCCGCTGCCGAAGCAGGGCATGGCGGTGGTCGATGGGCTGAAGGTGACCGGCGGCCTGCGCAACGTGCTGCTGGATATCCGCCCGCAGGTCGAAGGCGATCGCATGTTCAGTTTCGCCGCCAACCTCGACCGGGTCGGCTTCGATGCCTACCATGGCGCGCCGGCGGCGGGGAATGTCAGCGGCAGCATCAGCGGCGACCTTGGTCACGGCGAACTGCGTCTGGATACCGAGAAGTTCATGCTGCACCTGGTGCCGATCTTCGCCGATCCCTGGCATTACCTGAAAGCCAACGCGCAGCTGACCTGGAAGCTGGACAAGGACGGCTTCACCCTGATCGCCCCCTATCTCAAGGTCCTGGGCGAAGAGGGCAAGATCGCCGGTGACTTCCTTATCCGCCTGCTGTTCGACGAAGGCAGCGAGGACTACATGGACCTGCGGGTCGGTCTGGTCGAGGGCGATGGCCGCTACACCGGCAAGTACCTGCCGGAAGTGCTCAGCCCCGATGTGGCCCACTGGCTGCGTACCGCAATCCTCAAGGGCAAGGTCGACGAGGGCTATTTCCAGTATCAGGGCTCGCTGAATCATGGGGCGCCGGATCATGCCCGCAGCATCACGCTGTTCTTCAAGGTCGAGGATGCGGTCCTGGACTTCCAGCCGGGCTGGCCGCAACTGAGCAAGGTCGACGGTGATGTGTTCATCGACGATCACGGTGTGCGGATCAAGGCCAGCCGCGGGCAGATGCTCAACACCTATGTCAGTGATGTGCTGGTGGACATTCCCCATGTTGCGGCGGGGGAGCACAGCCATCTGTACGTCGACGGGGCCTTCGATGGCACCCTCGGCGATGGCCTGAAGATTCTCCAGGAAGCGCCGATCGGCACCGCTGCCACCTTCGCCGGCTGGGAAGGCGAGGGCGGCCTCGACGGTTCGCTGAAACTGGACATCCCGCTGGCCCATGGCCAGACGCCCAAGGTGGTGGTGGACTTCCAGACCCGGGATGCACGCTTGAAACTCAGCGAACCGCTGCTCGAACTGAGTCAGCTCAAGGGCGATTTCCGCTTCGACCTGGACAAGGGCCTGAGCGGCAGGAACATCGCCCTCACGGCGTTCGGCAAGCCGGTCAGCGCGGAGATCTTCGCCGAAGGCAAGCCTGGTCAACTGCAGACGCGGATCGCCGCCAAGGGGCAGATCGCCCTTAAGTCCCTGACCGACTGGTTGCAGTTCAACCAGCCGCTGCCGGTTTCGGGCGAGTTGCCTTATCAACTGCAGGTGTTGCTGGGCAGCACCAGCGAACTCAGCGTCGACTCCAACCTCAAGGGACTGAGCATCGATCTGCCGGCGCCTTTCGGCAAGGGCGCCAACGACACCCGTGCCAGCCAGTTCCGCATGAACCTGCAGGGCGCCGAGCGGCGGATCGATGCGACCTATGCCGACCTGGCCAGTCTGGCCATGGCCGCGCAGCCGGGCAAGACCGAGCAGGTCCGCGGTGAGCTGGTGCTGGGTGGCGGCACTGCGCAGGTGCCGTCGATCCCGGGGCTGCGGGTCAAGGGCAAGCTGGCCGAAGTGGATGTGGAAGGCTGGCAGAACAAGGCCAGCGCCTATGCCGGCAGCGACCCCGGCGGCAGCGCGCGGCAGATCCTGCGGGATATCGACCTGAGCATCGGCAAGTTGAAAGCCTACAGCTTCGAACTGAACCAGGCGGTAGTGCGCCTGGACCGCAACAGCGACAACTGGGGCCTGCGCCTGGACAGCCAGGAAGTCATCGGCAATGCGCGCATCCCCGATGCCAAGGCCGCGCCCATCGCCATCAACCTGCAGACCCTGCACCTGCCCGCCGCCGATCCGAGCGAGGAGGCCTCGCCCGATGCTCCCGACCCGCTGGCTTCGGTGGATCCGCGCAACATTCCGGCGCTGGACCTGAACATCGCCAAGCTGTTCCGCGGCGACGACCTGCTGGGGAGCTGGTCGCTGAAAGTGCGTCCCACCGCGCGAGGTATCGCCTTCAACGATCTCGACCTTGATCTCAACGGCCTGATGATCGATGGCACTGCCGGCTGGGAAGGCGCGCCGGGGGCCAGCGGCAGTTGGTTCAAGGGGCGTCTGGAAGGCAAGAACCTGGCGGATGTACTGAAGGCATGGAACTTCGCGCCGTCCGTCACCAGTCGCGAATTCCATATGGATGTCGATGGCCGCTGGCAGGGGTCGCCGGCCTGGATCAGCCTCAAGCGATTCTCCGGAACCATGGATGCCACCTTGCGCAGCGGCCAGTTCGTCGAAGTGGAAGGTGGCGCCCAGGCCCTGCGGGTGTTTGGTCTGCTGAATTTCAACTCGATCGGCCGGCGCCTGCGCCTGGACTTCTCCGACCTGTTCGACAAGGGGCTGAGCTACGACCGGGTGAAAGGCCTGCTGGTGGCCAGCGACGGGGTCTACGTGACCCGCAGTCCGATCGCCATGACCGGGCCGTCGAGCAATTTCGAGCTGGATGGCACCCTGGACATGGTCCGTGACCGTATCGACGCCAACCTGATGGTCACGCTGCCGGTGACCAACAATCTGCCGCTGGCCGCGCTGATCGTTGGCGCCCCGGCCATTGGCGGGGCGCTGTTTCTCGTCGATCGGCTGCTCGGCGACAAGGTCGCGCGCTATGCCAGCGTCAACTATCGGGTCGAAGGCCCGGTGAAAGAGCCTAAAATCACCTTTATCAAACCTTTCGAGAAGTCCAGGTAGAGCATGGATATGACCAGCGCCGTCATTCAGATGATCAGTCAGGACGATATCGCGGGCAATCTGGCCCGGGCCCGGGCCCTGCTTGAACAGGCTGCGGAGCAGGGCGCGCGGCTTGCCGTGTTGCCGGAAAACTTCGCCGCCATGGGCCGTCGCGACAGCGCCGCCATCGGCCTGGCCGAGGCCCGCGGAGAAGGGCCGATCCTGCCGTGGTTGAAACAGACCGCTCGTGACCTCAGCTTATGGATTGTGGCGGGCACCCTGCCGCTGCCGCCTGTCGACCGGCCCGAGGCCAAAGCCCATGCCTGCTCCCTGCTGGTGGACGAGCACGGCGAGCTGGTCGCCCGCTACGACAAATTGCACCTGTTCGACGTGGATGTTGCCGATAACCGCGGTCGCTATCGCGAGTCCGATGACTATGCCCACGGCGCGCGGGTGGTGGTCGCCGATACCCCGGTGGGCAAGCTGGGCCTGAGCGTGTGCTACGACCTGCGTTTTCCTGAGTTGTACAGCGCCTTGCGCGAGGCCGGGGCCGAGCTGATCAGCGCGCCGGCCGCGTTCACCGCGGTCACCGGTGCGGCGCACTGGGACGTGCTGATCCGCGCGCGCGCCATCGAGAACCAGTGTTATGTGCTGGCCGCCGCCCAGGGCGGCGTACATCCGGGACCGCGGGAAACCCACGGTCATGCGGCGATCGTCGATCCCTGGGGACGGATCCTCGCCCAACAGGCCCGCGGCGAAGCCGTGCTGCTGGCCACGCGCGACAGCGCCGAACAAGCGTCCATTCGGGCGCGGATGCCGGTGACCTTGCACCGGCGCTTCTTTTCGCGGGACGCCTTGCGGCCCGCGCACCTCTCGGAGTGACTATGAGCGAGTTGTTAACAAGCGTCAGCGAGCAACTGCTGGCTCCCGGCGACCTGAGCCTCGACAGCCTGCAGAGCGTGCTGGGTGAGCTGGCCGGTCCGGGCATCGACGCGGCCGACCTGTATTTCCAGGGCCAGATCTCGGAGTCCTGGGCGCTGGAAGACGGCATCGTCAAGGAAGGCAGCTTCAACCTCGACCAGGGCGTGGGCGTGCGTGCCCAGTCCGGCGAGAAGACCGGCTTCGCCTACAGCAACGCGATCAACCTCGAAGCCCTGACCTCCGCCGCCCACGCCGCCCGTTCGATTTCCCGGGCCGGGCAGAACGGCACGGTGCAGGCCTTCCGCAGCCAGGCGGTCACTGCGCTGTATGCGCCGGACAACCCGCTGGACGTCATGAGCCGTGCGGAAAAGGTCGACCTGCTCAAGCGTGTCGATGTCGCCACCCGTGCGCTCGATCCGCGCATCCAGCAGGTCAGCGTGAGCATGGCCGGGGTCTGGGAGCGCATCCTGATCGCCGCCGCCGACGGTAGTCTGGCCGCGGATATCCGTCCGCTGGTGCGGTTCAATGTCAGTGTGATCGTCGAGCAGAACGGCCGTCGCGAGCGTGGCGGCCATGGCGGTGGCGGGCGTACCGATTACCGCTATTTCACCGAAGATCGCGTCATGGGCTTCGCCCGTGAGGCGCTGCGCCAGGCGCTGGTCAACCTCGAGGCCGTTCCGGCGCCGGCCGGCACGCTGCCGGTGGTCCTCGGTTCGGGGTGGTCCGGTGTGCTGCTGCACGAAGCGGTCGGCCATGGCCTGGAAGGCGACTTCAACCGCAAGGGCAGTTCGGCCTACAGCGGACGCATTGGCGAGATGGTCGCATCGAGCCTGTGCACCATCGTCGATGACGGCACCCTGGAAGGGCGTCGCGGTTCGCTGAGCGTCGACGACGAAGGCACGCCGACCGAATGCACCACCCTGATCGAGAACGGCAAGCTGGTCGGCTACATGCAGGACAAGCTCAACGCGCGCCTGATGGGCATGGCGGTCACCGGCAACGGGCGGCGCGAGTCCTATGCGCACCTGCCGATGCCGCGCATGACCAACACCTACATGCGCGCCGGCGAGAGCGACCCGGCGGAGATCATCGCTTCGGTCAAACGCGGTCTGTACTGCGCCAACCTCGGCGGCGGCCAAGTGGATATCACCAGTGGCAAGTTCGTCTTCTCCACCAGCGAGGCCTATCTCATCGAAGACGGCAAGATCACCGCTCCGGTCAAGGGCGCGACCCTGATCGGCAACGGTCCTGAAGCCATGAGCCGGGTGTCGATGGTCGGCAGCGACCTGGCCCTGGACAGCGGCGTCGGCACCTGCGGCAAGGATGGACAGTCGGTACCGGTGGGTGTGGGTCAGCCGACCCTGAAGATCGATGCGATCACCGTGGGTGGCACGGGCGCATGAAGAGGATGCCGGGCGGGCAGGGTGCCTGCCCGGCACTGGAACTCAGCGCAGGCCGCGCTGGGTTTCGTCGAGATCGCGGATGTACTTGAAGAGCTTGCGTGCGGCACTTGGCGGCTTGTTGGTCTTCGCCTCGTGCTGGGCCTGGCGGATCTGCGAGCGCAGTTGCTGGCGATCGGCGTCCGGGTATTCCTGGACGAACTTCTCCAGTACATCGTCGCTGCCGCCGATCAGGCGGTCGCGCCAGCGTTCCAGGTTGTGGAAGCGCTCGTTGTACTGGCGACTGGAGGCATCGAGTTGATCGAGCAGGGCGTTGATCGCGTCGAGGTCCTGGTCGCGCATCAGCTTGCCGATGAACGAGCGGTGACGGCGTTTCGCCTCGTTGGCGGTGTGCCGCTTGTGCTCTTCCAGCGCCTTGCGCAACTCGTCGGTCAGGGGCAGTTTGGCCAGAGTGTCGGGCTTGAGCGTGGTAAGGCGCTCGCCCATTTCGACCAGCGCCTGAAGTTCGCGCTTGATCTGGGTTTTGCTTTTTTCGCCTTCGTCGAAGGCATCGTAAGAATCAACCATGGGGGCAGTCCGCTGAGAAACGCCGCCATGATAACCAGTCGGGGGCCGCTTGTCCGGCCCGGTCGCTCGATGACCCTCGCCGAACGCCGTATTTGAGTGGAGAAAACCATGAGTGCAGTCCAGAGCGTCGGTCCGCAGGCCCTGCCGGCCTTGCAGGAGCAGGTCGAACAGATCATCGCCGAAGCCAAACGCCAGGGCGCCAGCGCCTGCGAAGTGGCGGTGTCGCTGGAGCAGGGGTTGTCGACTTCGGTGCGCCAGCGCGAAGTGGAAACGGTGGAGTTCAACCGTGACCAGGGCTTCGGCATCACCCTCTATGTGGGCCAGCGCAAGGGCTCGGCCAGCACCTCGGCCAGCGGTGCCGAGGCGATTCGCGAGACGGTCGCCGCCGCACTGGCGATTGCCAAGCATACTTCTGAAGACGATTGCGCGGGCCTGGCCGATCCGGCCCTGATGGCTCGCGATGTCGTCGATTTCGACCTGTATCACGCCTGGGACATCACTCCCGAGCAGGCCATCGAAAAGGCCCTGGCCTGCGAGGCCGCGGCCTTCGACGCCGATGCGCGGATCAAGAATGCCGATGGCACCACGCTGAACACCCATCAGGGCTGCCGCGTCTATGGCAACAGCAACGGCTTCATCGGCGGCTATGCCTCGACCCGGCACAGCCTGAGCTGCGTGATGATCGCCGAAGGCGACGGGCAGATGCAGCGCGACTACTGGTACGACGTCAATCGCCAGGGCGAGCTGCTGGCCGACCCGTTGAGCATCGGTCAGCGTGCCGCCCAGCGTGCCGCGAGTCGCCTGGGCGCGCGGCCGGTGCCGACCTGCGAGGTCCCGGTGCTGTTTTCCGCGGAACTGGCCGGCGGGCTGTTCGGCAGTTTCCTGTCGGCGATTTCCGGCGGCAACCTGTATCGCAAGTCGTCGTTCCTCGAAGGCACCATCGGCCAGCGCCTGTTTCCCAGCTGGCTGACCCTGGATGAGCGCCCGCACCTGCCACGGGCGCTGGGCAGCGCGGCGTTCGACGGCGATGGCCTGGCGACCTACGCCAAACCGTTCGTCGAAAACGGCCAACTGGTGTCCTATGTGCTCGGGACCTACTCGGGGCGCAAGCTGGGCCTGCCGAGTACCGCCAACGCCGGCGGCGTGCACAACCTGTTCGTCAGCCATGGCGTCGAGGACCAGGCGGCGCTGATCCGGCGCATGGGGCGCGGGTTGCTGGTAACCGAGCTGATGGGGCATGGCCTGAACATGGTCACCGGCGACTATTCCCGTGGCGCGGCCGGTTACTGGGTGGAAAACGGCGAAATTCAGTTCGCCGTGCAGGAGGTGACGATCGCCGGGAATATGAAAGATATGTTCCAGCAGATTGTCGCTATCGGCAGCGATCTGGAGACTCGAAGCAACATTCACACAGGCTCGATTCTGATCGAGCGCATGACGGTTGCCGGTAGCTGATTCAAGCGCCTGTCGCAGTACCCGAAAGCCCGGCCTCAGCGCCGGGCTTTTTGTTTTCCTGGCGAAACCAACTTGAATTGATTCTATTTATCAATTAATAATGAATATCATTATCTGAGCGATGATGTTCATGAAACCCGTCCTTCACGAATTGCCCTACCTCGAAAACTGGCGCTGGCTGAGTCGGCGCATCCGCTGCGCGCTCGAGCCCGACGAGCCGCGTCTGATCGAACACTACCTCGCTGAAGGACGCTATCTGGTCTGCTGCACCGATACCTCGGCGTGGACCGTGTCCCTGACGTCTTTCCGACTTCTGCTCGATACCGCCTGCGACCGCATGCTGCCGTGGCATTGGCGCTGCCTGTGCCTGGACCAGGCCTGGCGACCGCTGCTGCAGCTGCGCAAGCTCGATGGCGGCGAGCACGGCCAGCGCTGGCAGCCGCTGGCCCTGCAACTGGCGAACTGCACGCTGTTGCCTTCGATTTCTTCCGCTGAACTGATGCAAGGACTTGACGATGAGTAATACCCGTATCGAGCGTGACAGCATGGGTGAACTGCAGGTGCCGGCCGAGGCCCTGTACGGCGCCCAGACCCAGCGCGCGGTCAACAACTTCCCGATCAGCCAGCAACCCATGCCGACCCAGTTCATCCGGGCGCTGCTGCTGGCCAAGGCCGCCGCAGCCAAGGCCAACGTGCAGCTGGAGCAGGTGAGCGCGGCCCAGGGTGAGGCGATTGTCACCGCGGTGGAGCAACTGCTCGCCGGCGATTTCATGCAGCACTTCCCGGTGGATGTGTTCCAGACCGGTTCCGGCACCAGTTCCAACATGAACGCCAACGAGGTGATCGCGACGCTCGCCAGCCGCGTGCTGGGCGAGCAGGTCAATCCCAACGATCACGTCAACTGCGGTCAGAGCAGCAACGACATCATCCCCACCACGATCCACGTCAGTGCCGCGCTGACCCTGCACGAACAATTGCTGCCGGCACTGAAGCACCTGGTCCAGACCATCGAGGCCAAGGCCGAGCAGGTCCATCCGTTCGTCAAGACCGGCCGCACCCACCTGATGGACGCCATGCCGGTGCGCATGAGCCAGGTGCTTGGCGGCTGGGCGGCGCAGATCAAGGCCAGCATCGGTCACCTGGAAAACACCCTGCCGAGCCTGCAGGCCCTGGCCCAGGGCGGTACCGCGGTCGGTACCGGGATCAACGCGCATCCGCAGTTCTCCGCGCTGTTCGCCAGGCAGTTGAGTGGGCTGACCCAGCTCGACTTCGTGCCCGGTGACAACCTGTTCGCCCTGATCGGTTCCCAGGACACCGCGGTTGCCGTGTCCGGCCAACTGAAGGCCACCGCCGTGGCGCTGATGAAGATCGCCAACGACCTGCGCTGGATGAACTCCGGTCCACTGGCCGGTCTCGGTGAAATCGAGCTGGAAGGCCTGCAGCCGGGCTCCTCGATCATGCCGGGCAAGGTCAACCCGGTGATTCCGGAAGCGACCGCCATGGTCGCCGCGCAGGTCATCGGCAACGACGCCACCATCGCCGTCGCCGGCCAGTCGGGCAACTTCGAGCTGAACGTCATGCTGCCGGTCATCGCCCTGAACCTGCTCGACAGCATCGAGCTGATGGCCAACGCCAGCCGCCTGCTGGCCGACAAGGCCATCGCCAGCTTCAGGGTCAACGAGCCGAAGCTCAAGGAGGCGCTGGCGCGCAACCCGATCCTGGTTACTGCGCTGAACCCGATCATCGGTTACCAGAAGGCCGCCGAAATCGCCAAGACCGCCTACAAGCAAGGCCGTCCGATCATCGACGTGGCCCTGGAACACACCGAGCTGTCGCGTGCCCAGCTGGAAGTCCTGCTGGACCCGGAGAAGCTCACCGCCGGCGGCATCTGACACCGCCCACCGCTTTGGAGGTTCGCCATGCAGCATTGGAAACGCACCACCGAAATCGCCAACCGCCTGTTCCACCAGGGCGATCTGGTCGATGCCCGCGAGCTGTATTTGCAGGCCCTGGCCCTGGCCCAGGTGCTCTTCGAACGCTGGCATGACGCCGACGAAGCGGTGGCCGCCTGTGTGATTTCCCATCACAACCTGGCGGACCTTCATCTGCGCCTCCAGCAGCCGCAGGAAAGCGCCGAATACCTCTGCGCTATCCACCAGCGCCTGCTGGGGGCCAGCCAGGACATGCGTCTGGCGCGCAGTCTGCGTGAAGCAGCGCTGCGCCAGAGCGGCAAGACCTACACCGAACTCTTGAGCTTCATCAGCGAGTACGGCCAGTACCCGCGCACCGAGCGCCTGCTGTACCGGCAGGAACCCCAGCCCGGCGTGCTGGCTGGTCAGGACCCCGTGATCCACCAAGCCTTCCAACAAGGAATTCACTAATGCCTCATACCTTGCCTGCATTGCCGTACGCCTACGATGCGCTGGAACCGCACATCGATACCCAGACCATGCAGATCCACCATACCAAGCACCATCAGACCTACATCAACAACCTCAACGCGGCCATCGAGGGCACCGAGTGGGCCGAGTGGCCGGTGGAAAAACTGGTGGGCGCGGTCAAGCAATTGCCACAGAACCTGCAGCCTGCGGTGATCAACCAGGGCGGTGGTCACGCCAACCACACCCTGTTCTGGACCGTCATGTCGCCAAGCGGTGGCGGCGTGCCCCACGGCGCGGTCGCCAAGGCCATCGAAGAGCAACTGGGTGGTTTCGAGGCGTTCAAGGATGCCTTCACCAAGGCTGCGCTTACCCGCTTCGGCAGCGGTTGGGCCTGGCTGAGCGTCACCCCGGAGAAGACACTGGTGGTCGAGAGCAGTGGCAACCAGGACAGCCCGCTGATGAACGGCAATACGCCGATCCTCGGCCTGGACGTCTGGGAGCATGCCTACTACCTGCAGTACCAGAACCGTCGTCCGGAATACATCAATGCCTTCTACAACGTGGTCGACTGGGCCGAAGTTGAGCGGCGCTACGTTGCTGCCCTGGCGTGAGTGACAGACGGATGCGTTCGGATGTCTTGTCGATAGGCAGTGTGCGCTTGTTCCGTCTGGCCCTGGGTACCTTGCTGTTGCTGGTCGGTACCGCGTTGCTGGTGGCCCAGGGAATCGCCTGGCTCGACCTGGAGCCGCGCATGATGCGCGCGCTGGAGGGTGGGGCGCTGTGTGCCCTGGGTACGGCACTGGGGGCCGTGCCGGTGCTGGTGATCCGCAATATGCCGGTGACGGTGGCCGATACCCTGCTGGGGTTCGGTGCCGGGGTGATGCTGGCCGCCACGGCGTTCTCGCTGATCATTCCGGGGCTGGACGCCGCCCAGGCCGTCGGTTTCGGCAAGTGGGGCGCGGGTGGCCTGATCAGTGCCGGGCTGATGTTCGGTGCCTTCTGCCTGTACCTGGTGGATCGCAAGATCACCGGTGCGTCACCGGAGGCCATGGTCGCGTGCGGTACTCAGCCGGTGGTTCCGGCGCGGATCTGGGTGTTCGTCATCGCGATCATCGCCCACAACATTCCGGAAGGCATGGCCATCGGCGTTTCCGCCGGCGGCGGCATGCCGGACGCGGACAGTCTGGCGATGGGTATCGCCTTGCAGGACGTCCCGGAAGGCCTGGTGATCGCATTGGTGCTGGCGGGGGCGGGGATGGCGCGTTTCAAGGCCTTCCTGATCGGCGCGGCGTCGGGGCTGGTGGAGCCTGCTGCAGCGATACTCTGCGCCTGGCTGGTGAAGGTGGCCGAGCTGCTGTTGCCGCTGGGCCTGGCTTTTGCGGCCGGGGCCATGTTGCTGGTGGTGACCCAGGAGATCATTCCCGAGTCACGGGCCAATGGTCATCATCGTCTGGCCAGTCTGGGGCTCTGCGTCGGTTTCTGTCTGATGATGGTGATGGATACCGCGTTGTCGTGATGCATGAAAAAGCCCGCCAATTGGCGGGCTTTTTTGTTGAAGGGGATCACTCGCCTTCGTCGAACCGGTTGTTGATCAACTCGATCAGTGCATCCAGCGCTGCCTGATCCTCGTCCCCTTCGGTCAGCAGGTGCACCTGGGTGCCCTTGCCGGCGGCCAGCATCATCACGGCCATGATGCTCTTGCCGTCGACCAGTCGGTCCGCCGCCCGTCCAACCTTGACCGCACAGGGAAACTTGCCGGCCACCCCGACGAACTTGGCGGCGGCACGGGCATGCAGCCCCAGCTTGTTGATGATCTCGATTTCGATTGCGGGCATCGCGCGTGGAATCCTGTGGACTAGAGGTCTCGGTGGCGGACCTGGACGTTCTTCAATATGGGTTGCAGCAATTGGCCCAGACGTTCGGTCAGGTAGACGGAGCGATGGTGGCCACCCGTGCAGCCGATGGCAATGGTGACATAAGCGCGGTTGCTGGCGGCGAAGCGCGGCAACCATTTCAGCAGGTAGGACGAAATGTCCTGGAACATCTCTTCTACGTCGGGCTGTGTCGCCAGGTAGTCGATGACCGGTTGATCCTGGCCCGAATGCTCGCGCAGCTCGGGTTTCCAGTACGGATTGGGCAGGCAGCGAACATCGAACACCAGGTCGGCATCGACCGGCATGCCGCGCTTGAAGCCGAAGGACTCGATGAGGAAGGCGGTGCCGGGCTCCGGCTGGTTGAGCAGGCGCAGCTTGATCGTGTCACGCAGCTGATACAGGTTCAGGCTGGTGGTGTCGATCTTCAGGTCCGCGAGGTCGGCGATGGGGCCGAGCAGGTCGCTTTCGACACGGATCGCCTCGGCCAGGGAACGGTCCTGGTTGGTCAGCGGGTGGCGTCGACGGGTTTCGGAAAAACGCTTGAGCAGGGTTTCTTCGTCTGCATCCAGATACAGGACATCGCACTGGATGTGCCGTGCGCGGGCTTCGTCGAGCAATTCCGGGAAGCGCGTCAGGTGGCTGGGCAGGTTGCGGGCGTCGATCGACACCGCGACCCGCGGTTGCAGCAATTCGGTGTTGATCAGCGCGCTCTCCGCCAACTGCGGCAACAGGCCGGCGGGGAGGTTGTCGATACAGTAGAAACCATTGTCTTCCAGGACATCGAGGGCGGTGCTTTTGCCGGATCCGGAACGGCCGCTGACAATGATCAGGCGCATGGTCAGCTTCCGTTCTGCTCGTCCAGGACAACCTGGTAAAGGGCGGTGCTGCTCGGGGCGGCGCGCAGTCGGTCACGCACGTCCTTGCGGTCAAGCATGCTGGCGATCTGGCGCAGCAGCTCAAGGTGCGCATCGGTGGCGGCTTCCGGTACCAGCAGGACGAACAGCAGGTCTACCGGGGCGCCGTCGATGGCGTCGAAATCGATGGGGGCGTCCAGATGCAGCAGCGCGCTGATTGGACTGTTGCAGCCCTTGAGGCGGCAGTGGGGAATGGCGATGCCGTTGCCGAAACCCGTCGAGCCGAGTTTTTCCCGGTCGATCAGGCTTTTGAATACGTCCTGGGTGTCCAGCTCGGGGACTTCCTGGCCGATCAGGTTGGCGATCTGTTCGAGTACGCGCTTTTTACTGCCGCCCGGCACGTTCACCAGGGAACGGCCGGGGGTCAGGATGGATTCAAGTCGGATCATGGATGAGGGGGATCAGCGTGCCGCTGCACCTTGCAGCAGACTTTGCTGTTTTTCCTTGTGTTTTTTCAGTTGGCGGTCGAGCTTGTCGGTCAAGGAGTCGATGGCGGCATACATGTCGGCGTCTTCGGCATTCGCAACCACTTCACCACCCGGAATCTGCAAGGTCGCCTCCACTTTCTGCTGGAGTTTCTCGACCTTCATGATGACCTGCACGTTGGTGATCCTGTCGAAATGACCCTCCAGACGCTTCAGCTTCGATTCGACATATTCACGAAGCGGTGGAGTGACTTCTACATGTTGTCCACTGATGTTGACTTGCATACTGCTTCTCCTTTGTTGCCGTGCATAAAGAGGCAGGTGTTGCGCCTGCCACTGAATTGCGATGGCACATCTCAGGAACTGTCACATCAATCGCTTGCGTTCACTCGAGGGTGCGATGCCGAGCGACTCGCGGTACTTGGCGACGGTGCGACGTGCTACCTGGATGCCTTGTGCCTCCAGTAAACCAGCGATCTTGCTGTCACTCAATGGCTTTTTCTGATTTTCCGCGGCAACCAGTTTCTTGATGATCGCGCGGATAGCGGTGGAGGAGCATTCCCCCCCTTCGGAGGTGCTCACATGGCTGGAGAAAAAGTACTTCAGCTCATAGATTCCGCGGGGCGTGTGCATGTATTTCTGCGTGGTCACCCGGGAGATGGTCGATTCGTGCATGCCCACCGCCTCGGCGATGTCGTGCAGGACCAGCGGCTTCATGGCCTCGTCGCCATGGTCGAGGAAACCGCGCTGGTGCTCGACGATCTGGGTCGCCACCTTCATCAGGGTTTCGTTACGGCTCTGCAGGCTCTTGATGAACCAGCGCGCTTCCTGCAACTGGTTGCGCATGAAGGTGTTGTCGGCGCTGGTGTCGGCGCGGCGGACGAAACCGGCGTACTGCGGGTTGACCCGCAGGCGCGGTACTGCTTCCTGGTTGAGTTCCACCAGCCAGCGCTCGTTGTCCTTGCGCACGATCACGTCGGGAACCACGTATTCGGGCTCGCTGGATTCGATCTGCGAGCCAGGGCGCGGATTGAGGCTCTGCACCAGTTCGATGACCTGGCGCAGTTCGTCTTCCTTGAGCTTCATGCGGCGCATCAGCTGGCTGTAGTCACGGCTGCCGAGCAGGTCGATGTAGTCGCTGACCAGGCGCTGTGCTTCGCCCATCCACGGCGTATTGGCGGGCAGCTGACGCAGTTGCAGCAGCAGGCATTCGCCGAGGTTGCGCGCGCCGATGCCGGCGGGTTCGAACTGCTGGATGCGGTGCAGGACGGCTTCGATCTCGTCCAGCTCGATATCCAGTTCGGGATCGAAGGAGTCGCAGATTTCTTCCAGGGTTTCGTCGAGGTAGCCCTGGTTGTTGATGCAGTCGATCAGGGTGACGGCGATCAGCCGGTCGGTGTCCGACATCGGCGCCAGGTTCAGTTGCCAGAGCAGGTGGCTCTGCAGGCTCTCGCCCGCCGAGGTGCGGGTGGTGAAGTCCCACTCGTCGTCGTCATTGCTGGGCAGGCTGCTGGCGCTGGTCTGGTAGATGTCTTCCCAGGCAGTGTCGACCGGCAGTTCGTTGGGGATGCGCTCGTTCCATTCGCCTTCTTCGAGGTTCTCCGCACTCGGTGCGGACTGTTCGAAGCTGCTTTCCTGCGTTTCCGCGACCGGCTTGCTCTCGGCGTTGTCGGCCATGGGGTCGCTGTTGTCGAAGTCGTCGCCTTCTTCCTGACGTTCGAGCATCGGGTTGGACTCCAGGGCTTCCTGGATTTCCTGCTGCAGGTCCAGCGTGGAAAGCTGGAGCAGACGTATGGCCTGTTGCAACTGCGGGGTCATCGTCAGTTGCTGGCCCATTCTTAGGACGAGCGATGGTTTCATGGCTGGGGCTTAACACCTTATTCGCCGGCGCGCATGCGCCATCTACTACACGGACGCGGGGCGCCAATTTTAAGCAAGATATATGCCTGAAATTGTAGCGTTTGCCTAGAGCGCTGTAACAATTAAGCCGCGAATAGTGGCTTAAGGCCAGCGCCCGGTCATTCCAACGACCTCGAACCTACAAGCGGAACTCGTGGCCGAGGTACACCTCTTTCACCAACTGGTTGGCCAGGATGGTTTCCGAGTCGCCTTCGGCGATCAGTTGACCATCGTTGACGATGTAAGCGGTTTCGCAGATATCCAGGGTCTCACGGACGTTGTGGTCGGTGATCAGAACGCCGATGCCCTTGGCCTTCAGGTGGTGGATGATCTGCTTGATGTCGCCGACCGAAATCGGGTCGACACCGGCAAAGGGTTCGTCGAGCAGGATGAACTTTGGTGCGGTCGCCAGGGCGCGGGCGATTTCCACGCGGCGACGCTCGCCACCGGACAGACTCATGCCTAGGTTGTCGCGGATGTGGCTGATGTGGAATTCCTGCAGCAGGCTTTCCAGCTCCTTGCGGCGCCCATCGCGATCGAGGTCCTTGCGGGTTTCCAGGATGGCCATGATGTTGTCGGCCACCGACAGCTTGCGGAAGATCGACGCTTCCTGCGGCAGATAGCCGATGCCGGCGCGGGCGCGACCGTGCATCGGCTGGTGGCTGACGTCCAGGTCGTCGATCAGGACGCGGCCCTGATCGGCCTGGACCAGGCCGACGATCATGTAGAAGCAGGTGGTCTTGCCGGCGCCGTTGGGCCCCAGCAGGCCGACGATCTGGCCGCTGTCGATGGACAGGCTGACGTCACGCACGACTTGCCGGCTCTTGTAGCTCTTGGCCAGATGCTGGGCTTTGAGAGTTGCCATTACTCGGCCTTCTTCTTCGGCTGGATCACCATGTCGATACGCTGACGTGGTGTCTGGATGTCCTTGCCGCCGCGACCGGCAGTAGCGACCTGGGTCTTGGAGTTGTAGACGATCTTCTCGCCTTCGGTGGTGTTGCCGGCGTTGACCACCTTGGCCTGGTCGGTCAGCACGATGAGGTCACGGCCCGCCTGGTACTGGATCTGCTTGGCGTAGCCCTGCATCTTGTCCGGCTTGGCGGCGTCCTGCTGCTGTTCGAAATAAGCCGGCTTGCCCACAGAGGTTGCGGTATCGATGTCACCAGCCTGGTTCAGGGTGATGGTCACGACGTTGCCTTTGATCATCATCGAGCCCTGGGTGATGATCACGTCACCGGTGTAGGTGGCGACCTTGTTCTTGTCGTCCATCTGGGCTTGGTCGGCCTGGATGCGTACGGGCTGGTCGCGATCGGTAGGCAGGGCCCAGGCATTCACGCTTCCCAGTGCTGCGCTCAGGCTGAGCAAAAAAGGGAGGGTTTTAACGAGCCTCATACTGTCCTCTTACGTTGGACAGCAGGTCCATCCTGCCGTCTTTCAAATACGCTTTCATTCCCTTGCCCGTAGTCACGCCACCGGCGCCGTCGATTCTAACGTCTTGCTCGGTTTGCGCATATTGCTTCTGCGGGAATACCGTCATGCGGCTGGAAGTGATGATGGTGGTGCGGTTCTGTTCATCGGTACGCGCGACCCGGACCGAATCGATCAGCTCGACCTCGGTGCCATCGGGGTTGACCTCGCCGCGCTCGCTCTGCACGTGCCAGGGGAAAGTCGTGCCGCGGTACATCTGCAGGTCCGGCTTGGTCAGCAGGGTGACTTCGCTGGCCTTGAGGTGCTCGACCTTGTCGGCGGTCATCTCGTACTGCATCTTGCCGTCGGGCAGGAACTGCACACTGTGGGCGTTGATCGCGTAGTAGTCGATGGCACTTTCGTCGACCTGGGAAACCGGCTGGTCGAGGAAGCGCTCGGGACTGATGTTCCAGTAGCCAATGGCCGCGAACAACGCGGCGATTGCGCCGAACAGCGCAATCAGGCGGATCTTCTTGCTGAACATGACGTGCTCTACAGGTAGTGGGCGTTTGCCGCTTCCAGGTTGCCCTGGGCTTGCAGGATCAGCTCGCAGAATTCGCGGGCTGCGCCTTCTCCGCCGCGGGCCTGGGTCACGCCATGGGCGTGCTCGCGGACGAACGCCGCAGCGTTGGCGACCGCCATCCCCAGGCCGACCCGGCGGATCACCGGCAGGTCGGGCAGGTCGTCACCCAGGTAGGCGACTTCTTCGTAGCTTAGGCCGAGCTGGGCGAGAAGCTCGTCCAGCACCACCAGTTTGTCCTCGCGGCCCTGGTACAGGTGCGGGATGCCGAGGTTCTTCGCCCGGCGCTCGACCACCGGGGTCTTGCGGCCGCTGATGATCGCCGTGGTCACCCCGGAGTTCATCAGCATCTTGATGCCCTGGCCGTCGAGGGTGTTGAAGGTCTTGAATTCGCTGCCGTCCTCGAGGAAGTACAGGCGACCGTCGGTCAGTACGCCGTCCACGTCGAAAACCGCCAGCTTGATGGCTTTGCCGCGTTGCAACAGGGTGTTCATCACATTACTCCGGCGCGCAGCAGGTCGTGCATGTTCAGGGCACCGACCGGACGGTCGGCCTTGTCTACCACCACCAGCGCGCTGATCTTGTGGTCTTCCATGATTTTCAGGGCTTCGGCCGCGAGCATCTCGGCCCGGGCGGTCTTGCCATGGACGGTCATGACTTCTTCGATGCGGGTCTTGTGCACGTCGATATTGCGATCGAGGCTGCGGCGCAGGTCGCCGTCGGTGAAGATCCCGGCCAGGGTACCGTCGGCCTCGGCCACCACGGTCATGCCCAGGCCCTTGCGCGACATTTCCAGCAGCGCGTCCTTGAGCAGGGTGCCGCGCTGCACTTGTGGCAGTTCGTCGCCCGCATGCATGACGTTCTCGACCTTCAGCAGCAGGCGGCGGCCCAGGGCACCGCCGGGGTGCGAGAAGGCGAAGTCCTCGGCGGTGAAGCCGCGGGCTTCCAGCAGGGCGATGGCCAGGGCATCGCCGAGCACCAGCGCGGCGGTGGTCGAGGAAGTCGGCGCCAGGTTCAGCGGGCAGGCTTCCTGGGCGACGCGGGCGTCGAGATTGACCTCGGCGGCCTTGGCCAGCGGTGAGTCGGGATTGCCGGTGAGGCTGACCAGCTTGATGCCCAGGCGCTTGATCAGCGGCAGCAGGGTGACGATTTCGGCGGTGGAGCCGGAGTTGGACAGGGCCAGGATGATGTCGTCCCGGGTGATCATGCCCATGTCGCCGTGGCTGGCCTCCGCGGGA
This sequence comes from Pseudomonas sp. zfem002, assembly GCF_032621685.1. NCBI lineage: Bacteria > Pseudomonadati > Pseudomonadota > Gammaproteobacteria > Pseudomonadales > Pseudomonadaceae > Pseudomonas > Pseudomonas sp. zfem002. Next base: position 118,143 of record NZ_JAVYJH010000002.1, on the reverse strand, counting down.
TGCACGAAGAACGCCGGCGTTCCGGTACTGGCCAGGGTCGCGGCGATCTTGTTGCCGATGTGTCCGGATTTGCCCATGCCCACCACGACAACACGGCCCTTGCTGCCCAGGATCAGTTCGCAGGCCTTGACGAAATCGGCGTCGATATGGGCCAGCAGGCCCTCCACCGCTTCGATTTCATAACGGATTGTGCGCTGTGCGGATTGGATCAGGTCGGTGGATTGGCTCATGTCGAAAATCGGGTGCCTGATGAAAAGGCCGGGATTATAGCGGTTATGCGCGAAAGGCTCACCTGTGGATTACCCGGCGGCGGCCCCTTGGAGTGTTTTGGCGCTTCCCGGTTCCATGGAAGGATGAGCCGAAAACGCCTGTACAGGGCCTGAACAGGCCGCGCGATGGCCTTGGGAAGCGCTTGCCAGCGGTGCTATAGTTCGCCACCAGTTCGGCCCGCTCGATGCATGCGTGCCTCCATGAAGGGGGCGTGCGTCTGAGTGACGAGGCTGCATCGCAAGGAGTCTAGATGAGCGTTGATAACGCCTACGCGGTCGAGTTGAAGGGCGTGACCTTCAAGCGCGGCTCGCGCAGCATCTTCAATAATGTCGACATACGCATTCCCAAGGGCAAGGTCACCGGCATCATGGGGCCTTCCGGGTGTGGCAAGACCACGCTGTTGCGCCTGATGGGCGCGCAACTGCGGCCCGCCAGTGGCGAAGTCTGGGTGGCGGGGCAGAACCTGCCGACACTGTCGCGCAGTGACCTGTTCGACGCCCGCAAGCAGATGGGCGTGCTGTTCCAGAGCGGCGCGCTGTTCACCGACCTCGACGTGTTCGAGAACGTCGCCTTTCCGCTGCGCGTGCACACCAAGCTGTCCGAAGAGATGATCCGCGACATCGTCCTGATGAAGCTCCAGGCCGTCGGCCTGCGGGGCGCCATCGAGCTGATGCCGGACGAGCTTTCCGGCGGCATGAAGCGCCGCGTGGCGCTGGCCCGCGCGATTGCCCTGGATCCGCAGATCCTCATGTACGACGAGCCGTTCGTGGGCCAGGACCCGATCGCCATGGGCGTTCTGGTGCGTCTGATCCGCCTGCTCAACGACGCCCTGGGCATCACCAGCATCGTGGTGTCCCACGACCTCGCGGAAACCGCCAGCATCGCCGACTACATCTATGTGGTCGGTGACGGCCAGGTGCTCGGCCAGGGTACGCCCGCCGAGCTGATGGATTCGGACAACCCGCGCATCCGCCAATTCATGAAGGGCGACCCGGACGGTCCGGTGCCTTTCCATTTTCCTGCGCCTGACTATCGCGCCGATCTGCTGGGGAAGCGTTAGATGCGCAGAAAATCCTTACTCGAACGTATCCGCCGTTTCGGTCGTTCGGCCATCGATGTGGTCGCGGTGATGGGACGTTCCTGCCTGTTCCTGCTGCACGCGCTGGTCGGGCGTGGTGGCATCGGCGGCGGTTTCCAGCTGCTGGTCCGCCAGCTGTACTCGGTGGGCGTGCTGTCGCTGGCGATCATCGTCGTCTCCGGCGTGTTCATCGGCATGGTCCTGGCCTTGCAGGGCTTCAGCATCCTCACCAAGTACGGCTCGGAGCAGGCCGTGGGGCAGATGGTCGCCCTGACCCTGCTGCGCGAGCTCGGTCCGGTGGTCACCGCGCTGCTGTTCGCCGGGCGCGCCGGCTCCGCGCTGACTGCCGAGATCGGCAACATGAAATCCACCGAGCAGCTCTCCAGCCTGGAAATGATCGGTGTCGACCCGCTCAAGTACATCGTTGCGCCGCGGCTCTGGGCCGGCTTCATTTCCCTGCCGCTGCTGGCAATGATCTTCAGCGTGGTCGGTATCTGGGGCGGTTCGTGGGTCGCCGTGGACTGGCTGGGGGTCTATGAAGGCTCGTTCTGGGCGAACATGCAGAACAGCGTGTCGTTCACCGACGATGTGCTCAACGGCATCATCAAGAGCATCGTCTTTGCCTTCGTCGTTACCTGGATTGCCGTATTTCAAGGCTATGACTGCGAGCCCACGTCAGAGGGGATCAGTCGAGCCACCACCAGGACCGTGGTCTACGCCTCGTTGGCAGTCCTGGGCCTGGACTTTATTCTGACCGCCCTGATGTTTGGAGATTTCTGATGCAAAACCGCACCCTGGAAATCGGTGTCGGCCTGTTCCTCCTGGCCGGGATCCTGGCGCTGCTCCTGCTGGCCCTGCGCGTCAGCGGCCTGTCCGCCAGCCCCAGCAGCGATACCTATAAACTTTATGCATATTTCGACAATATCGCCGGTTTGACTGTCAGAGCAAAAGTGACCATGGCCGGTGTGACCATCGGCAAGGTCACTGCCATCGATCTGGACCGCGATACCTACACCGGTCGGGTGACCCTGCAACTGGAGAAACGGGTGGACAACCTGCCCTCCGACTCCACTGCATCGATCCTGACCGCCGGTTTGCTCGGCGAGAAGTACATCGGCATCAGCGTCGGCGGGGAAGACACTGTGCTCAAGGATGGCGGGACCATCCATGACACCCAGTCGGCGTTGGTGCTGGAGGATCTGATTGGCAAGTTCCTGCTCAATACCGTAGGCAAAGAAGCTAAATAAGGAGTTTCCATGATTTCGATCCTGCGCCGTGGCTTGCTGGTACTGCTGGCTGCCCTGCCGATGCTGGCCCTTGCGGCACCTGGCCAGTCGGCCCGTGATGTGATTCAGGGCACCACCACGCAAATGCTGGATGCCCTGAAGTCCAACAAGGAGCAGTACCGGGCCAACCCGAGTGCGTTCTATGACGCGATGAACAGCATCCTCGGTCCTGTGGTGGATGCCGACGGCATCTCGAAAAGCATCATGACCGTGAAGTATTCGAAACGGGCGACCCCTGATCAGATGCAGCGCTTCCAGGAAAACTTCAAGCGCAGCCTGATGCAGTTCTATGGCAACGCCCTGCTGGAATACAACAACCAGGGCATCACCGTGGATCCGGCCAAGCCCGAGGATGGCGATCGCACCAGCGTCGGCATGAAGGTCACCGGCACCAATGGCGCCGTCTATCCGGTGTCCTACACCCTGGAGAAGATCCAGGGCGAATGGAAAGTGCGTAACGTCATCGTCAACGGCATCAACATCGGCAAGCTGTTCCGTGACCAGTTCGCCGACGCCATGCAGCGCAACGGCAACGACCTCGACAAGACCATCGACAACTGGGCTGGCGAAGTCGCCAAGGCCAAGGCGGTCACCGAGGATGCCGCGGAGAAGCAGGCGCAATGAGGGGTGGCAGTGTGCAATTGGCCGAGCCCGGGGTATTGAGCCTGGCCGGCATCCTCGACTACCGCTCCGGTCCGCAGTTGCGCGAGCAGGGCAGGGCGCTGATCGCGTCCAGCCCGGCTGCCGCGCTGGTGCTGGACTGCACGGCGGTGGAGATGTCCAGCAGCGTCGGCCTGTCCCTGCTGCTGGCCTTCATGCGCGATGCCAAGGGCGCCGGCAAGGCCCTGGAAGTCCGCGGCATGCCCCATGGCATGCGGGAGATCGCCGAGGTCTACGGGCTGGACGAGATTCTCGCGTTGCAGTGAGCAAGCGCGACAAAGCACGGCCCCTCTGTCAGAGTCCTCGTTTACGGGGTTCGCAGGCGAGGGGCTTTTTTGTATGATGGCCGACCCGCGCGCACAGGGCGCCGATTGAGGTTGAGCATGCAGGCCGTAGAAGTTAAGAGCTTCCTTGAAGAAAAGTTGCCGGGAACCCGGGTCGAAGTTGAAGGCGAGGGCTGCAACTTCCAGTTGAACGTGATCAGCGACGAATTGGCGGCACTGAGCCCTGTCAAGCGTCAGCAGCAGATCTATGCTCATCTGAACCCGTGGATCGCCGATGGCAGTATCCACGCGGTCACCATGAAATTTTTCAGCAGCGCAGCCTGGGCTGAGCGCACCTGAGCCAACTGGCGCGAGATTGCAAATGGACAAACTGATTATTACTGGCGGCGCTCGCCTCGACGGCGAAATCCGCATTTCCGGTGCCAAGAACGCGGCCCTGCCGATTCTCTCGGCCACCCTGCTGTGCGACGGCCCGGTCACCGTGGGCAACCTGCCGCACCTGCACGACATCACCACCATGATCGAGCTGTTCGGTCGCATGGGCATCGAGCCCGTGATCGACGAGAAGCTCTCGGTGGAAATCGACCCCCGTACCATCAAGACCCTTGTCGCGCCCTACGAGCTGGTGAAGACCATGCGCGCCTCGATCCTGGTACTGGGCCCGATGGTCGCCCGCTTCGGCGAGGCCGAAGTGGCCCTGCCTGGCGGTTGCGCCATCGGTTCGCGTCCGGTCGACCTGCACATTCGCGGCCTCGAAGCCATGGGCGCGAAGATCGAAGTGGAAGGCGGCTACATCAAGGCCAAGGCCCCCGAAGGCGGCCTGCGTGGCGCGCATTTCTTCTTCGATACCGTCAGCGTGACCGGCACCGAGAACATCATGATGGCGGCTGCCCTGGCCCGCGGTCGCAGCGTCCTGCAGAACGCCGCGCGTGAGCCTGAAGTGGTCGACCTGGCCAACTTCCTGATCGCCATGGGCGCGAAGATCCAGGGCGCCGGCACCGACACCATCACCATCGATGGCGTCGAGCGTCTGGGCTCGGCCACCTATCGGGTAATGCCCGACCGTATCGAGACCGGTACCTACCTGGTTGCCGCCGCCGTTACCGGTGGTCGCGTCAAGGTCAAGGACACCGATCCGACCATCCTCGAAGCCGTCCTCGAGAAACTCAAGGAAGCCGGCGCCGAAATCATCACCGGCGAAGACTGGATCGAACTGGACATGCACGGCAAGCGGCCGAAAGCCGTCAACCTGCGTACCGCGCCGTATCCGGCATTCCCGACCGACATGCAGGCGCAGTTCATCTCCCTCAACGCCATCGCCGAAGGCACTGGCGCGGTGATCGAGACGATCTTCGAAAACCGCTTCATGCACGTCTACGAAATGCACCGCATGGGCGCGCAGATCCAGGTCGAGGGCAACACCGCCATCGTCACCGGGACCAAGACCCTGAAGGGCGCGCCAGTGATGGCGACCGACCTGCGGGCCTCGGCCAGCCTGGTGCTGTCGGCCCTGGTGGCCGAAGGCGACACCCTGATCGACCGCATCTACCACATAGACCGTGGTTACGAGTGCATCGAGGAAAAACTGCAGATGCTGGGCGCGAAGATCCGTCGCGTACCGGGCTAGTCTGCTGGCGGCGCAGGGACGCGCCACGAACTTGCTGAATTGTCGCCGTCGGGTACCTGCATGGGCCCGGCGGCTGAAGCCGCATAAGGACCGACGTTTCCCATGTTGACCATCGCGCTGTCCAAGGGCCGCATTCTCGACGATACCCTGCCGTTGCTGGCGGAAGCCGGCATCGTCCCGACCGAGAATCCGGACAAGAGCCGCAAACTGATCATCCCCACGACCCAGGACGATGTGCGCCTGCTGATCGTGCGGGCCACCGACGTGCCGACCTATGTCGAGCATGGCGCCGCCGATCTGGGTGTGGCCGGCAAGGATGTGCTGATGGAGTACGGTGGCCAGGGCATGTACGAGCCGCTGGACCTGAACATCGCTCGCTGCAAGCTGATGACCGCCGGTGCCATCGGCGCGCCGGAGCCCAAGGGACGCCTGCGGGTCGCCACCAAGTTCGTTAATGTGGCCAAGCGCTACTATGCCGAGCAGGGCCGTCAGGTCGACATCATCAAGCTGTACGGCTCGATGGAACTGGCGCCGCTGGTCAACCTCGCCGACAAGATCATCGACGTCGTCGACACCGGCAACACCCTGCGCGCCAACGGCCTGGAGCCCCAGGAACTCATCGCTACCATCAGCTCCCGCCTGGTGGTCAACAAGGCATCGATGAAGATGCAGCACGCCCGTATCCAGAGCCTGATCGACACCCTGCGTCAGGCCGTGGAGTCGCGACACCGCGGCTGACCCTGTGCGCGACTTCATGTCGCGCCCGTCTATCCGCGTCATAGCCAAATATCTCGGGTGCCCGCGCGGATGGACTGGTAGCTTCAGGGCGCCTGAACATTCGCCAATTACCGAGGCTTTAGCTATGACCACGTCCACTGCAATTCGCCGACTCAATGCCGCTGACCCGGATTTCGCCCGACATCTGGATCATCTGCTGAGCTGGGAAAGCGTGTCCGACGACGCGGTCAACCAGCGGGTACTCGACATCATCCAGGCCGTGCGCGAGCGCGGCGACGCGGCGCTGGTGGAGTTCACCCAGCGCTTCGACGGCGTCGAAGCCAAATCCATCGATGACCTGATTCTCGGCCGCGAGCGCCTGGAACTGGCCCTGACCCGCATCACCGTGGAGCAGCGCCAGGCCCTGGAGAAGGCCGCCGAGCGCGTGCGCCTGTACCACGAGCGGCAGAAGCAGGACTCCTGGAGCTACACCGAGGCCGACGGCACCGTGCTCGGCCAGAAGGTCACGCCGCTGGACCGCGCCGGCCTGTACGTGCCGGGCGGCAAGGCGTCGTATCCGTCGTCGGTGCTGATGAACGCTATTCCGGCCAAGGTCGCCGGGGTCGGTGAAGTGGTGATGGTAGTGCCGACCCCGCGTGGCGAGGTCAATGAGCTGGTGCTGGCGGCGGCGTGCATCGCCGGTGTCGACCGCGTCTTCACCATCGGTGGCGCCCAGGCGGTCGCGGCCCTGGCCTATGGCACCGAAAGCGTACCGCAGGTGGACAAGGTGGTCGGTCCGGGCAACATCTACGTCGCCACCGCCAAGCGCCATGTGTTCGGCCAGGTCGGTATCGACATGATCGCCGGCCCCTCGGAAATCCTCGTGGTCTGCGACGGCCAGACCGACCCGGACTGGATCGCCATGGACCTGTTCTCCCAGGCCGAGCACGACGAGGATGCGCAGTCGATCCTGGTCAGCCCGGATGCGGCGTTCCTCGACCGCGTCGCCGCGAGCATCGAGAAGCTGCTGCCGACCATGGATCGTGCCGAGATCATCCGCACCTCGATCGACGGGCGTGGCGCGCTGATCCAGGTTCGCGACATGGAGCAGGCGATGGAAGTCGCCAATCGCATCGCGCCGGAGCACCTGGAACTGTCGGTGGCCGATCCGCAGGCCTGGCTGCCGAAGATCCGTCACGCCGGCGCGATCTTCATGGGCCGCCACACCAGTGAAGCGCTGGGCGACTACTGCGCCGGTCCCAACCACGTGCTGCCGACTTCCGGCACCGCGCGCTTCTCCTCGCCGCTGGGGGTCTACGACTTCCAGAAGCGTTCGTCGATCATCTTCTGCTCCGAACAGGGCGCTTCCGAACTGGGCAAGACCGCATCGGTCCTGGCTCGTGGCGAATCCCTCAGCGCCCACGCGCGCAGTGCCGAATACCGCATCCTTGCCGACCAAGAGGGCAACTGAACATGAGCAAATTCTGGAGCCCCTTCGTCAAGAGCCTGGTGCCTTACGTCCCGGGCGAGCAGCCGAAGCTGACCAAGCTGGTCAAGCTCAACACCAACGAGAACCCCTACGGCCCGTCGCCCAAGGCGCTGGAAGCCATGCGCGGCGAGCTCAACGACAACCTGCGCCTGTACCCGGACCCCAACAGCGACCTGCTCAAGCAGGCCGTGGCCCGCTACTACAAGGTCCAGCCGAACCAGGTGTTTCTCGGCAACGGCTCGGACGAAGTGCTCGCGCACATTTTCCACGGCCTGTTCCAGCACGACGCGCCGCTGCTGTTCCCGGATATCAGCTACAGCTTCTACCCGGTGTACTGCGGCTTGTACGGCATTCCCTTCGAGGCGGTTGCGCTGGATGAGCAGTTCCAGATTCGTGTCGAGGACTACCGCCGCGCCAACGCGGGGATCATCTTCCCCAACCCGAACGCACCGACCGGCTGCCTGCTGGCCCTGGAGGCCATCGAGCAACTGCTGCAGGCCAATAGCGAATCGGTCGTGGTGGTGGATGAGGCGTACATCGACTTCGGTGGCGAGACCGCCATCAGCCTGGTGGATCGCTACCCGAACCTGCTGGTGACCCAGACCCTGTCCAAGTCGCGCTCGCTGGCCGGGCTGCGGGTCGGTCTGGCGGTGGGCCATCCCGACCTGATCGAGGCGCTGGAGCGGATCAAGAACAGCTTCAACTCCTATCCGCTGGACCGCATGGCGATCGTCGGCGCGACCGCGGCGTTCGAAGACCAGGAATACTTCGCCTCGACCTGCAACAAGGTCATCGCCAGCCGCGAGAAGCTGGTGGCCGAGCTGAATGCCCGTGGCTTCGAAGTACTGCCGTCGGCGGCCAACTTCATCTTCGCCCGTCATCCGCACAAGGATGCCGCCGGGATTGCCGCCGCGCTGCGCGAGCAGGGCGTGATCGTGCGTCACTTCAAGCTGCCGCGGATTGATCAGTTCCTGCGCATCACCATCGGTACCGAAGAGCAGAACCAGGCGTTGCTTGACGCCTTGAACTGATCTTTGACCCCCATCGCGGGCAAGCCCGCTCCTACAGGTACAGTGCAAATCATGAGATCACTGCAAATCCCTGTAGGAGCGGGCTTGCCCGCGATGAGGTCCTGACGACCACCCACTACCCCTCTCCAGTTTGCATTTCTTTGAAACAAGCAGTTACCCTTGCCTTCACTCAATTCATCCGATGATTGGATGTAACAACTCCTCATGCCTCAACTCATCAAGCGTTCCCTCGTCGAACAAGCCGTCGACCAACTCCGCCAACGCATCACCAGCGGCGCCTGGGCCGTCGGCCAGCGCCTGCCCACCGAGCCGGAACTGGCCAGCGAGCTGGGCATCAGCCGCAATACCGTGCGCGAAGCCATGCGCGTGCTGGCGTTCAGCGGGCTGGTGGAAGTGCGTCAAGGCGATGGCAGCTATTTGCGTACCGCCTCCGACCCGCTCTCGGCGATGCAGGCGATGTCCGGCTGCAGCCTGGAGCACGCCAGGGAAACCCGCCACCTGCTGGAAGCAGAAGCCATCGGCCTGGCGGCGTTGCGCCGCACCGAGCAGGACCTGGTCGGCCTGCGCGAAGCCCTGAATCGCAGCGGCATGCACTTCCACGGTGAGTTGAACGACTACATCTGCTGCGACCTGGTCTTCCATCAACGCCTCGTGGATGCCGCGCACAACCCTGCGTTGAGCGAGCTGTACCGCTATTTCTCCAGCGTGGTGGCGATGAAGCTGGAGCACAGCATGAGCCGGTTGCCGCGCAACCAGGCGGTTTTCGATCTGCACGAAGCGATCCTCGAGGCCGTCGAACGACAAGATCCGGAGCGGGCCAAGGCCCTGAGCCGGACGTTGATCAATGAACCCTGACCTTTCGAGACTGCCATGGGCCAAGACCTCCCCACCAAGCTCGCGCCCCCGGGGCCGGTGCTTGACGAACTGCTGATCGATGCCGAAGCCGACGATGCCGAGCTTCAGCCGCCCACCCGCCTGCCGCAGGCCTGGCTGTTGCTGCTCGGCCTGGTGCTGGTGGCACTGAACCTGCGTCCGGCCCTGTCGAGCATGGCGCCGCTGCTGGGCGAGGTGTCCCGCAGCCTTGGCCTGAGCGGTTCCCAGGCCGGTTTGCTGACCACGCTGCCGGTGCTCTGCCTCGGCCTGTTCGCTCCGCTGGCGCCGCTGCTGGCGCGACGTTTCGGCAGCGAACGGGTGATTCTCGGGATTCTCCTCTGCCTGGCGGGCGGTATCGCTTTGCGCAGTGCCTTCGGCAGCATCGGCCTGTTCGTCGGCAGCCTGATCGCCGGGGCCAGCATCGGGGTGATCGGCGTATTGCTGCCGGGTATCGTCAAGCGGGATTTTCCGGCCCATGCGGGCCTGCTGATGGGCATCTACACCATGGCCCTGTGCCTGGGCGCGGCGCTGGCGGCGGGGGCGAGCGTGCCCTTGAGCCATGCCTTCGGTGACAACTGGTCGCTGGGCCTGGGCTTCTGGCTGGTGCCGGCACTGCTGGCGGCGCTGTTCTGGCTGCCACAAGCCCGGCAAGGTCACGGTGCGCACCGTGTCGCTTTCCGCGTACGCGGTCTGTGGCGCGACCCGCTGGCCTGGCAGGTGACCCTGTACATGGGCCTGCAATCGTCGCTGGCCTATATCGTCTTCGGCTGGCTGCCGTCGATTCTCATCGGCCGCGGTCTCAGTCCGACGGAAGCGGGGTTGGTGTTGTCCGGCTCGGTGATCGTGCAACTGCTCAGCGCCCTGACCGCGCCGATGCTGGCCACCCGCGGCAAGGACCAGCGCCTCGCCATCCTGGTGGTGATGGTGCTGACCCTGGCCGGCCTGTTCGGTTGCCTGTATGCGCCGCTCGGCGGCCTGTGGGGCTGGGCGGTGGTGCTCGGTATCGGCCAGGGCGGCACGTTCGCCCTGGCGCTGACCCTGATCGTGCTGCGTTCGCGGGACGCCCACGTCGCCGCCAACCTGTCGAGCATGGCCCAGGGCGTCGGCTACACCCTGGCCTCGCTCGGGCCCTTCGCGGTAGGCCTGGTGCATGACCTGAGCGGTGGCTGGAGCGCGGTCGGCTGGATCTTCGCGATCGTCGGCGCCGGCGCGATCTTCTTCGGTCTGCGGGCCGGTCGCACGCTGCATGTGCAGGTGACCAGCGAGCGGATCTGAGGACGCGCCATTCGTCCGGTCGATGGCGCTGGCCTTGTGCCTTCGAGCGGACTATCGTGCTCCGCTCAGCCTTTCGGTGATGGAACCCGTCATGAGCGATGCCAACAGTGCCCTGATCACCCGTTTCTACCAGGCTTTCCAGCGCCTCGATGCCGAGGCCATGGTCGCCTGCTACAGCCCCGACGTCGTCTTCAGTGACCCGGCCTTCGGTACCCTGCGCGGCAAGGATGCCGGTGACATGTGGCGCATGCTCACCAGCCGCGCCAAGGATTTTTCCCTGACCTTCGACAGTGTCCGCGCCGACGAGCGCGGCGGTTCGGCACACTGGGTGGCGACCTACCTGTTCAGTCAGACCGGTCGCACGGTGATCAACGACATTCGCGCCAGTTTCGTCGTGCGCGACGGCCTGATCGTCGAGCACCACGATATCTTCGACTTCTGGCGCTGGTCCCGTCAGGCCCTGGGCGCACCCGGTGTCCTGCTGGGCTGGACGCCGCTGCTGCGGAACAAGGTGCGCCAGCAGGCGTTGAAGGGCTTGCGCGCGTTCCAGGGCGGGCGTTGAGGGGGTAAGCTGTTCGTCCTCAGCCGCCAGTTTCTCTCGCCCGTGACCGAAGTTCCGCCCCCCGCCAAACCCTGGTACGTCTACCTGGTACGCGCCGCCAACGGCTCGTTGTACTGCGGTATCAGCGACAACCCCGAACGGCGCTTCGCCGCCCACCAGAAGGGCCGCGGCGCGCGCTATTTCAGCACCAGCCCGGCAGTGGCGCTGGTGTATGTCGAGGCCTGGCCGGACAAGTCCCAGGCACTGCGTCACGAGCGCCTGATCAAGGCCCTGCGCAAGAGCGCGAAGGAGGCGCTCGTGGCCTCCTTCGCGGCCTGCCGGCACGCGGACGTCAGGGCGTGTTGCAGTTCTTCATCTTCTTGTAGGCCTCCAGCGAAACACCCCGGCGCATCGGTTCCAGAGTGATCGGATCGGGTGGCGGTGTCAGGTCCAGCAGGCACGCCAGCTGGTATTTCAGGCTGTCGCTGGTGATCCATTTTTCATCCTGCGAGTGTCGCGCGAGCAGTTCCTGGTAGATCTGTTCGGTATCGGCGGACGAGATCGTGCAGCCCGCGCGATTCAGGCGGATCTGCAGGCTGGGATACTTGCCGGCGAAGTAACCGCCGACCGGTTCATCGACTTCTGCCCATTTCGTCTCGAGGATCGGGTCGGAACAGTTCGGATCGGCGCTGGCGTGCTCCAGTGGCAATGCGCCGAGGATAAGGCTCAGCACGACCGACGAGGGAATGAGTGTTTTCATGAGGACCTCCTGACGAGGGAGAAGGTGACCAGCGAGCCGGGATTGGCTGCTGCACGCAGGCTCAGTTGTCGCACTGCCTGGCGCCTGATGCCTGAATGTCGATCAAGGCCCGGTGGGGCTCCAGCGTCCACGTCGGGGCATAACGCCGGTAGACGAAATGGCAGGTCAGTTGCCGGCGCATGCTCAGCACATGCTCCACGTTGTAGGCCGAAGCGCCCTGCCAGGCCGGGTCGCGGTAAAGCCGGGCGACCAGTTCGTTGAAGAAGTTGTTGGTCTGGTCATCCCTGACCTCCCGTCCGCAGGCGCTGGGCACCACGACCAGACTCTTCTGGCCGGGGACGCCCGCAAGGTCCTCGAAACGCGCGCTGTCGAAGTACGTTGCGCACGTGTTCGGCCCGGTGGTGGGCTGGATGGCCTGGTCCGCGGTGTTGTAGACGAAGGCCGCGTCGGCGCTCATGGTCTGTGGCAGGTCAAGCCTTACCAGCGGCAGGTAGCGTTTTGTCGCGATCCACCACTCGATCTGGTTCGCCCTGGCGTTTTCCAGCCCCGACGTGGCGGAGGAGGGTGGCATGGTATAGAAGGTGCTCTCCACCGGCGGCTCGAATGGTGGGTTGTTCTGCCAGGTGGCGATGCGCAGTTCGTTCTGCACCGGGAACAGGGCCGCGCCGGCGAGGTTGCGTGCCTCGAGACTCGCGATGAAGGCGGGCCCGGCGAACGAGTCACGGCGGTCGCGCACGTCGAAGCCACACAGATCGATATGGTTCCTGGCGCTGGCGCCGAATCTCCTGACCCAGGCTTGTGCGGTCCGGACATCCATCAGGTCGCAGTAGTTCTCCACCGTCGCGCTGGCCGTGTGATCGGTGCAGCCGCGGTCCGCGCGGTTGTCCGTACCGGCATCGTGGGGGAAGGAGCAGAGCACTTCGTAGGAGCGGTTCGAGGCTGGATTGGCGAACACCGGGAACAGGGTGAAGCCATTGTTGCGGTCATAGGCCAGGTGCGGAAACTTGGCGTCCCGGCGCAGGTAGGACGCCGAGATGCCGCCGCTGGCGATGTTCTTCTGGACCGGCACCCAGAACTGCGGGCTCGCGGTGGCCCGCACGATCACTCCGGCGCAGAGCACCGCGGGTTGCGACGGGGCGCCGCAATCCCGGGTGAGATTGCGATAACGCTCATTCAGGGATCTTGCCGTGTCTTCCCCCGGGCCAGCGAGGGCAGTGCCGGTTGCCAGGGTGAGCAGCAGGCAGCCCGACAGGCTGAGCAGCGTCTTCATGGCGTGCACCTTCAGTGCGTGAGAGACGCGCTCAGGCTAGCCAGCAGGGCGGGGGCGTCGCTACTGACAAAAATGTCAGTTCGGATCAACGGTTTGCCCGTGGCTCAGTCCTTGCGCCGCTTCAACTGGTCGGCGAGCTGGGTCGGCAGGCCCTTGATGGTCAGGGTTCCGGCTTCCTCGTCGTATTCGATCTTCGAGCCGAGCAGGTGCGCCTCGAAGCTGATCGACAGGCCCTCGGCGCGCCCGGTGAAGCGGCGGAATTGATTGAGGGTGCGCTTGTCCGCGGGGATCTCCGGCGACAGGCCGTAGTCCTTGTTGCGGATATGGTCGTAGAACGCCTTGGGCCGGTCCTCGTCGATCAGGCCCGACAGCTCTTCCAGGGTCACCGGCTCGCCGGCGCGGGTCTGGCTGGTGGCGTAGTCGACCAGGGTCTGGGTCTTTTCGCGGGCGGCTTCTTCGGGCAGGTCCTCGCTTTCGACGAAGTCGCTGAAGGCCTTGAGCAGGGTGCGGGTTTCCCCCGGGCCGTCGACCCCTTCCTGGCAGCCGATGAAGTCACGGAAGTAGTCCGAGACCTTCTTGCCGTTCTTGCCCTTGATGAAGGAGATGTACTGCTTCGAGTTCTGGTTGTTGCGCCATTCGGAAATGTTGATCCGGGCGGCCAGGTGCAGTTGGCTGAGGTCGAGGTGGCGCGACGGGGTGACATCCAGCTCGGCGTTCACCGCCACGCCTTCGCTGTGATGCAGCAGGGCGATGGCCAGGTAGTCCGTCATGCCTTGCTGGTAGTGGGCGAACAGCACGTGGCCGCCCACCGACAGGTTCGACTCTTCCATCAGCTTCTGCAGATGTTCCACCGCGACCCGGCTGAACTCGGTGAAGGTCTTTTCGCTGTCCAGGTATTCCTTCAGCCAGCCGCTGAACGGATGGGCGCCGGACTCGGCGTGGAAGAAGCCCCAGGCTTTGCCCTGCTTGGCGTTATAGCTGTCGTTGAGGTCGGCCAGGAGGTTTTCGATAGCCGTCGACTCGCTCAGTTCGGAATCGCGCGCGTGCAGTACCGCGGGGCTGCCATCGGGTTTCTTGTCGATCAGGTGGACGATGCAATGACGGATCGGCATGGAATTCTCGGCTCAATGAAGGTGTGGCGCGGGGCGTGGCAAAGTTGCCAAGTGTAACCCAGCTCGAGGGCTGGACGGGGTTCGACTGCGGCTGCGCGGCTGGCTTGTTCGTTTTTCGTTCTGTTTTTTGCGATATTTTGTGTAAACCCCCGAAAAACCTGAAGATTTGCGCCGGGCGAGGCGGATATTTATCTATTCCTGTGGTAGTTTTGCCCGGTCTTGCGCCCCCTGTGAGGCGCAGTGCTGGCAGACCGCTGGCGTCACGTCGAACCAAACGCATTTTTAGGTATCTACATACGCGATTGGCAAAAAGGATGTATCCCGGCCACCGCCGATTCGCGGCGCCGGCATCGATGGCTGACGCGGCACTCTGCAAACCCACTGAATTTGATTAGGGAAGGAACACCACCATGGCATTGACCAAAGACCAACTGATCGCCGATATCGCTGAAGCTATCGACGCGCCGAAAACCACCGCGCGTAACGCTCTGGAGCAACTGGGCCAGATCGTTGCCGATCAACTGGAAAACGGCAGTGAAATCACCCTGCCAGGCATTGGCAAGCTGAAAATCACCGAGCGTCCTGCCCGTACCGGCCGCAACCCTTCGACTGGCGCTGCCATCGAAATCGCTGCCAAGAAAGTCGTCAAGTTCGTACCAGCCAAAGTGCTGACCGACGCAGTCAACAAGTAATTTGTAGACCGCTCGAAAAAAACCGCGTCGGGTGCGAACCCGACGCGGTTTTTTCATGCCTGTTGCAGGTGTAGTGGGGCAGCACAGCGGCCCCAGCTACTTTCTGGTGAAGCGCTGCTGACACCATTGCCGGCGCGCCTGGGCATCCTGGAAGGTCCAGGCCACCAGGCGGCTCTGCTTCTGGCCCTGGCCCATCTCCAGCACCCGTTGCTCCAGTGCCCCGGCTTTCTTCAGCGCCGCCTCGATACCGGGCAGGTTGGACGCTTTCGAGACCAGGCTGCTGAACCACAGCACCTGCTGACCCAGAGCCTTGCTCTCCTGGACCAGTTGGGTGACGAAGCGGATCTCGCCCCCTTCGCACCACAGTTCGTTGTTCTGCCCGCCAAAGTTCAGCACCGGCAGCTTGCGCTTCGGATCCGCCTTGCCCAGGGCGCGCCACTTGCGCTGGCTGCCGCGGGTGGCTTCCTCGCGCGAGGCGTGGAAGGGCGGGTTGCACAGAGTCAGGTCGAAGCGTTCCTCGTTGTTCAGCAGGCCGCTGAGGATGTGCTTGCGATTGCCCTGCTGGCGCAGCTCGATGAACTTGCCCAGGCCATTGGCCTGGACGATGGCCTTGGCCGAGGCGAGGGCGATCGGGTCGATGTCGGAGCCGACGAAACGCCAGCGGTAATCGGCATTGCCCAACAGCGGATAGATGCAGTTGGCGCCGACGCCGATGTCCAGGGCCTGAACCTGGGCACCGCGGGGGATCTCACCGGCGTTGTCCTCGGCCAGCAGGTCGGCCAGGGCGTGCAGGTAGTCGGCACGCCCGGGGATCGGCGGGCACAGGTAGTCGGCGGGAATGTCCCAGAACTGGATGCCGTACTGGGCCTTGAGCAGCGCGCGATTGAACACCCGTACCGCCTCCGGGTCGGCGAAGTCGATGCTTGGCTTGCCGTAGGGGTTGGTGATGGTGAAGCGCGCGAGCTCCGGGCAGCTCTTGATCAACTGCGGGAAATCGTAGCGACCCTGGTGGCGATTGCGCGGGTGCAGGGTGGGCTTTTCGGGTTTGGTCATGTCATTGAATGTAGAAGCGGGCTTGGCCGCGATGGCGTTGGAGAACGCTATCGCGGGCAAGCCCGCTCCTACAGGGGTCCTCTGCTGTTACAGGGCGGCGATACGCGCGTGCTGCTCGGTGAAGTTGGCCAGGGCCTGTTCCGCCTCGGCCAGCTTGGCGCGTTCCTTGTCGATCACCGCAGGCGGCGCCTTGTCGACGAAGGCAGCGTTGGACAGTTTGCCGCCGACGCGCTGGACTTCGCCCTGCAGACGCTGGATCTCCTTGTTCAGGCGCGCCAGTTCGGCGTCCTTGTCGATCAGGCCGGCCATCGGCACCAGCACTTGCAGGTCGCCGACCAGCGCGGTGGCGCTGAGCGGGGCTTCGTCCTGCTCGCCGAGCACGGTGAACGACTCGATCTTCGCCAGCTTCTTGAGCAGCGCTTCGTTCTCGACGAGGCGGCGCTGGTCTTCGGCGGTGGCGTTCTTGAGGAACAGCTGCAGCGGTTTGCCCGGGCCGATGTTCATCTCGGCGCGGATATTGCGCACGCCCAGCATCAGTTCCTTGACCCACTCGATGTCGCTTTCGGCGGCGCTGTCGATGCGGCTTTCGTTCGCTTCAGGCCATGGCTGCAGCATGATGGTCTTGCCGTCGATGCCGGCCAGCGGCGCCAGGCGCTGCCAGATTTCCTCGGTGATGAACGGCATGAACGGATGCGCCAGGCGCAGCGCCACTTCCAGCACGCGGACCAGGGTGCGACGGGTGCCGCGGGCGCGCTCGACCGGGGCGTTCTCGTCCCACAGGACCGGCTTGGACAGCTCCAGGTACCAGTCGCAGTACTGGTTCCAGATGAACTCGTAGAGGGCCTGGGCGGCCAGGTCGAAGCGGAACTGCTCCAGCTGGCGGGTCACTTCGGCTTCGGTGCGCTGCAACTGCGAGATGATCCAGCGGTCGGCCAGCGACAGCTCGTAGGCCTCGCCGTTCTGTCCGCAGTCCTCGCCCTTGTCCAGCACGTAGCGGGCGGCGTTCCAGATCTTGTTGCAGAAGTTGCGGTAGCCCTCGACGCGGCCCATGTCGAACTTGATGTCGCGACCGGTGGACGCCAGCGAGCAGAAGGTGAAGCGCAGGGCGTCGGTGCCGTAGCTGGCGATGCCTTCGGGGAACTCGGCCTTGGTCTGCTTGGCGATCTTCTCGGCGAGCTTGGGCTGCATCATGCCGCTGGTGCGTTTTTCCAGCAGGGCGTCAAGGGTGATGCCGTCGACGATGTCCAGCGGGTCGAGGACGTTGCCCTTGGACTTGGACATCTTCTGGCCCTGGCCGTCGCGGACCAGGCCATGGACGTAGACGGTCTTGAACGGTACCTGCGGGGTGCCGTCCTCGTTCTTCACCAGGTGCATGGTCAGCATGATCATCCGGGCGACCCAGAAGAAGATGATGTCGAAGCCGGTGACCAGCACGTCGGTGGAGTGGAAGGTCTTGAGGAATTCGGTCTGCTGCGGCCAGCCGAGGGTGGAGAAGGTCCACAGGCCGGAGCTGAACCAGGTGTCGAGGACGTCGTTGTCCTGGGTCAGGACAACGTCGGCGCCGAGGTCGTTCTTCGCCCGGACTTCTTCCTCGCTGCGGCCGACGTAGACCTTGCCGGACTCGTCGTACCAGGCCGGAATGCGGTGGCCCCACCACAGCTGGCGACTGATGCACCAGTCCTGGATGTCGCGCATCCAGGAGAAGTACATGTTCTCGTACTGCTTCGGCACGAACTGGATGCGGCCGTCTTCCACGGCGGCGATGGCGGGTTCGGCCAGCGGCTTGGTGGAGACGTACCACTGGTCGGTCAGCCACGGCTCGATGACGGTGCCGGAGCGGTCGCCCTTCGGCACTTTCAGGGCGTGGTCGTCAACGCTGACCAGAAGGCCCAGGGCGTCGAAGTCGGCGACGATCTGCTTGCGCGCGACGAAACGGTCGAGACCGGCGTACTGCGCCGGCAGGCTGCCGTCGATGGCTTCGTTGACGCTGCCGTCGAGGTTGAACACCTGGGCGGCCGGGAGGATCACCGCGTTCTTGTCGAAGATGTTCAGCAGCGGCAGGTTGTGGCGCTTGCCGACTTCATAGTCGTTGAAGTCGTGGGCCGGGGTGATCTTCACGCAGCCGGTACCGAACTCCGGATCGCAGTAGTCGTCGGCGATGATCGGGATACGGCGGCCGATCAGCGGCAGTTCGACGAACTTGCCGATCAGTGCCTGGTAGCGCTCGTCGTTCGGGTTCACCGCCACGGCGACGTCGCCGAGCATGGTTTCCGGACGGGTGGTGGCGACCACCAGGTGATCCTTGCCCTCGGCGGTCTTGGCGCCGTCGGCCAGCGGGTAGCGCAGGTTCCACAGGTGGCCTTTCTCGTCGTGGTTTTCCACTTCGAGGTCGGAGATTGCCGTGTGCAGCTTGGTGTCCCAGTTGACCAGGCGCTTGCCGCGGTAGATCAGGCCGTCTTCATGCAGGCGCACGAAGGCTTCCTTGACCGCTTCGGACAGGCCGTCGTCCATGGTGAAGCGCTCGCGGCTCCAGTCCACCGACGAGCCCAGGCGGCGGATCTGCCGGCTGATGTTGCCGCCGGACTGTTCCTTCCACTCCCAGACTTTTTCGAGGAATTTTTCCCGGCCCAGGTCGTGACGGTTCTGGCCCTTGGCCTCGAGCTGGCGCTCCACCAGCATCTGGGTGGCGATACCGGCGTGGTCGGTGCCCGGCTGCCACAGGGTATTGCGGCCTTGCATGCGGCGGAAACGGATCAGCGCGTCCATGATCGCGTTGTTGAAGCCGTGACCCATGTGCAGGCTGCCGGTGACGTTCGGCGGCGGGATCATGATGGTGTACGACTTGCCCGCGCCTTGCGGGGCGAAGTAATTCTCGGACTCCCAGGTGTTGTACCAGGAAGTTTCGATGGCGTGCGGCTGGTAGGTCTTATCCATGCGCGGGGGGACCCTATGGCATTTATTCGGGAAAGCCGGGAAGTATAACGGAGGCGGGGGGTTGAGGCGACACGCAGGGGAGGGCTTGATGCTGCAATGTTCGGCTTTCATGCCGAATCGCCGCAGGAGCGTGGCTTGCCCGCGAAGGACCGCAAGGCGGTCCCCGATGACCGCGCAATCGGGACCGCCTTGCGGTCCTTCGCGGGCAAGCCACGCTCCTACGGGGGAGGGCAGATCAGGAGGACTGGTTCAGCAAGCGTTCCAGGCGGGCATCGAGGCGGCGCTTGATCTCGTTCTCGATATGCGGGGCGAAGTCGTCGATCACGTCCTGCATGATCAACTGCGCGGCAGCACGCAGCTCTGCGTCCAGGTGCAGCAGGGTGTCCTGGCGACGGGCCTGCGGGTCGGCTTCGGCCACCGGTGTGGTGGCGGGGGCAGGCGGTGCCAGGTCTTCGGCTGGTTCGAGCAGCAGCGGGATCTGTTCTTCCACGGTTTCGGTCAGCAGGGGCGGTTGCAGGGTTTCGTCGCCCAGCAACTGGCGGATCGACTCCAGGTCGTCCAGCAGATGGGCGGATTGCGGCAGGGGCGGGCGTTTGTCCATCGTCGTCAGAATCGCTGTAAGCGGTGATCTTGCAGAGCATAGCCCTGTTCGCGGTAGAAGCGGAAACTCTCTCGGGTCGCCTGGCGGATCGCTGGCTCCTCGACCACGATCTCGGCGATACGGGCGAAGCGCGCAGCGAACGGCGGGACCTTCAGGTCGAGATTGACCAGCAGGTCCTGGTGCTCGCCGGGATCGTCGCCGACGCCCAGGGCAACCGCCGCTGCGGCATCGTCTTCGGCGTGGCTGTGAGGCACGAAGGTTTCCGCCTTGAACGCCCAGAGACGGGCATCCAGCTCATCGCGCTGGGCGGTATCGCTGCAGTTCAGGTAGACCCGATGACCGAGGCGCCAGGCCTTTTCGCAGAGCTTGCAGGCGAAGTCCAGGCGCGCGGCGGGCGAGGGGCTGGGCAGGATATAGAAGTCGACTTTGCTCATGGCGCAGGCGCCGGCCGGTCACGGGACCGGCCGGCTTCCGGATCAGGCGTCGGCGCGATCGAGCAGGTACTGGGTCAGCAGCGGGACTGGCCGGCCAGTGGCGCCCTTGTCCTTGCCGCCGCTGATCCACGCCGTACCGGCGATGTCCAGGTGTGCCCAGCGGTAGGCCTTGGCGAAGCGCGACAGGAAGCAGCCGGCGGTGATGGTGCCGGCCTTCGGCCCGCCGATGTTGGCGATGTCGGCGAACGGGCTGTCCAGTTGTTCCTGGTATTCATCGAACAGCGGCAGTTGCCAGGCGCGGTCGTCGGCGCGCTTGCCGGCGCCGAGCAGTTGCTCCACCAGTTCGTCGTCGTTGCCCATCAGGCCCGAGGTGTGGCTGCCGAGGGCGACGATGCAGGCGCCGGTGAGGGTGGCGATGTCGATCACCGCCTGCGGCTTGAAGCGCTCGGCGTAGGTCAGGGCATCGCACAGCACCAGGCGGCCTTCGGCGTCGGTGTTGAGGATTTCCACGGTTTGCCCGCTCATGGTGGTGACGATGTCACCCGGACGGGTGGCGCCGCCGCTCGGCATGTTCTCGGCGCAGGCCAGCAGGCACACCAGGTTGATCGGCAGCTGCAGTTCGAGCACGGCGCGCAGGGTGCCGAAGACGCTGGCGGCACCGCACATGTCGTACTTCATCTCGTCCATGCCGGCGCCGGGCTTGAGGCTGATGCCGCCGGTGTCGAAGGTGATGCCCTTGCCCACCAGCACGAAGGGTTTGTCGCTCTTCTTCGCGCCCTGGTAGTTCATCACGATCAGCCGCGGAGGCTGGTCGCTGCCCTGGCCGACGGCGTAGAACGCGCCCATGCCCAGGTCCTTGATCTTCTTCTCGTCGAGGACTTCGACCTTGAGGCTCTTGAAGGCCTTGCCCAGGTTCTTCGCCTCTTCGGCGAGGAAGCTCGGATGGCACAGGTTCGGCGGCAGGTTGCCGAGGTCGCGGGTCAGGCGCATGCCGCTGGTGATGGCGCTGGCGTGCTTGACCGCACGCTCGGTGTCGGCGAGGCCGGCCTTGTCGGCCAGCAGGGTGATTTTCTTCAGGGCGCGGGGTTCGGCCTTCTGGCTCTTGAAGCGGTCGAACACGTATTCGCCGTCGAGCAGGGTTTCGGCGAGCAGACGCGCCTTGCCGTAGTGGGCGTCGCGGCCGGTCAGGGCGATGTCGTCCAGGGCCAGCACCGCATCGCTGCCGCCCAGGCCCTTGAGCACCCCGAGCACGGCATTGGCGAGCTTGCGCCAGCTGCGGTCGCCGAGGCTGTCTTCCTTGCCGCTGCCGACCAGCAGCACGCGCTCCGCCTTGAGGCCCGGCAGGCCAGGCAGGAGCAGGGTCTGACCGACCTTGCCGGCGATGTCGCCACGCTTGAGCGCTGCGCTCAGGGCGCCCTTGGTGGCCTCGTCGACGGCCTTGGCGCTGGCGCCCAGCTTGCGGCCTTCGCCCACGGCCAGGACCAGGGTGGCGGTTTTCAAGGATGCTGCGGCTACGCTTTTTACAACCAATTCCATGTCAGGGTCCCCGAATGAACTGTCAGTGCGCGCTGGTCGGTGCGAGCGCTCGAAGCGTCCTGGCCGCTAGTGCCGGGCCAGGCGCAAAGCCGCCAGTGTGAGCCCGGTGCGGCGCCGCTGACAACCCCGTTTTCAAGCATTGCGCGCTGCGCAGTGACAGGCAGGGTCAATCACAGGATAATGCGCCGACTTCGAAGTCCGGATGCATTGAAGCACCGGCAACTATCTTGTTGGTTGCAACGTTTTCCTTGTTCGGCTGTCCGAGCCTGACAATCCAGGAGTGTCTGGTTTGATCGTCTTCCGTTATCTGTCCCGCGAGGTCCTGGTGACCTTGAGTGCCGTCAGCGCCGTGCTGCTGGTCATCATCATGAGCGGGCGCTTCATCAAATACCTGGCCCAGGCCGCGCAGGGCATGCTCGATCCGGGCGTGCTGTTCCTGATCATGGGCTATCGCCTGCCGGGCTTCCTGCAGTTGATCCTGCCGCTGGGCCTGTTCCTCGGCATCCTGCTGTCCTACGGTCGCCTGTACCTGGAAAGCGAGATGACCGTGCTGTCCGCCACCGGCATGAGCCAGCAGCGCCTGCTGCGCATGACCATGGCCCCGGCGGCGCTGGTGGCGCTGCTGGTCGCCTGGCTGAGCCTGAGCCTGGCTCCCCAGGGCGTGGCCCAGGTGGCGCAGATCATCAACCAGCAGGACGCCCTGACCGAGTTCGACACCCTGGTGCCTGGCCGCTTCCAGACCCTGCGCGACGGCACCCGGGTGACCTACACGGAGCAGCTCTCCGATGACCGCGTCAAGCTGGGCGGGGTGTTTATTTCCGAGAAGCGGCTCTCCACCGACAAGTCCAAGGACCGCGGCATCAGCGTGCTGCTCGCCGAGAAGGGGCGCCAGGAGGTGCAGGCCGACGGCAACCGCTACCTGGTCCTGGAAAACGGCTATCGCTACGACGGCAACCCCGGCCAGGCCGACTACCGGGCGATCAAGTACGACACCTACGGCGTGCTCCTGCCCAAGCCGGAAGTCAGCCAGGACATCACCGAGCGCGAGGCCATCCCGACCTCGGAACTGTTCAAGAGCGATGCCGCGCGCGAGCGGGCCGAGTTGCAGTGGCGCCTGTCGCTGCCGCTGCTGGTGTTCATCGTGACCCTGATGGCGGTCCCGCTTTCGCGGGTCAACCCACGCCAGGGCCGTTTCCTCAAGCTGCTGCCGGCGATTCTTCTGTATATGGCTTACCTGACGATTCTGATTGCCGCCCGCGGCGCCCTGGAGAAAGGCAAGCTGCCGATCGCCCTTGGCCTGTGGCCGGTGCACGGCCTGTTCCTGCTGATCGGCCTGGCATTGATGTACTGGGAGCCACTGCGCCTCAAGCTGAACTCGCGTCGCGCGGAGGTGGCCCGTGCGTAAGCTCGACGGTTACATCGGCACAAGCGTGTTCATGGCCATCCTCGCCGTGCTGGGGATCATTCTCGGCCTGGCCTCGTTGTTTGCCTTCATCGACGAAATGGGCGACATCAGCGATTCCTATACCTTGTGGAATGCGGGCGAGTTCGTCCTGCTGACCGCCCCGCGGCGTCTCTACGACATGCTGCCGATGGCCGGCCTGATCGGTTGCCTGATCGGTCTCGGCAGCCTGGCCAGCAACAGCGAGCTCACCATCATGCGCGCCGCTGGCGTGTCCATCGGGCGTATCGTCTGGGCGGTGATGAAGCCGATGCTGGTGCTGATGCTGGCGGGTGTGCTGATCGGCGAATACGTGGCGCCGGTTACCGAGAACAAGGCCCAGGCCGACCGCTCCCTGGCCCAGGGCGGTGGCGAGGCGCAGACGTCCAAGCGCGGCCTGTGGCACCGCCAGGGCGAGGAGTTCGTCCATATCAACACCGTGCAGCCCAACGGCCTGCTGCTGGGTGTCACCCGCTATCACTTCGACAACGAGCGCCACATGCTCTCGTCCAGCTTTGCCCGGCGCGCGCAGTACCGGGACGATCACTGGATGCTGAGCGAGGTCACCAGCACGATGTTCCGCGGCGATCACACCGAAGTGGTACAGACGCCGGAAGAGCGCTGGGACGTCGCCTTGACCCCGCAACTGCTCAATACCGTGGTAATGGCACCGGAGTCGCTGTCGATCACCGGCCTGTGGGACTACATTCACTACCTGTCCGAGCAAGGCCTGAACAACGACCGCTACTGGCTGGCGTTCTGGACCAAGGTCCTGCAGCCGCTGGTCACCGCCGCGCTGGTGCTGATGGCCATCTCGTTCATCTTCGGCCCGCTGCGTTCGGTAACCCTGGGGCAGCGCGTGTTCACCGGTGTGCTGGTGGGCTTCGTGTTCCGTATCGCCCAGGACCTGCTGGGGCCGTCCAGTCAGGTATTCGGCTTCCCGCCGTTGCTGGCGGTGCTGCTGCCCGCGGCGATCTGCGCGCTGGCGGGATTGTGGTTGTTGCGTCGGGCGGGTTGATCCAGCCGGACACAAAAAAGCCGACCCCGGGGTCGGCTTTTTCGTGTCCGGCGCAAGGTCGGCTCATTTCTTCTGCTTGGGAATCCGCACCACCTGCGTCTCTGAATACATGTCATGCCAGCTGCGTTTCTGCTTGTCTATCAGCACCCAGAAGAAGCCCAGCCCCAGGCACAGCCATGAACCGATCGACACCACGAAGCGCAGTAGCGCCTGCCACAGGCTGATCGCGCTGCCGTCGGCGTTCTGCACCCGCACGCCCCAGACCTGCATGCCCAGGGTCTGGCCGCCGTGGGTCCAGAACTTGGCGAAGAAGCCGAACAGGGCGAACAGCAGGATCGTCGAGAGCAGCGGGTCGCCGTCGAGGGCGCCGGCCTCGGTCAGGGCGCGCATGCGCGTCTCGCCGATGATGGACATCTGGATCATCTTGTAGACCAGCGTGGTGACCATCAGCAGGGCAGTGCAGAGCAGGAAGTCATAGAACATCGCCGCAAGGCGGCGGCCCAGGCCGGCAACCGGGAAGTCGCCCTGTGGCTGGAGCAGTGGTTTCGGCATCGGGTGAAGCTCCTGGCGCAAAAGCGTGCATTCTACGGAATCGCGCGCAAAAAAAAGCCCCTGTCATTGACAGGGGCTTTTCGGGGATCGCGAAGACTTAGGCTTCAGCGATGACCTCGTCAGCTTGCATGCCTTTCTGGCCTTGCACAGCGACGAAGGTCACTTTCTGGCCTTCTTTCAGGCTCTTGAAGCCGTTGCCCTGAATGGCGCGGAAGTGTACGAACAGATCCGGACCGCTCTCAGGAGTGATGAAACCGAAACCCTTTTCGTCGTTAAACCACTTGACGGTACCGCTCTGACGTTGAGACATGTCTTAATTTCCTTTGAAACTTGAATTGTGATGACAGCTTCTTTCATTGGAATGTAATGAAAGCGTACTGGGCTGGGTTGCAGGAAAGTAAGAGACGTCGAACGTTGTGTAGCGAATCTCAGGCTACTGTCCAGGCCACAAACTATAGCGACCCACGCAAACACAGTTCGCTGACTCTACGCTAACTCTCCCGGGAAACACAAGCCCTGCAGACCGCTGGTTTTCAGCCTTTCGGGCGATTTTTACGCGCTTTTTCCGAGGCTCGTCCACGGTCATGTTCGAAAGTTTGGCAGTGCGTTCGAAATCGAATATTCCGAACGCGCCATGACACTGTTTGTCGTGGACTCAGCCGCGGTAATAACGTTGCGGGACGAACGGCATCTTGCTGACTTTCATCGCCACGCGCTTGCCCCGCACGATGGCCCAGACCTGGGTGTCGAGGGCGCAGTGCGCACTGTCCAGGTAGCCCATGGCGACGGGGCCGCCGAGGGTCGGACCGAAGCCGCCGCTGCATACCCGGCCGATGACGCTGCCGGCTTCATCGACGATCTCGGCATCTTCACGCACCGGGGTGCGCTCCTGCGGCAGCAGGCCGACGCGCTTGCGCGCCACGCCACTCTGCTGCTGGGCGAAGACCTGGGCGGCACCGGGGAAGCCACCGGCACGCGCGCCATCGGCACGGCGTGGCTTGGACACGGCCCACAGCAGGCTGGCCTCCACCGGGGTGGTTTCGGTGTTCATGTCGTGGCCGTACAGGCACAGGCCGGCTTCCAGGCGCAGCGAGTCACGGGCGCCGAGGCCGATGGCGGCGACTTCCGGCTCGTCCAGCAGGCGACGGGCCAGGGCCTCGGCCTTGGGCGCCGGCACGGAGATCTCGTAGCCATCTTCGCCGGTGTAGCCGGAGCGGCTGACGTAGCAGTCTTCGCCCAGCAGTTGCACGGCGGCGAACTGCATGAAGGTCATCTTCGCCACCTGCGGCGCCAGGCGCTCCAGCACCTTGACCGCGGCCGGACCCTGCAAGGCCAGCAGCGCGCGTTCCTCGAACAGCGGCTCGATTTCGCACTGGTTGCCGATGTGCTGGCGCAGGTGGGCCAGGTCCTGGTCCTTGCAGGCGGCGTTGACCACCAGGAACAGCTCGCCGTCACCGAGGTTGGCGACCATCAGGTCGTCGAGGATGCCGCCCTGTTCGTTGGTGAACATCGCATAGCGCTGCATGCCCACCGGCAGGTCGATGATGTCCACCGGCACCAGGCTTTCCAGGGCCTTGGCCGCGTCGGCGCCGCGCAGACGGATCTGGCCCATGTGCGAGACGTCGAACAGACCGGCCTGCTCGCGGGTGTGCAGGTGTTCCTTCATGACACCCAGCGGGTACTGGACCGGCATGTCGTAGCCGGCGAAGGGCACCATGCGCGCACCCAGTTCCAGGTGCAGGGCGTGCAGCGGGGTTTTCAGCAGTGTTTCGGTGGACATTCGGGACTCCTGGGTTTCAATGGGATGTCAGCATTCGATGATGTTGACGGCCAGACCGCCGCGGGCGGTCTCCTTGTATTTGCTTTTCATGTCGGCGCCGGTCTGGCGCATGGTGCGGATGACCTTGTCGAGGGACACGTAGTGCTGCCCGTCGCCGCGCAGGGCCATGCGCACCGCGTTGATCGCCTTCACCGAGCCCATCGCGTTGCGTTCGATGCAGGGCACTTGGACCAGACCGCCGATCGGGTCGCAGGTCAGGCCCAGGTTGTGTTCCATGCCGATTTCGGCGGCGTTCTCCACTTGCTGCACGCTACCGCCCATCACTTCGCAGAGCGCGCCGGCGGCCATGGAGCAGGCCACGCCCACTTCGCCCTGGCAGCCGACTTCGGCGCCGGAGATCGAGGCGTTTTCCTTATAGAGGATGCCGATGGCGGCGGCGGTGAGCAGGAAGCGCACCACGCCGTCTTCGTTGGCCCCGGGAATGAAGCGCATGTAGTAGTGCAGAACGGCCGGGACGATGCCGGCGGCGCCGTTGGTCGGGGCGGTGACCACCCGTCCGCCGAAGGCATTTTCCTCGTTCACCGCCAGGGCGTAGAGGTTGACCCAGTCGAGTACCGAGAGGGCATCGCGCAGGTTGGCCTCGGGGCTGGCGCAGAGCTGGCGGTAGAGCGCCGGGGCGCGGCGCTTGACCTTGAGCCCGCCGGGCAGGATGCCTTCATGGCGACAACCGGCACTGACGCAGTCCTGCATGACCTGCCAGATCTTCAACAGGCCGGCCCGCGTCTCGCTTTCCGGGCGCCAGGCGGCCTCGTTGGCGAGCATCACCTGGCTGATGGACAGGTGCTGCGCGGCGCAGTGCGCCAGCAGTTCCCTGGCGGTCTTGAACGGGTAGTTCAGCGGGGTCTTGTCCTCGACGATACGGTTGGCGCCGGCGGCGTCCTCGTCGACCACGAAGCCGCCGCCCACCGAGTAGTACTCGCGGCTGCGGATCTGCAGGCCGGCGGTGTCGAAGGCGCGGAAGATCATGCCGTTGGGGTGGTACTCCAGCGGCTTGCGGATCATTGCCAGGTGCTGTTTCTCGTGGAATTCGATGGCGTGCTCGCCGAGCAGTTCGAGCCGGCCGCTGTCGCGGATGGCCTGCAGGCGCGCGGGAATGCTGTCGGTATCGACGCTGTCGGGGTGCTCGCCCTCCAGGCCGAGGAGCACGGCCTTGTCGCTGCCGTGGCCCTTGCCGGTGGCGCCGAGCGAGCCGTACAGCTCGACCTTGACGCTGTGGGTGGCGGCCAGCAGGCCGTCACGCCGCAATCCTTCGGCGAAGCGCGCGGCAGCGCGCATCGGACCGACGGTGTGGGAGCTGGAGGGGCCGATGCCGATCTTGAACAGGTCGAAGACGCTCAGTGACATGGCAGGATCCTCCAGGGTGATGGTTTTGGGGCCGCTTTGCGGCCCTGACAAGCCACGCTCCTACAGGGGCGGCGTGGCTCTCGTAGGAGCTGGCTTGCCTGCGAAGGACCGCAAAGCGGTCCCCGACTTCCCCTCAGACCTCTTGGTAGCTCTCGATCGACGGGCAAGCACACACCAGGTTGCGATCGCCGAACACGTTGTCCACCCGACCCACCGGCGGCCAGTACTTGCCTTCGACCAGCGACGGCAGCGGATACACCGCCTGTTCGCGGCTGTAGCCGTGCGGCCACTCGCCAGCCAGTTCGGC
Organism: Pseudomonas sp. zfem002; assembly: GCF_032621685.1. Classification (NCBI taxonomy): domain Bacteria; kingdom Pseudomonadati; phylum Pseudomonadota; class Gammaproteobacteria; order Pseudomonadales; family Pseudomonadaceae; genus Pseudomonas; species Pseudomonas sp. zfem002. The sequence goes on along the minus strand of NZ_JAVYJH010000002.1, from coordinate 90,118 downwards.
GGCGGTGTGCGGGGCGTTCTTCAGCGGGTTGTCGTCCTTGTCCAGGCTGCCGTTCTCCACCGCGCGGATCTCTTCGCGGATGCGGATCATCGCATCGCAGAAGCGGTCCAGTTCTTCCTTGGACTCGCTTTCGGTCGGTTCGATCATCAGCGTGCCCGCCACCGGGAAGGACATGGTCGGGGCATGGAAGCCGAAGTCGATCAGGCGCTTGGCCACGTCATCGACGCTGATGCCGCTGGTGTCCTTGAGCGGACGCAGGTCGAGGATGCACTCGTGCGCGACCAGGCCGTTGCTGCCGGTGTAGAGGACAGGATAGTGCTCTTCCAGGCGACGGGCGATGTAGTTGGCGTTGAGGATCGCCATCTGCGAGGCACGCTTGAGACCGGCGCCACCCATCATGCGGATGTACATCCAGGTGATCGGCAGGATGCTGGCGCTGCCGAACGGCGCGGCGCAGACCGCGCCCTGCTTGTTCTCCATGTGCGCATGGCCTGGCAGGAACGGCGCCAGGTGCGCCTTGACGCCGATCGGGCCGACGCCCGGGCCGCCACCGCCGTGCGGAATGCAGAAGGTCTTGTGCAGGTTCAGGTGCGAGACGTCGCCGCCGAACTTGCCCGGGGCGCAGAGGCCGACCATGGCGTTCATATTGGCGCCGTCGATGTACACCTGGCCGCCGTTGTCGTGGATGATCGCGCAGATTTCGCCGATGGCTTCCTCGAACACGCCGTGGGTCGACGGGTAGGTGATCATCAGCGCGGCGAGGTGCTCGCGGTGCTCGATGGCCTTGGCCCGCAGGTCGTCGATGTCGACGTTGCCGCGGGCGTCACAGGCGGTCACCACCACGCGCATGCCGGCCATGTGCGCGGTCGCCGGGTTGGTACCGTGGGCCGAGGACGGGATCAGGCAGATGTCGCGGCGCTCGTCGCCACGGCTCTGGTGGTAGGCGCGGATCGCCAGCAGGCCGGCGTACTCGCCCTGGGAGCCGGCGTTCGGCTGCAGCGACACGGCGTCGTAGCCGGTGGCGGCGCAGAGCATGGCTTCCAGTTCCGAGGTCAGCTGCTGGTAGCCCTGGCTCTGCTCGGCCGGGGCGAACGGGTGCAGGTTGCCGAATTCGGCCCAGGTCACCGGGATCATTTCGCTGGCGGCGTTGAGCTTCATGGTGCAGGAGCCCAGCGGGATCATGGTGCGGTCCAGCGCCAGATCCTTGTCGGCCAGGCGGCGCAGGTAGCGCATCAGCTCGGTTTCGCTGTGGTAGCGGTTGAACACCGGGTGTTCGAGGATTGCCGACTGGCGCAGCAGGGCGGCCGGCAGTTGCGCGGCGGTGCTGGCGGCGAGGGCGGCGAAGTCCGGCAGGGCCTGGCCATTGGCGAACAGGCTCCAGAGGGCTTCGACATCGGCCTGGCGGCTGGTCTCGTCCAGCGACAGGCCGACACGCTCGGCATCGATCTGGCGCAGGTTGAAGCCCAGGGCGCGGGCCTTGTCGTGCAGCGCGGCGGTGTCGCCCGCGGTGTTCAGGGTCAGGGTGTCGAAGAAGCTCGCGGTCTCGACGGTGGCGCCCAGGGTCTTGAGGCCGGCGGCGAGGATCGCGGTCAGCTGGTGGGTGCGCGCGGCGATCTGCTTCAGGCCCTGCGGACCGTGGTAGACGGCGTACATGCTGGCGATGTTGGCCAGCAGTACCTGCGCGGTGCAGATGTTGCTGGTGGCCTTCTCGCGGCGGATGTGTTGTTCGCGGGTCTGCATGGCCAGGCGCAGCGCGGTCTTGCCGAAGCGGTCGATGGATACGCCGACCAGGCGGCCCGGCATGTCGCGCTTGAACGCGTCGCGGGTGGAGAAGTAGGCGGCGTGCGGGCCGCCGAAGCCCAGCGGGACACCGAAGCGCTGGGCGCTGCCGATGGCCACGTCGGCACCGAATTCGCCCGGCGGGGTCAGCAGGGTCAGGGCCAGCAGGTCGGCGGCCACGGCCACCAGGGCGTTGGCGGCGTGGAAGCGCTCGACCAGTTCGCGGTAGTCGAAGACGTCACCGCTGCTCGCCGGGTATTGCAGCACGGCGCCGAAGAAGCGGCTGACGTCGCTCAGTTCACGCTCGTCGCCCACCACCACTTCGATGCCCAGGGGTTCGGCACGGGTGCGCAGGACGTCGAGGGTCTGCGGGTGGCAGTGCACGGACGCGAAGAAGGCATGGCTGCCCTTGTTCTTGCTCAGGCGCTTGCAGAAGGTCATGGCCTCGGCGGCGGCGGTGGCTTCGTCGAGCAGGGAGGCGTTGGCGATCGGCAGGCCGGTGAGGTCGCTGATCAGGGTCTGGAAGTTCAGCAGGGCTTCCAGGCGACCCTGGGAGATCTCCGGCTGGTACGGCGTGTAGGCGGTGTACCAGGCCGGGTTTTCCAGGAGGTTGCGCAGGATCGGCGCCGGGGTGTGGCAGTTGTAGTAGCCCTGGCCGATGAGGCTCTTGAACAGCTGGTTCTTGCCGGCGATGGCTTTCAGCGCGGCGAGGGCATCGGCCTCGCTCTGGCCTGCGCCCATGTCGAGCACGCTGGTGCCCTTGATGCTGTCGGGGATGACCGCGGCGCTCATGGCTTCCAGCGAGTCGAAACCGAGGGTGGCGAGCATGGCCTGTTCATCGGCCTGGCGTGGACCGATATGGCGGGCGATGAATTCGTTGGCGGTGCCGAGATTGATGGTCATGGCGGGTTCCTCAGGCGTCGGCGTTGGCGTTGAGCAGGCGGTCGTAGGCGTCCTGGTCGAGCAGACCGGCGATGGCGCCGGCGTCGGCCGGGACGAAGCGGAAGAACCAGCCTTCGCCCAGCGGGTCTTCGTTGACCAGCTCAGGGTTGCTGTCCAGTTGCTCGTTGACCGCGACCACTTCGCCTTCCAGCGGCATGTACACGCCGCTGGCGGCTTTCACCGACTCCACGGTGGACGCTTCGGCGCCCTTGGCGTAGTGCTGCAGCTCCGGCAGTTGCACGTAGACCACGTCACCCAGGGCGTTCTGGGCGAAGGCGGTGATGCCCACGGTCACGCTGCCGTCGGCTTCGGCACGCAGCCACTCGTGATCTTCAGTGAAACGCAACTCGCTCATGGGAACTCCTCGAAGGCCGTCGTCGCGGCCGGATGCGGTAGTGGCCCGCCGCAGGGGCGGGCCGGGACTGGCGGTTCCCATAGCAAATATGCGGCCATATTCGGAAAAGCCCCGTAAACAAAGGCTTTGGCCGATTTTTCCTGACCGTTTTCGCGGAAGGCTGTAATGAAATCGCTACAGTTGTGGCGTCAGGAAAAACTGAAGGGGGATCAACGCCTTGCTACAGCGACGTTACAGGGGTGTGTAGCGAAATCGTTACGCTGTAGTGATTTCGCTACAACTGCTCACGCCTTGCCGGAAATGCCGTACTTGCGCAGGCGATGGGCGATGGCGGTGTGCGAGGTCTGCAGGCGGCTGGCCAGTTGGCGGGTCGAGGGGTAGCTGGCGTAGAGCTTTTCCAGGAGGTTCTTCTCGAAGTCCTCCACCGCCTGTTCCAGGCTGGCGACTTCGCCGTCGTGTTCGCGGGCTACCGAGGTACCGGCGATATCCAGGTCGCCGATGTCCACCAGGCTGCTGTCGCTGATGGCGGCGGCGCGGAAGATCACGTTCTGCAACTGCCGCACATTGCCCGGCCAGCGGTTGCCGAGCAGCGCCGGATGGGTGTCCGGGGCCAGGCGGCAGAGCGGTCGCTGGATCTGCGTGCAGGCCTGCTGCATGAAGTAGCGCGCCAGCAGCAGGATGTCCTGGCCGCGCTCGCGCAGCGGCGGCACTTCCAGGTTGAGGACGTTGAGGCGGTAGAACAGGTCTTCGCGGAAGCTGCCCTCGGCGACCATTTTTTCCAGGTTGCGGTGGGTGGCGCTGAGGATCCGCACGTTGACGCGGATCTCGCGGTCGCCGCCGACCCGGCGGAAGCTGCCGTCGTTGAGAAAACGCAGCAGCTTGGCCTGCAGGTAGGGCGACATCTCGCCGATCTCGTCGAGGAATACCGTGCCCTGGTTGGCCAGTTCCATCAGCCCCGGCTTGCCACCGCGCTGGGCGCCGGTGAAGGCCCCGGGGGCATAGCCGAACAGCTCGCTTTCGGCGAGGTTCTCCGGCAGTGCCGCGCAGTTGAGGGCGAGGAACGGCGCGGCATGCCGGCTGCTGATGGCGTGGCAGGCGCGGGCCACCAGTTCCTTGCCGGTGCCGGTCTCGCCGTGGATCAGCAACGGCGCGTCCAGGGCCGCGACGCGCAGGGCGCGGGTCTTCAGGGTGCGGATCGCCGGCGATTCGCCGAGCAGCGCGTCGAAGCCTTCGGCATGGTCGTGGTGCAGGGCGGACAGGCGTTCGCCGATGCGGTTCGGCGGGTACAGGGTGACCAGCGCGCCGGCGTCGGTGATCGGCGTGGCGTCGAGCAGCAGGGTCTGGCCGTTGAACACCACTTCGCGCATCGGCAGGTGGAAGCCCTGTTCGATCAGGGTGGCGAGCAGCTCGGGAGCATCGAACAGTTCGGCGATGCTGCGCCCCGCCGGTTCCTGGCCGCACAGGGCGAGCAGCGCCGGGTTGGCCAGCAGGACGGTGCCGGCACTGTCGAGGGCCAGGACCGGATCGCTCATGGCGGCGAGCAGGGCATCGAGCTGCAGGTGCCGGCGCTGGCCGGGCAGGATGTCGACCACGCGCACGGTCTGCACGCCGTGGACATTGAGCAGGGCGTCGTGGAGTTCTTCGAGGACGAAGGGGTTCAGCGTCGGCGCATCGATGTAGACGTTCGGCGGCACCATCTCCACCGCATCCAGGTTGAGATTGCGCGCCCCGAGCAGGGCGAGCACTTCCTGGGTGATGCCGACGCGGTCGATGAAGCTGACATGGATGCGCATGGGGAGCTTGGAGGTTCACGGCTGGCGAAGCGTGCAAGTATGCCTTGCGCCCGCCTGGCGGTCGAATGGCTTGCCAGCGGTGAGCCGTGCGGGCTACTCCAGGTGCTGCGGGTTGATCGGGTCGCCGGACTTCACGTCGAGCTTGCCGCGGATGTCCTCGAACATGGCGTCGTAGTACATGTCATGCGCCGAGGTGACCACTGCCTTTGGCGGCACGCCGTATTGCTTGGCGATGCGGTCGATCGAGCGGGCGAAGTCGAAGGCCTGGTCCTTGGCGAGGAAGAATTTCTCGTCCACCGACTTGTCCTGGATGGTCCCGTGCATGCGGAACTGCATGCCTTTGCCATCCCTGGGATCCTGGGTGACTTCGTAATCGACGCAGATGTTGTAGCTGTGGTCTGCCTTGGTCAGCGCGTGGCGCTCGATATGCAGGTGACCGGGGGTGAACTGTGCCATGACAGGCGCTCCTTGTACGGTTGAAACAGGCGGACCCGCCAGCAGGCCCGCCCCAGGGTTTCAACGATAGCTGATGCCTGGCGAGGCCGTGCTGACCCGGGTGCCGGCGGTGCCTTTGACGATATCCTCGATATCGCTCAGCGAGCCGATCACCGCGACTTTGCCTGTGTGACGGGCGAAATCGCAAGCCGCTTGCACCTTCGGCCCCATGGAACCGGCGGCGAAGCCCAGGCGTTCCAGTTCATCCGGATGGGCCTGGGCGATGGCTTTCTGCGTCGGCTTGTTGAAGTCGATGTAGGCAGCGTTGACGTCGGTGGCGATCACCAGCAGATCGGCGTCCAGTTGCTCGGCCAGGAGCGCCGAGCACAGGTCCTTGTCGATCACCGCCTCGATGCCCTGCAGCTTGCCGTCGGCACCATACATCGTCGGAATGCCGCCACCCCCGGCACAGATCACGATACTGCTCTTTTCCAGCAGCCATTTGATCGGGCGAATCTCGAAGATGCGCTTGGGTTTCGGGCTGGCCACCACGCGGCGAAACTTGTCGCCGTCGGGGGCGATGGCCCAGCCTTTCTCCTTGGCCAGGCGCTCGGCTTCGTCCTTGCTGTAGACCGGGCCGATGGGTTTGGTCGGGTTGTTGAACGCCGGGTCCTTGGCGTCCACTTCGACCTGGGTCAGCAGGGTGGCGAAGGGCACTTCGAAGTCCAGCAGGTTGCCCAGCTCCTGTTCGATCATGTAGCCGATCATGCCTTCGGTCTCGGCGCCAAGCACGTCCAGCGGGTAGGGCGCGACCGAGGTGTAGGCCGCCGCCTGCAGCGACAGCAGGCCGACCTGCGGGCCGTTGCCGTGGGCGATGACCAGCTGGTTGCCGGGATGGATCTTGGCGATCTGCTCGGTGGCGATGCGGATATTGGCGCGCTGGTTGTCGGCGGTCATGGGCTCGCCACGGCGCAGCAGCGCGTTACCGCCTAGTGCAACAACGATACGCATGGTGTTTGTCCTTCAAACTGAGTGTCGGTGGGCCCACCCTGTAGGAGCGAGGCTTGCCCGCGAAGGACCGCACAGCGGTCCCCGATAGCGGTGAAGTCCGGGACCGCTTTGCGGTCCTTCGCAGGCAAGCCAGCTCCTACAGGGCGGGAGCCGCGTCGCCTTTAGAGGTCAGCCAGGGTCGAAACCAGGATCGCCTTGATCGTGTGCATGCGATTTTCCGCCTGCTCGAAGGCGATGCACGCTGGCGACTCGAAGACGTCGTCGGTCACTTCGATGCCGTTGGCCAGGTGCGGATACTGCTCGGCGATCTGCTTGCCGACCTTGGTCTCGGAGTTGTGGAACGCCGGCAGGCAGTGCATGAACTTGGCCCGCGGGTTGCCGGTGGCTTTCATCAGCTCGGCATTGACCTGGTACGGCAGCAGTTGCTGGATGCGCTCACCCCAGGCTTCCACCGGCTCGCCCATGGACACCCAGACGTCGGTGTGCACGAAGTCCACGCCCTTGACCGCGGCTTTCGGGTCTTCGGTGAGGGTGATGCGCGCGCCGCTGGATTCGGCGTACTGCTTGCAGCGGGCGACCAGGTCGTCATGTGGCCACAGGGCCTTCGGCGCGGCGATGCGCACGTCCATGCCGAGCTTGGCGCCGATCAGCAGCAGCGAGTTGCCCATGTTGTTGCGCGCATCGCCCAGGTAGGCGTAGCTGATCTCGTGCAGCGGCTTGTCGGCGTGCTCGCGCATGGTCAGCACGTCGGCGATCATCTGCGTCGGGTGGTATTCGTCGGTCAGGCCGTTGAACACCGGGACCCCGGCGAACTTGGCCAGCTCTTCCACCACTTCCTGCTTGAAGCCGCGGTACTCGATGGCGTCGTACATGCGCCCGAGCACCCGCGCGGTGTCCTTCATGCTTTCCTTGTGGCCGATCTGCGAGGAGTTCGGGTCGATGTAGGTGACGTTGGCGCCCTGGTCATAGGCCGCCACTTCGAAGGCGCAACGGGTGCGCGTCGAGGTCTTTTCGAAGATCAGGGCGATGTTGTTGCCCTTCAGGTGCTGCTGCTCGGTGCCGGTGTACTTGGCGCGCTTGAGGTCGCGGGACAGGTCGAGCAGGTAGCGCAACTCGCGCTCGCTGTGGTGTTCGAGGCTGAGCAGGTTGCGGTTGTGGATGTTGAACGCCATTTTGGATTCTCCCTGGATTCGGTGATCTCCCGACCGCGGCCGGGTAGGCGCGGTCGGGGGCGATGGACGTTGCTTAGTAGTCGATAGGGTCGCGGACGATCGGGCAGGTCATGCAGTGGCCGCCGCCGCGACCACGGCCCAGTTCGCCGGCGCTGATGGTGATGACCTCGACCCCGGCCTTGCGTAGCAGGGTGTTGGTGTAGGTGTTGCGGTCGTAGCCGATGACCACGCCGGGCTCCAGCGCCACCACGTTGTTGCCGTCATCCCATTGCTCGCGCTCGGCGGCGAAGCTGTTGCCGCCGGTTTCCACCACGCGCAGGGCGTTCAGGCCCAGGGATTCGGCGACCACCTCGATGAACGACTTGTTCTCGCGGCGCACGTCCATGCCGTAGGGCTTGCTGCTGTCCGGACGGATGACGAAAGGCACGATCTCCTTGACCACTTCCGGGAAGACCGTGACCAGGTCGCGGTCGCAGAAGCTGAACACGGTATCCAGGTGCATCGCCGCGCGGGATTTCGGCAGGCCGGCGACCACCACTTTCTCCACTGCGCCCTTGGCGAACAGGGATTGCGCCAGCTGGCCGATGGCCTGGCGCGAGGTGCGCTCGCCCATGCCGATCAGCACCACGCCATTGCCGATCGGCATGACGTCGCCACCTTCCAGGGTGGCCTGGCCGTGGTCCTTGTCCGGGTTGCCGTACCAGATGTCGAAGTCGGCGTTGGTGAACTCGGGGTGGAACTTGTAGATGGCGCTGGCGAGCAGGGTTTCCTGACGGCGCGCCGGCCAGTACATCGGGTTCAGCGTCACCCCGCCGTAGATCCAGCAGGTGGTGTCGCGGGTGAACTGGGTGTTCGGCAGCGGCGGCAGGAGGAAGCTGGAGTGGCCCAGGTAGTCGCGGTACATCTTGATCACGCTGGCGCCTTCGCTGTCCGGCAGGTCCTCGCCGGCCACGCCGCCGATGAGGAATTCGGCCAGGCGTCGCGGCTCCAGGCTTTCCAGCCAGCTGCGCACTTCGTTGGTCAGGCCGACGCCGACGGTATCGGCGGTGATCTTGCGATCGAGGATCCACTTCAGGGCTTCGGGGTTCTGGATCGTCTCGGTCAGCAGGTTGTGCATTTCCAGGACTTCGACACCACGCTCGCGCATCTTGGTGACGAAGTCGAAGTGGTCGCGCTTGGCCTGGTTGACCCAGATGACGTCGTCGAACAGCAACTCGTCGCAGTTGCTGGGCGTCAGGCGCTGGTGAGCGAGACCAGGGGAGCAAACCATCACTTTGCGCAGTTTGCCCGCTTCGGAATGGACACCGTATTTGACTTTATCCGTGGACATGATCATTTCCTCCAAAGGTTTGCAATACGGGGGTTACAGCGTAAGGAAGCCGTCGTACAGGCCGTAGGCAGCCACCAGGGCACCGACGACCACGGCGGCGAATATCAACTTCTCCACGTTGGTAAAGATCGGTTGGCCGACCTCGCGCTTGGCCTTGGCGAACAGGATCGCGCCAGGCGCATAGAGCAGGGCGGAAAGCAGCAGGTATTTGACGCCGCCGGCGTACAGCAGCCAGATCGCGTAGATCAGGGCGATGCCGCCGATGATCAGGTCTTTCTTGCGCTCGGCCAGGGCGTTCTCGTAGGTCTCGCTGCGCACCGCGAGCAGGACCGCATAGGCGGCGGACCACAGGTACGGCACCAGGATCATCGAGGTGGCGAGGTAGATCAGCGACAGGTAGGTACTGGCCGAGAACAGCGTGATCACCAGGAAGACCTGCACCATGGCGTTGGTCAGCCACAGGGCGTTGGCCGGCACATGGTTGGCGTTCTCGCGGCGGAGGAACTCCGGCATGGTGTGGTCCTTGGCCGCGGCGAACATGATCTCGGCGCAGAGCAGCACCCACGACAGCAGGGCACCGAGCAGCGAGATGATCAGGCCGACGCTGATCAGCACCGCGCCCCAGTGGCCGACCACGTGTTCGAGCACGGCGGCCATCGACGGGTTCTGCAGCTTGGCCAGTTCAGGCTGGGTCATGATGCCCAGGGACAGCACGTTGACCAGGACCAGGAACAGCAGCACGGTGATGAAGCCGATGACCGTGGCCTTGCCCACGTCCGAGCGTTTTTCCGCGCGGGCCGAGAAGATGCTCGCGCCCTCGATGCCGATGAACACCCAGACGGTGACCAGCATCATGTTGCGCACCTGGTTCATCACGCTGCCCAGGTCCGGGTTCATCGTGCCCCAGATATCGGCGGTGAAGATCTCCAGCTTGAAGGCGAACAGGGCGATGAGGACGAACAGGGCCAGCGGCACGACCTTGGCCACGGTGGTGACCAGGTTGATGAAGGCCGCTTCCTTGATCCCGCGCAGGACCAGGAAGTGCACGGCCCAGAGCAGGACCGAGGCACCGATGACCGCGGCCGGGGTGTTGCCCTCGCCGAAGATCGGGAAGAAGTAGCCGAGGGTGCTGAACAGCAGGACGAAGTAGCCGACGTTGCCCAGCCAGGCACTGATCCAGTAGCCCCAGGCCGACGAGAAGCCCATGTAGTCACCGAAACCGGCCTTGGCGTAGGCATACACCCCGCCATCCAGATCGGGTTTGCGGTTGGCCAGGGTCTGGAACACGAACGCCAGGGTCAGCATGCCCACGGCGGTGATCGCCCAGCCGATCAGCACTGCGCCGACATCGGCACTTGCCGCCATGTTTTGCGGCAGGGAAAAGATGCCGCCACCAATCATCGAACCAACTACGAGTGCGACCAGCGCACCGAGTCGAAGTTTTCCGGATGCCTCTGACATGGCTTGGCTCCATTTCGGAAAAGAGAGTCTGTAGGGTAAGGCGCATGCAAATAGCGGAAGATGATTCAGGTCAGTTCATTGGTACATTCCATTGTTTTCGAATGACTGAAAGAGCATGCGTTAGATACTCTCTCCTACCGTGTAGGCCTTAAGTGGCGGCACCTGCGTCAAGGGTGAGAATCGCTCGCAAGACGCCGGGAACTTTGAAGCTAGTCCGTTTCGGGGGAATGGCAAATTTTTAATACGAAAATATTAATCAGACTTGCCTAAGCGGAATTAGTGCACAAAACTCTGTTCGGATTGTCGGACGATTAGATAACTTCGTTATTAGATCGTCGCGCTTATAACCTGGATTTTTTACAAATGCATGATCAGGTTAATTAACTGAAAAGTGACGGATAAAAAGGGGAAATTCATGTCCGAGCCGGGTCAGAAACTGCGCCTGGGCGCGCTGATCGCGCTGGTGGTCGGTTCGATGATCGGCGGTGGCATCTTTTCCCTGCCGCAGAACATGGCGGCCCGCGCCGATGTCGGCGCGGTGCTGATCGGCTGGGGCATCACCGCCATCGGCATGCTGGCCCTGGCCTTCGTGTTCCAGAGCCTGGCCAATCGCAAGCCGCAACTGGATTCAGGGGTGTACGCCTACGCCAAGGCCGGCTTCGGCGAGTACATGGGCTTTTCCTCGGCGTGGGGCTACTGGATCAGTGCCTGGCTGGGCAATGTCGGCTACTTCGTCCTGCTGTTCAGCACCCTCGGCCTGTACTTCCCGGCCTTCGGCGAAGGCAACACGCCGCTGGCCATCGGCTGCGCCTCGCTGCTGCTGTGGTCGGTGCATTTCCTCGTGCTGCGCGGGATCAAGGAGGCGGCGTTCATCAACCAGGTGACCACGGTGGCCAAGGTGGTGCCGTTGATCCTGTTCATCGTCATCGCCGCCGCGGCGTTTCGCCTGGACATCTTCACCCGCGATATCTGGGGCCTGGACAACCCGAGCTTCGGCAGTGTGCTCGACCAGGTGCGCAACATGATGCTGGTGACGGTATTCGTGTTCATCGGCATCGAGGGGGCGAGCATCTACTCCGGGCGGGCGCAGAAGCGCTCGGACGTGGGCAAGGCCACGGTGATCGGCTTTGTCGGGGTGCTGGCCTTGCTGGTGCTGGTCAATGTGCTGTCGCTGGGGGTGATGACCCAGCCGGAGCTGGCGGCGTTGCACAACCCGTCGCTGGCCTCGGTGCTGGAGCATATCGTCGGGCCCTGGGGAGCGTTGCTGATCAGCATCGGCCTGGCGGTGTCGTTGATCGGCGCGCTGCTGTCGTGGGCGCTGCTGTGCGCCGAGATTCTCTACGCCACTGCGCGGGACAGGACCATGCCGCGTTTTCTCGCCCGGGAAAACGCCAACCAGGTACCGGCCAATGCCCTGTGGCTGACCAACTGCATGATCCAGTTGTTCCTGCTGATCACCCTGGTGTCGGCGGGGACCTACACCAGCCTGATCTACCTGGCGTCGTCGATGATCCTGGTGCCGTACCTGTGGTCGGCGGCCTATGCGGTGCTGCTGGCGGTGCGTGGCGAGACCTACGAGGGCTTCGCCGGGGCGCGGCGCAAGGACCTGCTGGTGGCGCTGGTGGCACTGCTTTATGCGGTGTGGCTGCTGTATGCGGGCGGGCTGAAGTATCTGCTGCTGTCGGCGTTGCTGTATGCGCCGGGGGTGATTCTGTTCGCGCGGGCGAAGAGGGAGCAGGGGCAGGCGTTGTTCACCGCTTGGGAGAAGCTGATCTTCGCGGCGGTGCTGGCGGGGGCGGGGGTGGCGGCGGTCAGTCTGTATAGCGGGGTGTTGAGTCTGTGAGGGGACCGCTTTGCGGTCCTTCGCGGGCAAGCCACGCTCCTACGAGAGCACCGCGTACCACTGTAGGAGCGTGGCTTGCCCGCGAAGGGCCGCAAAGCGGCCCCCGAGGACACATCAGATATCCCACACCACATTGATCGCAAAGTTGCGCCCCGGCATGGTCAGGCGGTCGAGGTTGGCCGGCGCGGTCGCACCGGCTTCGCCGATGCCGTCGTAGCCGCGCACGTCATCCCACTGCCAGTACTTCTTGTCGGTCAGGTTGTACAGGCCGGCGTTGACGGTGACGTCGTCGCTGACCTTGTAGAAACCGCTCAGGTCGAGCACGCCGTAACCCGGTGTGCGGAACTGCTTGCTGGTGCCGTCCGGGGCGAAGAAGGTGACGTCGTCGACACGGTTCTTGCGCTTGACCAGGGTCCAGCTGAGCAGGCCGCCGTAGTTGTCCTGTTCGTAGCCCAGGCCGAGCACCGCGGTGAGCGGGTTGACGCTGTTGAGCGGCGTACCGGTGTCTTCGTTCTTGCCCCAGGCGTAGGCCAGCGAGCCCTGGCTGTACAGACCGGCCGGCGCGCCGAAGTGATCCAGGTTGAGCCGGCCCTTGAACTCGGCCCCCTTGATGGTGGCGTGTTCGATGTTGTTGGCCTCGAAGTTCTGCCCGATGTTGGTGCCCTTCACCGCGTCTTCGTTGATGAAGTCGCGGTACTTGTTATAGAACACCGCCACGTCGAAGTTGCCGGCGTCGAAGTTGCCGCGCACGCCGGTCTCGTAGCTCTTGCTGGTTTCCGGTTCGAGATTGGGGTTGCCGGTGACGCTGTAGCCCACGCCGGGGTTTTCGAAGCGGCCGTACAACGCCTTGGCGGTCGGGGTGCGGAAGCCTTCGGCGTACTGGCCGTACCAGCTGTAGTTGTCGTTGAAGGCGTAGGTCACGCCGAATTTCGGCGAGACACGGTGCCACTTCTTCTCGTCGAGGTTGACCGGGTCGCTGGTGCCCCCGACCGAGCGCAGGAACTCGTCGGTCGCATGCGGTTCAAGGCGGGTCTGGTCGTAGCGCACGCCTGGCAGGAAGGTCCACTGGTTCCAGCGGATCTCGTCCTGGGCGAACACGCTGTAGGTCTTCATGATCGGATCGGGGAAGTCACTGACTTCGCGCAGCGTGCCGGAGGCATTGGGGCGGCCGGTGACGCAGCCGAAACCTGTGGTCAGGCAGGTGGCGGTACCGCTGCGCGAGCCGGTGACCTCGTTGCGCTTGAAGGTGGCGCCGTAGGTCAGCAGGTGCTCTGTATCGCCGATGCTGAAGGCCTTGTCGGCCTGGGCATCGAGGATCCACTGACGGTCCTTGTAGGTGGTCTTGCGGGTGCGGTCGACGGTGTAGATCGGTCGATAGATTTCCGCGACACGCTGGTCGGTCTTGCCGATCTGGTAGTTCAGGCTCCACTTCACGTGGTCGGCCAGCGCGCTGTCGAGGCCGAACTCGTGGTTGATGCCGAAGCGCTCGCGGGTGACCACGTCGCTGCCGGTGCGGGTCTGGTACATGTTCATCGGGTTGGGGGTGAAGGGGCCGCCCACGGAGCTTTTCTCGTCGAAATCGCGATCGTCCTTGTAGTGCTCGTAGGTCAGGGCCAGGCGTGCATCGTCGGCGTAGTTCCAGCCGAGCTTGGCGAGGACGTTGGTGGTCCTGGCGTCGACCGGGTTGGCTTCGGTGCGGCTCAGGCCGGTACCGCCGTGCTCGCCGTAGGATTCGGTTTCATGGCCGTCGCGACGGCTCAGGTGCAGCAGGCCGTCGAACTCGCCCTGGCGGCCAGCGACGGTGGCGGACTTCAGCCAGCTGTCGTCCGCCGAGCTGTAGCCGGTCTTCAGCCGCGCGCCGATGTCCTGGCCGGGCTTGATGATGTCGTCCGGGTCGAGGGTGAAGTAGCTCACCGCGCCGCCGATGGCGTTGCTGCCGTACAGCACCGAGGCCGGGCCGCGGAGGATTTCCACGCGCTTGACGATTTCCGGGTCGACGTAGTTGCGCTGGGTCTGCGCGTAGGGGCCGAAGAAGTAGCTGTCGGGGATGGCCACGCCGTCGATCTGGGTCAGCACCCGCTCGCCGTCGATACCGCGGATGTTGTAGCCGTTGAGGCCGCTGCGCTGGCCGGTGCCGCTGACCGACACGCCCGGTTCGTAGCGCACCAGGTCCTTGATGTTCTTCACGTTCTGCCGGTCGAGCTGTTCGCGGGTCTGTACGCTGACGGTGCTCGGCACCTGGCTGACCTCCTGGGCGCTGCGGGTGGCGCTGATGGTCACCTGCTGCAGGGCGATGGCCTGGGACTGGCTGCGTTCGATGGCCACGTTGTTGCTGCCCAGCTTGCGGTAGGTCAGGCCGGTGCCCAGCAACAGCCGCTGCAGCGCTTGCTCCGGTGCCAGCGAACCCCGTGCGCCGGGCGACACCACGCCCTCGGCCAGCTCGGCGGAGAGGCCGACCTGCCAGCCGGTGACGGCGGTGAAGGCGTTGAGGGCGGACACCAGCGGCTGCTGGCTGATCGCGAATCGGTAGTCACCCATGCGCTGCGCGGGGGCCTGCGCTGGTTCTGCGGCCAGGGCCGGCAGGCTGGCGGCGCCGCTGGCGAGCATGGCCAGGGTCAACAGGGACAGCGTGCAGCGCTGCAGGCCCGGTGTGCGTGAGGACTTGGAAATTCGACGGGTGGATCCGGTAGACATCGAAAGGCGCTCCCTGTCGCGCGTTGTTATAGGTTGCGGCTGATTCAAAACAAGAATCAGTTGCATTGGCTATAACGAGACGTATGGCGTCAGGGGATCGCGTAAAAAAACCTGGATTCAGTTGAGAATCACCAGCGCGGGGAACTCGCGGACCTGCGCCGAGGTGATGTGGGCCAGGGAGCGCACGGCCTCCAGCGGCTGGTCGAGACGGTAGTTGCCGGTCACCGCGACCTGTTCCAGCTGGTCGTTGGTGCTGATGATCCAGCCCGGGTAGTAACGGCGCAGTTCGGCCAGCACTTCGCTCAGCGGGCAGTTCTCGAAGATCAGCCGGCCCTTGACCCAGGCCAGTTCCTTCTGCAGGTCGGTCCGCTCGCGCTGGCCGAAACCGTTGGGGCCGACGCGGATGCTGTCGCCGCTGCTCAGGCGGATGCGCTGGTCGCTGCTGGCGACCACGTCGATATCGCCGCGCTGCACGCGGACCTGGGCTTCGCCATCGAGGTAGCGCACGGCGAAGTCGCTGTCGCGCACGCTGGCGCGCAGCGGTCCGGCCTGCAGTTCGAGGGGCTGGGCGAGGCCGCCGGGGACTTCGAAATAGGCCTCGCCCTGGTACAGGCGGGCGACCCGCTGCTGCTTGTCGATATCGCTGGAGAACGCCGAGTTGGTGTTGAGCAGCACCCGCGAGCCGTCGTCCAGCTGCACGCGCTGGCGCTCGCCGACCACGGTGAGGTGATCCGCCTGCAGGCGCACCGGCAGGTTGCCGACGGTGACGATGCCCAGCAACACGGCCGCCGCCGCCGTCAGCGGTTTCCAGTGCGGGCGCAGACGCTGCAGGCGCGAGGGTCTGCGCTGCTGGTGCAGTTCGCCGGCAGCCTGGTGCATGACCTGGCTGTTCCACAGCGCCTCGGCCTCGACATAGGCCTGGGCATTGAGCGGGTCGGCTTCCAGCCAGGCTTCGAACGCGCGGGAGTCGGCATCGCTGGGGCATTGCAGGCGGATCAGCCAGTCCAGCGCCTGGTCCATGGCCTGGTCGCGGGCAGACGGGTCCGGCGCGGGGCGATGAGGGGCGGGGTCTGTCACGGGAGATCCTTGCGGTGCTGCGGCAGTCTTGGAATGGGGCGTCATGATCGGGGCTAACGGCGGATCAGGCAAGCCGCCTTCAGTTGCCGTTGAGCCGATCGGCGACGCCCATGCAGATCGCCATGATCAGTTTCAGCTCCTTCTGCACCGTGCTGGCGGAGACGTTCAACTGCTCGGCGATCTCCAGGTAGCTGGCACCGTGCAGGCGGCTGAGGATGAAGATGCGCTGCTGGCGCGGGGTCAGCTGCGCCAGCGAGCTGCTCAGGCGCTTCAGGAGTTTTTCCGCGTGGGCGGCGTCTTCGGCGCTGCTGACCGGGGCGGCGACGTTGTGCACGACCTGCTCGGGGACGTCGTCGAGCAGGGTGCGTGCCTGCACCCGACGCGCGCGCAGGTGGTCGAGGGCGAGGTTGCGCGCGGTCTGGAAGACGAAGGGTTCGAGGTGTTCGATGGGGCGCTCGCCGAGAGCCCGGGTGACACGCAGGTAGGTTTCCTGCAGCAGGTCTTCGGCGGTACTGGGGTTGTCCACCATGCGCTGCAGCGTGCGCAGCAGGGTGACCCGCTGGGCGAGGAAAACGGAGTTGAAGTGAGTGAGGCTCACGGCTGTGCTCGAACGGAATTTGTGAATGATAATGCTTATCATCAAGCCCGTTGGTCAAGCGCGGCGTGCACAGCCCTACCGTGCATTCCACAGCGCCAGGCAGTTGTCCAGCATCCGGTTGGAGAACCCCCACTCGTTGTCGTACCAGGCCATGACCTTCAGCAGCCGCCCCTCGGCCTTGGTGTGATTGGCATCGAAGATCGCCGACAGCGGGTTGTGGTTGAAGTCGCAGGACACCAGCGGCAGATCGTTATAGCCGAGCACCTTCGAGCCGCGACTGGCCTCTCTGAACAGCGCGTTGACCTCATCGGCGGTGGTCGTGCGGGCGAGGGTCACGGTCAGGTCCACCAGCGACACATTGATCACCGGCACCCGTACCGCCATGCCGGTCAGCTTGCCGGCCAGCTCCGGCAGCACCAGGCCCACCGCCTCGGCGGCGCCGGTCTTGCTCGGGATCATCGACTGGGTCGCGGCGCGGGCGCGGAACGGGTCGCTGTGGTAGACGTCGGTCAGGCTCTGGTCGTTGGTGTAGGCATGGATGGTGGTCATCAGGCCCTGTTCGATGCCGAACGCCCGGTGCAGCACCTGGGCCACCGGGGCCAGGCAGTTGGTGGTGCAGGAGGCGTTGGAAATGATCTGGTGCGAGGCGCGCAGGGTGTCGTGATTGACGCCATGGACTACAGTGGCATCCGCGCCCTTGGCCGGCGCCGAGATGATCACCTTGCGCGCACCGGCGGCAAGATGGCCGGCGGCCTTGGCTCGGTCGGTGAACAGCCCGGTGCATTCGAACACCACGTCGATGCCTTCTGCCTGCCATGGCAGGTCCGCCGGGTTGCGGATGGCGCTGACGGCGATGCGGTCGCCGTTGACGGTCAGGCTTTCGTGATCGTGGCTGACCTGGGCGGCAAAATGACCGTGGACGCTGTCGTACTGCAGCAGGTGGGCGTTGATCGCACTGTCGCCGAGGTCGTTGATGGCGACGACCTGCAGGTCCCCGCGGTAGCCTTGGGTATACAGTGCGCGCAGCAGGTTGCGGCCAATGCGGCCAAAGCCATTGATTGCAATGCGAATAGTCATGGGGCCACCTCGTGTGCTGTCCTGACTTTTGTTGTTTTAATTACAAGATTAATCGGAAACAAATAGAAAACAAGCGGCGCTGCTGGCAGTATTTTGTTCAAATCACAACGTAGAGTGAGTCGGACCTTTCCGCCGCCCCCTGCCTTTGAGCGTAGGCGCAATCGTTTGGAAGGGAAAACCGCCAGAGCCCGCAATTACCGTTTAGCCTGGAGTCCAGTTCATGCATCCGCGCATTCTTGAGGTCACCGAACGGCTGATCGCCCGCAGCCGTCCCACCCGCGAACGCTACCTGCAACTGATCCGCGGGGCCGCCGGCGAAGGCCCGATGCGCGCTCGTCTGCAGTGCGCCAACTTCGCCCACGGGGTCGCCGGGTGCGGCAGCGACGACAAGCAGACGCTGCGTCTGACCAACGCCGCCAACGTCGCCATCGTCTCCGCCTACAACGACCTGCTCTCCGCGCATCAGCCCTACGAGCACTATCCCGAGCGCATCAAACAGGCCCTGCGCGAGATCGGTTCGGTCGGTCAGTTCGCCGGCGGGGTGCCGGCCATGTGCGATGGCGTTACCCAGGGCGAGCCGGGCATGGAACTGGGGATCGCCAGCCGCGAAGTGATCGCCATGTCCACCGCCATTGCCCTGTCGCACAACCTGTTCGACGCGGCGCTGATGCTCGGCATCTGCGACAAGATCGTCCCCGGCCTGTTGATGGGGGCGTTGCGTTTCGGCCATCTGCCGATCCTGTTCGTCCCCGGCGGGCCGATGCCCTCGGGCATTTCCAACAAGGAAAAGGCCGAAGTGCGCCAGCGCTACGCCGAAGGCAAGGCCAGCCGCGAGGAGCTGCTGGAGTCGGAGATGAAGTCCTACCACAGCCCCGGCACCTGCACCTTCTACGGCACCGCCAACACCAACCAGCTGCTCATGGAAGTGATGGGCCTGCACCTGCCGGGCGCGTCCTTCGTCAATCCCTACACGCCCCTGCGCGACGCCCTCACCGACGAGGCGGCGCGCCAGGTCACCCGCCTGACCAGGGCCAATGGCGGGTTCATGCCGCTGGGCGAGATCGTCGACGAGAAGGTCCTGGTCAACTCGGTGGTGGCGCTGCACGCCACCGGCGGCTCGACCAACCACACCCTGCACATCCCGGCCATCGCCCAGGCCGCCGGGATCCAGCTGACCTGGCAGGACATGGCCGACCTCTCCGAGGTGGTGCCGACCCTGTGCCACGTCTATCCCAACGGCAAGGCCGACATCAACCACTTCCAGGCCGCGGGCGGCATGGCCTTCCTCATTCGCCAACTGCTGGATGCCGGGCTGCTCCACGAGGACGTCAACACCATCGTCGGGCATGGCCTGCGCCGTTACACCCAGGAGCCGTTTCTCGATGGCGAGCAACTGGTCTGGCGCGAAGGGCCGCAGCAGAGCCTCGACGAAACGATCCTGCGCCCGGTGGCGCGACCGTTCTCGCCCGAAGGCGGGCTGCGGGTGATGGAAGGCAACCTCGGCCGCGGGGTGATGAAAGTCTCCGCCGTGGCGCCCGAGCACCAGGTGGTGGAGGCCCCGGCACGGGTGTTCCACGACCAGCAGGAACTGGCCGACGCCTTCAAGGCCGGTGAACTGGAGCGCGACTTCGTCGCCGTGGTGCGCTTCCAGGGACCGCGCTGCAACGGCATGCCGGAGCTGCACAAGATGACGCCGTTCCTCGGTGTGCTGCAGGACCGCGGCTTCAAGGTCGCGCTGGTCACCGACGGGCGCATGTCCGGCGCCTCGGGCAAGATCCCGGCGGCCATTCACGTCTGCCCCGAAGCCTATGACGGCGGGCCGCTGGCGCGGGTGCGCGATGGCGATATCGTGCGTGTCGATGGCCGCGAGGGCACGCTGCTGGTGCGGGTTTCGGCCGAGGAACTGGCCTCGCGCGAACTGCCGGCCGCGCCGCTGGGCAACGACCTCGGCTGCGGCCGCGAGCTGTTCGGTTTCATGCGCCAGGCCCTGAGTCCGGCGGAGAAGGGCGCGAGCGCCTTCACCCAGGCACTGGAGGGCTGCAAATGAAGGTCGCGCTGGTCGGCGATATCGGCGGCACCAACGCGCGTTTTGCCCTCTGGCGCGACGACGCCCTGCATGCCGTGCAGGTGTTCGCCACGGCGGACTACAGCAGCCCGGAACAGGCCATCGGCGTTTACCTGGAGGCCCAGGGCGTCGCCCGCGGCGAGCTGGAGGCGGTGTGCCTGGCGGTGGCGGGGCCGGTGTCCGGCGACGAATTTCGCTTCACCAACAGCCACTGGCGAATCAGTCGCGCGAGTTTCTGCGCGGCCTTGCAGATCGAGCACCTGCTGCTGGTCAACGACTTTTCCGCCATGGCCCTGGGCATGACCCGCCTGCGCCCCGAGGAGCGGGTCAGCGTGTGTGCCGGCGAGGCCGACCTGAGCCGGCCGGCGCTGATCATCGGCCCCGGCACCGGTCTCGGCGTGGCCAGCCTGCTGCGCCTGGAAGAGGGGCGCTGGCTGGCGATGCCGGGGGAGGGCGGGCATGTCGACCTGCCGGTGAACGATGCCCGCGAGTCGGCGATTCGCCAGGTCATCGCTGAGCAGACCGGGCATGTCAGCGCCGAAACCGTGCTCAGCGGTGGCGGCCTGCTGCGCCTGTATCACGCCCTCTGCGTTCTCGATGGCCATGCGCCGAACCTCGCCACCCCCGCGGCGATCACCGACGCCGCGCTGGCGGGCGAGCCGGTGGCGCTGGCGGTGATCGAACAGTTCTGCCGCTTTCTCGGGCGGGTTGCCGGCAACGATGTACTGACCCTCGGCGGGCGCGGTGGCGTGTATATCGTCGGCGGCGTGGTGCCGCGCTTCAGCCGCCTGTTCCTGCGCAGCGGCTTTGCCGAAAGTTTCGCCGACAAGGGCTGCATGAGCGGCTATTTCAAGGGCATCCCGGTGTGGCTGGTGACCGCCGAATTCTCCGGCCTGCTCGGTGCCGGTGTGGCGTTGCAGCAGGCACTGGTTGGAACCTCCCGGGTGTGAACGACAAGGACCGCCGTCATGAGCAAGTCGATCCTGCTGGTCGATGACGACCAGGAAATCCGTGAACTGCTGCAGACCTACCTCAGCCGCTGCGGCTTCCAGGTCCGCGCCGTGGCCGATGGCGCGGGCTTTCGCCAGGCGCTGGACGCCGAGGGCTGCGACCTGGCGATCCTCGACGTGATGCTGCCCGACGAGGACGGCTTCAGCCTGTGTCGCTGGGTGCGCCAGCATCCGCGCCAGGCGCAGGTGCCGATCATCATGCTCACCGCCAGTTCCGACGAAGCCGACCGGGTCATCGGGCTGGAGCTGGGCGCTGACGACTACCTGGGCAAGCCGTTCAGCCCCCGTGAGCTGCAGGCGCGGATCAAGGCCCTGTTGCGCCGGGCCGGCTTCCAGGCGCCGGGCGGAGAGGTGCTGGCGTTCGATGAGTGGCGCCTGGATACGGTCAGCCACCGCCTGTTCCATCGCGACGGCGAGGAAGTGATCCTGTCCGGTGCCGACTTCGCCCTGCTCAAGCTGTTCCTCGATCATCCGCAGCAGATCCTCGACCGCGACACCATCGGCAACGCCACCCGTGGACGCGAACCGATGCCGCTGGACCGCATCGTCGACATGGCGGTCAGCCGCCTGCGCCAGCGCCTGCGCGACACCGACAAACCGCCGCGCCTGATCCGCACCGTGCGTGGCAGCGGCTACCTGCTGGCGGCCAGCGTTGCGCCCTCGCACTGAGCGGCGCGGGCGCCTGCCGCTGCCACGCTCGCTGCTGGGGCGCATGCTCCTGCTGACCTTGCTGGTGGTGCTGGTTGCCCAGGGCTTGTCGAGCCTGATCTGGCTATCGCAGTTGCGCGCCAGCCAGCGCGAAGGCCTGGTCGCCAGCGCACGCAGCCTGGCCCACTCGATGAGCGCCAGCGTCAGTTACTTCCGCTCGCTGCCGCTGGCCTATCGACCGCTGGCCCTGGACCAGCTGCGCAGCATGGGCGGCACGCGCTTTTTCGTCTCGCTCAACGAACGACCGCTGGACATGCGGGTACTGCCCGCCACACCGCGCAAGGAGGCGGTGGTCGCCGCCGTGGACGAGGTGCTGCGCCAGCGTCTTGGCGAGCAGATGCTGATCTCGGTGGAGTTCGTCAGCCCGCAGGACCTGCGCATCTTCAACAGCGGCCTGAAGCTCGACGAGTTGCCACGCTCCTGGGCGCATTACGCGCTGACCCTGGAGCCGGTGGAGCCGCCGGTGCTGGTGACGCAGATCCGCCTGGCCGAAGGCGAATGGCTGTACATCGCCTCGCTGCTGCCGGAGCCCTACACCAGCCTCGAAGATGAAGGACTGCCGCGCCAGCAGCTGTGGTTCATCGGCCTCACCAGTTTCTTCCTGCTGCTGTTCATCGGCCTGCTGGTGCACTGGCAGAGCCGCCCGCTCAAGCGCCTGGCCCTGGCGGCGCGGGAGATGTCGCTGGGCGCGGAGGTCGAACCGGTGGTGGAGGGGGGCGGCAGCGAGGTGGAGGAGGTCGCGCGGGCGTTCAACGCCATGCGCGAGCGCATCAGCCGCTACCTGACCGAGCGCAGCCAGTTGTTCAGCGCAATTTCCCATGACCTGCGCACACCGATCACCCGCTTGCGCCTGCGGGTCGAACTGCTGGAGGACGAACAGGTGCAGGGCAAGTTCAGCCGCGACCTGGACGAGCTGGAGATGCTGGTCAAGGGCGCGCTGCAATGCGTGAAGGACACCGATATCCACGAGAACATCGAACCCATCGATCTCAACCAGGTGCTGGAGTTTCTCGTCGAACCTTACCTGGCCAGCGGCCGGGTCACGGTCAGCGGGCGCGCCGCGGCGGCCTACCCGGGCAAGCCGCTGGCGCTGCGCCGGTGCATCGGCAATCTGATCGACAACGCCCTGAAGTACGGCGAGCGCGCACACCTGCGGATCCTCGATGGCGAGGAGCGCTTTGTCCTGCAGGTCGATGACGAGGGACCGGGGGTGCCGGCGCAGCGCCTGGAGCAGGTGTTCGAGCCGCATTTCCGCCTGTCTGGCGTGCAGCAGGGCTATGGCCTGGGCCTGGGGATCGCGCGGAACATCGCCCATAGCCATGGCGGCGAGGTGAGCCTGCGCAATCTGCGCGAGGGTGGGTTGCGGGTGACCTTGAGTCTGCCCAGGTATCGAGGGTGATCTTTCGGGCCCAACCGCAGCGATGAGACCCTGGAGAACAACAAGGATCCCGCGACTCGTCAGTCATTATTTCGCATGTTAAATAATAGCTTCACACCTATCGACCCAGGCCCCGCCATGACCCGCACGACCCACGCGATCCCCTGCACCGACGGCTTCATCCTCCGCGCCAATCTGTTCGGCCAGCCCGACCGGGCCAGGGCGCTGGTCCTGCTGCACCCGGCCACCGCGGTGACCGAGCGCATGTACGCGGCCTTCGCCAGTCACCTCGCCGAGCAGGGTTTCCTCGCCCTGACCTACAACTACCGCGGCATGCAGGCCGGTACCCCGGCCAAGGCGGTCAAGGCCGGTTTCAGCACCTGGGCCGAGTTCGATGTGGAAGCGGTGACCCGCTGGGCCGCCGGTGAATTCCCCGACTTGCCGCTGTTCGCCGTCGGCCACAGTTTCGGCGGCCATGCCATCGGCCTGTGCGACAGCAGCCGCCTGCTCAGCGGCGCGGTGCTGATCGCCTCGCAGGCCGGCTGCCTGCGTTTCATCCGGCCCACCGCCGAGCGCCTGCGGGTCGCCGCCCTGCTCAAGGTGATCGGGCCGTTCTGCGCGCGGGTCATGGGCTATGTGCCGGGCCGCCGGCTGGGCATCGGCGAAGACCTGCCGGCCCAGGTGATGCTCGAATGGAGCCGCTGGACCTCGCTGCCCAACTATTTCTTCGATGATCCGGCGATGCACGCCGCCGAGCGCTTCCGTCGCCCGTGCATGCCGCTGCTGTCCATCGGCTTCGATGACGACCCGTGGGCACCGGCGGATGCCATCGACCTGATGAGCGGCCGCCTGGCCAACTGCCGCGTGGAGCGTCGCCAGTACGGGCCGGCGGACAGCCTCGGCCAGGCCATCGGGCACCTGGGCTTCTTCCGTGATCGGCATGCCACGACCTTGTGGCCGCAGGTCTGCGACTGGCTGGCGCGACGGGTCGAGGAGCGTGCCTGATGAGCCACGATCGTCGCTATGTCCTGCTCCTGAGCAATGCGCAGAAGCGTCTGCGCCGCCATCTTGAAGCGCGCGCCGAGGCGCAGGCGGGGATCAGCCTGGTCCAGGCCGGCGCGTTGTTCGCCTTGCTCAGACAGGACGGCGCGTTGAGTACGGAAGTTGCCAGCCAGCTGGATATCGCCCCTTCGGCGATGACCGGCCTGGCCGATCGCATGCTCCGCGCCGGGCTGCTGGAGCGCCGTGTCGACGCGCAGGACAAGCGCATCAACCGCCTGTGGCTGACCGCCCATGGCCGTGAGGTGGCCGTCCTCGCCCAGGGCGAGCTGGCGCCGCTCAACCAGACCCTTGCCGAAGGCTTCAGCAGCGAGGAAATGCAGGTGGTATCGCGCTGGCTGACGGCGGTGGCGCAGCGCTTCGGCTGAAACGGCGAATGTCACCAGGCGGTGACATTCACGCATCCCTTCGTTACTTGTCCGACGCGGTGGCTGGTTAGACTCCAATACAAGCGCAAGCACCCTGACTTGCCGGCATAACAACAAGAAAGGTTCCTGTCGATGAATGCGATCACCCGTCTTGCCACCGTCGTTTCCCTTGCCTCGCTGTTTCCCCTGAGCGCCCTGGCCGACAACCCCGGCACTGTCGAAGTCCTGCACTGGTGGACGTCCGGTGGCGAAGCCCGCGCCGTGGAATCCCTCAAGCAGCAGGTGCAGAAGGACGGCTTCGTCTGGAAGGACAATGCCGTCGCCGGCGGTGGTGGTGCCGCTGCCATGACCGTGCTGAAGACCCGCGCCATCTCCGGCAACCCGCCCGCCGCCGCGCAGATCAAGGGCCCGGATATCCAGGAATGGGGCGCCCTCGGCCTGCTCACCGAGCTGGACGAGGTGGCCGAGGCCAACCACTGGGACAGCCTGCTGCCGGCGAAGGTCGCGCAGATCATGAAGTACGACGGGCACTATGTTGCGGTGCCGGTGAACATCCACCGGGTCAACTGGCTGTGGATCAACCCGCAGGTGTTCGACAAGGCCGGGGCCAAGGTGCCGACCACCCTCGACGAACTCTTCGTCGCTGCCGACAAACTCAAGGCCGCCGGCTTCATCCCCCTGGCCCATGGCGGCCAGCCGTGGCAGGACAGCACGGTGTTCGAGGACATCGCCCTGAGCATCCTCGGTCCCCAGGGCTATCGCGCCGCTTTCGTCGATCTCGACGAGAAGACCCTGACCGGGGCGAAGATGATCGAGGTCTTCACCGCGCTCAAGCGCCTTGGCACCTACATGGACCCCAACCGCGCCGGGCGCGACTGGAACATCGCCGCCGCCGAGGTGATCAACGGCAAGGCCGGCATGCAGATCATGGGCGACTGGGCCAAGAGCGAATGGACCGCCGCCGGCAAGGTGGCGGGCAAGGATTACCAGTGCGTGGCGTTTCCCGGCACCCAGGGCAGCTTCGCCTACAACATCGACTCGCTGGCGATGTTCAAGCTGAAGAATGCCAACGACATCAAGGCGCAGAACGACCTGGCCAAGGTGGCCCTGGAGCCGCAGTTCCAGACCGTGTTCAACCAGAACAAGGGTTCGCTGCCGGTGCGCCAGGACATGGACATGAGCCAGTTCGACGCCTGCACGCAGAAGTCCGCGACGGACTTCAGGGAAGCGGCCAAGGGTGACGGCCTGCAGCCGAGCATGGCGCACAACATGGCCACGACCCTGGCGGTGCAGGGGGCGATCTTCGATGTGGTGACCAACTTCCTCAACGATCCGGGGGCTTCGCCGGAGACGGCGGTGAAGCAGCTGGATTCGGCGATCAAGTCGGCCAAGTAGCGCTGCTTTGCTCTTGCCTCTGTAGGAGCTGGCTTGTCGTGTGACGAACCACTGCGAAAGGACCGCACAGCGGTCCCAGACCTCACCACTATCGGGGACCGCTTCACGGTCCTTTCGCAGTGGTTCGTCACACGACAAGCCAGCTCCTACAGGAAACCGGTCCAACCGCACTTAGCATGAGACTTCCCCATGAGCATTGTTGCCACCCTCGACAAGGCCTCACCCTTCGACGCCCTGCAGAAATGGCTACCGAAACTGGTCCTGGCCCCCAGCATGCTGATCGTCCTGGTCGGCTTCTACGGCTACATCCTCTGGACCTTCGTCCTGTCCTTCACCAACTCCAGCTTCATGCCCAGCTACAAGTGGGTCGGCCTGGCCCAGTACGCGCGGCTGATGGACAACGACCGCTGGTGGGTGGCGAGCAAGAACCTGGCGGTGTTTGGCGGCCTGTTCATCGCCATCAGCCTCGCCGTCGGTGTGCTCCTGGCGGTGCTGCTGGACCAGCGCATCCGCCGCGAAGGCTTCATCCGCACGATCTACCTGTACCCCATGGCGCTGTCGATGATCGTCACCGGCACCGCCTGGAAATGGCTGCTCAACCCCGGCCTGGGCCTCGACAAGCTGCTGCGCGACTGGGGCTGGGAGGGCTTTCGCTTCGACTGGCTGGTGGACCCGGACCGGGTCGTCTACTGCCTGGTGATCGCCGCCGTGTGGCAGGCCTCGGGCTTCGTCATGGCGCTGTTCCTGGCCGGCCTGCGCGGGGTCG
The DNA here is from genome assembly GCF_032621685.1 of Pseudomonas sp. zfem002. Lineage (NCBI taxonomy): Bacteria > Pseudomonadati > Pseudomonadota > Gammaproteobacteria > Pseudomonadales > Pseudomonadaceae > Pseudomonas > Pseudomonas sp. zfem002. The sequence goes on along the minus strand of NZ_JAVYJH010000002.1, from coordinate 63,802 downwards.
ATTCGTCCATCGTGCGTGCCGCCCAGGTCGACGGCGCGAGCCTGCCGAGCATCTACCTGCGCATCGTCCTGCCGAGCCTGCGCCCGGTGTTCTTCAGCGCGCTGATGATCCTCGCGCACATCGCGATCAAGAGCTTCGACCTGGTCGCCGCGATGACCGCCGGGGGGCCGGGCTACTCCTCCGACCTGCCGGCGATGTTCATGTATTCCTTCACCTTCAGCCGCGGCCAGATGGGCATGGGCTCGGCCAGCGCGATCCTGATGCTCGGCGCGATCCTGGCGATCCTGGTGCCGTACCTGTATTCGGAACTGCGAGGCAAACGCCATGACTAGTTCGCTGCGTCTGAGCCGCATCGCCATCTACACCACCCTGCTGGCGGCCTGCGCGGTGTACCTGATTCCCCTGCTGGTGATGCTCCTGACCAGCTTCAAGACCCCGGACGATATCCGCACCGGCAACCTGCTGAGCTGGCCCGAGGTGGTCACCGGCATCGGCTGGATCAAGGCCTGGGACACGGTCGGCGGCTACTTCTGGAACTCGGTGAAGATCACCGTGCCGGCGGTGCTGATTTCCACCCTGCTCGGCGCGCTCAACGGCTACGTGCTGTCGATGTGGCGCTTTCGCGGTTCGCAGCTGTTCTTCGGCCTGCTCCTGTTCGGCTGCTTCCTGCCGTTCCAGACCGTGCTGCTGCCGGCCTCGTTCACCCTCGGCAAGCTCGGCCTGGCCAGCACCACCAGTGGTCTGGTGCTGGTGCACATCGTCTACGGCCTGGCCTTCACCACGCTGTTCTTCCGCAACTACTACTGCAGCGTGCCGGAAGCCCTGGTGCGTGCGGCCCGGCTGGACGGGGCGGGGTTCTTCACCATCTTCGGGCGGATTCTCCTGCCCATGTCGGTGCCGATCATCATGGTCTGCCTGATCTGGCAGTTCACCCAGATCTGGAACGACTTCCTGTTCGGCGTGGTGTTCGCCAGCGGCGACGCGCAACCGATCACCGTGGCCCTGAACAACCTGGTCAACACCAGCACCGGGGTCAAGGAATACAACGTCGACATGGCCGCGGCGATGATCGCCGGCCTGCCGACCCTGCTGGTCTACGTCCTTGCGGGCAAATACTTTCTGCGCGGCCTCACCGCCGGCGCGGTCAAGGGGTGAAGCATGGCAACGCTTGAACTGCGCAACGTCAACAAGAGCTATGGCAGCGGCCTGCCGGATACCTTGAAGGACATCGAACTGAAGATCGATTCCGGCGAGTTCCTGATCCTGGTCGGCCCTTCCGGCTGCGGCAAATCCACGCTGATGAACTGCATCGCCGGCCTCGAACAGATCAGCGGCGGGGCGATCCTGGTGGACGACGCCGATATCAGCGGCATGAGCCCCAAGGACCGCGATATCGCCATGGTCTTCCAGTCCTACGCGCTGTACCCGACCATGAGCGTGCGCGACAACATCGCCTTCGGCCTGAAGATCCGCAAGATGCCGGCGGCGGCCATCGACGAGGAGGTGGCGCGGGTTTCCCGCCTGCTGCAGATCGAGCATCTGCTGGCGCGCAAGCCCGGCCAGCTCTCCGGCGGCCAGCAACAGCGCGTGGCCATGGGCCGGGCGCTGGCGCGGCGGCCGAAGATCTACCTGTTCGACGAGCCGCTGTCGAACCTCGACGCCAAGCTGCGGGTGGAGATGCGCACCGAGATCAAGCTGATGCACCAGCGCCTGAAGACCACCACGGTGTACGTCACCCACGACCAGATCGAGGCCATGACCCTGGGTGACAAGGTGGCGGTGATGAAGGACGGGCTGATCCAGCAGTTCGGCACACCGCAGCAGATCTACAACGATCCGGCCAACCTGTTCGTCGCCAGCTTCATCGGTTCGCCGCCGATGAACTTCATTCCGCTGCGCCTGCAACGCCGCGACGGGCGCCTGATGGCGCTGCTCGACAGCGGACAGGCGCGCTGCGAGCTGCCGCTGGGGTTCGATGAGGCGGGACTGGAGGAGCGCGACGTGATCCTCGGCATCCGCCCGGAGCAGATCGGCCTGGCGCCCGCCGAGGCCAACGGCCTGCCGAGCATCCGTGCCGAAGTGCAGATCACCGAGCCCACCGGGCCGGACCTGCTGCTGTTCGTCACCCTCAACCAGACCAAGGTCTGTTGCCGCCTGGCGCCGGATGTCCCGGCGCGGGTCGGCGACAGCCTGACCCTGCAGTTCGATCCGGCCCGGGTGCTGCTGTTCGACGCCGCCAGCGGCGCGCGCCTCGGCGGGATCGGCAGCCCGCGCACGACGACGGGCAACGTGGCGCAGTTCAAGGGCCGCTGAGCAGCATGAATGACCATCGATAACAAGAAACGAGGAAAGAACGGATGGAGTACTTCAAGCGCAGTCTGGGATTGAGTCCGCTGGCCTTGCTGGTGGCGGTGGCGAGCAACACGGCCCTGGGCGCCGGGGCCTTCGAGCCCTCGTCGAAATGGATGAGCGGCGACTGGGGCGGGACCCGCACCGCCTTGCTGGAGCAGGGCTACGACTTCACCCTCGACTACGTCGGCGAGGTGGCGGGCAACCTGCATGGCGGTTACAACGACGACCGGACGGCGCGCTACAGCGACCAGTTCGCCCTGGGCATGAAGCTCGACCTGGAGAAGATCCTCGGTTGGCAGGATGCCGAGTTCAAGCTGGCGATCACCGAGCGCAGCGGCCGCAACCTGTCCAACGACCGCATCAGCGACCCGCGCGCCGGGCAGTTCAGCTCGGTGCAGGAGGTCTGGGGACGCGGCCAGACCTGGCGCCTGACGCAGTTGTGGATCAAGCAGAAGTACTTCGATGGCGCCCTCGACGTGAAGCTCGGGCGCTTCGGTGAAGGCGAGGATTTCAACAGCTTCCCCTGCGACTTCCAGAACCTGGCGTTCTGCGGTTCGCAGGTGGGCAACTGGGTGGGCGGCATCTGGTACAACTGGCCGGTGAGCCAGTGGGCGATGCGCGTCAAGTACAACATCAGCCCCGAGTTCTTCGCCCAGGTCGGGGTGTTCGAACAGAACCCCTCCAACCTGGAAACCGGCAACGGCTTCAAGCTCAGCGGCAGCGGCACCAAGGGCATGATCCTGCCGGTGGAGCTGGTCTGGGCACCGCGGGTCAATGGCCTGCCGGGGGAGTACCGCCTCGGTTACTACTACAGCACGGCCAAGGCCGCCGACATCGAAGAACCGTCGCGCTCGCATTCGAGCAAGCATGGCTGGTGGGTGGTGGCGCAGCAGCAGGTCACCGCGCACCACGGCGATGCCAGCCGTGGCCTGAGCCTGTTCGCCAACTTCACCGTGCACGACAAGGCCACCAACGTGGTGGACAACTACCAGCAGGTCGGACTGGTCTACAAGGGCGCGTTCGATGCGCGGCCCAAGGACGACATCGGCGTTGGCGTGGCGCGGATTCATGTCAATGACGATGTGAAGCAGCGTGCCGAGCTGCTCAATGCCGCGAGTGGCATCGACGACTACGACAACCCGGGCTTCGTGCCGATCCAGCGCAGCGAATACAACGCCGAGCTGTATTACGGCTTCCATGTCACCGACTGGCTGACCGTGCGGCCGAACCTGCAGTACATCAAGCGTCCGGGTGGGGTGGATGAGGTGGATAACGCGCTGGTGGCGGGGTTGAAGGTGCAGAGCTCGTTCTGATCGGTAATTGTTGTAAGTTTACCAATATTTTGCGGCCGCTTTGCGGCCCTTCGCGAAGGTTCGGCGCGAAGGCCTGCAAAGCAGGCCCAGGACACAATCAACCCAACTCATCATCCAGCGGATACCGACTGGCATTCAGGCTTTCCTTGATCTTGCGCAGATGCGGCTGGAAGTCCGCCCCGCGGCGCAGGGTCATGCCGGTGGCCAGTACATCCAGCACGGTGAGCTGGATGATCCGCGACGTCATCGGCATATAGATGTCGGTATCTTCCGGCAGCGGGATGTTCAGGCTCAGGCTGCTGGCAGTGGCCAGTGGCGAGTCGGCGGCGGTCAGGGCCAGCACCGAGGCGCCGTTGTCCCGCGCCAGGCGCGCCACTTCCACTAGTTCGCGGGTGCGCCCGGTGTAGGAAATGATCACGAACAGGTCGCCGGTGTGCGCCACCGAGGCCAGCATGCGCTGCATCAGCACATCGGCATGGGCCGACACCGCGAGGTTGAAACGGAAGAACTTGTGCTGCGCATCCAGGGCCACCGGCGCCGAGGCGCCCAGGCCGAAGAAATGGATCTGCCGGGCCTGGATCAGCATGTCCACGGCGCGGCTGATCAGCGCCGCGTCCAGTTGCTGCCAGGCGGCGTCCAGGGAGGCGATGGTGCTGCCGAAGATCTTCTGTGTGTAGGCACCGGGATCGTCGTTCGGCTCCACCGCGCGACTGACGTAGGCAGCGCCGCTGGCCAGGCTCTGCGCCAGTTGCAGCTTGAGTTCCGGATACCCGCTGACCCCGAACGAGCGGCAGAAACGATTGACCGTCGGTTCACTGACCTTGGCCGCCTGGGCCAGTGCGGCGATGCTGAAACGAGTGGATTGCTGGGGGTTGCGGAGAATGACTTCGGCGACTTTTCGCTCAGCCTTGTTCAGCTCGTCGAGACGGCCCTGGATCTGTTCCAGGAGGTTTCGCACGCGGTCCATGGGGGTTCCTTCGGTCAGGGAGTCGGCCAATTCACGCGAGCGCGGGCCGGGTTCACAAGGTCGTATCCTACTGATGGCATGGTGGGTGCACCACTTGAATCTGTCTGATCAGTAAAATGTTGTGGTTTTTACTACATTTACTCTTGATAACTACAGTCGAAAACGGTATTTCTACAACCACTCGGTAAAAGAACCTACATCATGTCTTCGATCAGTGTTGAGCCCTGCACCTTTGCCCTGTTCGGCGCCCTTGGCGACCTGGCGCTGCGCAAGCTGTTCCCGGCGCTCTACCAGCTCGACCGCGCCGAACTGCTGCATCCCGGCACGCGCCTGCTGGCCCTGGCCCGCGAGGCCGGCAGCGTCGAGCAGCACCTGGCCGCGATCGAAGCGCACCTGCACGAATTCGTGGCCGCCGAAGAACTGGATGCCAGCGTCCTCCAGCGTTTTCTGGCGCGGCTCGGCTACCTGCACATGGATTTCCTCGATACCCAGGCCTATGCCGCGCTGGCCGCGGCAGTTGCCCCGGAGGCTCCGCTGATCGCCTACTTCGCCACGCCGGCGGCGGTGTACGGCGGCATCTGTGAAAACCTGGCGAAAGCCGGTCTGGCCGAACGCACCCGGGTGGTCCTGGAAAAGCCCATCGGCCATGACCTGGAGTCGTCGCGGCGGGTCAACGATGCGGTGGCGCAGGTCTTTCCGGAGAACCGCGTCTATCGCATCGACCACTACCTGGGCAAGGAAACCGTACAGAACCTGATCGCCCTGCGTTTCGCCAACAGCCTGTTCGAGACCCAGTGGAACCAGACCTCGATTTCCCATGTGGAAATCACCGTCGCCGAGAAGGTCGGCATCGAAGGGCGCTGGGGCTACTTCGACAAGGCCGGGCAACTGCGCGACATGATCCAGAACCACCTGCTGCAACTGCTCTGCCTGATCGCCATGGACCCGCCCAGCGACCTGTCCGCCGACAGCATCCGCGACGAGAAGGTCAAGGTGCTCAAGGCCCTGGCACCGATCAGCGGCGAAGGTCTCGGCACCCGTGTGGTGCGTGGCCAGTACATTGCGGGGCACAGCGACGGTCGTGCGCTGCCGGGCTACCTGGATGAAGACAACGCCAACACCCACAGCGACACCGAGACCTTCGTCGCGCTGCGCGCCGATATCCGCAACTGGCGCTGGGCCGGGGTGCCGTTCTACTTGCGTACCGGCAAGCGCATGCCGCAGAAACTGTCGCAGATCGTCATTCATTTCAAGGAACCGCAGCACTATATCTTCGCTGCGGAACAGCGTTTGCAGATCGGCAACAAGCTGATCATCCGCCTGCAGCCGGACGAGGGCATCTCGCTGCGGGTGATGACCAAGGAGCAGGGCCTGGACAAGGGCATGCAACTGCGCAGCAGCCCGCTGCAACTGAATTTCTCCGACAGCACCTGGCGCAGCGCGCGGATTCCCGATGCCTACGAACGGTTGCTGCTGGAGGTGATGCGCGGCAATCAGAACCTGTTTGTGCGCAAGGATGAAATCGAATATGCGTGGAAATGGTGCGACCAGCTGATTGCCGGCTGGAAGCAATCCGGCGAGGCGCCCCGGCCGTATGCCGCGGGAACCTGGGGGCCGGTGGCGGCGGTCGCACTGATTACCCGCGATGGGAGGTCCTGGTATGGCGATATCTGAAGTGCAGTGGCCGGCGACGGTCACCGTGCATGAACTGACCACGGCGCAGCAATTGGCCAGGCGGCTGGCGACGGACGTTGCCCAGCGCCTGCGCGCGGCGCTCGCGGCGAAGGCCGGGGCCGTCCTGGTGGTTTCCGGTGGACGCAGTCCGGTGGCGTTCTTCCAGGCACTGAGCGAGGAAGCGCTGGACTGGTCGAAGGTCACCGTCAGCCTCGCCGACGAGCGCTGGGTACCAGTGGCGCATGCTGACAGCAACGAGGGCCTGGTTCGTCGCTATCTGCTCCAGGGCAATGCGGCGAAGGCACGGTTCTTCGGCCTGTACCGCAACGCCGCCAACCTCGATGCCGCCGCGCTGGCCGCCGACCAGGCCCTGGCCGAACTGCCGCCGATCGATGTGCTGGTGCTGGGCATGGGCGACGATGGCCACACCGCGTCGCTGTTCCCGGACAGCCCCGAACTGGGTGAGGGACTGCGCTCCGACACGGATCGCCGCTGCCTGCCGATGCTGGCGCCGAGCGTGCCGCACCAGCGCCTGAGCCTGACCCGGCAACTGCTGGCCACGGCCGGCTTCACCGCCTTGTCCGTGCAAGGTTGCGGCAAACTCGCTACCCTGCGCGCCGCGCTGGCCGGCGATGACCTGGCGCAGATGCCGATTCGCGCCTTTCTTCACGACCCTTTGAGCATCTACTGGTGCCCATGAGCCAAGGACCACTGTCATGACCACGCTCGAACGCCAAACGCCATTGCCGACCATGGCTGAAAAAATCGCCCGGATCGACGCGATCTGTGGCCAGGCGCGCATCCTGCCGGTGATCACCATCGCCCGTGAGGCCGATATCCTGCCGCTGGCCGATGCCTTGGCCGCGGGCGGTATCCGCACCCTGGAAGTGACCTTGCGCTCCGCGCACGGGCTCAAGGCCATCAAGGTCCTGCGCGAGCAGCGGCCGCAGTTGTGCGTCGGCGCGGGCACCGTGCTCGATCGCGCGCAGTTCGACGCGGTGACGGCGGCGGGAGCGCAGTTCGTGGTCACCCCGGGGGTGACCCAGGAGATTCTCCAGGCCGGCGTCGACAGCGATATCCCGCTGTTGCCGGGGATCTGCACGCCGTCGGAAATCATGATGGGCTACGCCATGGGCTATCGGCGCTTCAAGCTGTTTCCGGCGGAGATCAGCGGCGGTGTGGCGGCGATCAAGGCCTTTGCCGGGCCGTTCGCCGATGTGCGTTTCTGCCCCACCGGCGGGGTCAAGCCAGGCAACCTGCACAGCTACATGAGCCTGCCCAATGTCATGTGCGTGGGCGGCACCTGGATGCTCGACAGTGCCTGGATCAGCAACGGCGACTGGGCTGCGGTGGAGAAGTGCAGCGCCGAGGCGATGGCGCTGTTCGAGGACTGAGCATCAGGTTGTGTGTTTTACGGCTGTTCGGGGCGCTTGGTCGGCGCCCCTTTTTTTTGCCTGTCAGAAGCTGTCCAGCAGCGTCACGCTGTTCAGCGTTGCAGGATCGAGGCTTCGCGGCGCGCTGGAGAAACGCTTGTCGTAGAACTCCCGATGATTGGCTGCCGGGCTGTTGCCTACCACCGCCTCATCGATGCGGCCATTGTCGCGCAGATCATTCTTGAACCGCAGGTACTCGGCCTGGGAGACCTCGATCCCCTTGATCGGCAGGATATTCATCCGGTCGTTTCCGGCCAGGGCGAAATCGACCGGTCGTCCTTCGTCGTCGCTGGCGCGGATGAAGATGAACCGGCTGGTTTGCTGGCAACCGTCGCCCTGCCTGCAGATTTCCACGCCGGTGCGGCCATCGGCGAGGTGGGTCACCGAGAGCGTCAGCGCCGGGGCGGTGAAATTGGTCTGGCCTTCGAACTCGTCCAGCACTTCGTCGGCGTAGGTGCCGCCCAGTGCCGCAGCCTTGGCATAGAAGTCGAAACCGCGCTGCGCCCGCTGGCGATCGGCATCGGACAGCGGCAAGGCGGCATAGCGCTCGTGCAACTGGCGAAAGCGTGCCATGGCGGCTTCCGGAGTGCTCCCCACGCGGGCGGCGGCGGGAGCGACCGGCGCGTGAGGGGCATGGGATTTCGTGTAGCCGTTGTAGAACGACACCGTGAACACCACCAGGAAGGCCAGCATCGCCACCATCCAGATGCGAAACGCAGTGCTGATGACCAGCCGCCCGAGAAAGCGCTCGCGCCAGCTCATCGGCGGGCCTTCGAACACCAGGCGATGGGTGAAGAACTCGCGCACACCTTGCGCGACCAGGTCGTCGTCGCAGTCGATACCCTGGCTCTTGTAGTACGCGCGGATGCGCTCTGCGACCTCGGCCTCGCGCCGCGGCAGGTCGAGGTGCTCCTCGATCTCCATGCGGCGGTGACGCAACTCGTCGACGAGGGCCATCGCCCCCATCTGCTCGGAGAGAAGTCCCTTGCTCATTCCACGGCCTTGGTCAGCAGGGCGGCGAAGGCCCGCTTGGCGTCCTCGACGGCCGCGGCGATGTCCCGCGAGGCATTGGTCGATTCGCTGCGATAGTTGTCGGTCAGGGTCTTCATGTCGTTCTGGAACGCCAGGGTAGCCTGGGCCAGGGCGCGTACCGAATCGACGCGGATGGTCGAGCCGTAGCTGGCCTTGAGTGCCTGGTCCATCTGGCTGCCGGCGCTGTGGCCCAGCGCTTCCAGGCCCTTGCTGATGCCGTCGGTGGTGGCATTGAGGGTGTGGGTCGCTTCGGCCATGCCCTGGTTGGCGGTGAAAGACACGGCCAGGCTGGTCAGGACGATTTCGTTGGTGGAGAAGAACGACACCATGCGCTGGTACTGGCGCTCCTTGACCACATGTACCTGGCTGATGCGGGCGAAGACCATTTCCGCGGTGTTGTAGCCGACCCGCAGGTCATCGGCGATGTCCTTGACGATCTGGTAGCGCTTGTCTTCGTTCTGCAGTTCGCGCACGGCCATGTCGCGCTTGAGTTCCAGCGCCGCGCGTTCGGCCGCAGCCAGGGCATCGCCGGCGGTCACGGCCTGGTTGGCTTCGTCGAGTTCGCGACTGCGCCCCGCCAGCGTTTCACCGGCCACCGCCAGCACTTCCTGAGCGCTGACCTCGGCGGTCTTCATGGCCAGGCGGAAGTCCATGTAGGACTCCAGTATGGTGTTTTCCCGGGCGATCTGTTCGTTGGCCAGCTTGCAGGCTTGCAGGTAGTGCTTGCGGATGTCTTCGAAGCGGCTCGGGATCGATCCGCGGCGCATGTTCATCCATGCCAGCTTCAGGCGCTCCATGGTATCCAGGTGCCCGTCCTCCATCCACAAGGCCATGGCCGCGGCATCTTCGCGAATGGAGGTGAAGCTGTTGGTGATGTCCATGAACAGGGTGGAGATCTGCATGCCTTCGATCTGCTCGCGCACCATGCTGTTGAAGCTGGTGGACTGCTGCAGCACGGCGGCGATGGTGGTGACCTTGTCGTTGTCGTACTGCGCGACCTTGTCCAGCAGCGCCAGAACCGGGGCCTCCTGGGCCGGGCGGCCGAGGTCGATGCCGATGGTGCGCAGACCGGTGATGGCGCGTTCGAGGTATTGGCTCATGGGGGTGTCCTTACGAGGAAAGGCTTTCGTCGGTGATCGGTGGTGCGCTGCGTGCTGCGCTTGCGGCGGGCGTCGGCGTCATGGTGTCGGCGAAGGCCTGGCGCTGGTTGTCGAACAGCTCGACCAGGTCTTCCGCGCTGAGGTTGCGTTTCATGTAGGCGCTGATCAGGCCGCGACAGTCCATGGTGGCAGGGTAGGTGTAGTAGCGTTCGTCGTTGTACAGGCAGGGGCACTGGCCATTGAATGTGTCGCCCGATGTGTGGCACGCGCAGGTGCAGGATTCGCCACAGGCCCCTTCCGAGCTGCGCAGGTCTCGCAGCGCCCACTCCAGCTCCTTGGCGTGCTTGTAGTCCTGCGCTGCCTGCTCGATTCGCTGGTTCAGGGCTTCGCCTTCCTCAATTACGGCGGTCAAGGCTTCCCAGTGTCGGTCGTAGGCCTCCCGGTCATCGGGATGGCGCTCTATCAGCTTCTCCAGGACGGTGTACAGGTCCTCTTCAGCGATCTGCTCGTCCAGCCACTGGTTCGCGTTCGCGCTCCATTCATCTTCTTCGTGGCTGAACGATTCGACCACCTCGTAGGCGGTATTGGCGCGGACCTTGGCGGCAATGATCTGTTTGACCAGCAGGCTCAGGCGCAATGCATCCGGGCCCTCGCGCAAAGGCTTCAGGCTGGTGAGCCACACCGTGGAGCTGCTTTGCTCGATGGCCTGGGCCTTGCTGGCGCACTGGTTGATCAGATCGCTCACAGCATCGGGCATCGAACGCAGGATCAGTTCATTGCGGCGGTTTTCGCGATAGTTGGTCTTGTTCGCCAGCCAGTCGTCCAGCCGGCGGAACAGGCCGCTGCGGGCATAGTCGCCAGTGGCATAGCGCCTGCTGCGCAGGTGCACGTAGAAAGGATTGCCTTCGTAGGCAGGCATTTTCTCGTCACGTTCCCGGGCCAGGCGGGCAAGGGATTCGCTCAGGCGTGCATGCTCGGCGGCCAGCAAGTCATGTTCGCGCAGCCAGTTGGCTAACTCGGGTCTTGCCAGATGGTCGCGCCAGAGTTGTGTCATCTGCCGTTCGCGCTGGGCAACGAGCAGGCGAAGCTCGCCGATCAGTTGGCCGATGTCCCGCTCTATCTCGTCGAGTACCTGTTGTGCCTTCGCCACTTGCCCCTGGCGTTGCGCGACGGCATGGCGTACCTCGACTTCCAGTTCCGGATGGCGCAGCCGTGCGCCGGGCTGGCCACGCAGCTCGGCGACGATGCTTTGGGCTACCAGGGTGTGGCGATGCCAAAGATCCAGCAGCGACGACTCGTGGCCACTCATGAGGAGTTCGTAGTGGCGAACATTGTCTTCCACCAGGGCCAGCAGGGCGCCTGGGGTCAGGAGATTGCGCACGTCGTCCGTGACCTCGATACGGTGAGAGTGAATTCAATAAGGGAGTATACCTATCGAGGGCGGCAAAATAGTGGCATGTATCAGGCGTTTTTTGAGCCGTCGATCAAGGCGTCGAAGTGCTGTAGATGGCACGCTTCAGGCTGCTCAAACGAGTGCGTAGCGTGTCATGGGCACTTGCGGCCGCCTGGCTGTAGGTGTGTTCCAGGCTTCTACCCAGCTCCCGGATGAACGGATAGCGCAGGCGTGCTTTGCGATAGTCCTCACTATTCAGAACCTCATCCATCTCGCGCTTGAGTGAAAAGAAGCTGTCGATGATATCGAGCTCGATTTCCAGGTCCTTTAACCAGCTTGAGGTAAGCGGGGTAATGGAACTCCATCGCTTCCAGGTGTTGCTGTCTTTCTGCCTGGCTCAGCACGCTGGAGATGGGGAGGGGAAGCGTGTCGTAGAAGTGCGCGAGGACATTCCTTGGGTTCTCCAGTATCTGTCCGGCTCGGTTGGCGGTGCGGCACCGTAGAGTTGCGCCGCAGTGGGCGCGACCCTCCGAGGGGCTACTGCTGTCCGGTGATAAGTCTGCAGAGATAGCGCTTGAAACCACTCAATCTGGGCGCTTCATAAACCAGGCGGCGGGAGAAGAATTCGCGCACACCTTGCTCGACCAGGGCGTCGTCGAAGGGGATGCCGTGGCTTTGGTAATAGGCGCGAATGTTGTTGGCGATTTCCGCGCGTCGCCGTGGCAGGTCCAGATGCTCTTCGATCCTGGCCTGGCGCCAGCGAAGTTCATCGACGACGCTCATCGCGCCAAGGGTTTCGCTCAAGGGGGCGGCTTTGCCAGCGGGCGGTTGCGGGTTCACGAAATCACCTCCCGGGCAATCGGGGGCGGCAAGGCGTCAATGGCCTGTCGCTTTGCGCGCACCTGTTTCATCAATGCGCCGATGCTGAGACGCTGTTGCACATGGTCCTTCAGCAGTTCGGGAAGGTTGAAGTTTTCCTGGTAGAGAGGCTGGTGGTCGAAGCGGTCTTCGCGCTCGTCTTTGCCGTAGCGTGCACAGGTACAGTTGCATTGGCACCGTCGGCAACCCTTGCGCGTAGAGGCGTAATGGCGCGTGTGGCAATCGCATTCGCAGTCGAAATCACATTGGCATGACGAAAACAGCACATTGCGCAGCCCCCCGAGCAGATCGAAGGCCTGCAGGTGGATTTGTCTTTTTGCCTTGAGGTCCTGCTGGAGGCCGGTCAGGATCCGCTCTTGCTCGATCATCTGCTTGAGGATGTCGCGGGTCTCTCGTGCAGCAGGTGAGTCCGCGGAGCCGGGCAGTGCGGCCACTTCGTCCTGCCACTGGGTGAACTTCCTGCCTTCCAGGCGATTTTTCAGCGACTCGAAAACCGCGGCGCCATGGCTGTCCCAGCACAGCGCGACGTGTTCGCAGTTGCAGATGGATTCCCATATGCCATTGAACAAGCTCCAGGCTGCATCGCTGAGGGAGATCGCAGAGGTCCGGGCCTCACGGACATCACTTTGCTCCCGGGCGCTGCCCAGCAGTGCTTCGATCTGCTCGGTGCTGTCAGCGATCTGCTGTGCCAGGTCCGTCTGCCGGGTTTCGTTGCTTTCCTGCATTTCCAGCAGGATGCGTTCGTTTTGCCTGTTGCGGCGGTAGTCAATCTGTTTCGCCAGCCAGTTGTCCAGCACCCGTTCTAGTGGGCCGCGCCGATAATGCTCGGTGTCGAACTGATGCTCGCGCAGAAACCGGTAGTTGGGATCGCTGTCGTACTGGGCCAGCTTGGTGCTGCACTCATCGCGGATCTCCCGGTAACCCCCTGCGGCCGCCTTTTGGGCGAGCTGCTGGTCGTGCCTGCGACGGTAAAGGACCAGGTAGTCGTCCGAACGAAGAAGTGCTTCCGTCGCCAGGCTCCGGGCCTGGCCCAGACGTTCGATCCGGCTGACCAGCATGGCCAGGCTTGCGGCCATATCTGGCAGCATGTCAGCTATTTCCCCGCGATGTCGTTCGCAGGTGCGACGATGTTCGGCGAGGTTCGAATGCCAGTTGTGATCGTCTTCGGCCGTGGGATCGGGCTGCCTGAGCAGACCCAGGCTGCGCAGATTGGTGACCAGCTCCCAGCCTTTCACTACCCGCGCGTCATTCAGATCGGCCATTGCCGACATTGTGCCGATGTAAGCCTGGGCATGGCCGTACCAGGTGTCGAAGGTCTGGCGCAGCATCACGCAGGCAGTCAGTGTCATTGGGAGAGCTCTACGGAGCTGGGTAGTGCCAGCTTGTAGGAAGGGGCGGCAGTGAGGCGCAGATGTTTTTCCAGGTCGTCCATGATCTTGATGTGCTGCGGCGATGGTGCGGATGGTGAAGTATAACCAACGATGAACTCAAAATGATGGCATTTTCTTGGGCCCGCCTACGAGCTGTGACGAGCAACTGGTATGCCTGTCAAACGTTCGCGACGGCTACGCCGCCGTTCGCGGGCAGGCTCGCTCCCACAAGGCTCTCGCAAGCAATAAAAAAGCCCGCATCTCTCGATGCGGGCTTCGTCATTCAGCGAAGGCTTACGCCGCCTTCGCCGCCTGCTGGCTCAGCGAGCGGTTCAGCGCACTGAACAGCGCCTTGAAGCTGGCGGTGGTGATGTTTTCATCGATGCCCACGCCATGCACCGGACGACCACCGGCGACGCGCAGTTCGATGTACGCCGCGGCCTTGGCGTTGGTGCCGGCGCCGATGGCGTGTTCGTTGTAGTCCATGATCTCCACGGCCACCGGCAGGCCGGCCACCAGGGCTTCCAGGGCGCCATTGCCCTTGCCGCGCCAGTGCAGGGTGGTCTCGCCTTCGCCGGAGACTTCCACTTCCACCGCGCTGTGGCCGTTTTCTTCCTGCAGGCGATGGCTGACCAGCGCGTACGGGGAGTTGGCCTGCAGGTATTCGCGCTGCAGCAGCTTGTAGATCTGCTGCGCGGTCATTTCCAGGCCCAGGCGGTCGGTTTCACCCTGGACGACCTGGCTGAACTCGATCTGCATGCGGCGCGGCAGGCTGATGCCGTATTCCTGTTCCAGCAGGTAGGTGATACCGCCCTTGCCGGACTGGCTGTTGACGCGGATCACCGCCTCGTAGCTGCGGCCGATGTCGGCCGGGTCGATCGGCAGGTACGGCACTTCCCACAGCGCGTCATCCTTCTGCTGGGCGAAGCCCTTGCGGATGGCGTCCTGGTGCGAGCCGGAGAACGCGGTGTGCACCAGGTCGCCGACGTACGGGTGACGTGGGTGCACCGGCAGCTGGTTGCATTCCTCGACCACCTTGCGCACGCCGTCGATGTCGGAGAAGTCCAGGCCCGGGTCGATGCCTTGGGTATAGAGGTTCAGCGCCAGGGTCACCAGGTCGACGTTGCCGGTACGCTCGCCGTTGCCGAACAGGCAGCCTTCGGCGCGGTCGGCGCCAGCCATCAGGCCCAGCTCGGTGGCGGCGACGCCGGTGCCACGGTCGTTGTGGGTGTGCAGGCTGATGATCACGCTGTCACGACGGCTGACGTGACGGCAGAACCACTCGATCTGGTCGGCGTAGATGTTCGGCGTCGAGACTTCGACGGTGGCCGGCAGGTTGAGGATGACCTTGTGCTCGGGCGTCGGGTTCCAGACTTCGATGACCGCGTCGCAGACTTCCTTGGCGAACTCCAGCTCGGTGGCGCTGAAGGTCTCCGGCGAGTACTGGAAGGTCCACTGGGTTTCCGGCTGCTGGGCGGCGTACTTGACGAACAGCTTGGCCGCGTTCACCGCGATGTCCTTCACGCCCTGCTTGTCCTGGTTGAAGACGATGCGGCGGAACGACGGGCTGGTGGCGTTGTACAGGTGGACGATGGCCTTCTTCGCGCCGCGCAGCGATTCGAAGGTGCGCGCGATCAGGTCTTCGCGGGCCTGGGTCAGCACCTGGATAGTGGTGTCGTCAGGGATGTGGCCGTCTTCGATCAGGGTACGCACGAAGTCGAAGTCGGTCTGCGAGGCGGACGGGAACGACGCTTCGATTTCCTTCACGCCGACCTTGACCAGGGTCTTCCAGAAACGCAGTTTCTTTTCCGAATCCATCGGCTCGATCAGCGACTGGTTGCCGTCGCGCAGGTCGGAGCTGCACCAGATCGGCGCCTGGGTGATGGTCTTCGACGGCCAGGTGCGGTCAGGCAGGTCGATGGTCGGAAACGCGCGGTACTTCTTCGAAGGGTCTTTGAGCATGGTCATGTGGGCAATCCTTGAATGCGGCCTGGAACGGGCCTGCCGAAACGAAATTTTTTTTGGATGGGCGAGGCGACGCGGTTCAGCTTGGTAGTCGTGCACTGACCAGGCAAAGGCTGCGGTGTTGACGAAGGCGGATGATGGTTTCAAAGGTTTTCATGCCCTCAACCCTAACCAGTGGGGTGAAAGATGGCAAGCACCTCGAAAAAATTGATAGAAATGTGCGGAATCGGTGATTTGTCAGCATTTAATCTCGCATCCGAACGAAAAAGACCGCGCCAGTTGCGCGGTCTTTTTGATTGGCGCAAGGGCGCCGTTCGGGTTGTTCCCGAGCAGCCAGGAATTCCTGTGGGAGCGAGCTTGCTCGCGAACGGCGGCGCAGCCGTCGTAAACCTGAGTCCCGGGGCTTGCAGATACAACGAGGACTCAGGCTTTGTGGCCGCTTTCGCGCCCATTCGCGAGCAAGGACAAGCGTTGAGCCGCTAAGGCTGGAAGGCACCGATGAAAATCGCCGGGTCGACCCGCGCATCGTTGAGGCTGACGTTCCAGTGCATGTGCGGACCGGTGGCGCGCCCGGTGGAGCCGACCTTGCCGACCACTGCGCCGCGGGTCAGGACCTGGCCGGTCTGCACGTCGATCTTCGACAGGTGGCAGAACATGCTGATGAAGCCCTGGCCGTGGTCGACGAACACGGTGTTGCCATTGAAGAAGTAGTTGCCGGTGAGGATCACCTTGCCGTTGGCCGGGGTCTTGATCGGGGTGCCGGCCGGCACGGCGAAGTCCAGGCCGGAGTGCGGGTTGCGTTCCTCGCCGTTGAAGAAGCGGCGCACGCCGAAACGGCTCGACAGCGGGCCGGACACCGGTTTGTCCAGCAGCAGGTTGCTCGGCGTGCCCGGGCTGAAGCTGCGGTAGGCCTTCAACTGCTCGGCCAGTTCGGCATCGATGCGCTTGAGGTCGGCCGGGTTCGGGTTGACCTGGCGCTGGTTCTTCAGGGTGATGCGCTGTTCCTGGTACTGCTTGCTGCCGACGCTGAAGCTCAGGCTGCGATTGCCCTGGACCAGGGTCGCGGTACCGGGCTTCTGGGTCAGCGGCAGGCCGACGATGGCCAGCCAGTTGGCGCCTTCCTTCACCACCAGCACCGGCTTGCCGTCGAAGCGGGCGGTCAGCGGCTGGGCCGAGGGGCCGAGGTCGACCACGGCTACGCCGCCGGGCACCGGCTTGTTCAACTGGCGGGTGATATAGCTGGCCTGGGCGGCACTGGCGAAGCCCAGGCAAAGCAGGAACAGGGAAACGAGCAGTCGTGGCATGTGTCAGTCCAGAAGGGAAAGCGTGACCGGAGTCTGGTGATTGTCCTCGACCCGCACCAGCAGTTCGCCTTCGCCGAGGCGGGCCTTCAGGCGCTGGCCGTTCTGCGTTTGCGCGGCGCTGCGGATGGCCTGGCCGCGTTCGTCGAGGAGGATGCTGTAGCCGCGGCCGAGGGTGGCCAGCGGGCTGACCAGTTCGAGCATCTGCACCTGGGCCTGGAGGCGCTGGCGACGGTCCTTGAGGGTGTCGCGCATGGCTTTGGGCAGGCGCTCGGCGAGGTTGTCCAGGCGCTGCTTGAGCAGGGCCAGGGTGCGTCCCGGATGCTGCGCGGCGAGGCGCGTGTCGAGGCGCGCGAGGCGCTCGCGGCGCTGGTTGAGACGCTGCTCGAAGGCGCGGCGCAGGCGCATGTCCAGGTCGTCGAGGCGCTGGGCCTGCTGGCGCAGGCGTTCGCCGGGATGACGCAGGCGTCGGGTCAGGCCGTCGAGGCGCAGGCGATCGTGCACCAGGCGGTTCTGCATGCGCAGCAGCAGGCGCCGTTGCAGGCTTTCCAGGCGCCGTTGCAGGTCGCTGCTGTCCGGCGCCAGCAGCTCGGCGGCCGCGGACGGGGTCGGGGCGCGGACGTCGGCGACGAAGTCACTGATCGAGACATCGGTTTCATGCCCGACGGCGCTGACGATCGGCGTCACGCAGGCGGCGATGGCACGGGCCACGGCCTCCTCGTTGAAGCACCAGAGGTCTTCCAGCGAGCCGCCGCCACGGGCCAGGATCAGCGCGTCGAAGCCCTGGGCGTCGGCCTTCTGGATGGCGCGGACGATCTGCGCGATGGCCTCGCGGCCCTGCACGGCGGTGGGCAGCAGGTTCAGTTCGACCTGTGGCGCGCGGCGGCGGAACACACTGATGATGTCGCGGATTACCGCGCCGGTCGGCGAGCTGATGATGCCGATGCGCTGCGGATGGGCGGGCAGGGCACGCTTGCGTTCGGCGGCGAACAGGCCTTCGGCGCCGAGCTTTTCCTTCAGCGCCTCGAAGGCCAGGCGCAGGGCGCCGTCGCCAGCCGGTTCGACGGTGTCGAGGATCAGCTGGTAGTCGCCGCGTCCTTCGAACAGCGAGACCTTGCCGCGGACCTTGACCGCCAGGCCATCGCGCAGGGCCTGGCGGACCCGCGCGGCGTTGTTGCGAAACAGCGCGCAGCGCACCTGGGCACCGCTGTCCTTGAGGGTGAAGTAGACATGGCCGGAAGCCGGGCGGGCGAGGTTGGATATCTCGCCTTCGACCCAGATGCTGCTGAAGACATCTTCCAGCAGCACGCGGGCGCGGCCGTTGAGTTGGCTGACGGTGAGCACTTCACGGTCGAGGCCGAGGCGTTCGAAAGGGTCTCTGATCATGGGGCGGGACTATAAAGGATTGGGTGGTGGGGTGTCGTGCATATGACCAAGGAATTGCCTGACCAGCGGCCCGGCATCCCGCCGATAGGCAATCGCCACTGTACTGACGCAGCCCGGGTCGGACAGGGGAATGAAACGCAGCGACGCCGGGGCGATGTCCTGCATGCAGCGCGGCAGCAGGGCAATGCCGAAGCCGGCCTGGATCAGTTGCAGCTGGGTGGTTTTGCGCGACACCACCCGCGCCGGTCGCGGGAAGAAACCGGCGGCCATGCACAGTTCCGCCGACAGGTAGCTCAGCCCGCCGCGCTGGCGATGGGGGATGGAGATGAAGGCCTCGTCGCGCAGTTCGGCCAGGCACACGCTGGTCTTTTCGGCCAGTGGATGGGACTCGGCCACGGCGAGCAGCAGTGGTTCCTCCAGCAGCGGCTCGACGCACAGCCCTTCATGCTGGCGCAGCACCGGCAGGCGCAGCAGTCCGATATCCAGGCGGCTCTCGGCCAGTTCTTCGAGCTGGCCCTCCGAGGACAGCTGGGCTATTTCCATGGATACCCCGGTGTTGTCGCGCAGGTAGCCGCTGACCCGCTGCAGCAGCGCGCCGGTCAGCGGCACGGTGCTGGAATGGCTCAGGCGCAGGCCGCCGCGCAGGCCCTGGCCGACGGCGCGGGCCAGGTCGCTGGCCTTTTCCAGGTCCTGCAGCAGATTGCGCGCCCGCGACAGGAACGCCGCGCCCGCTGCGGTCAGGCGTGGCTGGCGCGCGGTGCGTTCGAACAGCGCGGTGTCCAGTTGTTGTTCCAGCTCACGGACCTGCCGGCTCAGGGCCGACTGGGCGATGTACAGGCGTTCGGCGGCGGCACTGAAGCTGCCGCTCTCGGCGATTTCGACGAAGTAGCGCAACTGGCGGGTAGTGATCATGAGCTATGCCGTTTCGAGATGGCTTACGGCGATATTGCCTATTGGTCGGCATGGCTGTCGACTGGTTAAGGTGGCTTGAACCCATTGCCAAGGTGCTGCCCGGATGCTCTCGACCCTGTTCGCCCAACTGCCGTTTTCTTCGCTCGACTGGCTGCCGATCCTGCTCGGCGTGGCCGCGGCCTATGTGGTGTTCGGCATCGCCGGGTTCGGCACCGCGCTGGTCGCGGGGCCGGTGCTGATCAATTTCATGCCGCTGTCGCGGATCATTCCGCTGCTGGTGCTGCTGGATTTCATCGCCGCCTTCGGCAACTGGCTGCCGGCGCGCAAGGCCGTGGCCAGGGGCGAGTTGCTGCGCCTGCTGCCGTTCATGGCCCTGGGCTGCACCCTTGGCGTGGTGTTCCTGCTCAACCTGCATGCCGATGTACTGATGCTGCTGATGGGCCTGTTCGTCAGCGGCTATGCGCTGTACAGCCTGGCGGTGAAGGTCAGGCCCGCCAACCTGGCGCCGGCCTGGGCAGTGCCGACGGGGACCCTGGGCGGGCTGTTCGGCGCGCTGTTCGGCAGCGGCGGCTTTCTCTATGCGCTGTACCTGAATGCGCGGCTGCCCTCGACCGAGCAGGCACGAGCCACCCAGAGCGCGCTGATCAGTTGCAGCACGGTGGTGCGCCTGAGCCTGTTCCTGATCGCCGGGGTCTACGCCGACTGGCCGCTGCTGCTCCTGGCCCTGTGCCTGCTGCCGATGATGCTGCTCGGCCTGCGCATCGGCCGCCGGCTGACCCTGAACCTGTCGCGGGAAGCCTTCGTGCGCCTGGTCACCTGGCTGGTGCTGGCCAGTGGCGTGGCGCTGATCGGGCGCTACCTGAGTCAGGTAAACTGGTGACTTTGAACCGACCCGACCGCTGTCATGATCACCCAGAGCATCATCGTTCCCCGCATGTCCTCCATCCCCGTGCACGAAGCCCGTGCGCGGGCCATCCTGCGCTGGCTGGTGCGCGAGAAGATCGTCGAGGAAAGCCTCAGCACCTGCGGC
Source organism: Pseudomonas sp. zfem002 (assembly GCF_032621685.1). Lineage (NCBI taxonomy): Bacteria > Pseudomonadati > Pseudomonadota > Gammaproteobacteria > Pseudomonadales > Pseudomonadaceae > Pseudomonas > Pseudomonas sp. zfem002. The sequence continues at coordinate 43,695 of NZ_JAVYJH010000002.1, read as the reverse complement.
GCCACCGGCAACCGCATGGGCCACGCCATCGCCGAGGGCGCGCGCAAGATCGTCGAGCGCCCCGAGCTGCTGCCGTTCGGCAAGCGCATCAACGGCCTCGAGATCATCACCAAGCGCTGCATCTATACGCCGTCGGAGGGTTTCCTCGAAGAGGCCGGCTGCCCGGAGTGCCGCCAGGAGATCGGCGAGGCGCTGTTCGACAGCCTGGAAGCGTGGATGCCGGCGCAGACCGACAACTTCATCTGCCCCGAATGCGCCCACGAAGACGACATCAACGGCTTCCTGTTTCTCCAGCCATGTGCCTTTTCCAACCTTGGTTTCATCTTCAACGGGTGGGCCGACGCCGGTTTCAGGCCGGCCTTCCTCGATGCCTTCGCCGACTGGCTGGACCAGCCGGTGGCGGTGGTGCGGGTGAAGCTGCCGGGCAACTGACCGAAGGCCCATCTTTACATTGAGCGAATCGGCGCGCATGAGTATAATGGCGCGCTTCCATTTTTCCCGCCCGGGAGCCCCCGCGATGCTGCGTATCAGCCAAGAAGCCCTGACCTTCGACGACATTCTCCTTGTACCTGGCTATTCCGAGGTACTGCCCAACGAAGTCAGTCTCAAGACCCGTTTGACCCGTGGCATCGAGCTGAACATTCCGTTGGTCTCCGCCGCCATGGATACCGTGACCGAAGCCCGCCTGGCCATCGCCATGGCGCAGGAAGGCGGCATCGGCATCATCCACAAGAACATGACCATCGAGCAGCAGGCCGGCGAAGTACGCAAGGTCAAGAAGTTCGAGGCCGGCGTGGTCAAGGACCCGATCACCATCGACGCCGACGCCACCGTGCGTGACCTCTTCGAGCTGACCCGCCTGAACAACATCTCCGGCGTTCCGGTGCTGCACAACGGCGACCTGGTCGGCATCGTCACCTCCCGCGACGTGCGTTTCGAGTCGCGCCTGGACATCGCCGTCCGCGACGTGATGACCCCGAAAGAGCGTCTGGTCACCGTCCGCGAGGGCGCCGACAAGAACGAAGTCCGCGAGCTGCTGCACAAGCACCGCCTGGAAAAGGTCCTGATCGTCGATGCCGACTTCGCGCTGAAGGGCATGATGACCGTCAAGGACATCGAGAAGGCCAAGGCCTACCCGCTGGCGAGCAAGGACGACCAGGGTCGTCTGCGTGTCGGCGCCGCCGTCGGCACCGGCAAGGACACCGCCGAGCGCGTGGCCGCACTGGTTTCCGCCGGCGTTGACGTGGTCGTCGTCGACACCGCTCACGGTCACTCCAAGGGCGTGATCGACCGCGTTCGCTGGGTGAAAGAGAACTTCCCGCAAGTGCAGGTGATCGGCGGCAACATCGCCACCGGCGCTGCCGCCAAGGCCCTGGCCGAAGCCGGCGCCGACGCGGTCAAGGTCGGTATCGGCCCTGGCTCGATCTGCACCACCCGTATCGTCGCCGGTGTCGGCGTGCCGCAGATCAGCGCCATCGCCAACGTCGCCGCCGCCCTTGAAGGCACTGGTGTTCCGCTGATCGCCGACGGCGGCATCCGCTTCTCCGGTGACCTGTCCAAGGCCATCGTCGCCGGTGCTTCCTGCGTCATGATGGGTTCGATGTTCGCCGGTACCGAAGAAGCGCCGGGCGAAGTCGAGCTGTTCCAGGGCCGTTCCTACAAGGCGTACCGCGGCATGGGTTCGCTGGGTGCCATGGCCCAGGCGCAAGGTTCCTCCGACCGTTACTTCCAGGACTCCTCGGCCGGCGCCGAGAAGCTGGTGCCGGAAGGCATCGAAGGCCGCGTGCCGTACAAGGGCGCACTGGCCGCGATCATCCACCAGCTGATGGGTGGCCTGCGTTCCTCGATGGGCTACACCGGCAGCGCCAACATCGAAGAGATGCGCACCAAGCCCGAGTTCGTGCGCATCACCGGTGCCGGCATGGCCGAGTCCCATGTGCATGACGTACAGATCACCAAGGAAGCGCCAAACTACCGCGTAGGTTGATGCTCCTGGCAACACCTTGAAGCGGGGCTGTTATCGAACAGCCCCGCGTCGTTTCCGATTACCACTGACGAGATTGAGTCATGGCCCTCGACATTCACGCTCACCGCATCCTGATTCTCGACTTCGGTTCCCAGTACACCCAGCTGATCGCCCGCCGCGTGCGCGAAATCGGCGTGTACTGCGAACTGCACCCGTTCGACATGGACGATGAAGCGATTCGTGCCTTCAACCCGCGCGGGATCATCCTCGCCGGCGGTCCTGAGTCGGTTCACGAAGCCAACAGCCCGCGCGCGCCACAGGCCGTTTTCGACCTGAACGTACCGGTGCTGGGCATCTGCTACGGCATGCAGACCATGGCCGAGCAGATGGGCGGCAAGGTCGAAGGTTCCGAGCTGCGCGAATTCGGCTATGCCCGTGTCGACGTGGTCGGCAAGAGCCGCCTGCTCGACGGCATCGAAGACCACGTCGACGACGACGGCGTCCTCGGTCTGGACGTGTGGATGAGCCACGGTGACAAGGTCACCCGCATGCCGGAAGACTTCCACGTCCTGGCCAGCACCCCGAGCTGCCCGATCGCCGGCATGTTCAACGACGCCCGCGGCTACTACGGCGTGCAGTTCCACCCGGAAGTGACCCACACCAAGCAGGGCGGTCGCATCCTGTCCCGCTTCATCCTCGACATCTGCGGCTGCGAAGCCCTGTGGACCGCCTCGAACATCGTCGAGGACGCAATTGCCCAGGTCCGTGAGCAGGTCGGTTCGGCCAACGTCCTGCTGGGCCTGTCCGGCGGCGTCGACTCCTCCGTGGTCGCCGCCCTGCTGCACCGCGCCATCGGCGACCAGCTGACCTGCGTCTTCGTCGACAACGGCCTGCTGCGTCTGCACGAAGGTGACCAGGTCATGGCCATGTTCAAGGAGAACATGGGCGTCAAGGTCATCCGTGCCGATGCCGAAGCGCAGTTCCTCGGCAACCTGGAAGGCGAAGCCGACCCGGAGAAGAAGCGCAAGATCATCGGTCGCACCTTCATCGACGTGTTCGATGCCGAGGCCAGCAAGCTGGAGAACATCCAGTTCCTCGCCCAGGGCACCATCTACCCGGACGTCATCGAGTCGGCCGGCGCCAAGAGCGGCAAGGCCCACGTGATCAAGTCGCACCACAACGTCGGCGGCCTGCCGGAGGAAATGAACCTCAAGCTGGTCGAGCCACTGCGTGAGCTGTTCAAGGACGAAGTGCGCAAGATCGGCCTGGAACTGGGCCTGCCGTACGACATGGTCTACCGTCACCCGTTCCCGGGCCCGGGCCTGGGCGTGCGCATCCTCGGCGAAGTGAAGAAGGAATACGCCGACCTGCTGCGTCGTGCCGACCACATCTTCATCGAAGAACTGCGCAAGGCCGACTGGTACCACAAGACCAGCCAGGCGTTCGTGGTGTTCCAGCCGGTGAAATCGGTCGGCGTGGTCGGTGATGGCCGTCGCTACGCCTGGGTCGTGGCCCTGCGTGCCGTCGAGACCGTGGACTTCATGACCGCGCGCTGGGCGCACCTGCCGTACGAGCTGCTGGAAACCGTCAGCGGCCGGATCATCAACGAGATCGAAGGCATTTCCCGCGTGACCTACGACGTCTCGAGCAAGCCGCCGGCGACGATCGAGTGGGAATGATCCCGCGTCCGGCGTAGCCCGGCAGCGATCGCTTGCAGCACAACCGAAAGCCCGCGTGATTGCGGGCTTTCGGCTTTCTGCAGGGCTGGCACGCCGAGCGGCCAGCGATGACGCCAGCAGTGGCGCAAACCCGCCTGCGACAAGTCTTCACTTAATATTTCGCAAATGCGGGTGTATCGTATTTGCCCTTCGAACTGGCCCGGTGATGGCCAGTCCCCCGCGATACGAGGTGCCTGCTGCAATGTCCTTTTCCCGTCGACAAATGCTCAAAGGCCTCACCGGCCTGGTGGTGGTTGGTCTTGGTGCCGGTGGTGCGGCCCGTTACTGGCTGGGCAAGGTCGAGGACGAGAATGCCGGGCACGACTACGAACTGATCGCCGCGCCTCTCGACGTGGAGCTGGTCCCCGGCTTCAAGACCGAGGCCTGGGCCTTCGGTCCGTCGGCACCGGGCACCGAGCTGCGCGTGCGCCAGGGCACCTGGCTGCGGGTGCGCTTCATCAATCGTCTGCCGGTGGAGACCACCATCCACTGGCACGGCATCCGCCTGCCCCTGGAAATGGACGGGGTGCCCTACGTCTCGCAACTGCCGGTCAAGCCGGGCGAGTTCTTCGACTACAAGTTCCGCGTGCCGGACGCCGGCAGCTACTGGTACCACCCCCACGTCAGCAGCAGTGAAGAGCTGGGCCGCGGCCTGGTCGGCCCGCTGATCGTCGAGGAGCGCGAACCCACCGGTTTCAGGCACGAGCGCACCCTCAGCCTGAAGACCTGGCACGTCGACGAGCAGGGCGCCTTCCTGCCGTTCAGCATCCCCCGCGAGGCCGCGCGCAACGGTACCGCCGGGCGCCTGATCACCATCAACGGCCAGGCCGACGCGGTCACCGAACTGCCGGCCGGCCAGGTGGTGCGGGTGCGCCTGCTCAACCTGGACAACACCTGGACCTACCGCCTCAACCTCAAGGGCAATTGCGAGGCGATGGTCTATGCCCTCGACGGCAACCCCGTCACGCCGCACCCGCTGGAGGACGACTACTGGCTCGGCCCGGGCATGCGTATCTGCCTGGCGATCCGCATTCCCGAGGCGGGCGAGGAGATCTCCCTGCGCGACGGCTTCGTGCGCCTGGGCACCCTGCGCTCGGTGGCCAGCGCCGACCAGCCGGGCGACTGGCCGCCGGCGCTGCCGCCGAACCCGATCGCCGAACCGGACCTGGAGAATGCCGAGAAGCTCAACTTCAATTTCGAATGGGTCGGCAAGGTCTCGGTGGACACCGACAACGGTCGGCCGCCAAGCCTGTGGCAGATCAACGGCCAGGCCTGGGACATCACCGACAAGACCTGCGCCGATCGGCCCATCGCCACCCTGCAGAAGGGCAAGAGCTACATCCTCGAGTTGAAGAACATGACCCAGTACCAGCATCCGGTGCATCTGCACGGCATGAGTTTCAAGGTGATCGCCTCGAACCGCCGGCAGATCGTCGAACCGTGGTTCACCGACACCTACCTGCTGGGCAAGAACGAACGCGCCCAGGTGGCGCTGGTGGCGGATAACCCGGGCACCTGGATGTTCCATTGCCATGTCATCGACCATATGGAAACCGGCCTGATGGCCGCGATCGCGGTGGTCTGATGCGTCCGCAGATCATCGATCGCAGTCGCGATCAGGAATTCATGCGCCTGGCCCTGCAACTCGCCGCTGAAGGCGCGGCCCTCGGCGAGGTGCCGGTGGGTGCGGTGCTGGTGCAGCACGGGCAGGTCCTCGGCCAGGGCTTCAACCGCCCGATCACCGACAGCGACCCCAGCGCCCACGCGGAAATGGTCGCGATCCGCGCCGCGGCCAGGGCGGCGAGCAACTATCGCCTGCCGGGCAGCACCCTGTACGTCACTCTCGAGCCCTGCAGCATGTGTGCCGGGCTGATCGTCCATTCGCGGGTCAACCGCGTGGTCTACGGCGCGCTGGAGCCGAAGGCGGGGATCGTCCAGAGCCAGGGACAGTTCTTCACCCAGGGCTTTCTCAACCATCGGGTGATCTACGAGGGTGGGGTGCTGGCGGAGGAGTGCGGGGCGATTCTCAGCGAGTTCTTCAAGGCGCGCCGGGCCAAGGCCTGAGATCGATCTGGCACTGGCTTGTAGGAGCTGGCTTGCCTGCGAAAGGACTGCGCAGCGGTCCCAAATAGCGGTGAGGTCCGGGACCGCTGCGCGGTCCTTTCGCAGGCAAGCCAGCTCCTACAACTGCGGGCTCTGCTCTGCGGGCTTGTCCTTGTTGACGCCCGGGACATGCAGGCTGCCTTCGGCGACCTGGCTGCCTTCCAGCTGCGGCTGGGTCACCCAGGTGAGGATGTCGTAGTAGCGGCGGATGTTGGCGACGAAATGCACCGGTTCGCCGCCGCGGGCGTAGCCGTAGCGCGTCTTGCTGTAGTACTTCTTCTGCGAAAGACGCGGCAGCATCTTCTTCACGTCCAGCCACTTGTTCGGGTTCAGGCCCTCGCGCTCGGCCATCTTGCGCGCGTCGTCGAGGTGGCCACCGCCAACGTTGTAGGCGGCCAGGGCGAACCAGGTGCGGTCCGGCTCCTTGATCGAGTCGTCGAGCTCTTCCTTGACATGCATGAAGTACTTGGCGCCGCCGCGGATGCTCTGCACCGGATCGAGGCGGTTGGACACGCCCATGGCCTGGGCGGTGCGCTGGGTCAGCATCATCAGGCCGCGCACGCCGGTCTTGGAGGTGACTTCCGGCTGCCACATGGATTCCTGGTAGCCGATGGCCGCCAGCAGGCGCCAGTCCACCTGTTCCTGCTTGGCCGAGTTGCGAAAATGCTTCTCGAAGCGCGGCAGGCGCTCCTGCAGGTGCTGGGCGAAGGTGTAGGCACCGACGTAGCCGAGTACGTCGACATGGCCGTAGTAGCGGTCCTTCAGGCGTTGCAGGGTGCCGTTCTTCTCGACCTTGTCGAGGAACTTGTCGATTTCGTTGAGCAGGCTGTTGTCTTCGCCGGCGGCTACCGCCCAGCGCTGGTCGCGGGCATCGCCGAGGTCGAAGGCGACGCGCACGTTGGGGAAGTACACCTGGTTCATCGCCAGCTCGTTGGAGTCCACCAGGGTCAGGTCGATCTGCCCTTCGTCGACCATGCGCAGCAGGTCGACCACTTCCACCTGGTCGGATTCCTCGTACTCCAGGCCGGGGTGCTGCTTCTTCAGTTCCGCCAGCTGTTCGGCATGGCTGCTGCCCTTGAGCACGAGGATGCGCTTGCCGACCAGGCCGGCGGCGTTGGTCGGGCGGGTCTTGCCGTTGCGGTAGATGACCTGCGGGGTGACTTCCAGGTACGGATGGGAGAAGCGCGCCTGGTGCTTGCGCTGCTCGCTGTTGACCAGGCCCGCTGCCGCCAGCACCGGGCCGTTGGGCTGGCCGAGCTGGCTGAACAGGTCGTCGAGGTTGTCGGCGGTCTCGATCTGCAGCTCGACGCCCAGGTCCTCGGCGAAACGCTTGACCAGCTCGTACTCGAAGCCGGTTTCGCCGTTGCGGTCCTGGAAATAGGTGGCCGGGCTGTTGCGGGTTATGACCCGCAATACGCCGTCCTCCTTGATGCGTTCCAGGGTGCTGGGTTTTTCAACGCAGGCACCGAGCATCAGGAAGAGTCCGATTGCGATGAGCCATTGGGCGCACCGCTGGCGCAGAGCAGTGTGGGCAGACATAGGGTGCAGTATACGCAAAGGGCTTGCCGCGCCATATCTCGACAACAGATAGCTTGTCTGCTATCGCTCCCTGTGGTTGCGACTTTTCAGCGCAGTTCGGCCTTCGCGGGAATGCTCCGACACGTCTGGAATACACCCGCCGACATTCGGATGGCCGCCGATGCAGCGTTTCGAGTGCCTGACGCGCCGGTTTAGGCTAGAATGCACGGCCTCCAAGCACACCCCCTTCTGAGGCTGTCCCGACGATGTTGATCCTGCGCGGCGCTCCTGCCCTTTCTGCCTTTCGCCACGGTAAATTACTCGAGCAACTGAGCCAGAAAGTCCCCGCTGTTAGTGGTTTGTACGCTGAATTCGCTCATTTCGCCGAGGTTGACGGCGATCTGACCGCCGACCAACAGCAGGTGCTCGCGCGCCTGCTCAAGTACGGCCCGAGCGTCCCGGTGCAGGAGCCAGCCGGTCGCCTGTTCCTGGTCATGCCACGTTTCGGCACCATCTCGCCCTGGTCGAGCAAGGCCAGCGACATCGCCCACAACTGCGGTCTGGAAGTCGTTCGTCGCCTGGAGCGCGGCATCGCCTACTACGTCGGTGGTGAGCTGAGCGAAGCCGATGCCGCCAGCGTCGCCGAACTGCTGCACGACCGCATGACCCAGGTGGTCCTGGCGCGGCTGGAAGAGGCCGCCGGCCTGTTCAGCCACGCCGAGCCCAAGCCGCTGACCGCCGTGGACGTCCTCGGCGGCGGCCGCGCCGCGCTGGAAAAGGCCAACGTCGAGCTGGGCCTGGCCCTCGCCGAAGACGAGATCGACTACCTGGTCAACGCCTTCCAGGGCCTCAAGCGCAACCCGCACGACATCGAACTGATGATGTTCGCCCAGGCCAACTCCGAGCACTGCCGTCACAAGATCTTCAACGCCAGTTGGGACATCGACGGCCAGAGCCAGGAAAAAAGCCTGTTCGGCATGATCAAGAACACCTACCAGATGCACAGCGAAGGCGTCCTGTCCGCGTACAAGGACAACGCCTCGGTGATCGTCGGGTCGGTGGCCGGCCGCTTCTTCCCGAATCCCGAGACCCGCCAGTACGGCGCGGTGCAGGAGCCGGTGCACATCCTGATGAAGGTCGAGACCCACAACCACCCGACCGCCATCGCCCCGTTCCCGGGCGCGTCCACCGGTTCCGGCGGCGAGATCCGCGACGAAGGCGCCACCGGTCGCGGCGCCAAGCCGAAAGCCGGCCTGACCGGCTTCACCGTATCCAACCTGCGTATCCCGGGCTTCGAACAGCCGTGGGAGAAGGCATACGGCAAGCCCGAGCGCATCGTCGACGCCCTCGACATCATGATCGAAGGCCCGCTGGGCGGCGCCGCGTTCAACAACGAATTCGGCCGTCCGGCCCTGACCGGCTACTTCCGTACCTTCGAGCAATCCATCAGCACCCCGCACGGCGACGAAGTGCGCGGCTACCACAAGCCGATCATGCTCGCCGGCGGCATGGGCAACATCCGCGAAGAGCACGTTAAAAAGGGTGAAATCACCGTCGGCGCCAAGCTGATCGTCCTCGGCGGCCCGGCCATGCTGATCGGCCTGGGCGGCGGCGCTGCCTCGTCCATGGCCACCGGCGCCAGTTCCGCCGACCTGGACTTCGCTTCCGTGCAGCGGGAAAACCCGGAAATGGAGCGCCGCTGCCAGGAGGTCATCGACCGTTGCTGGCAGCTGGGCGACAAGAACCCGATCGCCTTCATCCATGACGTCGGTGCCGGCGGTATCTCCAACGCCTTCCCGGAACTGGTCAACGACGGCGGCCGTGGCGGTCGCTTCGAGCTGCGCAACGTGCCGAACGACGAGCCAGGCATGGCCCCGCACGAAATCTGGAGCAACGAGTCCCAGGAGCGTTACGTGCTGGCCGTCAGCGCGGTCGACTTCGAGCGCTTCCAGGCCATCTGCGAGCGCGAGCGTTGCCCGTTCGCGGTGGTCGGCGAAGCCACCGAAGCGCCGCAACTGACCGTCACCGACAGCCACTTCGGCAACACCCCGGTGGACATGCCGCTGGAAGTGCTGCTGGGCAAGCCGCCGCGCATGCACCGTTCGGTCACCCGCGAAGCCGAGCAGGGCGATGATTTCGACCCGGCCACCCTGGAACTGGGCGACTCCATCGAGCGCGTCCTGCGCCACCCGGCCGTGGCCAGCAAGAGCTTCCTGATCACCATCGGCGACCGCACCATCACCGGCCTGGTCGCCCGCGACCAGATGGTCGGCCCGTGGCAGGTCCCGGTCGCCGACTGCGCCGTCACCGCCACCAGCTTCGACGTCTACACCGGCGAGTCCATGGCGATGGGCGAGCGCACCCCGCTGGCGCTGCTGGATGCCCCGGCGTCCGGGCGCATGGCGATCGGCGAGACCCTGACCAACATGGCCGCCTCGCGCATCGAGAAACTCTCCGACATCAAGCTGTCGGCCAACTGGATGTCCGCCGCCGGCCATCCGGGCGAAGACGCCCGCCTGTACGACACCGTCAAGGCCGTGGGCATGGAACTCTGCCCCGAGCTGGGCCTGACCATTCCGGTGGGCAAGGACTCCATGTCCATGAAGACCCGCTGGAGCGACGAGGGTGCCGAGAAGACCGTCACCTCGCCGCTGTCGCTGATCGTCACCGGCTTCGCCCCGGTCACCGACATCCGCAAGACCCTGACGCCAGAGCTGCGCATGGACAAGGGCGAGACCGACCTGATCCTCATCGACCTGGGCCGCGGGCAGAACCGCATGGGCGCCTCGATCCTGGCGCAGACCCACGGCCAGCTGGGCGCGAAGGCACCGGACGTCGATGACGCCGAAGACCTCAAGGCCTTCTTCGCGGTGATCCAGGGCCTCAACGCCGACGGTCACCTGCTCGCCTACCACGACCGCTCCGACGGCGGTCTGCTGGTCAGCGCGCTGGAAATGGCCTTCGCCGGTCACTGCGGCCTGAACCTTGAGCTGGACACCCTGACCAGCAAGCGCGAGAAAGTCGCGGCGATCCTCTTCAACGAAGAGTTGGGTGCGGTGATCCAGGTTCGCCAGGACGCCACCCCGGACGTGCTGGCCCAGTTCAGCGCCGCCGGCCTTGGCGAAGACTGCGTGGCGGTGATCGGCAAGCCGGTCAACAGCAACCAGGTGTCCATCAGCCTGAATGGCGAAGTGCTGTTCGACGGCCAGCGCCGTCTGCTGCAGCGCCAGTGGGCCGAGACCAGCTACCAGATCCAGCGCCTGCGCGACAACGCCGAGTGCGCCGACCAGGAATTCGACCTGCTGCTGGAAGAAGACAACCCGGGCCTGAGCGTCAAGCTGGGCTTCGACGTCAACCAGGACATCGCCGCGCCGTACATCAAGAAAGGCGTGCGTCCGCAGGTGGCGGTGCTGCGCGAGCAGGGCGTCAACGGTCAGGTGGAAATGGCCGCGGCCTTCGACCGCGCCGGCTTCAACGCCATCGACGTGCACATGAGCGATATCCTCGCCGGCCGTGTCGACCTCAATGAGTTCAAGGGCCTGGTGGCCTGTGGTGGCTTCTCCTACGGTGACGTCCTCGGCGCCGGTGAGGGCTGGGCCAAATCGGCGCTGTTCAACGCCCGTGCCCGCGACGCCTTCCAGGGCTTCTTCGCGCGCACCGACAGCTTCGCCCTCGGCGTGTGCAACGGTTGCCAGATGATGTCCAACCTGCACGAGCTGATTCCGGGCAGCGAATACTGGCCGCACTTCGTGCGCAACCGCTCCGAGCAGTTCGAGGCGCGGGTGGCCATGGTCCAGGTCCAGGAGTCCAACTCGATCTTCCTGCAGGGCATGGCCGGTTCGCGCATGCCGATCGCCATCGCCCACGGTGAAGGCCATGCCGAGTTCGCCAGCGAGGAAGCGCTGCTGGAAGCCGACCTGTCCGGTTGCGTGGCCCTGCGTTTCGTCGACAACCACGGCAAGGTCACCGAGCGCTATCCGGCCAACCCGAACGGCTCGCCGCGCGGGATCACCGGCCTGACCAGCCGCGACGGTCGCGTCACCATCATGATGCCGCACCCTGAGCGGGTCTTCCGTGCCGTGCAGAACTCCTGGCGTCCGGACGACTGGAACGAGGATGCCGGCTGGATGCGCATGTTCCGCAACGCGCGGGCCTGGGTGAACTGAGTTGTACAAACTCGCGTTCTTCGTCCCGCCAAGCCACGTCGACACGGTCAAGCAGGCCGTGTTCGCCGCGGGCGGCGGGCGCATCGGCGACTATGACTGCTGTGCCTGGCAGGTGCTGGGCCAGGGTCAGTTCCGCCCGCTGGACGGTGCAACGCCGTTCATCGGGCAGAGTGGTGTCATCGAGTCGGTGGAGGAGTGGCGGGTGGAGCTGGTGGTGGCGGACGAGCTGATTCATCAGGTCGTTGCGGCGCTGAAGCAGAGCCATCCGTATGAAACCCCAGCTTATGAGGCCTGGAAGCTCGCTGATATCTGACGGGCTTGCGCGACTCTCGTAGGAGCGCGGCTTGCCCGCGAAAGGACCGCAACGCGGTCCCCATGCCCGATTATCCGATTGGGATCGCTGGGCGATCCTTTCGCGGGCAAGCCACGCTCCTATGGGGGTGGTCGGTCAGGGGCGGATCTCGATCATCGTCCCGTCCTTCACCAGTCGCCAGACTTCCCGCATGTCTTCATTGCGCATGGCAATGCAGCCTTCGGTCCAGTCCAGGGTATGGAACACCTCTTCCGGATATTCGTCCCCCAGCGGCGTGCCGTGGACCATGATCATCCCGCCCGGGCTCACCCCGTCGCGACGGGCCTTGGCCGCATCGCTGACATTCGGGTACGACACATGGATCGCCAGGTTGTAGCGGTCCGATACCTTGCGCCAGTCCAGCCAGTAGAAGCCTTCCGGGGTGCGCTTGTCGCCCTCGCGCTCCTTGGCGCCGACGGGTTTCTTGCCGAGGGAGATACGGTAGGTCTTCAGTGGTTCGCCGGCGCTGATCAGTTGCAGGCGGCGTTGCGACTTGATCACCAGGACCTTGTCGATGCGTTCCATCGACGGTCGCAGGTCGGCCGGGGACGCGGCGGGGGCATCCGGGCCGATGGGTTTCCTGATGGTCGTTTCGATAAAGGCGGCCTGGGACACCGAAGCCACACTGAGGCAGAAAAGAGCGAGCAACCAGCGCATTGAACGGTATCCCCGAAAAGCGGTTTCACGAATCGACAGAAGGTGGCGGGGCGAAAGAGGGCGGCAGGCAGTCGTTGCGCACCGGGTAGTGCTGCTTTTCGCGGTCCCGATAGTAGCATTCTAGTGTGACGCGCACGGTGCGGAAAGCCAGCTCGTCCCATGGGATCTCATGTTCCTCGAACAAGCGGACTTCCAGGCTCTCGACACCGACGTCGAAATCGAGGTCGGCCAGCTCGCCGCGGAAGAACACATGGACCTGATTGATATGGGGCAGGTCGTAGAGGTGGTAGAGCGTCAGTTCCCGCAGACGGGCGCAGGCTTCCTCCACGGTCTCCCGGCGCGCGGCCTGTTCCATGGTCTCGCCGTTCTCCATGAAGCCGGCGGGCAGGGTCCAGTAACCCCGGCGCGGCTCGATGGCGCGGCGACAGAGCAGGACCTTGCTGCCATGGCTGGGCAGCACGCCGGCGACGATATTGGGATTCTGGTAATGGATGGTCTGACAGTGATCGCAGACATAGCGCAGACGGGAATCGCCGTCGGGAATGCGCTGGGTGACCGCTTTGCCGCACGCGCTGCAGTATTTCATGCTTATCTTCCTGAGAGTTGCCGCTATCTTCGCGCCCCGTTCGCGCCCGCCGCAAGTGCGATCGTCAGTGGGGGTTGGGCGTTGCGCGGCTTTGGTGCATGATGCAGAACGTTACCGAAACGAGAGAAACCATGCTGGACGAGCTTCTTCGCCGTGTGAGCAGTCACACCCCGAGCACTCTGGAAACCGACCGACGTTTTCCCGAGGCCGCGGTGTTGTTGCCCATCACTCGCAGCGAAGACCCCGAGCTGGTCCTGACCCTGCGCGCCAAGGGTTTGTCTACCCATGGTGGCGAGGTGGCCTTCCCCGGCGGGCGGCGCGACCCGGAAGACCCGGACCTGGTGTTCACCGCGCTGCGCGAAGCCGAAGAGGAAATCGGCCTGCCGCCTGGCCTGGTGGAAGTCATCGGTCCGCTGAGTCCGCTGGTCTCGCTGCATGGCCTGAAGGTCACGCCCTATGTCGGGCTGATTCCCGACTACGTCGAGTACCGGCCCAACGATGCCGAGATCGCCGCGGTTTTCAGCGTGCCGCTGGAGTTCTTCCGCCAGGATCCGCGCGACCACACCCACCGTATCGATTACCAAGGCCGCAGTTGGTACGTACCGAGCTACCGCTTCGGCGAATACAAGATCTGGGGCCTGTCGGCGATCATGATCGTCGAGCTGGTCAACCTGCTCTACGATGCGAAAATCAGCCTGCACCAGCCGCCTGAACGCTTCACTCCAATCTGACGAGCGGGACCACCCGCCGCGCATCCACCGTGAGGATCCACGCATGAAATACCGTCTGGGCGACCTGCGGGTCGAAACCCATCCGCAAAGCTGGGTGGCGCCCAATGCCACGCTGATCGGCAAGGTACGCCTGCAGGCAGGAGCCAATGTCTGGTTCAACGCGGTGCTGCGTGGTGACAACGAGCTGATCGACATCGGCGAGAACAGCAACGTCCAGGACGGCACGGTGATGCACACCGACATGGGCTCGCCGCTGACCATCGGCAAGGGCGTGACCATCGGCCACAACGCCATGCTCCACGGCTGCACGGTGGACGACTACAGCCTGATCGGCATCAACGCGGTGATTCTCAACGGCGCGAAGATCGGCAAGCACTGCATCATCGGCGCCAATGCGCTGATCCCGGAAGGCAAGGAAATCCCCGACGGTTCGCTGGTGATGGGTTCGCCGGGCAAGGTGGTGCGCGAGCTGAGCGACGTGCAGAAGCAGCTGCTGGAGGCCAGCGCCGCCCACTACGTGCACAACGCCCAGCGCTACGCCCGCGACCTGGTCGCCGAGGACGAGTGATGAGCACCACGGAAAAGCCGGTCGCCTCGCCCTGCGTCAGCGTCTGCGCGCTGGACGACCACGACATCTGCATCGGTTGCCAGCGCACGGCTGGCGAAATCACCCGCTGGGGGCGCATGGACAACGCCGAGCGCCGCCGGGTGCTGGGCCTGTGCCATGAGCGCGCCCTGGCCGCCGGCCTGATCTTCGGCCAGAAGGCCAGCGCCAGCTGACGTCGGGCTTGGCCGCGCGGGGGCTGTGCAGTACCCTGTGCGGCTTGTCCACCGGTCGCTTCCCATGTTCTTTCTCATCGCCTATATCAGCAGCGTGGTGCTGATCAACTACGCCTTCTCCAGTGCACCGCACCTGGATGTCATCTGGTCCGCCTGGGGCGGCCTGGTGTTCGTCCTGCGCGACATGGTGCAGACCCGCTTCGGCCATGGCGCCCTGGTCGCCATGCTGGTGGCGCTGGTGCTGTCCTATGTCACCTCGGACCCGGCCATCGCCCTGGCCAGCGCCACCGCCTTCGCCGTGTCGGAGCTGATCGACTGGCTGGTGTTCAGCATCACCCGGCGGCCGTTGCATGATCGCCTGTGGATCAGCTCGGCGCTGAGCATTCCCATCGATACCTTCATCTTCTTCGGCATGATCGGCGCCCTGACGCCGGCCGTGGTCGGTACCGCACTGGCCTCGAAGTTCGCCGGGGTCACTGCGGTGTGGCTGGCGATGGCCTGGCGCGTGCGCAAGAGCGCCGTCGCGAACTAAACCGTTGCGCGGGCCTTGTGGGAGCGGGCGTTGCCCGCGATTGCGGCAGTGAATTCACCATCGCAATCGCGGGCAACGCCCGCTCCCACAAGCTCCGCGTCGGATCTCTCGTCTTTGTCCGCAGCCCAAACCCCCGGCCCTCATGTAAAATACGCGCCTTTCGCTGGCCCGCACCGTGCTGGGGCGGTCCTGGATTTCTCCCGCTGAGGACCTGAGATGACTCGTATCGGAACCCCATTGTCGCCCACCGCGACCCGCGTACTGCTCTGTGGCTGCGGCGAGCTGGGCAAGGAAGTGGTGATCGAGCTGCAACGCCTGGGCGTCGAAGTGATCGCCGTGGACCGTTACGCCAATGCCCCGGCCATGCAAGTCGCGCACCGCAGCCATGTGATCAACATGCTCGACGGTGCTGCGCTGCGCGCGGTGATCGAAGCGGAGAAGCCGCACTACATCGTCCCGGAAATCGAAGCCATCGCCACCGCCACCCTGGTGGAACTGGAAGCCGAAGGCTTCACCGTGGTGCCGACCGCTCGCGCCGCCCAGCTGACCATGAACCGCGAAGGCATCCGCCGCCTGGCCGCCGAGGAGCTGGACCTGCCGACCTCGCCGTATCACTTCGCCGACACCTTCGAGGACTACCAGAAGGCCGTCCTGGACCTGGGCTTCCCGTGCGTGGTCAAGCCGGTGATGAGTTCGTCGGGCAAGGGCCAGAGCCTGCTGAAGAGCGCCGACGACCTGCAGAAAGCCTGGGACTACGCCCAGGAAGGCGGTCGCGCCGGCAAGGGGCGGGTGATCATCGAGGGCTTCATCGATTTCGACTATGAAATCACCCTGCTGACCGTTCGGCATATCGGCGGCACCACCTTCTGCGCCCCGGTCGGCCATCGCCAGGAGAAGGGCGACTACCAGGAGTCCTGGCAGCCACAGGCCATGAGTCCGGTGGCCCTGGCCGAGTCCGAGCGGGTGGCCAAGGCGGTCACCGAGGCCCTGGGTGGCCGTGGTCTGTTCGGCGTGGAACTGTTCGTCAAGGGCGATCAGGTCTGGTTCAGCGAAGTGTCGCCGCGTCCGCACGACACCGGCCTGGTGACCCTGATTTCCCAGGACCTGTCGCAGTTCGCCCTGCACGCACGGGCCATCCTCGGCCTGCCGATCCCGGCGATCCGCCAGTTCGGCCCGTCGGCCTCGGCGGTGATCCTGGTGGAAGGTACTTCGCAGCAGACCGCCTTCGACAACCTCGGCGCCGCCCTGGCCGAGCCGGATACCGCGCTGCGCCTGTTCGGCAAACCGGAAGTCAACGGCCAGCGGCGCATGGGCGTGTGCCTGGCGCGTGACGAATCGATCGAAGCAGCCCGGGCCAAGGCGACCCGCGCTTCGCAAGCGGTCAAGGTCGAGCTGTAAGGCTCAGGACCAACTGGGGCCGCAAAGCGGCCCCATGTTCATTTACAAGTCCGAGTGCCGGGTTTCCTTCAGGCACAGCACGGCGATCAGGCTCAGCAGGGCCGCCACCGAAACATAACCTCCCACCCAGCTCAGCCCGCCCAGCGCCACCAGCTTCTGCGCGAAGAAGGGGGCTGCCGAGGCGCCGACGATACCGCCCAGGTTGTACGCCGCCGAGGCCCCGGTGTAGCGCACGTGGGTCGGGAACAGCTCCGGCAGCAGCGCGCCCATCGGGGCGAAGGTCACGCCCATGAGGAACAGTTCGATGGCCAGGAACAGCGCCACCCCGGCGGTGGAGCCCGAGGTCAGCAGCGGTTGCATGGTGAAGCCCGAGGCGATTGCCAGCAGGGCACCGACGATCAGCACCGGCTTGCGCCCGTAGCGGTCGCTGAGCCAGGCCGACAGCGGCGTGGCCAGGGCCATGAAGAGTACGGCGAAGCACAGCAGGCCGAGGAAGGTCTCGCGGCTGTAGCCCAGCGTCGACACGCCGTAGCTCAGGGAAAACACCGTGGAGATGTAGAACAGCGCGTAGCACACCACCATCGCCATGGCGCCGAGCAGGACCGGCAGCCAGTACTGGGCGAACAGCTCGACCACCGGCATCTTCACTCGCTCGTGACGGGCGATGGCCTTGGCGAACACCGGGGTTTCCTCCAGTTTCAATCGCACGTACAGGCCGACGATGACCAGCGCGGCGCTGAGCAGGAAGGGAATGCGCCAGCCCCAGGCGCGGAAGTCCTCGTCGCTGAGCAGCATGGCCAGGGCGAGGAACAGGCCGTTGGCGGCGAGAAAGCCGATGGACGGGCCGAGTTGCGGGAACATGCCGAACCAGGCGCGCTTGCCCTTGGGTGCGTTCTCGGTGGCCAGCAGCGCGGCACCGCCCCATTCGCCGCCCAGCCCCAGGCCCTGGCCGAAACGCAGGACGCAGAGCAGGATCGGCGCCCAGACACCGATGCTGTCGTGTCCCGGCAGTACGCCGATCAGGGTGGTACACACGCCCATCAGCAGCAGCGAGGCGACCAGGGTCGACTTGCGCCCGATGCGGTCGCCGAAGTGGCCGAACAGCGCCGAACCCAGCGGGCGGGCGAGAAAGGCGATACCGAAGGTGAGGAAGGCCGAGAGCATCTGCGCGGTGCCGGAGCTCTGCGGAAAGAACACCGGACCGATCACCAGTGCCGCGGCGGTGGCGTAGACGTAGAAATCGTAGAACTCGATGGCGGTGCCGATGAAGCTGGCGGTGGCGACGCGGGCTGGCGAATTGCCGGGTGGCGCGGCGTCTGTCTCGTTGTAGGTGCTGCTGGTCATGCGGTGTACCCCTGACAGTCGAGAGCTCTTCTGGCCTCCCTGCATGCAGGGCAGAGGGGCCGGAGCATTGTTTTCATTGGAATGACTCGCAACCGCCGAGCATACGCCCTGTGGGGATGAGGGCGGGCGCGGGCACTGTTCGGGGTGTGAAGCAGTACCGTTTGGGCGCGCGATGCGGGCGGTGCGCACTGGCCGAAGCGCCGGATGCGGGTAGCGGAGGCGACGGCAGGGCTGGGTAAGCGTGGGGCGAGTATAGCTACATTCGATACAGGATGTGTCTAGCTCGGGTGCTGGCGGCGTGCGGGGTCAGGCGGTCGGCGGGCGCGCCACGGTCCAGACCAGGATGCGGCTGGCCCGATTGTCCTCGGTTTCGAGGATTTCCAGGCGATAGCGGCCGATCTTCAGGCACACCGCGCTGTCGGGGATGCTTTCCAGGGCCTCGGTGACCAGGCCGTTGAGGGTTTTCGGGCCGTCGCTGGGCAGATGCCAGCCGAGGCAGCGATTCAGCTCGCGGATCGCGATGGCGCCGTCGATCACGTAGCGCCCGTCGTCCTGCGGATGGACATGCGGGTTGTCCTGGCTGTCCTGTTCTTCGAACTCGCCGACGATTTCTTCGAGGATGTCTTCCAGGGTGACGATGCCCTGCACCTCCCCGTACTCGTCGACGACGATGCCCATGCGCCGCTGCTGCTTGTGGAAATTCAGCAACTGCAGTTGCAACGGTGTGCTTTCCGGGACGAAGTACGGTTCGTAGCAGGCGGCCAGCAGGCTTTCATGGGTCAGCTCGGCCTTGGGCAGCAGGTGGGCGATGTGGCGGATGTTGAGCACCGCCTGGATCTGGTTGATGTCGCTGTGGAACACCGGCAGGCGCGTGTGCTCGCAGGCCTTGAGTTGCTCGATGATGACCTCGATCGACTCGTCGAGGTTGACCCCGTCCACTTCGCTGCGCGGCACCAGGATGTGATTGACGGTGATCTTTTCCAGGGCCTTGAGGCTGGTGGGCAGGGTATGCGCGCCGGGGGTGTCGTCGTCTTCCTGGTGGTCCTCGGCATTCTCGGCGTCGTGCTCGTGGTGGTTGACCACTGTCGGCTTGACGGCGAAGGGCCGCACGATCAGCCGGGCGATGCCGTCCAGCAGACAGGCCAGCGGCTGCAGCAGGCGCAGCGGTATTCGGAGGATTACACCAAGGCCGATGAACGCCTCGGGATTGCGTCGGGCCAGTTGCCGGGGCAGGTACTCGGCGCAGATCAGCAGCAGCAGGGCCGCGCCCAGGCAGCCCAGCCAGAAACCGCTTTCGCCCTGGCAGCGCAGGCCGGCGAGGGCGGCGAGGGTGAGCACCAGCAGCTTGCCCAGGCTCGCGGCCAGGACCAGCGCCTGCGCCGGGATGCCGTCGAGGGCCGGGGTATTGCCGTTGCGTCGGGTGCTGGCCAGGCGCTGGCGTGCGGCGTCGACGGCAGTGAACAGTGCCGACCACAACAAGGCCAGGGCCAGGAGCCCGAGCAGCGGAGCCAGCGGCAGAGTGTTCATCGGTCGCTCGTCAGATATGCAGGATGAATTCGCGTACCAGCTTGCTGCCGAAGTACGCCAGCATCAGCAGGCAGAACCCGGCCAGGGTCCAGCGGATCGCCTTGTGTCCGCGCCAGCCGAGGCGGGTACGGCCCCACAGCAGCACGCTGAACACCACCCAGGCGACGCAGGCCAGCAGGGTCTTGTGCACCAGGTGCTGGGCGAACAGGTTGTCGAGGAACAGCCAGCCGGAAATCAGCGACAGCGAGAGCAGGCCCCAGCCGGCCCAGAGGAAGCCGAAGAGCAGGCTTTCCATGGTCTGCAGCGGCGGGAAGTTGCGGATCAGGCCCGACGGGTGCTTGTGCTTGAGCTGGTGATCCTGCACCAGCAGCAGCAGCGCCTGGAACACCGCGATGGTGAACAGGCCGTAGGCCAGGATCGACAGCAGGATATGGGCGAGGATGCCCGGTTGCTCGTTGATCAGCGGTACCGTGCCGGACGGCGCGAACTGGGCGATCAGCGCGGTCAGCAGGCCGAGCGGGAACAGCAGCAGGAGCAGGTTCTCCACCGGACTGCGCAGGCAGGCGAGCAGGGTGATGGCGATCACCGCGGTGGCGATCAGGCTGGCGGCGCTGAAGAAGTCCAGGCTCAGGCCCAGCGGCGTGAGCAACTGCCAGAACAGTGCGCTGCCCTGGGCGATCACGGCCAGGGCTCCCAGCAGGCCGAGCAGCCGTTTGTCGGCCTTGATGCCGCGGGACAGGCCGATGGCTTGGAGGGTGAACGCGGCGGCGTACAGGCAGGCGGCGATCAGGTTGGGTAGCAAGCTGGGTGACAAGGGGAGCATAAGTCCTGTTAGGCAAGCCCGAAAGTCGACGAGTTTGGCATAGAACGCCGCCCCCTAGGAAGACTGCGCGCCGACGGCATGGTGTGCGCTGGCGCCAGTCTTCGTTATAATCGCGCCCCTGCCCGCGCCCCTGGGCTGGCTAAACCCCGGTTCCACAGAGCCTGAAAGGATCCCCATGTTTGAAAACCTGACCGATCGTCTGTCACAGACGCTGCGCCATGTCACCGGCAAGGCCAAGCTGAATGAAGACAACATCAAAGACACCCTGCGCGAAGTGCGCATGGCGTTGCTCGAAGCCGACGTCGCCCTGCCGGTGGTCAAGGACTTCGTCAACAAGGTCAAGGAACGTGCGGTCGGTACCGAGGTTTCCCGCAGCCTGACCCCGGGCCAGGCGTTCGTGAAGATCGTCCAGGCCGAGCTCGAAGAGCTGATGGGCGCGGCCAACGAAGACCTGAGCCTGAACGCCGCGCCACCTGCGGTGGTGCTGATGGCCGGTCTGCAGGGTGCGGGTAAAACCACGACTGCCGGCAAGCTGGCGCGCTTCCTCAAGGAACGCAAGAAGAAGACCGTCATGGTCGTCTCCGCCGACGTCTACCGCCCGGCGGCGATCAAGCAGCTGGAAACCCTGGCCAACGACATCGGCGTGACCTTCTTCCCGTCCGACATCAGCCAGAAGCCGGTGGCCATCGCTGAAGCGGCGATTCGCGAAGCCAAGCTGAAATTCATCGACGTGGTCATCGTCGACACCGCCGGTCGCCTGCACGTCGACGCGGAAATGATGACCGAGATCAAGGACCTGCACGCCGCGGTCAAGCCGATCGAGACGCTGTTCGTGGTCGACGCCATGACCGGCCAGGACGCCGCCAACACCGCCAAGGCCTTCGGCGACGCACTGCCGCTGACCGGCGTGGTGCTGACCAAGGTCGACGGCGACGCCCGTGGCGGTGCCGCGCTGTCGGTGCGCGCCATCACCGGCAAGCCGATCAAGTTCATCGGCATGGGCGAGAAGACCGAGGCCCTGGAGCCGTTCCACCCGGACCGTATCGCCTCGCGCATCCTCGGCATGGGCGACGTGCTCAGCCTGATCGAGCAGGCCGAGCAGAACATCGACAAGGCCAAGGCCGACAAGCTGGCCAAGAAGCTGAAGAAGGGCAAGGGCTTCGACCTCGAAGACTTCCGCGACCAGCTGCAGCAGATGAAGAACATGGGCGGCCTCGGCGGCCTGATGGACAAGCTGCCGAGCATCGGCGGGGTCAACCTGGCGCAGATGGGCAACGCCCAGGGCGCGGCCGAGAAGCAGTTCAAGCAGATGGAGGCGATCATCAACTCCATGACCCCGGCCGAGCGTCGCGACCCGGACCTGATCAGCGGCTCGCGCAAGCGCCGCATCGCCCTCGGTTCCGGCACCCAGGTGCAGGACATCGGTCGCCTGATCAAGCAGCACAAGCAGATGCAGAAAATGATGAAGAAGTTTTCTGCCAAGGGCGGCATGGCCAAGATGATGCGCGGCCTGGGCGGCATGATGCCCGGCGGCGGCATGCCCAAGCTGTAAACCCGATTCCGGGGAGGTGTCGCGTGCGGCGCCTTCCTTGAAACCCGCCTTGGCGGGAAAATCGCTGCCTTATATAGGACAGCCTCATTGCAGATCTGTATGACAGACAGGCAGTTGCCAGAAAAAAGGCATTTGCAAAAGTCCGTGTATTCCCTGAGAATATGCGGCCTTTCGGGCACCCGTGCCCGCTTGGCCTATAGATTTGCAGCACCGACTACAGGAACGATGTTCACATGGTAACCATCCGTCTTGCCCGTGGCGGCTCCAAAAAGCGCCCATTCTACCACCTCACCGTGACCAACAGCCGCAACGCGCGCGATGGTCGTTTCGTTGAGCGTATCGGCTTCTTCAACCCGATTGCTTCGGGCGCAGAAGTCAAACTGTCCGTAAACCAAGAGCGCGCCACCTACTGGCTGGCTCAAGGTGCACAGCCGTCTGAGCGCGTTGCTCAGCTGCTGAAGGAAGCTGCCAAGGCCGCTGCCTGAGCAATATGAACGCGACGCCAGAAAATGCGGACGACCTGATCGTCGTCGGCAAGATTTTTTCGGTACACGGCGTTCGCGGCGAGGTGAAGGTGTTTTCCTTTACCGATCCGATCGACAACCTGTTGCAGTACCGCCACTGGACGCTTCGGCGCGAAGGCGTGGTCAAGCAGGTAGAGCTGGTCAAGGGCCGATCCGGTCAAAAGGATCTGGTCGCCAAGCTCAAGGGGCTCGACGATCGCGATGAAGCTCGTCTTCTGAGCGGTTATGAGATCTGTATCTCGCGAAGCCTTTTGCCCAACCTGGCCAACGACGAGTACTACTGGTACCAGCTCGTGGGCCTGAGTGTCATCAACCAGGACGGACATCTGTTCGGCAAGGTTGATCACCTGTTGGAGACCGGCGCGAACGATGTAATGGTGGTCAAGCCCTGTGCTGGCAGCCTGGATGATCGTGAACGGCTATTGCCCTATACCCGGCAATGCGTGTTGGCAATCGACCTGGCGGCAAGCGAAATGAGGGTCGAGTGGGACGCGGATTTCTAAGCAATGGCCAGCCTGCGCGTAGACGTCATCACGTTGTTCCCCGAGATGTTCTCGGCCATCAGTGAGTACGGCATTACCAGCCGAGCGGTGAAACAGGGGTTGTTGCAACTGACCTGCTGGAACCCGCGGGACTACACCACGGATCGACACCATACGGTGGATGATCGGCCTTTTGGCGGTGGTCCGGGCATGGTGATGAAGATCAAACCTCTGGAAGACGCCCTGGTCCAGGCCAGGCAGGCAACCGGAGGAGCGGCGAAGGTGATCTACCTCTCGCCCCAAGGCCGCAAGCTGACTCAGTCGGCGGTCAAGGACCTGGCGACGCATGAATCGTTGATTCTGATAGCCGGGCGTTACGAAGGCATCGACGAGCGTTTCATTGAAGCTCATGTCGATGAAGAGTGGTCGATTGGCGACTATGTACTGTCTGGCGGCGAGCTGCCGGCGATGGTCCTGATCGATGCGGTTACACGGCTGCTGCCCGGAGCTTTAGGGCATGTGGACTCGGCGGAAGAGGATTCCTTCACCGACGGTCTGCTGGATTGCCCGCACTACACCCGACCTGAGGTGTATGCGGATCAGCGTGTTCCCGACGTGTTGCTTAGTGGCAACCATGCACACATCCGGCGTTGGCGTTTACAGCAGTCCCTTGGGCGGACCTGGGAACGACGCGCCGATCTTCTGGAAAGTCGCTCACTTTCTGGAGAAGAGAAGAAGCTGCTCGACGAGTACATTCGCGAGCGGGACGATAGTTAACGTATCGATGGTAAATCCGAGATTTGCCTTAGGAGCACAAGATGACCAACAAAATCATTCAGCAGATCGAAGCTGAGCAGATGAGCAAAGAGATCCCGACCTTTGCCCCGGGCGACACCGTTGTCGTTCAGGTGAAAGTGAAGGAAGGCGACCGTTCCCGTCTGCAGGCGTTCGAAGGCGTTGTAATCGCCAAGCGCAACCGTGGTCTGAACAGCGCATTCACCGTTCGCAAAATCTCCAACGGTGTTGGCGTTGAGCGTACTTTCCAGACCTACAGCCCGCAAATCGACAGCCTGGCCGTGAAACGTCGTGGTGACGTGCGTAAAGCCAAGCTGTACTACCTGCGTGACCTGTCCGGTAAAGCAGCTCGCATCAAGGAAAAACTGGCCTGAGTCCAGTCCGACCTTTGCGAAAGAAAGGGCAGCCTACGGGCTGCCCTTTTTGTTTTTGCGTTACGCGAACCCTGGGGGAGCGGGTTCCCCTGATCCGCGGGGTTGTGGAAGACTAGCGGCATCCCGGCGCACCCAGCG
Source organism: Pseudomonas sp. zfem002 (assembly GCF_032621685.1). Taxonomy (NCBI): domain Bacteria; kingdom Pseudomonadati; phylum Pseudomonadota; class Gammaproteobacteria; order Pseudomonadales; family Pseudomonadaceae; genus Pseudomonas; species Pseudomonas sp. zfem002. Next base: position 19,629 of record NZ_JAVYJH010000002.1, on the reverse strand, counting down.
CCCCGCTTTCGAGTTCCCATGCCTGCCATCGACCACCCCCTGATCGACCAGTTTCTCGATGCCCTGTGGCTGGAGAAAGGTCTTTCCGACAATACCCGTGTCTCCTACCGCAGCGATCTGGCCCTGTTCAACGGCTGGCTGCAGGAAAAAGGCATCGCGCTGCCCGATGCCGGTCGCGAGTTGCTCCTCGATCACCTTGCCTGGCGCCTCGACAACGCCTACAAGCCGCGCTCCACGGCGCGCTTCCTGTCCGGCGCGCGTGGCTTCTATCGTTACCTGCTGCGGGAAAAACTGATCGCCGTCGATCCCACCCTGCAGGTGGAAATGCCGCAACTGGGCCGGCCGTTGCCCAAGTCCCTGTCGGAAGCCGATGTCGAAGCGCTGCTGCGCGCCCCGGACCTGAGCGAGGACATCGGCCAGCGTGACCGCGCCATGCTCGAAGTGCTCTACGCCTGCGGCCTGCGGGTGACCGAGCTGGTCAGCCTGACCCTCGACCAGATCAACCTGCGCCAGGGCGTGCTGCGGGTGATGGGCAAGGGCAGCAAGGAGCGCCTGGTGCCCATGGGCGAGGAGGCGGTGGTCTGGCTCGAGCGCTACCTGCGCGACGGACGCAACGGCCTGCTCAACGGTCGTCCCAGCGATGTGCTGTTTCCCAGCCTGCGCGGCGAGGAAATGACCCGCCAGACCTTCTGGCATCGCATCAAGCATCACGCCAGGGTCGCGGGCATCGACAAGGCGCTGTCGCCGCACACCCTGCGCCATGCCTTCGCCACCCACCTGCTCAACCACGGCGCCGACCTGCGCGTGGTGCAGATGCTGCTGGGGCACAGCGACCTGTCGACCACGCAGATCTACACCCATGTGGCCAAGGCCCGCCTGCAGGAGCTGCATGCCCGCCACCATCCACGCGGTTAGCGGCCCATTTGGCGCTTCACGGGGCCCGTTACCCCCCGATGAATGTGTTAGTCTTCGGCAGTACACGTCCTGGGCCGGCGAAATCCCCGCGTTTTCAGCACGGGCGTCCCTGATGCCGGTTCCCATGTAAGGAGTTCCCCCATGCGTTTGATCCAGACCCTTGCGGCCGCCGCCCTGGCGCTGGTCACCTCGTTCGCCGTGGCCGACGATGCTGAACAGGCGATCCGCAAGACCCTGAAATCCCTGGAATCGGAAGTGCCGGTCGACAGCATTTCCTCCAGCCCGCTCAACGGCCTCTACGAGGTCAAGCTGCAGGGCGGGCGTGTCCTGTATGCCAGCGCCGACGGCCAGTTCCTGGTCCAGGGCTACCTGTTCCAGATGCAGGACGGCAAGCCGGTCAACCTCACCGAGAAGACCGAACGACAGGCCATCGCCAAGACCATCAACGCCATTCCTGCCGCGGAAATGGTGGTTTATCCTGCCAAGGGCCCAGTCAAGTCGCACATCACGGTGTTCACCGACACCACCTGCCCGTACTGCCACAAGCTGCATGCCGAAGTACCCGAGCTCAACCGCCTGGGCATCGAAGTGCGCTACGTCGCCTTTCCGCGCCAGGGCCTCGGCTCGCCGGGCGATGAGCAACTGCAGGCGGTCTGGTGTTCCAAGGACCGCAACGGCGCCCTGGACAAGATGATCGACGGCAAGGAAATCAAGGCCGCCAAGTGCGAGAACCCGGTTGGCAAGCAGTTCGCCATGGGCCAGTCGATCGGCGTCAACGGCACGCCGGCCATCGTCCTCGAGGACGGCCAGGTGATCCCCGGCTACCAGCCGGCGCCGCAAGTGGCCAAGCTGGCCCTGGCCAGCAGCAAGTAATTCAATCAGCGGGCCGCCTTCATGGGGAGGCGGCCTTTTTCACGACCGGCCGTGTGCCGGTCGTTCAATGGGGAGTTCACAGTGAAACCGGTCAAAGTAGGCATCTGTGGGTTGGGGACCGTCGGTGGCGGAACCTTCAATGTTCTTAAGCGAAACGCCGAGGAAATCGCCCGTCGCGCCGGGCGTGGAATCGAAGTGGCACAGATTGCCATGCGTTCGCCCAACCCGAACTGCCAGATTACCGGTACCCCCATTACCGCTGACGTGTTCGAGGTGGCGAGCAACCCCGAGATCGATATTGTCATTGAACTGATTGGTGGCTATACCGTGGCCCGCGAGCTGGTGCTCAAGGCCATCGACAATGGCAAGCACGTGGTCACCGCGAACAAGGCGCTGATCGCCGTGCACGGCAACGAGATCTTCGCCCGCGCCCGCGAGAAGGGCGTCATCGTCGCCTTCGAAGCCGCGGTGGCCGGCGGCATCCCGGTGATCAAGGCGATCCGCGAAGGCCTCTCGGCCAACCGCATCAACTGGGTTGCCGGCATCATCAACGGCACCGGCAACTTCATCCTCACCGAAATGCGCGAGAAAGGCCGCACCTTCCCTGACGTCCTGGCCGAAGCCCAGGCGCTGGGTTATGCCGAAGCCGACCCGACCTTCGACGTCGAAGGCATCGACGCCGCGCACAAGCTGACCATCCTCGCGTCCATCGCCTTCGGCATTCCGCTGCAGTTCGACAAGGCCTACACCGAGGGCATCACCCAGCTGACCACCGCCGACGTCAACTACGCCGAGGCCCTGGGCTACCGCATCAAGCACCTGGGCGTGGCCCGCAGCACCGCTGCCGGCATCGAGCTGCGCGTGCACCCGACCCTGATTCCGGCCGACCGCCTGATCGCCAACGTCAATGGCGTGATGAACGCGGTCATGGTCAACGGCGACGCCGCCGGCTCCACCCTGTTCTACGGCGCCGGTGCCGGCATGGAGCCGACCGCCTCGTCGGTGGTCGCCGACCTGGTGGATGTGGTCCGTGCGATGACCTCCGACCCGGAAAACCGCGTTCCGCACCTGGCCTTCCAGCCGGATTCGCTGTCCGCCCATCCGATCCTGCCGATCGAAGCCTGCGAAACCGCGTACTACCTGCGCATCCAGGCCAAGGACCATCCGGGCGTACTGGCCCAGGTGGCGAGCATCCTCTCCGAGCGCGGTATCAACATCGAATCGATCATGCAGAAGGACGTCGAAGAACAGGACGGCCTGGTACCGATGATCCTGCTGACCCACGAGGTGCAGGAACAACGCATGAACGACGCGATCGTCGCCCTGGAAGCCTTGCAGGACGTGATCGGCAAGGTCGTGCGGATCCGCGTCGAACAACTCAATTAATTCCAGCCGCGAGTCGCGCGAGGCGCGCGGCTTGCGGCTCAAAGAAAGGTTTGTGTCATGCGCTATATCAGTACCCGCGGCCAGGCTCCGGCCCTGAATTTCGAAGACGTGCTGCTGGCTGGCCTGGCCAGCGACGGCGGCCTCTACGTACCGGAGAACCTGCCGCGCTTCACCCAGGAAGAGATCGCGTCCTGGGCCGGCCTGCCGTATCACGAGCTGGCGTTCCGGGTCATGCGCCCGTTCGTCACCGGCAGCATCGCCGATGCCGACTTCAAGAAAATCCTCGAAGAAACCTACGGTGAGTTCGCCCACGCCGCGGTCGCCCCGCTGCGTCAGTTGAACAGCAACGAGTGGGTACTGGAGCTGTTCCACGGCCCGACCCTGGCGTTCAAGGACTTCGCCCTGCAACTGCTCGGTCGCCTGCTCGACCACGTCCTGGCCAAGCGCGGCGAGCGCGTGGTGATCATCGGCGCCACCAGCGGTGACACCGGTTCCGCGGCCATCGAAGGTTGCCGCCGTTGCGACAACGTCGACATCTTCATCCTGCACCCGCACCAGCGCGTGTCGGAAGTCCAGCGCCGGCAGATGACCACCATCCTCGGCGAGAACATCCACAACATCGCCATCGAAGGCAACTTCGACGACTGCCAGGAGATGGTCAAGGCCAGCTTCGCCGACCAGGGCTTCCTCAAGGGCACCCGCCTGGTGGCGGTCAACTCGATCAACTGGGCGCGGATCATGGCCCAGATCGTCTACTACTTCCACGCGGCGCTGCAGCTCGGCGGCCCGGCCCGTTCGGTGGCGTTCTCGGTGCCGACCGGCAACTTCGGCGACATCTTCGCCGGCTACCTGGCGCGCAACATGGGCCTGCCGATCAGCCAACTGATCGTCGCGACCAACCGCAACGACATCCTGCACCGCTTCATGAGCGGCAACCAGTACGTCAAGGAAACCCTGCACGCGACCCTGTCGCCGTCCATGGACATCATGGTTTCGTCGAACTTCGAACGCCTGCTGTTCGACCTGCACGGTCGTAATGGCGCGGCGATCGCCGAGCTGATGGCGAACTTCAAGCAGGGCGGCGGCTTCAGCGTCGAGCAGGATCGCTGGACCGAGGCCCGCAAGCTGTTCGACTCGCTGGCCGTGGATGACGCGCAGACCTGCGAAACCATCGCCGAAGTCTTCGCCCAGACCGGCGAAGTGCTGGATCCGCATACCGCGATCGGCGTCAAGGCCGCCCGCGAATGCCGTCGCAGCCTGGACACCCCGATGGTGGTGCTGGGCACCGCGCATCCGGTCAAGTTCCCCGATGCGGTGGAACAGGCCGGCGTCGCCAAGGCCCTGGAACTGCCGGCGCACCTCTCCGACCTGTTCTCGCGGGAAGAGCGCTGCACCGTCCTGGCCAACGACCTGGGCAAGGTCCAGGCATTCGTCAGCCAGCATGGCAATCGTGGCAAGCCGCTGTAAGCGATACCGGTAAAAAAGCCCGTCCTGCGTGACGGGCTTTTTTGTTTGCGGCCGGGCGCGGCATGGGCGCTCCGGCAGCCATCGGAAATGGAAGCCCATCCTTCGGATTTGTCCTATAGGGGGGCCGGGAGGATTTCCCTAGAGTTGCGTCTTCGTGCCGTCACGGAGAACTGTCCATGCACTCGCTCAAGGTCCTTATCCTCGAAGACCATCCCTTTCAGCTCATGGCATTGCACCAGGTGCTCAATGCCAATGGTGTGTTCGACGTGCTCGCGGCGGACTCGGTGATCTGTGCCATGCAGATGCTCGAACGCCGCGGGCCGGTGGATGTGGCCATCTGCGACCTGTACATGGAGGGCCCCGACGGCCTGGCGATGATCCGTCATCTCGCCGAGAAGCGCCTGGCCTCGGCCCTGGTCGTGCTCAGCGATGCCGAACCGGCCCTGCTCGACAACATCGCCGAACTCGCCCCGCAACTGGGCCTGCGCCTGCTTGGTTGCCTGCAGAAGCCGGCCAGCGGCGTGACGCTGCACCGTCTGCTCGGCGAGTACCACGACAGCGCCAGCGAGCCCGTGGCCATCAGTACCGCGCCGCAGATCATCGAGCTGGGCAGGCTGTCCCCCGAGCAACTGGCCCATTCGCGCGCGCAATGGAAAGTGAACTACCAACCCAGGCTCGACGTCGACGGCGTGTTGCTCGCGGTCGAGGCCTCGGTGCGCTGGCAGCACCCAACCCTCGGTTTGCTGGCGCCCGGGCAGTTCTTCACGGTGATGCAGGGTGCCGGCCTGCTGGACATGCTGACCTGGCACGTACTGGACAAGGCGCTGGCGGTCAGTGCGGCGATTCGCCTGGACGGCGACCGGCCACTGCCCATGGCGGTCAACGTACCGCCGGCGCTGTTGCTCGGGACGACCTTCGTCGACCGCCTGGCGGCGCTGCTGCGCCAGCATCGATTGCCTGCCGGGAGCCTCACCCTGGCCGTGGATGAGCGTCATTGCGGCCGGCTCGAGGCTGCCCAGTTGCGGCAGCTGGCGGCCCTGCGTCGCTTTGGCTGCCGTCTGTGTCTCGACGGATTCGGACGGGGCACGACGAACCTGCGCCAGCTGTTCGATCTGCCGCTGAACGAACTGAAACTTGCCGCCGGCTTCGTGCGCGCAATGGCCGAGGACGGCACCCGGGCGGCGGTGGTCGCGGCGGCGCTGATCCTGGCCCGACGCTGCGAACTGGACGTGGTGGTGAACGACGTCGATACCCTGACCGACTGGCAGGCCGTGCAGGGCCTGGGGCGGCCGCTGGTGCAGGGCGATTTCCTCGCCCGGCCGATGTCCGGTGGCGAACTGCTCAAATGGATCAGCGGCCGCGACAGCGCAAACCCGGGCCGGAAGGGCGTGGCGTAAGGATTGGTGGCTTTTTGATACTGCGGCGCCAGGGCACGTTCAATCTGTCATCTTTCCCCGGCATGCTCGCTTGAACCCTTGGTGAAAGCCCCGTTTCGCCGAACTTTTCCGGCGTTGGCGGAGTCAGTCGAAGACCACTTGGTGCTAGCGAGGTGAACAGTGAACACGATGGAATCGGTGAGCTTGTTGCTCAATGAAGCCTTGGCACCCTACCAGGTCGTTCTGGCGCCGGCGGGGAGTGGCGACTTCAGCTTGTCGCTGCTCGACGAGCATGGCTTCGACGTGCTGCAACGCAGCGCCCGCGCCAGCCAGTTGCAGGACCAGCGCCTGCTGGTGGATCTGGTGGATGGCCTGCGCCGCGATCTGCGCATCGCCGAAGGGCGTTTGCAACCCTGTGTGATCGCGGCCTGGCAACATGCCCGGCAGGGTCGCGGTTTATCGGCTACCTTGTGAGAGGAACCTTTACCCTCCATGGCAATCAGACATCCTACAGGCAGGTAGATGGCATTTTGCTCCGATGCTGACTGACTGCTTGCACGCAAGGTCACCCATGGCCTTCGTTTAACCCCGTTCGGGCTCCCCACCGTTCGGGGTTTCTTTTTGCCCGCGATTCAGGGGTGGTCGTCGTCGAAGAAATGCGCGGCGTCGCGCAGGTAGGTTTCGCGGGTCTGCGCATCGAGCCAGTCGGCGTAGAGCGGCGGCAGCGTGTCCTGGCGCATCTGCAGCAGCAACTGGTTGACGTGGCTAACCGCCTCGCGCCCGAGCGGTGTATCGGAGCAGCCGACATGAATGAACTGATAATCGGCCATGCCCTGGATCGGATAGAAGGTCAGCGTCTCCGCTGGCTGGCCCAGGTCCTGGGTCAGGTAGCGCACCTCGGGCCAGTAGCCCAGCAGCCATTTCAGTCGGCCCAGGCTCTGCATCTGCAGCAGGCTGCGCACGGCGTCGTTGCCGTAGTGCGGGGTGAGGCTGTCCGCCGGGGTGGCCTTGAGCAGGCTATCCACCGGCGGGCTGTAGCTGCGTTCGGCAACCATGCCCAGGCGCGCGGTCTGGCTCGCCAGCAGCGCCTTGAGGTCGACCTTGCCGTCGACCAGGAACGGCTCGACCATCGCCGCGTCCTGCCTGCGCACGATCAGGCCGTTGCTCAGGGTGCCCATGCTCGGCAGCGAGAAATGGATGAAGCGCGCCCGTTCCGGAGTCCACAGCAGCGTCGCATCGCAGGTGAAGCTGGGTTCCTGGAGCATCTGCATGGCCCGGGCGCGGTTGACGCGCATGATGCTGTGATCGTACTCGGGCATCTGCTCGATCAGCCGCACGAGCATCTGGTCCACGGCGCCCTGGCCTTTGCGCGAGCCTTCGAAGATGGTCAGCGGCGGCAGGTCACGCAGCAGCCAGATCAGTCGTTCCTTGGCCGACACCATGCTGGAGGTGCTCAGCAGCATGCCGAGCAGCAGCCCCAGGCCGGTGCCGCGCCAAGGCCGATTCAGATGGCACCCTGCTCGCGCAGGTCACTGATGGCCGCGGCGCTGTAGCCCAGCTCGCCAAGCAACTGCTCGGTGTGCTCGCCCAGCTTCGGCCCGACCCATTCGCTGGAACCGGGGGTGTCGGAGAGCTTGGGCACGATGCCGGGCATCTTGAACGGCTTGCCGTCCGGCAGCTTCGCCTGGAGGAACATCTCGCGGGCGAGGAATTGCGGGTCGGTGAACATGTCCTCGGCGCTATAGATGCGGCTGGCGGGCACCTCGGCGTCGGTGAGGGTCTTCATCAGGCTGTCCAGCGGCACGCTGTTGGCCCAGCGATCGATCACCCCGTACAGCTCGTCGCGGCGCAGGTCGCGGCCGTCGTTGCTGGCCAGGCTCGGGTCCTCGGCCAGGTCGCTGCGACCGATGGCGAGCATGAAGCGCTTGAAGATGGCATCGCCGTTGGCGCCGATCTGCACGTGCTTGCCGTCGGCGCTGGTGTGGATGGAGGAGGGGGTGATGCCGGGCATGATGTTGCCGGTGCGCTCGCGGATGAAGCCGAACACGTCGAATTCCGGAACCATGCTTTCCATCATGGCGAAGATCGCCTCGTACAGCGCCACGTCCACCACCTGGCCTTCACCGCCGTTGACCTCGCGATGACGCAGGGCCATCAGCGCGCCGATCACGCCCCACAGGGCGGCGATGGAGTCGCCGATGGAAATCCCCGTGCGTACCGGCGGGCGGTCCTCGAAACCGGTGATGTAGCGCAGGCCGCCCATGGACTCACCGACCGCGCCGAAGCCCGGCTGGTCCTTCATCGGCCCGGTCTGGCCGAAGCCGGACAGGCGCACCATGACCAGCTTCGGGTTCAGCGCCTTGAGCACATCCCAGCCGAGGCCGAGCTTTTCCAGGACGCCGGGGCGGAAGTTCTCGATGAGGATGTCGGCGTCGGCGAGCAGGCGCTTGAGGATCGCCATGCCTTCCGGGTGCTTGAGGTTGAGGGTCAGCGACTGCTTGTTGCGTGCCTGGACGAACCACCACAGCGAGGTGCCCTCGTACAGCTTGCGCCATTTGCGCAGCGGATCGCCGCCGTCCGGTGATTCGACCTTGACCACCTGCGCGCCGAATTCGGCGCAGATGCGTGACGCGAAGGGGCCGGCGATCAGGGTTCCGAGTTCGACGACCTTGAGGCCGGCGAGGGGTTTGCTGGGCAGCGACATGGGGTATCCGTGGCAGGTGGGCAGTGCGCTCGTTTTTATCACAGGGTGAAAGGCTCAGATACTGTTGTAGCGCATGATTGTGGCAGCGCGTCGTCGATTGCCGCCGCATCGGGTAGACTGGGCAACTTTTCCGATACCAGAAGCCCGCCCCCATGGCCCAGCCGTCCACCACCTACAAATTCGAACTGAACCTCACCGACCTCGACCGCGGCGTGTACGAAAGCGTCAAGCAGACCATCGCCCGCCATCCTTCGGAAACCGAGGAGCGCATGGCCGTGCGCCTGCTGGCCTACGCCCTCTGGTACAACGAGAACCTGTCGTTCGGTCGTGGTCTGTCGGATGTCGATGAAGCCGCGCTGTGGGAAAAGAGCCTGGATGACCGCATCCTGCACTGGATCGAAGTCGGCCAGCCGGACGCCGAGCGCCTGACCTGGTGCTCGCGCCGTACCGAGCGCACCAGCCTGCTGGCCTACGGCAGCCTGCGGGTCTGGCAGAACAAGGTGGTGGACGCGGTGAAGGGCCTGAAGAACCTGAACATCGCCGCAGTGCCCCAGGATGTCCTGGAAACCCTGGCCACCGACATGCCGCGCTCGATCAAGTGGGACGTGATGATCAGCGAAGGCACGGTCTTCGTCACCGACGACCGCGGCCAGCACGAAGTGCAATTGGAGTGGTTGCTGGGCGAGCGCGGCTGAGCCGCCTGCGTCCCTCTCGTCTTTATCAGGAAGCCATAGCTGCCCCATGCGTATCGAACCGCGATCCCTGCCGTCGACCCTGCCGTTTCTCGGCGACCTGCCGCCCCTGCTGACCCGCCTCTACGCCGCCCGCGGCGTGCAGAGTGCCGAAGAGCTGGACAAGAGCCTGGCGCGGTTGCTGCCGTTCAGCCTGCTCAAGGGCATCGACGCGGCGGTGGACCTGCTGGTCGAGGCGTTGGCCGGGCGCCAGCGCATTCTCATCGTCGGCGACTTCGATGCCGACGGCGCCACCGCAAGCAGTGTCGGCGTGCTCGGCCTGCGCCTGCTGGGCGCGGCCCACGTCGACTACCTGGTGCCGAACCGCTTCGAATACGGCTACGGCCTGACCCCGGAGATCGTCGCGGTGGCGCTGCAGCGCTCCCCCGACCTGCTGATCACCGTGGACAACGGCATTTCCAGCGTCGACGGCGTGGCCGCGGCGCGGGCGGCGGGGCTGAAAGTGCTGGTCACCGACCACCACCTGCCCGGCCACGAACTGCCGCAGGCCGACGCCATCGTCAACCCGAACCAGCCGGGCTGCGAGTTCCCGAGCAAATCGCTGGCCGGGGTCGGGGTGATCTTCTATGTGCTGATGGCCCTGCGTGCGCGCTTGCGTGCGCTCGGTCACTACAACGACAAAGCGCAGCCGAACCTCGGCGAACTGCTCGACCTGGTAGCCCTGGGCAGCGTCGCCGACGTGGTGCCGCTGGATGCCAACAACCGCATCCTGGTGCATCAGGGCCTCGAGCGGATTCGCGCCGGGCGTGCCCGCCCGGGACTCAAGGCGATCCTCGAAGTGGCCCGCCGCGATCACCGGCGCATTACCTCCACCGACCTCGGCTTCATCCTCGGCCCGCGCCTCAACGCCGCCGGACGGCTGGACGACATGAGCCTGGGCATCGAGTGCCTGCTCAGCGAAGAACCGACGCTGGCGCGGGACATGGCGGTGCAGCTGGACGAACTGAACCAGGACCGCAAGTCCATCGAGCAGGGCATGCAGCGCGAGGCCCTGGCCCAGCTCAAGGACTTGCCGGTTGAGTCGATGCCGTTCGGTCTGTGTCTGTTCGAGGCCGACTGGCACCAAGGGGTGATCGGTATCCTCGCCTCGCGCCTGAAGGAGCGTTACCACCGGCCGACCATCGCCTTCGCCGATGCCGGCGAGGGCATGCTCAAGGGCTCCGCGCGGTCGGTGCCGGGCTTCCATATCCGCGATGCGCTGGATGCCGTGGCGGCGCGTCATCCGCAGTTGATCAGCAAGTTCGGTGGCCACGCCATGGCGGCTGGCCTGTCGCTGCCGGCGGACAACTTCCCGACCTTCGCCGCGGCGTTCGACGAGGAAGTGCGTCGGCAACTGCGCGAAGAGGACCTGACCGGCCGCCTGCTCTCCGACGGCACCCTGGCGGTGGAGGAATTCCACCTGGAACTGGCCCGCGCCCTGCGCCATGCCGGTCCCTGGGGCCAGCACTTCCCCGAGCCGCTGTTCCATGGCGTGTTCCAGCTGGTGGAGCAGCGTGTGGTCGGCGAGCGTCACCTCAAGGTGGTGCTCAAGAGCGAGTGCGGCTCGCTGAAACTCGATGGCATCGCCTTCGGCGTCGATCGCGAGGTCTGGCCCAATCCCACGGTGCGCTGGGTGGAGCTGGCCTACAAGCTCGACGTCAACGAGTTCCGCGGCCAGGAAAGTGTGCAACTGATGATCGCGCATATGGAGCCGCGCTGATCGGGCGTAGGATTGTGGTCTAGGCTGTGTAGGACCGGCACTGAGCCAAAGGGAAGAACGAGCGCTCGGTTCGGCCCACCATTCGGAGTTCTGAGAGGTGCCCTCATGAGCCTGCTACTTGAGCCTTACACCCTGCGTCAGTTGACCCTGCCCAACCGCATCGCCGTTTCGCCCATGTGCCAGTATTCCAGCGTCGACGGCCTGGCCAACGACTGGCACCTGGTCCACCTCGGCAGCCGTGCCGTGGGCGGTGCCGGGCTGATCTTCACCGAGGCCGTGGCGGTCACCGCCGACGGTCGCATCACCGCCCAGGACCTGGGCCTGTGGGACGACGGGCAGATCCCGCCGCTGCAGCGCATCACCCGCTTCGTCACCGCCCAGGGCGCCGTGCCGGGGATCCAGCTGGCCCATGCCGGGCGCAAGGCCAGCACCCATCGGCCATGGTTGGGCAAGCACGGCAGCATCAAGCCGGATGACGGCGGCTGGATCCCGGTGGGCCCGTCGAAGATCGCCTTCGACCCGGAGCACACACCACCGAGTGAACTGAGCGAGGGGCAGATCCGCGACCTCATCGACGCCTTCGTCGCCGCGGCGAAGCGGGCGCTGGTGGCGGGGTTCAAGGTGGTCGAGATCCATGCTGCCCATGGCTACCTGCTCCATCAGTTCCTGTCGCCGTTGAGCAACCAGCGGCGGGACAGCTACGGCAGCTGTTTCGACAACCGCATTCGCCTGACCTTGCAGGTCACCGAGGCGGTGCGCGAGGTATGGCCGGAATCGTTGCCGCTGTTCGTGCGGGTGTCCGCCACCGACTGGGTGGAGGATGGCTGGAACCCGGACGAGACCGTGGAACTGGCCAGGCGCCTGAAGGCGCTGGGGGCGGATCTGATCGATGTGTCGTCCGGCGGTACCTCGGTGCATGCCGAGATCCCCACCGGACCGGGCTACCAGACCCGCTTCGCCGAAAGGGTGCGCAAGGAATCGGGGATTGCCACGGGCACGGTGGGCATGATCACCGAACCTGCGCAGGCCGAGCACATCCTGCGCACCGGGCAGGCCGACCTGATCTTCCTGGCCCGGGAACTGCTGCGCGATCCGTACTGGCCGCTGCATGCCGACGATGACCTGGGCGGCAACAAGGCGGTGTGGCCGGCGCAGTACCAGCGCGCGACCAGTCGCGAGCAGCCGATTCATGAGTCGGATCTGCGGGATTGAACACGAGCGGGGCAGATCTTCAATCTGCCCCGTCCTTCAGGCGTGGGTTGCCTGATTCAATACATCGCTGACCCACTGATTGATGCTCTTGTTTTCCAGCTCTGCCTTGGCGGCGACGCTGGCATGCAATGCTGGCTCCAGGCGCAGGCTCAATTTTCCCGAATAGGCTTTCTGTGGTTCCCGACCCAGTCGGGTGCAAGTCTCCAGATAATCGTCGACTGCTTCCTCGAAAGCCTTGCGCAACTCGACGACGGACTCTGCGTGAAAGCCGATGACATCGCGAATACCTGCCACATGGCCAATCAACAACTGATCGTCATCACTGTATTCGATACGGGCGGCGTAGCCCTTGTAGGTCATTACATTCATGGCGTCACTCCTGCCAGTTCAAGGAACCGGCGTGCATCGCGGATCTGATAGTGCTTGGCATGCTTGTCAGGATGAGGGCGATGGAAGGTCGCCACCTCACCTTTCAATTCGAAACGGACCCGTGAGCCTCTTCCTTCGACGACCAGCGCTCCGAGGCTGACGAGCAGCGACTCGATGCGTGACCATTCGAGGCCCTTGGGTGGTGGTTTGCTGAAGATCAACTTCATGGTATCAAACTATGATACCAGTGAGCAGCACTCAATAAGCGTAGGGTAGGCAGAGGAGGCGAGTAGGGTAGGAATTTTCCTGTAGGAGCGGGCTTGCCCGCGAAAGGACCGCAAAGCGGTCCCCGTTCCCGATCCAGAGTCAGGCAATCAGGGACCGCTGCGCGGTCCTTTCGCAGTGGTTCGTCACACGACAAGCCAGCTCCTACAGCGTCTGCGCGAGATCAGCCCGTCAGCTCAACTCCCCAACCGCCCGCCATGCCTCATCGATCGCCGCATGGGCATACGCACTCCACGCCGCATCCGAGTTGGCGATGCTCACCTTGCCCAGCGGCCTGCGCGCGGTCTTCATCCACTGTTCGGTCTGCTCGGCATCATCGAACAGCGTATTGGTGAAGCACGAATAGCCATGTGACCAACGGTTGACCGTGATCGCCAGGATGTCCTGCTGGTGATCGAAGCCCCCCGGCCCGAGCATGCGCTGCAACTGCTCGCGCAACTGCGCTTCCAGTTGCTCGAAGGTCTGCCCGTACAACCGCGCGCGACCGGCGCGGGCCTGGTCGCGGGCGTTCATGCCCACGTTCGGCGTGGTCGGCACGTAGACCAGGTGCAGGCCGATGGCCTTCGACGGATCCCGCGGATGCTCGTAGCCGCCCATGCTCACCGGATAGTCCAGCTTGATCCGGCTGTACGGCTGGGTCGCGGCATAGATCTCGTGCACGCCGAGCGTGTGGAACGCCTGCCAGTTGCGCACCACCACCTTGGTGTACACCAGCGGGAACTTGACGTTCTGGCTCAGGGCATGGGCCTGCTCCGCCGGCAGGTCGCGCAGCAGGTACGGAATCATCATGTTGTAGCAGGCCATCACGCAGTGCTTGCCACGCACCTGGGCCAGTTGTCCGCCACGGCTGTAGCCGACGTTGACCCCGCCCTCGACGTTGCGCACGCTCACCGCCGTGCTGTTCAGGCGAATGCGCACCGGGTGCGCGGCCTGGTCCAGCTGGCTGTAGTCGAACTGCGCCAGGACGATGTCCTCCATGCCCTTGCCCGGCGCCACCTGGGGAATCAGGTCGCGCACCAGCAGGCGCGCCAGCGAGGCATTGCCGTCGGGGAAGTGGTAGATGTACGGCTCTTCCATCTCCGCCCGGGCTTCTTCGCTGATCGGCTCCAGCTGCATCGCGGCGAAGCCGGGGAAACCGACGTTGTAGGCGTCGGCAGCCGCCACCGCATCGATGCTCAGGGCCATGAAGTCGTTGGTACGGCCCTGGAAGTAGGCCACCGCAGTCGGCGACAGGCCGACGTCCTTGAGCAGGAAGTCGCGATAGCTGGTGCGCTCCAGGTGCTCGTTCTTTTCCTTCAGGCTGCGCCCGGCGAGGTAGTCGCGCGGCGCTTCGTGCAGCTCGATCAGGGCCTTGCGATCGGCTTCCGGCAGCGGGAAGTCGTTGATGAAGTCGCGGATCGAACGGGCGTTCAGGCGCTCCGGGGCGATGTCGTCGGCGACCATCGGGGTCGGGTCGCCGCTGACCAGCTTGTCCTCGCCGAACGTCTCCTTGTCGAAGAACACCGCGCGGGACAGCTTCAGGTCCGGGTAGAAGTTGCGATCGAAGGCCGTCTCGAAGCGCTTGATGTCCACCCCCAGCGCCTTGAGCAGGCCGTTCACTTCCTTGCTGTACAGGTGGTTCGGCGACTGGAACGCCTCGCTGCCGCCATAACCGATGAGGGTCCGTCCATCGGCGCTGAACTCGTTGCGCTTGGCGTGGCCGCCGAAGTCGTCGTGGTTCTCGATCACCAGGATCCGCGCCTGCGGATGGCGCTGGCGGTAGAACCAGGCTGCCGACAGGCCGCTGATGCCGCCGCCGACCACGATCAGGTCATACTGCTCGCTGATCGGCAGGGCGTCGGTGGCGAAGGTCTTCTTCTCCCAGCCCATCTGGTGCGCCACTTCGAAGGCGCCGGCGTGACTGCCACGCAGGCCGGTCAGGCTCGGCGGGTAGTAACGTCCGTCCGGTGCGGCCTGGAGGATCTGCAGCGGGGTCAGCCCTGCCGCGATACCGATGGCGACGCCGTTGAGAAAATCGCGTCGGGTGATCTGCATGGAGAGTCCTTAGTGTTTGAACATCACGTGACGGATGCAGGTGTAGTCTTCCAGGCCGTACATGGACATGTCCTTGCCGTAGCCGGAGAGTTTCTGACCGCCGTGGGGCATTTCGCTGACCAGCATGAAGTGCGTGTTGACCCAGGTGCAGCCGTACTGCAGGCGCGCCGAGACGCGGTGGGCGCGGCCGACGTCGGCGGTCCACAGCGACGAGGCAAGGCCGTAGTCGGAGTCGTTGGCCCAGGCCAGCACCTGCGCCTCGTCGTCGAAGCGGGTCACCGAGACCACCGGGCCGAACACTTCGCGGCGGACGATCTCGTCGTCCTGCTGGGCATCGGCGAGCACGGTCGGTTCGAAGAAGAAGCCGTCGCCCGCTACCGCCTTGCCGCCAGTGACCAGGCGGATATGCGGCTGGGCAATGGCGCGCTCGACGAAGCCGGCGACGCGGTCACGGTGCTGCGCGGTGATCAGCGGGCCGAGCTCGGTGTCCGGGTCGTCCTGCAGACCGTACTTGATGCTCGCCACCGCCGCGCCGAGCTTCTCGACGAACTTTTCGTAGATCCCGCTCTGTGCGTAGATGCGGCAGGCCGCGGTGCAGTCTTGCCCGGCGTTGTAGAAGCCGAAGGTGCGGATGCCTTCCACCGCCGCGTCGATGTCGGCGTCGTCGAAGATGATCACCGGCGCCTTGCCGCCCAGCTCCATGTGCATGCGCTTCACGCTGTCAGCGGTGCTGGAGATGATGTTCGAGCCGGTGGCGATGGAACCGGTCAGCGAGACCATGCGCACCTTCGGATGAGTGACCAGCGGCGCGCCGACGCTCGGGCCCTTGCCGAAGACGATGTTGAGTACGCCGGCAGGGAACAGCTCGGCGGCGATCTGCGCCAGGCGCAGGGCGGTCAGCGGGGTCTGTTCGGACGGCTTGAGCACCACGGTGTTGCCGGCGGCCAGGGCCGGGGCGATCTTCCAGGCGACCATCATCAGCGGGTAGTTCCACGGCGCGATGGAGGCGATCACGCCCACCGGGTCGCGACGGATCATCGAGGTATGGCCCGCCAGGTACTCGCCCGCGGCCGAGCCATTCAGGCAGCGGCTGGCGCCGGCGAAGAAGCGGAACACATCGGCGATGGCCGGGATCTCGTCGTTCAGCGCGGCGGCGTAGGGCTTGCCGCAGTTGGCCGACTCCAGTTTCGCCAGTTCCTCGCCATGGGCCTCGATGGCGTCGGCGAGTTTCAGCAGCAGGCCGGCGCGTTCTTTCGGTGGGGTCTGCGACCAGCCCTCGAAGGCGTGGTCGGCGGCGCGCACGGCGGCGTCGACCTGGGCCGCGGTGGCTTCGTTGATGCTCACCAGGGTGGCGCCCAGGGACGGGTTGAGCACGTCGTAGGCAGGTCCTTCGCCGGCCACCAGTTGGCCGTTGATCAGCAGCTTGGTTTGCATGATTCAGTCCTCGTCGGAAGTCAGGGGGTCACTTGCCGCTGCCGGCAACGCTTTCGCCGCCGCGGGTCAGGTAGTAGGCGCCAAGGATCGGCAGCATGGTCACCATCATGACCAGCATGGCGACGACGTTGGTCACTGGTACATCGCGCGGCCGGCTGAGCTGGTTGAGCAGCCAGATCGGCAGGGTGCGTTCGTGCCCGGCGGTGAAGGTGGTGACGATGATCTCGTCGAATGACAGGGCGAAGGCCAGCATGCCGCCGGCCAGCAGCGCCGAGCCGAGGTTGGGCAGGATGATGTAGCGGAAGGTCTGCCAGCCGTCGGCGCCGAGGTCCATCGAGGCCTCGATCAGGCTCTGCGAGGTGCGCCGCAGGCGGGCGATGACGTTGTTGTAGACGATCACCACGCAGAAGGTCGCGTGACCGACCACGATGGTGAAGATCCCCGGCTCGATGCCCAGGCTCTTGAACGCCGAGAGCAGGGCGATACCGGTGATGATCCCGGGCAGGGCGATCGGCAGGATCAGCATCAGCGAGATGCCTTCCTTGCCGAAGAAGCTGCGCCGGTACAGCGCCGCCGAGGCCAGGGTGCCGAGCACCAGGGCGATCAGGGTGGCGAGGCACGCCACCTGCAGCGACAGCTTGATCGACTCCAGTACGTCGGCGCGTGCGAAGGCCACGCTGAACCACTTCAGGGTGAAGCCCTGGGGCGGGAAGCTGAAGGCCGCGTCCTCGGTGTTGAAGGCGTAGAGGAAGATGATCAGGATCGGGAAGTGCAGGAACAGCAGCCCGCCCCAGGCCGCCAGGCGCAGGCCCAGCGAAGCTTTTTCAGAGTGCATCGAAGGCCCCCAGGCGTTTGACGATGGACAGGTAGAGGGCGATCAGCACGATCGGCACCAGGGTGAAGGCCGCGGCCATCGGCATGTTGCCGATCGCGCCTTGCTGGGCGTAGACCATGCCGCCGATGAAGTAGCCGGGTGGGCCCACCAGTTGCGGGACGATGAAGTCGCCCAGGGTCAGGGAGAAGGTGAAGATCGAGCCCGCGGCGATGCCCGGTACCGACAGCGGCAGGATCACCTGCATGAAGGTCTGCCGCGGGGTCGCGCCGAGGTCCGCCGAGGCGTGCAGCAGCGACGGCGGCAGGCGTTCCAGGGAGGCCTGGATCGGCAGGATCATGAACGGCAGCCAGATGTACACGAAGACCATGAAGCGCCCCAGGTGCGAGGTCGACAGGGTACTGCCGCCCACCCCGGGGATGCCGAGGATGAACTGCAGCACCGGCTCCAGGTGCAGCAACTGCACGAACCACTGGGCCACGCCGCCCTTGGCCAGGAGCAGGGTCCAGGCGTAGGCCTTGACGATGTAGCTGGCCCACATCGGCATCATCACCGCGATGTAGAAGAACGCCTTGGTCTTGCCCGTGGTGTAGCGCGCCATGTAGTAGGCGATGGGGAAGGCCAGGGTGGCGCTGGCGATGGACACGGCGATGGCCATGGTCAGGGTGCGCAGGATGATGTCGAAGTTCGCCGGGTTGAACAGCGCGGCGAAGTTGGCCAGGGTCAGGTCCGGCGTCACCGCCATGGTGAAGTCGTCGAAGGTGTAGAACCCTTGCCACAGCAGGCCCAGCAGCGAGCCGAGGTAGATCGCGCCGAACCAGATCAGCGGCGGGATCAGCAGCAGCGCCAGGTACAGGTTGGGCTTGCGGTAGAGCAGGTTGGAGATGCGCCGCATGGGCGACATCGGTGTCGGCGCCAGGGCCGGTTTTTCCAGGGCCAGGCTCATCTCAGCGACCCTCGCTCAGCACGGTTTCCTGCAGCGGCGTCATTGCCTCGCGGGCCCAGTGCGCGGCCAGGCGCTGGCCTGGCTGCAACTGGGCGACGTCGGCCTGCCACTGGTTGTTGGCCTGGCTGACGTTGAGCAGCTGGCCGTTGTCCAGTTTCAGTTCGTAGCGGGTCGCGCTGCCCTGGTACTGGATGTCGTGGAGCACGCCGCTGATCTGCACCTGGCCGCTGGCCGCGGCTTCGCCGAGGCGGATGTGCTCGGGGCGGATGGAGAACGGCTGGGTGTTGCCGGCGAGCTGGCTGGCGAGGTCGCCACGGAGCACGTTGGAGGTGCCGACGAATTCGGCGACGAAGGTGGTGGCCGGCTTCATGTACAGGTTGCGCGGGGTGTCGACCTGCTCGATGCGGCCGCGGTTGAACACAGCGACGCGGTCGGACATCGACAGCGCTTCGGTCTGGTCGTGGGTGACGAAGATGAAGGTGATGCCGAGCTGGCGCTGGAGTTTCTTCAGCTCGGACTGCATCTGCTCACGCAGTTTCAGGTCGAGGGCGCCCAGCGGTTCGTCGAGCAGCAGCACCCGCGGGCGGTTGACCAGGGCACGGGCCAGGGCCACGCGCTGGCGCTGGCCGCCGGACAGCTGCACCGGCTTGCGCCCGCCGTAGCCGCCGAGGGCGACCATGGCCAGGGCTTCCTCGGCGCGGGCGTGGCGTTCCTGCTTGCCGATGCCCTTGACCTTGAGGCCGTAGGCGACGTTGTCCAGCACGCTCATGTGCGGGAACAGCGCGTAGTCCTGGAACACGGTGTTGACGTCGCGCTGGTAGGGCGGCAGGCCGGCGGCTTCGGCGCCGTGGATGCGGATCGAACCGTGGCTGGGTTGTTCGAAGCCGGCGATCAGGCGCAGGCAGGTGGTCTTGCCTGAGCCGGACGGGCCGAGCATGGAAAAGAACTCGCCGTCCTGGATATCGATGGATACCCGGTCGACGGCCTTGACCTCGCCGAACAGACGGGAAACCTGGGTGAACTGGACTGCAAGGGTCATGGTGCGGTGCTCCGGATAGGCGTGGGTGTGTGCAGCGGCCCAGGCCTGGACGACTGTACTGAGGTGTTAAGGAGGGGCGTTCCCTTGTAGGAGCGTGGCTAGGTTCTGTCAGCGCCCACCCATGATCGCGATGTAGTCCTGGGTCCAGCGGCTGTACGGCACGAACTTGCCGCCCTCGGCCTGCGGGGTCTTCCAGAAGGCGATCTTGTCGAACTGGTCGAAGCCGTTGGTCTTGCACCCCACGCTCCTACAGCAGAGGGGCGTGGCTAGGTTCTGTCAGCGCCCACCCATGATCGCGATGTAGTC